>NZ_SSNA01000001.1 GCF_004799445.1 Bradyrhizobium sp.
TTTTCGGACAAGATCATGCCAATCAGAGTGCCGCGACAACCATTGGTTAAGGTTAACGCGCGATGATCAGCACCAAGTTCAGGGTATCCGATGGGAGTATTTCGATGCGTAAGTTCATGCTGGCGGCGGCGATGTTCGGAACGATGTCCTGCGCGCAGGCGGCCGACATGCCGGACTTTCTGCGCGGGAGCCTTTCATCGTCGCCGTCGCCCACCGTCAACTGGGCAGGTGGCTATATCGGCGGCCAGGCGTCACACGGTGTAGCCGACATGGACTTCACCAACTCTGGTCAGGACCTCCTCGCCAAGCTGCTGAACAATGTTGATCTCGAACAACAGTTCAACATTTCCAAATGGCCGTTGAACAGCACCGCACACGCGTCGGGCAGCGGCTATGGGGGCTTCATTGGCTATAATTTTCAGTGGAGCGAAGCGCTGGTAGGTATCGAACTGAATTATACTCACGGCAATTTGTTCGGCGCTTCAAGCGGCTCCCAAGCGCGAACATTCATGTTCCCCGCTAACTACTATTCGACGGCATATGCGGCATCGAGTGCGTCGATGAAACTTACCGATTTCGGCTCCCTTCGTGTCCGAGGCGGGTATGCGTTCGGTAGCTTCCTGCCTTATGCCTTCGCAGGGGTTGCAATGGGGCAGGCGAATATCGACCGGACCGCCAACGTCAACCTCTTCTACAAATATGTCGGCACCGCGATACCTCCCTTGCCGGACATTGGGCCGTCCAACAACAGCTTGTCCGATAACGCGAATGCCCATTTTGTCGTGGGCTACGCGGGCGGCCTTGGTCTCGATGTCATGTTGTGGGAGGGACTCTTCCTTCGCGCCGAGTGGGAATATCTTCGATTCGCCGCGACCGTCGACACAACCGTCAACACCGTCCGCGTTGGCGTGGGCTACAAGTTCTGACCGGGCGGTTTCGCGTATCGTCCGCGACCGGATATTGTTGACATCATTGATCCCGCCTGTTGGTCTGTCGTTCTGAGAACGGAGGCCAGCCATGAAAATCTATGGCGATCTCAATTCGGGCAATTGCCTGAAGGTGAAATGGGTCTGCGACAGCCTCGCGCTGCCCTATACCTGGATTTCCATTGACATCCTGAAGGGCGAGAGCCGAACCTCGCAATTCCTCAAACTCAATAGCGCAGGGCAGGTACCGACCGTCGAATTCGACGACGGCCGCACGCTGGCACAGTCCAACGCGATCATTCGTTACCTCGCCCGCGACAGCGACCTTGTTCCGGCCGATGCTTTTGCTGCCGCCAGGATGGACGAGTGGTTGTTCTGGGAACAGTTCAGCCACGAACCCTATATCGCCGGCTGCCGCTTTCAGATGGTCTATCTGGGCAAGCCGGCATCCGATCTCGACCCGGACAAAATCAAGCGTGGCTACGCCGCGCTGGCGCGGATGGAGCACGAACTGGCGGCGACGCGATTTTTGGTCGGTGACGCCGTGACCCTCGCCGATATCGCGCTGCTGGCCTATACCAGGCTGGCGCATCAGGGCGGCTTTCACCTCGACGGCTATGCCTCGTTGCGGCGCTGGATCGGCGAGACCGAGAAATCGCTCGGACTGGCGCCGGCGCGCTAGCATGGTGTTATTCGAGCCATGTCCGGGTGACGTTGCGGTTTGATACAGCCAAAAATTCGGCGTTCATGAAGCGCCGTTGCGACCATTGCAAAACGGGGTTTGCCGTTCATTCCGGTTAACGCGCGATAAACTACTCAGATCATCGTCATTTTATTGGCGGATCGTTCCGTGAGATTTTGGCGTATCCCGTCGGGCCTGGGCAGCTTGGGGACCGCCAATGAAGAATTATTCGATTGTCAGGATCGGCGACGAGTATGTCGTGCGTGCGGGCGACAACAGTGTTCTGAGAATCGCGAGCCGGCGCCGAGCCGCCCGGCTCGTCACGGATGCGGCGGAATTGCTGGATTCGCAGCCGCCGCCGCCCCCCGATGCCGAACCGTCCACTGCTGGTGATCCCGGGGTCATGCCTGATCCCAAGGTCATGCCTGATCCCAGCAAACTTCCTTGACGATTCGCTAGCGTTCCCTTATGCACCGCGGCGGGACACCTCCCCCCAACGGGAGGCTTGCTATCTGGAAGGATAGATCATGACTGCAGCGAAGCCCGCTTCGCGGCCCAATGTGCCGCATTTTTCTTCCGGCCCCTGCGCCAAGCGCCCCGGCTGGACCCCCCAAAAACTCCAGGATGCCGCGCTCGGCCGTTCGCATCGCGCCAAGATCGGCAAGGCCAAGCTCAAGCTCGCGATCGAGCTGACGCGCGAGGTGCTTGAAGTCCCCGCCGGTTACAAGATCGGCATCGTGCCGGCCTCCGATACCGGCGCCGTCGAGATGGCGTTGTGGTCGCTGCTTGGCGCGCGGCCGGTGACCACCATCGCCTGGGAATCCTTCGGCGAAGGCTGGGTCAGCGATATCGTCAAGGAATTGAAGCTCAAGGATGTGACGAAGCTGCACGCCGGCTATGGCGAGATCCCCGATCTCAGCAAGGCTGATCCTGCTTCCGACATCGTCTTCACCTGGAACGGCACCACTTCGGGCGTTCGCGTTCCCAATGCCGACTGGATCGGCGCCAAGCGCGAGGGCCTGACCATCTGCGACGCCACCTCGGCGGCGTTCGCGCAGGCCCTCGACTGGGCCAAGCTCGATGTGGTGACGTTCTCCTGGCAGAAGGCGCTGGGCGGCGAGGCCGCGCATGGCATGCTGGTGCTGAGCCCGCGCGCGGTGGAACGGCTCGAGACCTACAAGCCGGCCTGGCCGCTGCCGAAAATCTTCCGCATGACCAAGGGCGGCAAGCTCAACGAGGGCATCTTCGAGGGCGAAACCATCAACACACCGTCGATGCTGTGCGTCGAGGATTATCTCGACGCGCTGAACTGGGCGAAATCGGTCGGCGGCCTCAAGGCCCTGATTGGGCGCGCCGACGCCAACACCAAGGTGCTCGCCGACTGGAAGGCGAAAACGCTGTGGATCGATTTTCTGGCCAGGGACCCGAAGATCCGGTCCAATACTTCGGTGTGCATGAGGGTGGTCGACCCCGCGATCACGTCGCTGACGCCGGACGCGCAGGTCGATTTCGCCAAGAAGCTCGTTGCGCTGGTCGAGAAGGAAGGCGCCGGTTACGACTTCGCGCATTATCGTGACGCGCCGGCGGGCCTGCGCATCTGGTGCGGCGCCACGGTGGAAGCCAACGACGTCGCATTGCTGACGCAGTGGATCGACTGGGCTTTCGCCGAGACCAAGGCACAGCTGCCAAAGGCGGCCTGAGTTTCACCCTCCCCTGGAGGGGGAGGGTCGTCGCACCGGAGGTGCGGCGGGGTGGGGTGACCTTTCCCTCAATCCGGCGCACGCAGAATTTCACATCAGCAGTTTCACCCCACCCCGGCGCTTCGCGCCGACCCTCCCCCTTCAGGGGAGGGTGAAGGAAGGTCCCCATGACAAAACCCAAGGTTCTCATTTCCGACGCGCTGTCGCCCGCCGCGGTGCAGATCTTCAAGGATCGCGGCATCGACGTGGATTTCCAGCCCAATCTCGGCAAGGACAAGGACAAGCTCGCCGAGATCATCGGCAATTACGACGGCCTCGCGATCCGCTCGGCCACCAAGGCCACTGCCAAGATCATCGAAAAGGCGACGCGGCTGAAGGTGATCGGCCGCGCCGGGATCGGCGTCGACAATGTGGAGATTGCCGCCGCCACGGCGAAGGGCATCATCGTCATGAACACGCCGTTCGGCAATTCGATCACCACGGCCGAACATGCGATCACGCTGATGCTGGCGCTGGCGCGCGAAATTCCGCAGGCCGATGCCTCGACCCAGGCCGGCAAGTGGGAAAAGAACCGCTTCATGGGTGTCGAGATCACCGGCAAGACGCTGGGCGTGATCGGCTGCGGCAATATCGGCTCGATCGTCGCCGATCGCGGGCTCGGACTGCGCATGAAGGTGATCGCGTTCGATCCGTTCCTGTCGCCGGAACGCGCCAAGGACATCGGCGTCGAGAAGGTCGAACTCGATGAATTGTTCAAGCGCGCCGATTTCATCACCCTGCATACGCCGCTGACCGAGAAGACCAAAAACATCATCGACGCCGCCGCCTTGGCAAAGATGAAAAAGGGCGTGCGCATCATCAATTGCGCGCGCGGCGGGCTGGTCGACGAGCAGGCGCTGGTGAATGCACTGAATTCCAGGCATGTCGCCGGTGCTGCGTTCGACGTGTTCGTCGAGGAGCCGGCCACATCGAACGTGCTGTTCGGTCACCCCAACGTGATCTGCACGCCGCATCTTGGCGCCGCCACCACCGAGGCGCAGGAAAACGTAGCACTTCAGGTCGCCGAGCAGATGTCGGACTATCTCTTGAGCGGGGCGATTTCCAACGCGGTCAATTTTCCCTCGATCACGGCGGAAGAGGCGCCGAAGCTGAAGCCGTTCATCGCGCTTGCCGAAAAACTCGGCTCGTTCGCCGGCCAGCTCACTGAGACGGGCATCGCCAAGGTGCAGATCACCTATGAGGGCCACGTCGCCGAAATGAAGATCAAGGCGCTGACCTCGGCGGTGCTGTCGGGCCTGCTGCGGCCGATGCTCGGCGACATCAACGTGGTGTCGGCGCCGGTCATCGCCAAGGAGCGCGGTATGGTGGTCGACGAGATCGTGCGCGCGGCGCAGAGCGACTACGAAAGCCTGATCACGGTCACCGTCACCACCGAACGGCAGGAGCGCTCGGTGTCGGGCACGGTCTATGCCGACGGCAAGCCGCGGCTTGTCGACATCAAGGGGATCCGGGTCGATGCCGAGTTCGGCAAGTCGATGATCTACGTCACCAATGAGGACAAACCGGGGTTCATCGGCCGCTTCGCCGGCCTGCTCGGCGATGCCAAGCTCAACATCGCGACCTTCCATCTCGGCCGCAACAAGCCGGGCGGTGATGCCATCGCGCTGGTCGAGGTCGACGGCGTGGTGCCGGCGGAGCTGCTCGCCAAGGTGCAGGCGCTGCCGCAGGTGAAGCAGGCCAAGGCGCTGGCGTTTTAGGACGGCGGTGGCTTGCCGCCGTTTCCCGCCATTGGACTCGTTCGGCTCGCTTTGCAACCACAGATGCCTGATTCGGTTGCAGTTTCCTGCAACCGTCGCGCCCGCGGATAGGCTTTCGTAACCAAGCGCTAAGGGATTTCACGCTATCGTGAGGGACTGATTTTCCGCCCATCGCGCGCCTTGCGCACGCACCCCGGAGACGTCCCCTTGAAGCTGAACAATCTGAAGATCGTCCCCAAACTCGGAATTTTGGTGGGCGTCGCTCTGCTTGGCCTCTGCATCGCGGGCGTTCTCGCAGGTTATCTGATGCAGCGGGAGATGCTGAACAACCGGATCGATCAGGTTCGTGCCATCGTGGAGCTTGCCCGCAACATGGCGGTGGGGCTGCAGAAGCAGGTCGACGCCGGACAGCTCACCAAGGAAGCCGCGCTCGCCGAATTCGGCCGGCGCGCCAATTCCATGACTTACGACAACGGCGCCGGCTATTTGTTCGGCACGACATATGACGGCATCACGGTGCTGTCACCCGATCCCAAGCAGGTCGGGACCAATCGGATGGATGTGGTGACCAACGGCCGAAAGCTCTCCCAGGAACTATTGGATGGCGTGAAGGCCAAGGGCGAGATCCTGCTGCCGTATGAATATGTGAAACCCGGTGAGGAAAAGCCGATCCGCAAGATCGGCTATGCCGTCGCGGTGCCCGGCTGGAACATGTATGTCGGCACCGGGGCCTATCTCGACGATCTCGACGCCAAGCTGAAGCCGGTCGTCTGGGCGCTCGGTCTTGCCATGCTGATCATTGCCCTGGTCTCCGGCGGCATCGCCTGGCTGATCGGCCGCAGCATCAGCCGGCCGCTCGATCAGCTCGGCACCCGCATGCGGGCGCTGGCCGACGGTGCGCTTGAACAGGACATTCCCGGTATCGAGCGCGGCGACGAGGTCGGCGCCATGGCCGCGACGGTCCAGATATTCAAGGACAATGCCGTGCGCATTCGCGGGCTCGAAAAGCTCGAGGCCGAGACGCAAGCGCGCGCCGCGGCCGAGCGCCGCGCGGCAATGGAAAATATCGCCAGCGACTTCGAACGCAGCGTCAAGGGTATCGTCAGCACGGTGGCGACGGCGGCAGCGGGGATGCAGACGACGGCGCAGTCGATGACCGCTACCGCCAGCGACGCCAGCGCACGCGCTGCGACGGTCGGCGCGGCGTCCGACAGCGCCTCCAACAATGTCGGAACGGTCGCGGCCGCCGCGGAAGAACTGTCAGGCTCGGTTAGCGAGATTTCCCGGCAGGTGACGCGATCGACCGAGATCGCGAACAAGGCGGTAGGGGACGCCGAGCGCACCAACGCCACCGTCAAGGCCTTGTCGACCGGCGCCGAGAAGATCGGCGAGGTGGTCAAGCTGATCCACTCGATCGCCGCGCAGACCAATTTGCTGGCGCTGAACGCGACCATCGAGGCCGCGCGTGCCGGCGAATCCGGCCGCGGCTTCGCCGTGGTGGCCTCCGAAGTGAAGGCGCTCGCCAACCAGACCGCCAAGGCGACCGAGGAAATCTCGGCCCAGGTCGCAGCCATGCAGGCATCGACCAGCGAGGCGGTTCACTCGATCGGCGGCATCACCGAAACCATCGCGCAGATGAGCGAGATCACCGGCAGCATCGCCACCTCGATCGAGCAGCAGGGCGATGCGACGCGCGAGATCGCACGCAACATCCAGTCGGTCGCGGCCGGCTCGAGCGAGATCAGCGCCCATATCGGCGGCGTTACCACGGCGGCGGCGGCCACAGGCTTGGCCGCTTCGGACGTGCTTTCCAACGCCCGCGAACTCGACAAACAGTCGGGAATGCTGCGTCACGCGGTCGACGAATTCCTGGTCAAGGTCCGCGCGGCGTAGGCTGATTTGCAGAACAGCGCACGACTGGTTCCCCGGATGCCGCGCCGCGCGCCGTTCTTGCGGCGTGATGCGCTGCTGATCCGGGGCCCATGTTACACGAGTGGATCCCGGCTCCTGGGAGCAGCGTGACCGGACGATGCCTGGCATCGCCGGGAGAACGCGGCACCGCGTCCGGGAAACGAAAGTCTACGCTGCCGCGGACGCCGATCGTGACGCGATCACCACGCCGGCGAGCACCAGAACATATCCGACCAGATGAAACAGCCGCGGCTCCTCGCCGAGCAGCAGGATCGCCATGGCGGAGCCGAACACCGGCACCAGGTGAAAGAACGGCGCGGCGCGGTTCGGCCCGATCAGCGCGATGCCGCGGTTGAAGAACAGATAGGCCAGCGTCGAGGGAAAGATCACGACATAGGTCACGGTGACGACCGTCATCGTATCCAGCTTCAGCGTGAAGCCGGTGGTGTATTCCCAGACCGAGAACGGTAACAGCAGGATCGCGCCACATGCCATGGTGAAGCAGATCAGCGACAGCGGATGCGTCACCGGCCGGCGCAACATCAGCGCGGAATACAGTCCGAACGACAGCACCGCGCCGGCGAACATCACGTCGCCCAAATTGAACCGGATGCCGGCCAGCGCTCCGAGATCGCCACGCAGGATGATGGTGAGGACGCCCGCCAGCGAAATGGCGATGCCGGCGAACTGGGCCCAGGTCAGACGCACGCCGAACAGGATCAGCGACCACAGCGCCACGAATAGCGGCCCGGACGACTGGATCAACAGCGCGTTCAAGGCCTGGGTGTATTGCAACGCCCAGTAGGACAGCCCGTTGTTGATGGCGAAGCCGGTCGTCGACAGCCCGATCATGAGCGGAAGCCGCGCGCGCAGCACCGGCCAGTCGCGCGCGAGATGCCGCCGCGCGAACGGCAGCAACATGAAAAACGCCCCGATCCACCTGACGCAGGACAGTGTCATCGGCGGCACGTGGCCGGCGACATGGCGCCCCAGCACGATATTGGCGGCCCAGAACAGCGCGGTCAGGCTCAGCAGCAGATAGGGCTGATGGTTGAGCCATCGGACCGGATCGTGCGCGGACGGCGAGGGGGCGGGAATCGTCATTGCTTCGGGCAAGGATGTCCCGGAACAGCCTCGCGCGACAAGTGCGGCGCCTGCAATGCTACAATGTCCTGGCTATCGATCGGCTGTCACGACGGTTCGTCGAACATCGGATGGTGCGCAGCTGGTCCGGTTCAGCCGGATGGTGCGGAGGTCTTGCGTGACGCCACGAAAACGCCGGTCAGCACCATCACAAAGCCGATGACATGAAACAGCTGCGGGTGTTCCCCGAGAAAGACGATCGCCATCACCGATCCGAACACCGGCACGACGTGGAAGAACGGCGCGGCGCGGTTGGCGCCGATCAGCTGCACCCCGCGGTTGAAGCACAGATAGGCAACGGTGGAGGGAAAAACCGCGACGTAGGCCGTCGACAGCAGATTGGCTGTATTCAGCTGCATCACCGGGCGCGAGACCAATTCCCATATCAACAGCGGAATCAGGCACGCCGCGCCGCAGCCAAAAGTGAAGCCGACGAACGACAGGCCGTGAATTTTCGGACGCTTCAGCGACAACACCGAATAAAGTCCGAAGATCACCAGCGCCAACGTGAAGATGATGTCGCCCTTGTTGAACGCAATGCCCGTGAGCGCCGTGAGGTCGCCGTGCAGCAGGATCACCAGCACGCCCGTCAGCGACAGCGCAACCCCGATCGCCTGTGCCAGCGTCAGGCGAACGCCGAGCAGGAACAGCGACCACACCGCGACGAACAGCGGTGCGGCGGACTGCAACAGCAGGGTGTTCAGCGCCGTGGTGTGTTCGAGCGACCAGTATTGCATGGCGGTGAAGGCCGAGATCCCGGTGAGCGAGAGGGCGACCATCGTGCCGAGGCTGGCGCGGATCGTCGGCCAGTCGTGCTTGAGATGCTTCCAGGCGATCGGAAGGATGATGAGGAACGCCAGCGACCAGCGCAGGAATGACAGCGTCACCGGCGGGATTTGCCCGGCGGCGAGGCGGCCGACGATGGCGTTGCCGGCCCAGCACAGCGCGGTAATCGAGAGCAGCAGATAGGGCTGATTGGCGAGCCAGCCTAGCGGAGAAGCGGCAGCGGAGGTTTGATCGGAAGCTGACATGCGGCGTGGTTCTCGGCCCGGTTCATGACGCCGCGGCCCGGCCCGGTGTGACACCCGGCCGGCAGATTCTTGCCCGGCCGCCCCACAGACACGGATTTTCACCACGCATCAATGGCGAAGGACGCATCGCGACCATGCGCAAGGCGACCGCGCTGGCCGCCTTCTTCGTCGCAAGGGGTGCTGCCATGGCTCAGACGTAGCCGAGCCAGCGCCAGTAGGTTGCGCCGAGCAGCATGATCAGAGCGAGCGCGATTACCGTCAGGACCAGGCCGGTGCGTACGAAATCCTTCGCATCGAAGGTCTCGGTTCCATAGGCCAGCATGTTCTGCGGCGCATTGACGACCAGAATGAAACCGAAGGAGACCACGAACTGCAGCAGCATCGTCATGCCGACGACGTTAATGCCCGGTGTCGCAATGCCTTGCAGCACCGCGATGACGATCGGGATCATCGCGGATGCGAGCGCGGTCGCGCTGGCGAAACCGAGGTGAATCAAGGTGAGAAACAGGCTCAGCACCGCCAGCACGAACAGCGAGGTGGCATATTTGAGGCCGAATTCGGCGACCGCGAGACTGGCGAGAAAGGCAGCGCCCTTGGTCTGCAGCAGCGCCGTGCCGACGCTGATGCCGATGCCGAACAGCACCACCGTGCCCCAGGGAATCTTGGGCTGAGCTTCCTTCCAGGTCATGATTCCAATTCCCGGCAGGAACATCAGCGCCACCGCGGCCAGCGTGGTCGACGAGGTGTCGAAACTGTGAAGCACGCCTTCGGTGCTCCAGAACCCGAGCAACGTCAGCGATATCGCGAGCAGCTTTTTTTCAGACGCCTTCATGGGCCCGAGTTCGGCGAGCGATTTGCGGATCTGTTCGCGGCCTCCCGGGAGTTGCCTGACCTCGGAGCGCATCATCCGTGTCATCACGAAATAAAGTGCGATCGACATCAGGATGCCGAAGGGGGCGGCGGCGATGAACCATTCCAGCCAGGTGATGGATTTTTGCAGCGTCTTCTCGATGAAGCCGATCGCGACCATGTTCTGTGCCGAGGCGGTCTTGATGCCGACGTTCCAGATGCTAGCGGTTTGTACCGTCGTGATCATCAGCATGCCGGCGAAGGCGCCCTTTTTGTTGACGCCGAAAGCGGCGATGATGCCGAGCGTGATCGGCACCAGGCAGGCGACGCGCGCGGTGGTGGAGGGGACCAGAAACGCCATCACGAAGCCGACCAGAATCGCTCCAACCACAACGTGATGCACCTCGACGCCGACACGGGCGAGAATTCCAAGCGCAATACGCTTGTCGAGCCCGGTCGCCGTCATGGCGGCGGCGAGAAACAGGGCTGAAGCCACCAGCGCCAGCGCGGTGTTGGCAAAGCCGCTGAAGGCGAGGCCGAGACCCGCGCTGGTGCCGAGCAGCACCGTGGGATTGGCCGGATTCGGCGAGAGGCCGAGCAGAAACGCCATCAGCGCGGCGATGACGACGGCCGAGACGGCATAATCGAGCGCTTCGGTCATCCAGACGATGACGGCAAAAGCCAGGATCGCCAGCATCCGCTGCCCGGCGATCGAAAGACCTTCCGGCGTCGGCAAGAGAATCACCGTGACGAGCGCTGCTACCGCGAGCAGGACGCCCCAGTTGGATCGTAGCCAGCCCGGCTTTGCCGCCGGTGGGACCCCGGCGGCGGCGGAGCCGGGTATCGCTTCGATGCTAGCCACGAATTTCCTCCCCGTTGCAGCGATTGGTATTCAGTCGATCAGCTTTGCACGTTTGGTTCTTGAGCAGGATCAAACCTGCCGATGGGCGCCCTGGATTTGATGTTCAGACGTCCGCACGCATGGCCGCGCGGGCGGCCCAGCCTCCGCCCAGGATCGCGCCGGTAAAACCGCCGCCGCCGGTGAAGGCCGAGGCAAGGTACAAGCCGTCGATCGCAGTGGCGGCCAGCGGCATGAATCCGCGCGATTCCGGCGCGAAGCCATAGAGCGAACCGCCGGGCGTATTGAGGTATTGCTGGAACGTCTCCGACGTCGACATCTCGCGATGGATGATGGCTCCGGCGATGCCGGGGAATTGCCGGTCGAGATCGGCAACGATGCGATCCATCCAGCGCTCCTTGCGCGCGTGCTTGGCCTCTGGCGTCAGACCGGTCCAGTTCTGAACCCGATCGAGGCCGACCAGGGCCGCAAGATAAGGGCCATCGGGATTGAGTCCGGAATCGATCTGGTCGTAGGCGACAAAGCCATAGGGCGTGATCCGGTCTTCCTTATCCTCGCCCAGCACAGCGGCGGCGTCGCGAAACCCCGACAGAGTGGTGAGCCATGACGGCAGGATGCTGGTCGAATAACGCCGGACTCCGAAGTCGTGCGAGTGCCGGTTCAGCCCGAGCGACATCGTCCACAGCGAGATCGACCGACGGCGGCCCTGGTAACGCGACATGAACGTTGCGCGCTTGTCGTCCGGCAGCATGGTTGCCAGAACATCCGGCGCGGCATTTCCGAACACGATCGGCGCGAGTTCCTCCTCGACCTCGCCGGTCTTGCGCGCGCGATGCCGGACGCCGCGCGCGCGGTTGCCATCCAGCAGGATGGTCTCGACCTCGCGGCCGGCCTCGACCATGCCGCCGGCTTCGCGAATGATGGCGACCAGCCTGTCGCTGAGCACCTGCGAGCCGCCGCGGATATAGTGGCCGCCCCCCGTGAGATAAGACGCCTGCGGGACAGCGAAATGGATGAACGGCATGGTGTCGGCGTCGTCGGTGTAGTATCCGAGGTTCGACGCCAATGCGAGCTTGACCGCCTCGTTGTCACCGAACAGCCGGCCAAACACCTCGCCGAATGTCGCGTGACGGTCGCGGATCAACGGCCACAACCGCCACGGCAATGTCGGCGCGTTCCAGAGCCACCAGCTGCGGTCATCCTGATGCTCGCTCATCATGGCGACCGCCTGCCGAACCGCGTCGATGCGCTCGAAATATTGCTCGATGCCCCTGGCCTGTTGCGGAAAGTGCGCCTTGCTCGCCGCGAGCGCGGCATCGAACCCGTGCGGCATCACGAAGGGTTTTTCGAACAGCGGGCTTCTCACCTCATGCAGGTCGCCGACGTCGACGAAAGAGATGTCGCGATCGATGCCGAGCGCGCGCAGGATCGGTGCCTTGGGATCGCTGGCGTCGAGCCCGTCGATCTCATGCAGCGATGCTTCGATGGCAAGCGCGCCGTGATGATAGACCGTGGCGGCGCCGCCAAAACCCTGGTTGCGTTCGAGTACCAGCACCTTGTGGCCGGCGCGGGCAAACAATGCCGCTGCGGTCAGGCCGCCAAGTCCGGAGCCGATGGCGACAGCGTCGAAATTTCGCGGCATCGGCTTTCTCCATATTGTAGCCTTGCCAATATCTGCGCGGCTCCGACGTTCGGGTTTGACCCACATCAATGAGCCGTTGACGCAGCCCCATATTCTTGCGAGCGCAAAATCTCGAAAGGATGACGGGTCATGAGCAATGTTGGATCGGCCGACCGGATTGCGCGGTTCGTGGTGGGACTTCTGCTGATCGCATTCGCTATTCCGCTTGGTTTCCCTCAAACCGGCTGGAACTGGATTGGCTGGATCGGCGTCGTGCCATTGCTGACCGCGACTTTTGCCTATTGCCCTGCCTACACGGCGTTCGGCATCTCCACCTGTTCCGCCAAACTGCAGAACTGACGAGCTTTGAAAAAATGGTGCGAGGCAGACGAACGGATTCCTTGAACGGAGGAAGGCTGTGGCCGCAAAATTCGGAGTTGTCGTGATCGCATCGGCGGCGCTGGGTGTGGCCGCGCTGCTCGCCGCTGCTACCGCCCAGCCTTATGGTCCCGGATCGGGGGCGACGCGCGGCATGATGGGGTCCTGGATGATGGGCAGTCGCAACGGCGGCGGTGCGTGCAGTTCGGCGGAAACCGGCTTCTCGCTGTGGAGCGCCGATCGGCTCGCGGAATTGATCAAACCGACCGACGCGCAGCGTCCCCAATTCGATGAATTCAAGGCGGCATCGGCCAAGGCCGCGGACATCACGCGGGACGCATGTCTGGCGGATATTCCCGAGACCATCATCGGTCGAACCGAAGCCATGGAAAAGCGCATGGACGCGATGCTGCAGGCGGTCCGGACGGTGCGGCCCGCGCTGGAGGCGCTTTACGCCACGCTGAGTGACGAGCAAAAAGCCCGGCTCGATTCGAACTCCCATCGCGGCCGGTTCTGGCACTGGCGGGATCGCTGAAAAGGCAAGCGCGCGACGCCTGTCTTGCCGTCCGCGCGCCGCTCGCCCCGGTTCCCTGGGAAAAACGCCGTCGATTTTTGTCCTGAAGGCTCGATAACAAAGGGCGCGCCGGGTTGCCCGCCCTGGCCGCCTCGCCGGCCATCCCGGGCGGTCGCCCGGGCGGCTCCACCGGACCCGGCCCTCCGGTTCAAATTTTCGGGGGATATCAATGGGTTGAAGTGCCCCTTGGGACGGGCGCGGGCGCCTTCTTGCTTGCGTCGCTAGCCCGCTTCCTTTATCCGATTGTGTGCCTCGCATGCGACCGGCCCCGGCCGTGATTTAGGCTGGGCGCATGATCCGGAAAAAGCATCCCCTCGGACCTTACTCGGGATGGGGACCGGTTTTTCCTCGGGACAAACGCGAAGCGTTGGCCCGGAGATCAGGCTCGAACAAGTTAGTTGCAGAGGGAATTCGCGCGAAATGGCCAATGTTGTCGTCGTCGGCGCCCAGTGGGGCGACGAGGGGAAGGGCAAGATCGTCGACTGGTTGTCGGAGCAGGCCGATATCGTCGTGCGCTTCCAGGGCGGCCACAATGCGGGCCACACGCTCGTCATCAACGGCCAGACCTACAAGCTGGCGCTGCTGCCCTCCGGCGTGCTGCGGCCCTCGAAGCTGGCTGTGATCGGCAACGGCGTGGTGTTCGATCCGCAGGCCTTCCTCGACGAGGTGGCGAAGCTGCGGGCGCAAGGCGTCGCCGTCAGCCCGGAAAATCTTCGCGTTGCCGAGAATGTCACGCTGATCCTCCCTCTGCATCGCGATCTCGATGCGATCCGGGAATCCGCAAGCGCGATCACCGCGATCGGAACCACGCGGCGCGGCATCGGCCCGGCCTACGAAGACAAGGTCGGCCGCCGCGCGATCCGGCTGATGGACCTTGCGGATCTCGACACCCTGCCGCACAAGATCGACCGCCTGCTGGCGCACCACAACGCGCTGCGCCGCGGGCTTAAGCTGGAAGAAATCGACGGCGCCGGCATCCTGCGCGAACTGACCGCACTGGCGCCGCAGCTTCTGCCCTATGGGGAAACGGTGTGGCGGCTGCTCGATCAGAAGCGGCGCGAGGGCAAGCGGATCCTGTTCGAGGGGGCGCAGGGCGCGCTGCTCGACGTCGATCACGGCACCTATCCCTACGTCACCTCGTCCAACACGGTCGCGGCGCAGGCGGCGACCGGCACCGGCATGGGCCCGGGCGCGGTCGGCTATGTGCTCGGAATCTGCAAGGCCTATACGACCAGGGTAGGCCAGGGCCCGTTTCCGACCGAATTGCACGACGCGATCGGCGAGGAGATCGGCCGCCGCGGCAAGGAATTCGGCGTCAACACCGGGCGCAAGCGGCGCTGCGGCTGGTTCGATGCGGTCCTGGTGCGCCAGACCGTGCGGACCTGCGGCATCAACGGCCTGGCGCTGACAAAGCTCGATATTCTCGACGGTTTCGACACCATCGAGGTCTGCACCGGCTACGTGCTGGACGGCAAGGAAATCGACCACCTGCCGGCCGGCGAGGGCGCCCAGGCCCGGGTGGTGCCGGTTTACGAGACCATCGAAGGCTGGAAGGAGCCGACCGCCAACGCCCGCTCCTGGGCGGATTTGCCGGCGCAGGCCATCAAATATGTCCGCCGGGTCGAAGAACTGGTGGGCTGCCCGATCGCGTTGCTTTCCACCAGCCCGGAACGCGAGGATACTATTCTGGTCCAGAACCCGTTCGAGGCTTAACGAGATGTTACCGGAAAGCCTGCATTGTTGAGTACAGATGGCTGATTACTACCCGCTGATTGCCCGCGCCATCGCCGGACTGGATCCCAGTGCTCCCGGCGAGAGCCGCCGTGCGCTCTATGAACGGGCGCGCGCGGCGTTGATCGCGCAATTGCGCAGCGTCGAGCCGCCCTTGAGCGAATCCGAAATCACCCGCGAGCGGCTGTCGCTGGAAGAGGCCGTGCGCAAGGTGGAATCGGAAGCCGCTCAGCGCGCGCGGGACGCTTCCCGCGCCGGGGATGCTTCGCGCTCCGGCGCCCGTGCCGGCGATTCGTTCCGCGCCAACACCCGTCCGCCGACGCGCCCGGGCGAACCGGCGCCGCCGCCCTCGTCGCAGCCGCCGCGTCCGCGGCCGCCAACGGCGTCGCAACCGCGGTCGCCGCTCGGGCAGGAAGACCGGCCGGAGTTTCCGGACCAGCGCCCGCCACGCAACCTTCGCCCCGACGCGCCGCCGCGCCCGCCGCAAGTCCCGATGCAGGATCCGCAGCTGCCGCCGACCCGCGAGCGGACCGGGGGACCGCGCCGCGGCCCCGACAACACCGCGCCGCAGGCGCCGGGGGTGCGCGGCTTCCGCGACATCGCCGCCGACGCGGACGATCTCGGCCGCGCCGCGGCGCAGGCCAACCGCGCGGCGCGGAAAACCTATGCCAACGTGCCCTCGCCCTCGCCGGAATTCGACCGGCTCGAGCCGAACATGGAGAACCGGGGCGCCGATCCCGACGCGCCCTATTCGTACGAGGATTCCATCGAGGAAGCCGAACGCTACGCGCCGTCGCAAACTCCCGTGCCGCGCCCGCGCCCGGCGCAGGAGCGCGGCCGCGAGCCGAAAAAGGGCGGGCGCTCGGGCGCGGTGTTTCCGTTCAAGAGCGCGATCGCGGTCGGTCTCGTTCTGATCCTGGTCGGTGCCGCGATCCTGTGGGGCAAGTCGGCGGTGACCACGGTGAGCGGCCTGTTCAAGTCGCAGCAGACGGTGGTCGAGGCGCCAAAGGATACCGGCGCGCCGCTGACCAAACCGAAGATCCCCGATCGCGTCGGCCAGCCATCGTCGAGCGATCAGGTCGCCCCGGTGGCGCAGCGCGTGGTGCTGTATGACGAGGACCCCGCCGATCCCAAGGGCAAGCAATATGTCGGCTCGGTGG
>NZ_SSNA01000010.1 GCF_004799445.1 Bradyrhizobium sp.
CTGATCAGAGGCGCGCAACACATGCCACAGTCTCTCGTAGCCGATCCCGGTCTCATTGAAATTGAACGGCCGCCATGCCCCAAATGCCACGGACCGATGACGCTTAAAGGTGTCGTTTCGGAGAAAGACGGTGTCGACATACGCTCCTTTGAATGCGACTTATGCCGTTGCACCGAGAAGGTCACCGTAGAAATACATTAGCCATGCGGCAAGTTTAAAACCGGGCTGCGCGACTGCGATTGGTATGACCGAGTAGATGTGCCATGTCCGAAATTACATACTTCGTGGCGTTGCCGTTTGATTTGGTTGACGGTGGTCTTGCCGCAGGCGAGCCTGCATCCAAGGCCGTTCTTACAGGATGGTCAATAATACTCACCTCCCAATATTTATTGAATTAGGTCCGCTCCGGCTAAGGTTTTCGCCGATACCGTTAGGCGGACCGGAACCAGTCGCGTCGGAGTCTGTTGTGGTCCCACACAATCGTTTTTGGGAGGGATTTATGCACAGATTGGCAACCGTAATACTGTTTCTATCGTCACCGGCATTTGCACAAAACAGCGATGCTCTTCGTGATTGTCCTCCGATAGGACAAACGGGGAAAGGTGAAATGGTCTATTCCCTCGACTGCAAAGCGATTAAGGCCGAAAACGCTGACGCGAACTACAAGCCCAACATGCCATCCACAACTATGAAAGAGACCGTCATTCCAGAATCGGGAGGAAAAGAGAACCCGGCGGATACTTCGACTACCGGCGTGAATAGGTAAGAGTGATGCCGACGCTTTAACGTTGAGCCCGCTTTGCATGACAAGCCCGAGATAGAGCCGGCTCAATTTGGCACTTTTGAGACACGCCGACCGGGTCTGAAGATGTCCGTCTCCGGGGGAAGACCGGAAGTGAGCGGCCGACCGTCAAACGGCGCGAATGACCCAAAGCGGCCAAAATGTCCGACCGCAACCGGCTTCTGCGTGGCTTCACCTATTTCGTTCGGAACAAGCAGGAATGGGAGCACCGACATTAGAAAATGAGGCACGTCGTCGTGCCGTGGGCGAGCAACCGCCCTTTGTCATCGGTGACCCGTCCTTCGGCTGTGCCGATCCGGCGCCCGCGGTTCAAGACCACTCCCTCTGCCTTGATCAGGCCGGTCTCCGGCGTGATGGGGCGCACGAGCGAAATCTTGAACTCGAGAGTGGTTTGGCTAACGCCCTTCTCCAATGTGGATTGGACCGCCAGCCCCATGCAACTATCAAGCAATGTGGCGGTGAAACCGCCGTGCACGGTGCCCGCCGGATTGAGGAGTGCAGCAGTCGGCACAGCGGTGACGACGACGCGCCCGCTCACCGCCTCGGTCACGTCATAGCCCAGGGTCTGGGCTATCATATTAAGAGGCAGCGTCCCGTCGGCAAGCCCCTGAACAAACTCGAGACCTGTCATCTCTTGCCGCCTATCGGCGGTCACGGTCCCATAGTTTTTGCTCGCGATACGGTCTGGCATCGATTTATCCTCTGACTTCATGATTATGCGGATTGAGAACCATTGGTGACCCGAGCATGCGGCGTGCGTCGTCGGCTGTCTGAGTTGCGTTTTGCCTCGACCAATGCGGATGGCGGTCGCCCGTAGACCTGGACAAATGCGGCGGTCATCCGACGGGGGTTTCTAAATCCGGCGCGCTCGGCAATCACCGAGATGGGCAGGTCCGTGTCGTCGAGGAGGCGCTTGGCGCGCTGGATGCGAAGCGATTGAGCCACTTGCGCAGGTGAGGCGTCGAGATGTTCCGCGAACAGCCGCGATAGGTGGCGAGCCCCTATTCCGAGGCGAGCGGCCAATGCAGCGACGCTGTCCTTGTCGAGAGCCCCGGCTTCGATCAGGACCAAAGCGCGCTCGACCGTGGTCCGCGTGCCCTTCCAGGCCGGGCAGAAGGGGGCCGTTTCAGGTCGGCAACGGAAGCACGGCCGGTATCCAGCGCGTTCCGCTGCAGCTGCGCTTGGGTAGAAAAGAACGTTTCGCGCAAGTGGCGTGCGCACTCGGCAGACAGGTCGGCAATAGATACCGGTCGTCTTGACCGCCGCAAACACCACACCGTCCAGGGACGGGTCGCGTCGCTGCAGAGCCGAGTAACTGGTGTCGAAGTCAACCATGCACGTGTGGTACACGGCCCGGCCGTGCTCACGCGAGCGTGCGGCGATGATCAGGTCCGAAAACGGCTGTTATTGGCACTTCTCGGACATGGCGCGATGTCCGAGGTAGGTCCGTTGTGCGCACCATAGCGGACATGATCTGCTGACTTTAGCGGTCCCCAGCAGGCTTTAATTCTCCCTCCGGCATCCCCACATAGCGTTCATGGCCACATGGACAAAGACCTTTACGCGGGAACCGCCGAAGACCAAGGCCCAGCTGCGCGAGATGCTGACCGAGGCCGTCCGCAATACGCAACCCGAGCCGAAGCGACCGCCCAAGGCCAACAAAGATCGCGGCTAAGGGCGGCCTACCTCATATCCGAGTGCAAGAACCTCGGCTGGCCGACTTCTCCCCGAGGTCCCACCCAGCCGGGAGTTCCGACACAAGCGGCCTCGGCACGCAGTCCGCGCCGCGGCCGTTTCTGTGCGCAAATCTGGACACACGCAAAAGCCGCCAAGGTTCCCCTCGACGGCTCGCCGTTGCGTTGCGTTTGCGTGGAGGTGTGCTGCGTCGAGCGGTGCTCGAACGTAGCCGTACCTGCCTTGCCATGGGACGCACGGCCTCAATGAGGCGTCCGGTGCGTTGCCAATGTGTCGGGCCAACGATCCCCGATAGTGTAAAGTGTGTCACCAGCGATGGTGCTGTTCAAGCCAGCGCTGCTGACCTAACGATGAAATGGATGCTGGCGGAAGTCGTCAAGGCGCTGATCGTCGCCAACGCCTTTCTCGAAACCGAACTGGAAACACTGCGGGCTGCGGTCTCGATGGGTTATGCGCGCGGAAAGCTGTTCGAGGAGGCCAAGACGCTGCCGCGTGATCGGAAGGATTGGTACGACTAAGGGAGCTGCCAGATGATGAAGCAGCCGACCGAAGATGACTTCACAGTGGTGGAGGTTTTAGAGAGCGGCGTAACAGTTTTGTTCGAACCGACGCAGAGCTTTTATACTTTCTATCGCCTTGCCGATCCCGACGACATAAAACGGTTTGGTCCCGTGTCACCGGAGCCGGACAATATTCGCCATGCCGGACCGTCTGCCGACACCGGTGAGTACCAATCAGATGAAGTTCAAGGGATGGCACATTCGTTGGCCTCAGATGCAGTGAAGGCGAAGTAGGCAGCGCGCCGGATGCGCTTTAAGAGCTGAGTTGCGATTTTTCGCCCGTCGGGTGTAAGGTGATATCCCATGTGGGATGCCGCCAGCGTTGCACTCCTCAAAAAACTCTGGGCCAGCGGCCACAGCGCCGCGCAGATCGCCACTCGACTAGGGCACAGCCGCAACGCGGTGTGCGCCAAGTTGCTGCGCATGGGCTTGAAGCGCGGCCACAAGCCGCCCACCGCCAAACCCAAGATCGTGTCGGTGCCGAAGCGAAAGCCAGTGCTGTTCGCCCGGTTCATAAGGTTGTGTCTACGCGCAAGCCAGTAGTGAGGCAGCCTAAGGAACTCACCAAGTCACAGTTGAATGCGATGCTGGCTGAGGCCGCCGCTAACACGGCGCGACTGCTTCGATGATGCCTTGCCTGGGAGGAGCAACAACATGACCCCACACATCCCCGAGGAATTTTCCACCAGGTTGATCGACTGGAGTCCCTTCGTGATCATGGGCAACACGGTGCCGCCCCGAGATCATCCTGATGAAGACGAAGAGGACGAGGACGACGAGGACCGCGCCGACGAACCGCCGGTCGTGCGCGAGCCGGACGAAGACTAGAGTATGATGGTTTTTAGGATTGAGCATAGCCAGTGGCGCATTCGGTGGGCGTAAATGCTCGGAGGATTTCGCCGATCGTAACGTAGATGGTTTCAGACGAGCGCGCGGCGGCCTTGCGCGATAAGTGCTTGAACTTGGCGAAGACCTGTCGATCGGATTCAGGCCCGGCGAGTGAACGGACGTCGCAGTCGCGACAGTTGATGTCTGCGTTTGGCGCAAAGCAGCCGTTCATACGCAAACAGCGTAGAGAGCTTATCAGTTCGGAAGCAGGCTCCGGGAGGGGGCGCTCAACCCTTCTTATTGATTTGTTGTCCTAGGATAGTTGTGGCGTTGGGATGATGACCTCGTCGCCTGGCTCGAGATTAGCCATCATGGCATTATAGAGGACTTGCTTCGCGCCGGTTGAAACCGTGATCTCGTCTTGAGCGAACTCAAGGCCGTTG
>NZ_SSNA01000100.1 GCF_004799445.1 Bradyrhizobium sp.
GAAATCACGCGGCTCGCCACCAGCCTGTTCCAGATCAACAGCACCACCAGAGCGCCGATCGTCGAGGTGATGTAGCCGGCGCCCTGACCGGGGTCGTAGTGGCCGATGCTCTGGCCGACGGCGGTCGCCAGAAACGCTCCGGCGATGCCGAGCGCCGTGGTCAGGAGGAATCCACTGGGATTGTTCGGGCCCGGCGAAAGCAGCCGCGCGATAATCCCCGCGACGAAGCCGACGATAATGATATGCAACATCGCAGTCGTCCTTTTCTGAAAAAAGCAGGGTTTCAAAAAGCTGAAGTTGACCGCCTCAAAGCCGGCCCGCCAATTCGCTCTCGGTCGGCAGCCGTCCGTCCGGCGTCAAATGGTTGATCACCTCGGGCAGTTGCTGGCTGAGGCCGCTCAACAGTTCCTCGCGCGACAGGCCGCTTTGCGCCATCAAGCCGTTGATCTGATCGGCGCCGAGCGCGGTGGCGAGATCGCCGGGCGAAATTGGCTTGTTGGGGCCCGCGCTCACCCATGAATTGGCGGTGTCGCCGTGGCCGCTCTGCTGGAATTGCCTGAGCAGGTCGCCCAATCCGCCGCTGATGACGCTGCCGGCCGCGCCGCCCGCGAGCAGGCCGCCCAGTCCGCCCTTGAGAATATCACCCAGACCGCCGCCAACACCGCCGGCCATTCCGCCGCCGGGCGCCGGCGCTGGTGCTGCGCCGGGTTGGCTGCCGCCGAAGTGCTTGACCGCCTTGTAGGCCAGCAGTGCCAGGATCGCCATGGTCATCGGCGACATCCCGCCGCCCGATGACGGGCTCGGATTGCTGGGACCGCGCGGACCGTTCTGCATTCCGTTGAGTATATCGAGTAAGCCCATCGTCATCTCCTGCCGAGTGCTCGCCCCGCCTTCGCGAAACATATCGGCGCGGTATGACGCTTACAAGGCGAGCCGCCACAAGCTTGCGGTGCGTCGAGAGGCGGCGCGCGGTAAAGTCTGCTATCGAATGGCTTCTGGCAGAAGGATGGCGGGATGATGCTGGATCGACCGATCGGCGTGGCCGGGGCTGGCAGCATCGGCTGCTTTGTCGGCGGCATGTGTGCGGCGGCCGGTCGTCGCGTCGCGTTGCTGGCGCGTCCGCGCGTGATCGAGGAGATCGAAGGCCATGGGCTGACGCTGACCAGCTTCGAGGACTCGCAGCGGCACGTCGCGGCGAACCGGTTGACGCTGTCCGACGATCCCGCGGTTTTCGCCGACGCCGGGGTGGTGCTGGTCACCGTCAAGAGCGCCGATACGGCAGAGATCGCCGACGTGATTGCGCGGCATGCGCCGTCCGATGCCGTGGTCGTCAGCTTGCAGAACGGCATCGGCAATGCGGCGGTGCTGCGCCAGCGATTGCCCGGGCACGTCGTGCTGGCGGCGATGGTGCCGTTCAACGTGATCGCTGCCGGCGAGGGGCGATTTCACCGCGCCACCTCGGGCGATATCGTGATCGAAGCGGACGCTGCCGACAGCGCGGCCCGGCTTGCGGTGCCGGGACTGACGATGCGCGCCACGCGCGACATCGCCGGCGTGCAATGGGGCAAGCTGCTCCTCAATCTCAACAACGCGCTCAACGCGCTTTCCGGTTTGCCGCTGCGCCAGCAGCTCGCGCAGCGCCCGTGGCGCAGGCTGTTCGCCGACCAGATCGCCGAAGGGCTGACGGCGATCAGGGCCGAGGGCATCAGGCCAGTGTCGTTGACGCCGATCCCGGCAGGCTGGGCGCCGCATCTGCTGCGGCTGCCGGACGCGATGTTCGACATGGCGCTGGGGCGGGCGATGAAGATCGATCCGCAAGCGCGCTCGTCGATGTCAGAAGATCTGCAGCGCGGCCGGCGCACCGAGATCGATTATCTGCAGGGCGTCATCACCGAAATCGCCGACCGCAGGCAGCTGCAGGTGCCGCTGTCGCGCCGCATCGTCGCGCTGATCAAGCGCGCGGAAGCCGCGGGCCAGGGTTCGCCGGCGCTGACGCCGGAGCAAATTCGATCAGACACGGTCTGACACATAACCGGCGATCATCGCCGGCTTTGATTCCAACACTGCTGTCGAATCGGCGGTAGCGACCGCAAGCATCCGGGTTTCTTATTGTTGCGAACGGAGCGTTGCGGCGTGCTGCCCACTCGTCGGGCGATGGCGATCTTTGGGCAGCCGGTGCCTCAACGAAAGACCCGCCCGCCTCCAGTTCCGCTACGCGCCGTCTCTCGACTTGGCGAAGGTCCAGTTCCCGCGAGTTGGTATACAATATTTCTATTGGTATACATTATTCCTAATCGTTGCGAAAATGACACAATGTTTCCCGCGCAGCAACATGAGTGTTGCACCGCAGTATGTCATTGACATGCCATATCTTTAAGCAATCGACGTCCGAAGATCTTCGCACTTGCGATATTTTTGGCCCCTAGCTGATCACATTGACGGCATTAACCAACGCAGTCAGTTTGTTACCGGCTCTTTCCAGGGGTCGTTCTACGGGGGATGACGATGAAGAAGTTTGCACTGGGCGTGGCCATTGCGGCCGTGGGGGTCGCTACTCAATCCATTCCCGCATATGCGGACAAGCTCGACGACGTGTTGTCGCGGCTCGATGCGATCGAGCAGAACAACAAGAGGCTCGCCAAGGAAAATGCCGATCTCAGGGCGCGGCTGAACAAGGGTGAGTCTGCCAGGAGCACCGCGCCGGTTGCTAATACCCCCGCCGCGCGCGCCGCCAGCATGACGGCTACGCCCACCCCGCCGCGGTCGCTCACGGCGCCCGAAATCGACGTCAACGGCCACGGGTTTCTTGAGCACAAGAAAGGCAACCCGCTCACCTTCTACACCCCGGGCGGCGAGATCACGGGGTACGGCAACATCGACCTTTCTGTCGACGATACGACGAAAGCCTTCGGAGGAAATATTGACACCAACCCCGCCTTTACTGGTGGAAGCGAGCCTTTCCCGGCCGGAAATTTCGGCTGGATGCCGGCGATTTCGTCGAACAGCTCCTATCTCGGTGTCCGCGGCTTCCAGAATCTCCCCAACTTTCCGGCTAACTTCGTCTATCAGCTCGAAGTCGGCTTCGACGTTTCTTCGACGCCCGGCCTGAAGCAGACCAACAGCCAGGTCAGCGAAAACACCAACGGCTCCCTGTTCAACCGCAACACCTACATCGGCTTTGCATCGCCCGAGTTCGGCGCCATCAAGATCGGCAAGACCACCGCGCCCTACGAAAACTCCACCGGCGGCTTCAATCCGTTCGCGGGCCAGATCGGCGACATGCGTGTCGTCATGGGCAATACCGGCGGCGACAACCGCGTCGAATTCGGCGGCCGGCTCGATCACTCGATCTGGTACGAATCGCCGACGATCGCCGGATTCCAGTTCAATGCGTTGTTCTCGCCGGGCCAGAACCGCAGCACCATCAGCGACAATATCCCCGCAGGAGGATCCGATTGCGCCGGCGGCAACGATCCCACCAGCGGCGGACTTTTTCCGAATGGCTGTAACGACGGCGCGTTTAGCAACGCCTACAGCGCCAATTTGAGCTACACCAACGGACCGTTCTACGCCACCGTGGCCTACGAGCGGCACACCAACGTCAACCGGCAGAGCGACATCTCGGGCATCTACGCAGTCGGATCTTCCGCCCAAACGACCTTCCAGCTCGTCAATTGCCCGGTAGGGGGCGCGGGATGTTTCCCCAATGCCGCTCAGCTGGCCGCCTTCAACGCGGATGTCGCGGACGAAGACGCCTTCAAGGTGGCGGCGCTGTATACCTTCTCGACCAAGACCACGGTCGGCGGCATCTTCGAAATGATGCACCGCTATGTGAGCCCGCTCATTCAATTCCAGAACGAGCGCACCCGAAACGGCACCTGGGCGTTCCTGACCCAGGAATTGACGCCGCAAGACAGCGCCAGCTTCGGCTGGGCGCACGCGTTCAAGGGCAACGGCGATCCCGGACAGCATAATTCTGTGCCGACCGCCACTCCGATTCCCGGCTCGCTGGGCACCGACTGCGGCGCTGGCTGCGGCTTGACCGCTTTTGCAAACGACAACGCGGCAGACATGGTCACCTCGACCTATAAGCACAAATTCGGATCGAACCTGACCTGGTACACCGCGGTGGCGGCGACCATCAACGGACCGAACGCCCACTACGATCTGGGCGCCGGCGGACACGGCGTCACCACCGACTGTCACTCGGCCTTCGGCGCATCGGGCGGCCTGGTTTCCCAACCGCATTGCTGGGTCGGCCCCACCCTCGCCGGGGTCTCGACCGGCCTCCAGTGGAGATTCTAAGTCATGACAAAACATATTTTGCTGGGCGCAATCACTGCTTTGGTTCTCGCTCCGACGGCTGTTTCAGCGGCTGATTTGCCGATGAAGGCGGCGCCCATTCCCGTCGCGATCTACGACTGGACCGGCTTCTATATCGGTGTGGCCGGTGGCGGATCTTTGGGGACGAGCAACCACATCGATCCGTTCGGAGACGCCTATACGCGTGGTTACAATGTCAAGGGCGGTCTGGTCGGCGGCACGTTTGGTTATAACTGGCAGATGTCGAGCTTTGTCTTCGGCGTGGAAGGCGACGCGTCCTGGGTCAGCGAGATCGGCACCAACCCCGATGATGGACCGTTCGTTGGCAATCCGGCCTTCGCGAGTTCGACCAAGGAAAATTGGCTCGTAACGGCTCGGGCTCGCCTCGGATACGCCGTCAACAACCTGTTGTTCTACGGCACTGGCGGCTACGCCGGGGCAGGCGTAACGGCCAGCGTCAAGGACACTGGCACCAACGCGCTCATCGTCTCATCGTCCAGCACCCGCAGTGGCTGGACGGCCGGTGGCGGCCTCGAATGGGGTTTTTTGCCCAACTGGTCGGCCAAGTTCGAGTGGCTCTACATGAAGTTTGACAGCCCGGGTTTTAACACGCTGAATTTGGGACCCGGCACTCGCGGTTCGGTGCCGCTGGACGACAACGTGGTCCGCGCCGGCATCAATTATCGGTTCGGCGGTCCGGTGGTCGCGAGATACTGATTGCTCCAGCTCCAATGACTCAAGAAGCCCCGGCAGCGCCCGGGGCTTTTTCATGCAGCCATGTTCACGCAGCCTTCGCGGTTGCTTGAGACTGCGAAGGTCAACTTCCGATCATGAGCGGAAATGGCCGCCTGCTGTCTCGATAACTTCTATTACCCGTGATCCGACTGGTCCGGCCAATACGGCAAGCGAGGGATTTGATCGGACGCTGCTGGACCAAATCCCCGCACAGAATTTTCAGAAGGGGTGATTGGGGTTGGAGATAGTGTTGCCGGGGTAGCGGCCGTCGCCGTAGAGACCGCCCCAGCCCGAAGGGTAATTGCTGTATCCCTGGCTGTAACCCCATCGGAGAGCATCCTGGACGGGGAGGCGTGGGTCCGCCGATGCGTATGCATTGACAGGGGCGCTCTGCGTCGCGCCCTTGGCAGGGTGGATGTCGCGCGCCATAGCCGGGGCCGCGAGCGTGAGCGAAAGTGCCGTCGCTCCAATCAGCCCGAACTTGGTCATGATGTTCTCCTTTTGGGTTTCATGCATGAGATACGCGAAGGCGACACCCGTTCGTTCCGGAATATGCTCTCACGTTAACGTGCCAGGCCCTGCAAAGTCATCAACAATACGCAGCGGCAAAGCAGATCCGGCCACCCCCACCATGTAACCCCCCGGTCTGCAAATTAAACTCCTGCCGTTTCTAAAATTCGATTTATGCTTTGTCGGGCCATGCTCAGGGAAGACGCGACTATAGTCGCATCTTCCCGGATGATCCCTGAGTTGCTGCAGTGCCGTCGAAGAACATGGCCTTGCTCGCAGGCCAGACTGGCAGTCTGTGTGAGCGTCGTTCGCTTCGGTTTTGCAAACGGCAAAGGCGACCGTGCGGTCGATCCTCATCAGCCCCGAAGGAGCCGTTGAGGTGATCCCCGGCGTCATCAAACGCAGGTTCGCGATAAGAACTTATCCGCTCGCTATTCGAGGACGGCCACCGGAGGCAGCCCATGCTTCCCCGCAAGCGGCAGAGGTGAAATCGACCTAGCTTCGCTTGGCCTTGCTCGAAGAGGAGCCGAACAGCGCCTTCTTCAGGTCCTTGATTCCTTCGGAAAGCCGCGGCCATTCGCAGGAGAAGGAATGCGGCGCGCAGCTCGTGGTTTTCATCCGCTTGACGTCGCTCGACGCCGGCTGTGGCTTGCCGGTACTCCCGGTACTCCCGGTACTCCCGGTACTCCCGGTAATGCCGGTCGTCAGGGGCGCCCTTTCGGTTTCATTTTTCAGCGAAGCCTGAAGTTGCTGCTGTTGCTTCGCTGCGAACGCCGCCGCGATGCTGCTGCGCCGCTGACTGTCGAGGTAGGCGGTGTATTGTTCGTCGATATGCCTCTGCTCTTCGGGCGTCGGATTAGGCCCCGCGATATCGAAATTGCGGTTCTGCATGAAATCGAAATAGCTGTAGCCGCCGCCGGGCTTTCGCCGTCCGGCGAATTTCGCGTTGCACGCCGACAGCGCCGCGGTCCTGGCTTCTTTGGTCGCGGCCTTCTCGGCGATGTCGGCGCATTCCTCGAAATCGGCCGGCGCGCGCGAACCCCACCACTGCGCCTGCGCACGCGAAGGCTGCAGCACGACGCTTGCGGCGATCGCGGCCATCGTCAAGGCGAAGGTGCGTGATGCGATCACGAACAATTTTTCCCAAAGTGGATTCGAATGACACTGATTCCATGGATTGTCGCCATTATTGGCCGGCTTGTCACCCCGAAACCGGCGCTTTTTTCGCGCGGTCGCTGCGAGCCTATTCCTCAACCGTGGCGGGCGGGACACAGCGGAAGGCCGATCCAGAACAAAAGCAGTCTCAAACAGCACCGATCACGCCGGTCGCGAACGGGGCGGTCCACTCGGCCGCCTCGTTTGCCTGCTGCAAGGAATGCCATCGGCCACCATTTCCAGGAGATTCCGAAAGCCGGGTCACGCGGCCGGAATCGCCGGCGGGTCACTGCCGAGGCTAGTTGCCGAACACATTCCCGCCTTGCACCCGGCAGCTCTCGCCGCTGGTCTTGACCGAGTAGAATTCGTGTTCGCGACCCGTGATCATGCTGGTGACGCGGGTGGACTGGGCGCCGCCCGCCTTTCCCGTCACCACGCGTGCGCTGCAGCCCTGAAAGCCGGAGTCGAAGGTGACTGATATCTGCATCGCCCCGGCGTTGCCGCGCGGCATGCTCGCGCTCATCGTGTTGCCGTGAAAATTGACCGATCGGGACGAACTCTCGCCCTGAACCGCGTCGCGATTTCCCGATCTCGTTCCACGCCTGTTCGTCACCGACATGCTGACGCGGCTAAACGCATGTCCGGCCTCGCTAATATAGACGGAAAGCTGCCCCGATCCCGTGACCGCTGTCGGCTGTGCGTCCCTGTCGGTGGTTTGTATCCTGTCTTCCTGCCAACTCACGATCACCGACTTGCCGTAAAGTTGCGACGGTGCGGCCAGCGTGCCGGACGACGCCATTGGCAGCGCCACGATCGCGGCAATGACAGGGTATGACAGCCGGCGCAGGCTCCGGCGATTGGCGCGCAATTTCATCAATGATCTCCGTTTCACACAATGACTTTCCCACGCATCCCCTGAGGGATCGCAGAACGATTTATTCGCAATAATTCTTTCCGTTGAATGAGAAGCATTTTCCGCCGCCTGACGGAACGGCCCGGCGAGGCGCCGGGTCCTTTGTCGCGGTCCGCGCCTTCGGCGCCGGCTCCTGGCGTTTCTCGCATGCCCCGCCGGAGTTCAGGAAGAAGCCGCTGCCGCAACCGATCTGAACGCAGCGATCACCTTCCGCGCGCTGTCCCTTTGCGCAGTTCAGCGGGCACACGCGATCGGGCCTGTTGCGGACGGCATCCAGCGCATCGAGGCTGGCCAGCTTGATGTCGAACCGGGTTTGCGCGTTCTTGTTGAAGAGATCGAGCGCCTTGCTGGAGCTGTCATCCCAATTGCCGTCAACATTCCCCGCATTGCAGCCGACACGCTTCAAATGGGCCTGCAGCAATCGGGCGACGTCGGCCTGGTCGATCCGTGGCGCCGGCGGCGGCTGCTGCGGGATCGTCTGGTTCGGCGTCAGCGACGCGACCTTCTCGGCGTCTTCCCTGGCAGCGCGCCTGGCCTGCTCGACCTGGCGCTGGGCCTCCGCAATCGCCTGACGCTTGGCTTCCTCGACCTGCTGCCGGGCGGCTTCGGCCTGTTGCTGTGCCAGTTCGACCTGCTTTCGCGCTTCGTCCAGTTCCTTCTTGGCCTGTTCGGCCACCTGCTTGCGCGCTTCCTCGAGATCCTTCTTGGCCTGCTCGGAGAGCTTCTGCTTGGCCTCGGCGGTCTGGCGCGTGCTTTGCTCTTCGAGCTGCTTGCGCAGTTCCTCGGCTTTCAGCGCCGCCTGCTCTTCGGCCTCCCGCCGCGCATCGTCGGCCTTGCTGCGGGATTGTTGCGCGGCCGACAATTTACTGTTCTGCGCGCGGGCGAGGTTCGCATAGAGGCCGCTGGGGTGGCTTGCGAGAAACGAATCCCAGGCTTGTTTGGTCCCGATCTGCGCGGCGAGTTCGTAGTCGACACGCGCGCCGGCTTCGGGATCGACCGGTTTTGCGGTTTGCGGAACCAGCGCCATGGTTTCGCCGCCGAGCGATCCGTAGACGAATGGCTCCTGGTGATTGCCGGTACTCTTCAGCACGTCGTCGCGAACCCGGCCGAACGCCAGCCGCAGGTCAAGCCCGGGTTCGGTGATGTATTTCACCAGAGCGGTCGCGAACGGACTGTTGTCGCCGTCGCCGTCGCTCGCCACCGCGCCGGCCTTCGCCGCGTAGGCGATCAGCGTGTCCGACATCGCCGGCTCGATCTTCGCGAGCCCGCGCCCGATCGAGCGGCTGGCGACGCTGCGCTTCATGGTCTTGGCGAACGGATTGTCGCGGCAGGCGTCGAGGATGACCAGCTTGAGGCGCTTGGCCGGATCGAGCGCCTTGAGCACGCGGTCGAGCGAAACGGTTTCATCCTCGACGTCGAAATCGCTCAACAGCCTCGCGTCCGCCGGCACCAGATAGTTGGTGCCGTCGACCTCGATGCCATGGCCGGCGTAATAGACCACCGAGATATCGGCATCGCGCGATACTTCCGAGAATTCGCGGATGACACGGCGCAGGTCGGAGATGCCGAGATCGCGCTCATTGTCGACGATATCGAAGCCAGCCTTCCGAAACAGCGAAGTCATCGCGTCGGCGTCGCGCGCCGGGTTGGTGAGCTTCGGCACCTGCTGATATCTGGACATGCCGATGACGAGGGCGACCCGCTTGTCCGCGAGCGCCGGGTCGGCGGAAATGCACCAAAAAAATCCAAGAAAAAACAGCAATGCGGACCGCACCGCAGGCCCCCAATATTCCTATTGTCTATCCATACCAAGCACAGCCCTGGCCGGCAAGTTGCCGGTCCGGCCATTGACCATTTGGGATATCGGCCTCCTGCCCCCGTGTAAGTGAGATAGCTCACGGACGGCTGCCGGCCCATCCGTTTCATAGGCGCGTTGCGGCCGGGCGGTGCGCCAACGCCCGTCGTCGCAAGCCGAATACGGCGTCAGCCTGCTCGCAGGTGATCGGGATTCGCTGTAATCGTTCCGCTGTCCCACAACCCTCGCGGGTTGTCATCTTGGGGAGTGATCGAGATGATTCGCTATTTCGTTTGGATGTTGGTCTGCCTGGGCTGCTCGACAGCCGCCGTCGCCGCGCCGGAGCAGCGGCTGGGCGCTCCCCCGGCCTGCCTGTATCAAAGCAGGTCCTACAGCGACGGAGCCTATGTCTGCGTTCAGAAATCCCTGATGCAGGTCTGCTCCTCCGACGGGACCCACGCGACGTGGAAACCCGTTCCCGACAGAGATATCAATGAGCGGTGCACGGCCCCGATGACGCTCGATCATCCGCCCGAGCAGCGCGTTCACCGCACCCGGCGGCATGCCTTGCTTCGCAGGGTCCATCCGGTAGCGGATGGGTCTGCGAAGTGCTTCATGTTCAACGGCCGGCAGTATTGCGAGTAGCCGAGGCCCGGATGGGGCCGCCTTTTCGCCATCAGGCGGCTGGCCGGGATCCCATCCTTGCAATCTCGCCGGCGTCGGCAAGGCCCTCGACGTTCCAGCACAGCTCCATGACCTTCGCCGTCTGCTCCTTGGGCAGGATTCCTCCGGCGAGATCGGTGAATTTGCGATCGAGGTCCTTGTCGCTCATCGGCTTCTCCAGGCTGCCGATCGCGTGCTCGACGCGCTTCTTGAGCACGCGGCCGTCGTTGAGCTCTATCGCCATCTCGACCTGCTCCGGCTTGATCGACGGATCGATCACGGGCACGACCTTGCCACGAAGCTCGATGACGGCCGGATCGCGCACGGCGCGGTCGCTGAATTGTTTTTCGCCGCCGGCGCCTTCGATCAGCGCCACCGCAACCGCATGGTAGATGCTGAATTTGCCTTCCAGGCCTTCCTGGGGAGTCTTCTTGCCGGTCAATTCCAGCACCAGCGGATGCACCTTCAACTCGATCCGCTTCACCTGGTCGGCGGTGAATTTCTGCTCGACTCGAAGCTGGATCGCGGCGTCGATGGCCGGATGCAGCACGATCCCGCAGGCGAACGGCTTGTAGGTGTTGAGCGCCGCCTCGTAGCGCTGGCCGAGGCCCTCGGTGATTTCGCGATAGTCCTGCTTGGTGCTGATGGTATTGGCCCAGCCGCGTTTGGCCTCGATCATGCCGTCGGAGCTGGTGTAGTTCTTCGCGGCCAGTAAGGCTGCGAAAATGCCGTTGCTGGCCGCGCGGCCCGGATTGAAGCTCTTGTTCATCGAGCCGAAGGATTCCCGCAAGCCCACCGGCTGCGACGCCGCCAGCCCGAGCGCCCAGACCATCTGCTGCTCGTCGAGGCCGAGCAGCTTGCCGACCGCTGCGGCCGCGCCGAACACCCCGGCGGTGCCGGTGATGTGCCAGCCGACGTCATAGTGGTTCGGATAGACCGCGTTGCCGATCCGGCATTCGGTCTCGACGCCGAGCACCAGCGCGTTGAGAAAATCCTTGCCCGACACCGGCTGCATTTCCGACAGCGCCAGGATCGCGGATGCGACCGGGCCGGCCGGATGGATGATGGTCTTCAGGTGGGTGTCGTCATAATCGAAGATATGGCTCGAGACGCCGTTGATGAAGGCCGCATTCATGATGTCAAACCGCTCGCGGCGGCCGAACAGCGAAGCCTGATGCGGCCCCGAGAACGGCGCGAGCGCCGATGCGGCGATGTCGACCGTCTGGTGGCGCGAGCCGCCGATGGCGACGCCCACCCAGTTCAGCAGGGTCCGCACGCCTTCCTTGCGAACGTTGTCCGGCAACTCATCATATCGGGCGGTGACAATGTAATGGGCGAGGATCCGGGTCACATGCGGCGGCGCTGCCGAAGGCGCGGCGGCGGGCTTTTGAGGCTCGGTGGAGGTCGCCTGCGCCGACGCCGTCGCTGATGTCAATCCTGCGAAAACCGGAAGGGTCGCTGCGGCGCGCAAAATCGTCCTGCGGTCGGTGAACGGCATGATACGTCCTCTTGCTTCTTTGTTGAAAAGACCATTCTCTTGGTACAATCGAATAAGCAGGAAATATAGGGTCGAATTCGATGACGCGAAACCCGAACATGCGCGACGCCATCCTCAGCGCCGCCGAGGCGCTGTTCTCCAGCAGCGGCTTCAATGCCGTCTCGATTCGCGACATCGCGCAGGAAGCCGGCGCCAACCCCGGCAGCATCACCTATCACTTCAAGAGCAAGGATGGTCTGCTGCTGGAGATCTACAAGCGGCATTGCGGACCGATGAACAAGCGCCGCATCGAGCTATTGGTCGCGGCGATGCGGGTGCGCGATTTGCAGAACAGGCTCGAGGCGATCGTGCGCGCCTACGTCCAGCCGGCGTTTTCCTCGAGCAGCGATCTGGCGGGCGGCGGGGCGCGTTTCACGCGGCTGCGCGCCGTGATGTCGGCTGAAGGCAATCCGGTGGTGGGGCGCATCATCGCGGAAATCTTCGACGACACGACGCATGCCTTCATCGATGCCATCCAGCAAAGTCTGCCGCATCTGCCGCGCGCGACGATCGTCTGGCGCTGCCAGTTCCTGCTCGGGGCGCTGTACTACGCCCTGGTCAATCCGGAGCGGGTCTCGCGGCTTTCCCGCGGAGAATCCGACGGCTCCGACATCGCCGAAGGCATCGAGCAGCTGGTCTCCTCGACGGTGGCTTCGCTGCAGGCGCCCGACCCGAACGATCTGCGCGGTGAAGCCACCATGGGCGCGCGCCGGGCGCCGGTGCGCGCCAGACCGGCGAAGGCCAAACCGGACGTTTGAGACGCCTGGTTCCGGTCGGCGATCGCGCACCATGCTGGCGTGCCAGGGGGCTGGCGGGATAGGATATCGCTCACCAACATGGCGCGCCGCAGGCCGGATGGCGCCGGATGGCAGGGGAGAGCCGGACATGCTTCTCATATTTGTTCGTCACGGCAGTGTGGCGATGTTGCTGGTAGGCGTGGCGGCGGAAATACTGGCCTGGCTATCTGGCGCCATCTCGCTGCAGCCCGCCTTGATCCTGCTCGGCGCGCTGCTGTTCTATCTGAGCGAATACGGCATGCACCGTTTCGCCTTTCATGCGCCGCCGCTGTCATGGCCGCCGGCGCGCAAATTGCAGCACCGCCTGCATTACGACCACCACGTTGAGCCGAACCGGCTGGATCTGCTGTTTCTGCCGGCCTGGTTTCTGGTGCCGAACCTCGCGGTCGCCGCCGGGCTGTTCGGGTTTTTATTCGGGACGCAGGCCGCTTTCTCCGCGTTGCTCGGAATGACGCTGGCCATCCTGCATTATGAATGGGTGCATTACGTCGCGCACATTCCCTACCAGCCGCGAACGCGGCTCGGCCGCTGGATCAAGCAGTACCACCTGCGCCATCATTTCATCAGCGAGAAGCACTGGGTTGGCGTCAGCAATCCCGCGCTCGACGGCGTGTTCGGCACCCTGCACGGACCCGACGCCGCCGAAAAAAGCACCACGACGCGCCAGCTCTACTGAAGGCAGGCCCGGTGGCGGTTAGGCGCTGCCGAAAAATGGCATAGGAACAACCCGGCCGCGACGGGAACGTTCGCCGAGGACTGGCGATCCGGCGGTCGTTCTGGTATGGAGCGGGCAAGCGCCGCTTTTCGACAGCGCGCGCTTCGGTCCCGTAGCTCAGCCGGATAGAGCGACGGTTTCCTAAACCGTAGGTCGCATGTTCGAGTCATGCCGGGATCGCCAATCCAGCCGAACGTCGAGCCGGATTCAGTTCGGACCAAAGGCCGGGATCGAATTCGCAGCCGGATAACGCTTCCGTGACCGGACACGCGATCGCCTTTAAGATTAACGGCAGGTTTAAGAATTAGTGGCAGACAGATATTCCGGACGCGGAGTTATCGAATGCCGAGATTTGGAATTGGCGCTAAGCTGCTGGTGTTTTCCGTCGTCATCTTTGTCGGCTACGCTTTCCTCGCCGGGCTCGCGAGCCACAAGATTCACCAGACCATCAGCGCCGAACGCGTCGAGATGGTGCGCCGCCTCGACGAAACCGCGGTGTCCATGGTCAAGAGCGCCTATGCGCGCATGCAGAGCGGCGAGCTCACCGAGGACGCGGCCAAGACGCTGGTCAAGGACCAGCTGCGGAAGCTGCGCTACGGCAACGGCGAATATTACTACGTCCATGATTATGACGGGGTCAACGTCGTGCATGGCGCAAAGCCCGAACGCGAAGGGCAAAACTTCTACGGCTTCGTCGATCCGAACGGCAGGCAAATCATCAAAGAGCAGATCGAAGCCGCGCGCAGCGGCACCGGCGCCGTCATCGCGCTGAGCCCTCTGGCGCGCGCCGGCTCGAATGACCCGGTCACGAAGTTGAGCTATGCGATCGCCTTCGACCCCTGGCGCTGGGCGATCAGCACCAGCGTCTTCGTCGACGATATCGAAGCGCGCTTCGCCGAAGTGGCCTGGCAATTCTTCTCGATCGCGGTCGCCGTTGGCCTGTTCATGATAGGCTGTGCCTATTGGTTGTCGCGCCAGATCACCCGGCCACTCGGCCGTCTGGTGCAGTTTACCGAGCAGCCGCTGTCCGATGCGCCGTCGAGCGAATTCATGCGCGATTTGCGCCTCAAGGACGAAATCGGCACCGTGGCGCGGGCGCTCCAGGTGTTCAAGGAGAAATCGGCGGAAGCCGAACGCCTGCGCGCCGAGGTCGACGTTCAGAAGAGCCATGCCGAAGCGTCGCGCCGCGAAGCCCTGGTCGGCATGGTGACGACCGTCGAGACCGAAACCGACAGCGCGGTCGCCGGCTTCGACAGCCGGATGACGGCGATGACCGAAGCGGCGGCGGTGATGAGCCGGTCGGCGGGATTGGTCGGCGCCAGCTCCCAGACCGTCGCGGCGGCCTCCGCGCTGGCCCTCGCCAACGCGCAGACCGTCGCCAGCGCCACCGAACAATTGTCCAGCTCGATCCACGAGATCAGCCTCCAGGTCAGCAATGCGACCAAGGCCACCACCGTCGCGGTGGGCCGCAGCGACCAGGCGCGCACCACGATCGCCAGTCTGGCCGAGGCGGTTGCCCGGGTGAGCCAGGTCACCACGCTGATCTCCGAGATCGCGTCGCAAACCAATCTCCTGGCCCTCAATGCGACGATCGAGGCGGCGCGCGCCGGCGATGCCGGCAAGGGCTTTGCCGTGGTCGCCAGCGAGGTGAAGAATCTCGCGACCCAGACCGCCCGCTCGACGGAAGAGATCAACCGCCAGATCAACGAAATCCAGAGCATCACGCAGGAGACCGTGCGCGGCATGGATGAGGTCAGCGGTACCGTGCGCACGATCGACGAAATTGCCAATTCGATTGCCGCGGCGATCGAGCAGCAGCATGCCGCGACGAGCCAGATCGCCCGCAACGTCACCGAGACGGCCAACGGCGCGCGCGAGGTTTCAACCCGGATTGCCGAGGTGTCGGGCGAGGCGACGCGCTTGGGTGACGAGGCGGGGCGGGTTCACAGCTTCGCGGCCGATGTCACCGGCGCGGTATCGTCGCTGCGTCGGGTCATCGTCAACGCCGTGCGCAGCTCGGCAGCCGCCTAAAGCGGCCGTTGCAGACGAGATGAAAGCCGTCACCCCGCAGCCGCTCAGCATCGAGATTGCCAAGGCGGGCCAGGTCTCCGCGCTCCTGAACCGCCCCGCGCAAGCCCGCGCATGCTTTGTCTTCGCCCATGGCGCCGGCGCCGGGATGACGCATTCTTTCATGGAGACGGTCGCGCAAGGTCTTTGGGAACGCGGCATCGCGACCTTGCGCTATCAGTTTCCCTATATGGAGAAGGGCAGCAAGCGGCCGGATCCGCCGGCCATCGCGCACGCCGCCGTGCGCGCCGCGGTGGCGGAAGCCGGGCTGCGCTGTCCGGGCCTGCCCTTGATCGCGGGTGGCAAATCATTCGGCGGCCGCATGACCTCGCAGGCGCAGGCGGCCGCGCCGCTCGACGGCGTTGGTGGTCTTGCGTTCCTGGGCTTTCCGCTGCATCCAGCGGGCAAGCCATCCAGCGACCGGGCTAAGCACCTCGCCGACGTGCATATCCCGATGCTGTTCCTGCAGGGCACCCGCGACAATCTCGCCGAGGTGGCGCTGCTCGAACCCGTGGTCGAGCGCATCGGGCCATCGGCCAGGTTGCATCTGGTCGACGGCGCCGATCATTCCTTCCACGTGCTGGCGCGGTCGGGGCGCAATGACCGCGACGTCATGAATGAAATTCTGGACGCGTTCGCTGTGTGGGTTGGCGAGATTTGACGAAAAGGTCAGCCGCTCAGCAGCCGCGGCAGATGCTGTGCAGCTGCCGGTTCAGCGCTTCGTCCTCGTGCTTCATCTGCTCCAGCGATTGCATCGTCTTTGCTTGAGGAGCCATTTCAGGTTTCCGCTTCGCGGCGAGCGCCGCCTCCTGACGCGCGTAACACGCCTCGCGCTCCGGCTTGGCCTGGATGAACCGGCATTGCTCCACGGCAACAGCGGGAGCGGTGACGAGCATGAGCACGGCGCACGCCAGAAGGGATATCATCACGCCCATCTCCGGCGAGACCTTGTTCCTGACGTGCATGGTGCGGCATCCTGTGTGGCGATGATCCTGCTTTTGCACGGTCGTTCAGCCCTGGTACAGCCCCTTGTCGCGGGCCTGACGGATGGCAAGCGCCGCCAGCATGTCGAGCATCGGCGTCGACAGTCCCGCCGCCCTGGCGAACGCCGCCGGTGCCCGCACCAGCGCATCGATTTCCATCGCCCGGCCGCGTTCGTAATCCTGCAGCAGCGACGGCTTGTGGTCGGGTGCGGGTCCGGAGCGGGTAACGCGCTTGACCTCGGGGAAACAGCTTTGACTGACGCTGTTGGCTTCATCGAGCAGGCGCGGCACGATATCGCCCAGCGCGGGATCCTCGCGGACCGCTTTTGCGGTTTGCCCGGTCACCAGGCACAGCACCGACATCGACATGTTGGTCAAGAGCTTGGACCAGATCGCCTCCCTGATCCGCGGCGTCACGGGTGACTGGATGGAGGCTTCATTAAGCACCGCCCTCACGCCTTCGATCCGCGCGCTGGCGCGGTCGTCGCATTCCCCTGCCAGCAGCATGTTGCGCTCGGGCGAGAGGTTCATGACGATGCCGGGCGCGATCACCTCGTTGGCCGAAAAGATCACGCCGCCGATGATCCGCTGCCGCGCCACCGCCTGGCGCTACCGGCCGCCGGGATCGAGAAAGCCGAGCTCCGGCACCGGCCGATGACCGGGTGAAATTCCGATGTTGTACCACCAGGGAATGCCGTTCTGGGCGAACACCACAGCCGTATCGTCGCGCAGCAGCGGCGGCAGCCCGGCGACCAGGCTTTCGAGCGCGTTGGCCTTCAGCGTGCTAATGACGAGCTGCTGCGGACCCAGCGCCGCCGGATCGTCCGAAGCCTTCACCCGCGCGGAAAATTCGGTCGCCCCGACCCGCAGCGTCAGGCCGTTGGCCTTCGTTGCCTCCAGATGCGGCCCGCGCATCACGCAGGAAACCTCATGCCCTGCCAGCGCCAGCCGGACCGCAAAATGACTGCCGACGGCGCCCGCGCCGAAAATGCAGATGCGCATGGGAGGAGGGTGTCCTGTTGAAGACGAGCAGCCCGGGATTCCAGTTTCCACAAGCGCGGCCCACAGCGCAACCGGTTCCTTGATCGGGTCATACGGCCGGTGCTGGTGTCGCCAAGATAGCCAAATCTCCTCAGCCAAGGCATGATCGCCGACCCATCATCCGGGAACCCACTTTGCCCGCCAATACAATCGAAGAACCCGCGCGCCGCGTGCCGCTCTACGGCGAATATGACGTCGCCGTGCTCGGCGGCGGGCCGGCGGGGATCGCCGCTAGCGTGGCAGCGGCGCGCGCGGGACGGCGCACGTTGTTGATCGAGCGCTATGGCTTTCACGGCGGCATGGGCACCGCCGCCGGTGTCACCAATTTCTGCGGGCTTCACGCCAATGTGTACGGCCAGATGCATCGGGTGGTGCAGGGCGTCGCTTCCGAACTGTTGGCGCGGATCGACCGGCTCGGCGGCCTCAACGCGCCGCATCTGATATTGGGAAAAATCCTGGCGCAGGCCTATGACACCGCGGCCTACAAGATCGCGGCCGACGATCTCCTGGCCGTCCACAAGGTCGACATGCTGTTTCACGCGCTTGGCGCCGGCGTCGTCATGCATGACGCGACGCGCATCCATGCGCTGATGGTCGAGACCAAGGCCGGCCGTCAGGCGATCACGTCGGACATCTTCATCGATTGCTCCGGCGATGGCGATCTTGCGGCCTGGGCCGGTGCGCCCTATGAGATCGGCGACAACCACGGCAGCATGCTCTATCCCTCGATGATGTTCCGGCTCAACGGCATCGATCCCGACAAGGCCGGCGAAGCCTGGCGCACGATCCCGGCGCTGATGGAAAAAGCCGAAGCCGCGGGCACGCATCGTTTCCCGCGCAAGGCCGCGATCGTGCGGCCGCAGCGCTCGCCAATCGAATGGCGGGTGAATTTCACGCAATTGGCACGCCAGGACGGCAGCGCGATCAACGGGCTCGATCCCGACGATCTCACGCGCGGCGAGATCGAGGGCCGCCGCCAGGCGGTGGCCGCGTTCGAATTCCTGCGCACGGTGCCCGGGTTCGAGCAATCCTACATCGTCGACCTGCCGCCGCAGCTCGGTATCCGCGAAACCAGGCGCATTGTTGGCGGCTATCTGCTGTCGGGCGAGGACGTGCACGGCTGCGCGTCGTTCGACGACAGCATCGGCGTCAACGGCTGGCCGATGGAATCCCATGTCGCGGGCGATGTGATCTTCACCTTCCCGCCGATCCCGGACTCGCGCGGCTTCAACGAGCTGCCGTATCGCATGCTGATTCCCGAAGGCCTCGACAATCTGCTGGTGGCCGGGCGCTGCGCGTCGATGACCCATGACGGCCAATCCGCGGCACGCGTCTCCGGCGCCTGCTTTGCGATGGGTGAGGCCGCCGGCACCGCCGCCGCCCTGGCGCTGGATGGCAATGCAAGCCCTCGCGATATCGCGGTGAGCAAATTCCAGGACCGGTTGAAACAACAGGGGGCTTTCATCGGGCGGGATCAGGCCGTGCCGGAGGGGCTCTGATCAGCGAGTTCCGAAATGACCAATCACGTTTTCGTCGTCCCCGCGAAAGCGGCACCCATACACCGCGATTTGTCTTTGGGGCAGGATGGCAGCGACCAACTTTCATGATAGCCGACGGTGGTTATGGGTCCCGGCGTTCGCCGGGACGACCCCGGCGGGTTTGGAACAAGACGAAGGAAGCTAGATGGTATGGTTTTCACGGGTCCCTTTGGCCGTCCTTCTGTTGCTCGCAGCCGCGGGAGTCACGCGGGCCGACGATGTGCTGAAGGCCAAGGTCGGCGTGCTCAGGCTGTCGTCGTCGGCGCCGGTGTTCATCGCGCAGGACAAGGGCTATTTCCGCGACGCCGGCCTTGCTGTCGACTTGAAGTTCTTTGACGCCGCGCAGCCGATCGCGGTCGCGACCACGTCGGGTGACGTTGATTTCGGCGTCACCGCCTTCACCGCGGGACTCTATAACCTCGCCGGCAAGGGCACGCTGAAGGTGATCGGCGGCATGAGCCGGGAGAAGGCGGGCTATCCCCTGATCGGCTATTTCGCCAGCAACAACGCCTATGCTGGCGGCCTCAAGACGCCCAAAGATCTCGCGGGGAAACGCATCGCGGTCACACAGGTCGGTTCCAGTTTTCACTATTCGCTCGGCCTGCTCGCCGACAAATACGGCTTCCGGCTTGCCGACATCAAGGTGCTGCCGATGCAGTCGCTGTCGAACGCCGCGGCGGCGCTGAGAGGCGAAACCGTCGATGCCGCGCTGCTGCCGGCCTCGACCGCGCGCAAGCTGATCGACGATGGCGGAGCCAAATTACTGGGCTGGGTCGGCGACGAGACGCCGTGGCAGCTCGGTGCGGTGTTCGCTTCGCCGAAGACACTCGCCAACAAGCCACTGGTGGCGAAACTTCTGGGCGCACTGGAGCGCGCCGACCGCGAATATCATGACGTGATCCTCGCCTCCGTCACCGATGGCAGGGCGGCGGTCAACGACACGACCAGGCCGCTCCTGGAGATCATCGCGAAATACACCAATTTGCCGCTTGAACAGGTGGTCGGCAACTGTGCCTATATCGATCCCGACGGCAAGCTCGATGTGAAAAACGTCGCCAACCAGATCGAATGGCTGCAGGCGCAGGGTTTTGTCGACAAGGGATTTGCTGTCGACGCGATCATCGCCAGGGACTATGTGAAGCCGGATTGATGTACCACGTCATTGCGAGCCAACGGGTCGTGCGAAATGCGCGCCCGATGATAAGCTCCGCGAAGCAATCCATGCGCCGGATAAAGAATGGATTGCTTCGTCGCTTCGCTCCTCGCAATGACGCCAAGTAAGGCCGGATACGGGACGAGCGCCGCAAACGGAACACATATGGACCTCATCGCCGACCACATCACCCACCGCTTCGGCGCGCTCGAGGTACTCGACGACGTATCGTTCACGGTCGGCGCGGGCGAGGTGGTCGCGGTCGTCGGCCCGTCCGGCTGCGGCAAGAGCACGCTGCTGTCGATCCTGGGCGGGTTGCTGCAGCCGAGCGCGGGGGCCGCGGAATTGCGCGGCGCGCCGCCACCCGAAAGCCTCAATCCGCTGACCTTCGTGTTCCAGGATTTTGCGCTGTTGCCCTGGTGCACGGTGGAAGAGAATGTCGAATTCCCGCTGCTGGACAGCGGCCCGACGCCGGGCGAACGCAAGACGATCGTCGACGACGCCCTGCGCCGCACCGGCCTTTCCGATTTCCGCGGCACGCTTCCAAAACAACTCTCGGGCGGCATGCGCCAGCGGGTCGGCATCGCCCGGGCGCTGGCCGTGCGGCCCGCGATCCTTTTGATGGACGAGCCGCTGTCGGCGCTGGATTCGCAGACCCGCGAATTGCTGATGGAGGATTTTGTCAGGCTGCTCGCCGATGGTTCGATGGGCGCGGTCTATGTGACGCACAATCTGGAGGAAGCGGTGCGGCTGGCGGACCGCATCGTCGTGCTGTCGCGGCGGCCCGGCCGCGTCCGCGAGGTGGTGAACATCCCGCTGACGCGCACCGAGCGCGGCGACATCCAGGCATGGGAAAAGCTGCTCGCGCTGCAAAGCGAGCTGTGGTCGCTGATCCGCGAGGAGGCGATCGACGCCGAGCGCGAGGTCCAGCATGCTTGACCGCGCCCATGACCAGGCCGGCCCTGCGCCAGCCGGTAAGGCCGAGCTGCGGCCGGTCGCCTTTCGCGGCGCGGGTTTTTCGCCCAAGGCGGGCCGCCATGCAGGCTGGATTGCGCTGCTATTGGCAATCGGGCTCTGGCAAGCGGCTGGCAGCGCCGGCATCGTCAATCCGCTGTTCCTGCCGACGCCCGTTGCGACCCTGCGCGCGATCTGGCAGCTCGCGGTCTCGGGCGCGCTGTGGCAGCACCTTTCCTATTCCGTCATGCGCATCGTCACGGGCTGGATTCTGGGGACGGTCGCCGGCATTATTGTCGGCTTCGGCATTGGGCTGTCGAGTCTCGCGCGCTCCGTCGGCATCACCTTCATCTCGGCGCTGTTTCCGATCCCGAAGATCGCGCTGCTGCCGCTGCTGATCCTGTGGCTCGGGATCGGCGAGGAGCCAAAGATCGCCACCATCGCGCTCGGGGTGTTCTTTTCCACCGCGATCTCGGTCTATAGCGGCGTCGACGCGGTGCCGCGCAACCTGATCCGGATGGCGCAGAGTTTCAATGTGCCGTTCCACGCCATCGTGCGCCGGGTGATCTGGCCGGGCGCATTGCCGTCGATCCTCGCAGGCTTCCGCATCACCGCCTCGATCGCGCTGCTGCTGGTGGTGAGCGCCGAAATGATCGGCGCCGAATACGGCATCGGCGCCTTCGTGCTGCAGGCCGGCAATCTGATGCAGACCGATCAGCTGCTCGCCGGCGTCGTCGTCCTGTCGCTGTTCGGCCTGGCGGTCGGGCGGCTGATCAACTGGGCGGAGACGCGGTTACTGCACTGGCGGTGACTTTTGCTCCCTCTCCCCGCTTGCGGGGAGAGGGTTGGGGTGAGGGGGATTCTCCGCAAAGCCGGACTCGCGGAGAGTCCCCCTCACCCGGAGACTTCGCTATCGCTTCGTCTCCGACCTCTCCCCGCAAGCGGGGCGAGGTGAAGCGACTCTGACCTTGCGAGGCCCGTCTCACGCATTGCCGCGGTCTTCGCGGAACAGATCGAGCTTCTGCTGCACCGGGCGGTCGGAGAAACTGAACAGCACGGAGTCGGTGTCGGCCTCGTGGGTGACCCACTGCCAGCTCGGCACCACGAACAGGTCGCGCGGGCCCCATTCGAAACTCTGCTCGCCGATCCGCGAACGTCCCTTGCCCTCGATTGCCGCGAACACCGTGGCATCGGTGGCGCGATAGCGCGCCGTCTTGAAGCCCTTCGGCAATAGCTGGATGAAGGTGCCGATCGTCGGCATCGCGAAATCGCCGGTCTCGGGATTGGAGAATTTTAGCTTCAGGCCGTGGCAGGCGTCCCATTCGTCGCGCAGCTTGGCCTGTTCCAGCGCCTCGCGGGTGTAGGCATAGGGATAGTTGAAGATCGGCGAGGTCTTCGATTTGCGCTTCTCGTCGACCGGCAGCAGGTTGTGGCCATAGCGGGCGAAACTGTCGCCGGCCGGGCGGGTGATCTTCTGCTGATCTTCGCCGGCGGTTTCCGCGAACGAGGCGTCGAAGAACTGCACCATCGGAATGTCGAGGCCATCCAGCCAGAACATCGGTTCGGAGGTCTCGTTGGAATGGTCATGCCAGGTCATCGACGGCGTAATGACGAAGTCGCCGGGCTCCATCGCGGTGCGCTCGCCATCGACCGAGGTGTAGGCGCCCTTGCCCTCTAGCACGAAGCGCAGCGCCGACTGGCTGTGCCGGTGTGCCGGCGCGACGTCGCCGGGAATCACCATCTGCACGCCGGCAAACAGCGACGTCGTGATTTTCGATTGCCCGCGCAGCCCGGGGTTTTCCAGTACCAGCACCCGCCGCTCGGCTTCCTTGGCGGTGATCAGCTTGCCGGCTTCGGTCATGTAGTCGCGGATCGCGTCGAATTTCCACAAGTGAGGGCGGCAGGCGCTTCTCGGCTCCGGCGTCACCAGATCGCCGAGCACGTTCCACAGCGCGGAAAGATTTTCGCCGTCGATCTTCTTGTAGAACGCCTCGCGTTCCGGCGTCTTGGTTACGGCTTCCATGGCCAGCCTCCCTGCGGTTCTTGTTGCGTCGCTTGATTGACAGCATACTTACAATATGGCTAGCGTCAATCACGGCCACGCCAAGGCCGGCGAGAAAATTCCAGGGAGGTTTGAGATGAAGCTGCACGGCTATTTCCGCAGCAGCGCGTCCTACCGGGTCAGAATTGCATTGAACCTGAAGGGGTTAAATGCGGAACATTTGCCGCATCACCTGCGCAAGGGCGAACAGCGCGAGCCGAGCTATCTGGCGATCAACCCGCAGGGGCTGGTGCCGACACTGCAGGACGACCGCGGCACGATCCTGACCCAGTCGCTCGCCATCATCGAATGGCTGGATGAAACCCACCCGAAACCCCGGCTGTTGCCGAAGGACCCGCTGCGCCGCGCCCGCGTCCGCGCCTTTGCGCAAGTGATCGCCTGCGACACCCATCCGCTGCAAAATCTCAAAGTGCTGTCGCGGCTGCGCGAGCTCGGTGTGGGCGATGAACAGGTGACGGGCTGGGCGGCATGGGCCAACCGCGAAGGTCTTGCGGCCTGCGAACAGCTGATCGCCGGTGAACCCGGTCCGTTCTGCTTTGGTGCGGCGCCCACGATCGCCGATCTCTGCCTGGTGCCGCAACTGGCCAATGCGCGACGCTTCGGCGTCGATCTGGCCGCCTTTCCGCGCCTGCTCAGGGCCGAGGACGCCGCCAAAGACCTCAAGGCGTTCGCCGACGCCGCGCCGGAGCGACAGCCCGATGCCGAGTAAGCCAGCCACCGTCACCATGGACGCGGTCTACTCCGCGCCGGGCTATCTGTTTCGCCGGATGCAGCAGATCGCGGTCGCGTTGTTCATGGAGGAGTGCAGGCCCTTCGATCTGACGCCGGTGCAATATGCCGCGCTGGTCGCGATCCGCACCCATCCGGGGATCGACGCGACGCGGCTCTCCGCGGTGATCGCCTTCGACCGCTCGACGCTGGGCAGCGTGATCGAGCGGCTGGAGGCGAAGAACTATGTCGAGCGAAAGCCGGCGCGTGAGGACAAGCGGGTCAAGCTGCTGCACCTGACCCGGATCGGCGCCAGCGTGCTGCGCGAGATCATGCCGTCGGTCGACCGCGCGCAGGCGCGCATGCTGCAGCCGTTGAAGCCGGCCGACCGCAAGGCGCTATTGGCGCTGCTGGCGCAACTGGTCGATCTCAACAACGAGGCGTCGCGGGTGCCGTTGCGCGCCGAAGACGCGCTCGAACATCTCGGCAAGGCGAGCTGATGGCATCCGGAGGCGCGCGGCCGGTATTAATCGCGGGCGGCGGCATCGGCGGTCTCGCCGCGGCGCTGGGCCTCGCGCAAAAGGGCATTGCGTCAATCCTGCTGGAAAAATCGGCGACGCTGGGCGAGATCGGCGCCGGCATCCAGCTCGGTCCCAACGCCTTCCACGCCTTCGATTATCTCGGCGTCGGCGAGGCCGCGCGCGGCATGGCGGTTTATGTCGACCAGATGCGGCTGATGGATGCGCTCACCGCCGAAGAGATCACCCATGTCGATCTGGGCGAGGCCTTTCGCGCGCGATTCGGCAATCCATACGCGGTGGTGCATCGCGGCGATCTGCATGGCGTGTTCCTGCGGGCATGCCGGGGCCACGCGCTGATCGATCTGCGCGTCAGTTCCGAGGTTCTGGGTTACGATCAGGACGGATCGTCGGTGACGGCGCATCTCGCCACCGGCGATCGCGTCACCGGTTCGCTTCTGATCGGCGCCGACGGGCTGTGGTCGAATATCCGCAAGCAGGTCACCGCCGATGGTCCGCCGCGGGTGTCCGGCCACACCACCTATCGTTCGGTGATCCCGACCGAAGAGATGCCGGAAGACCTGCGCTGGAACGCGGCCACGCTGTGGGCCGGCCCGAAATGCCACCTCGTGCACTATCCGCTGTCGGGCTGGAAGGTGTTCAACCTCGTCGTCACCTATCACAACGATGCGCCAAAGCCGGTGGCCGGGCAACCGGTTTCCGAAGCAGAAGTCATGAAGGGTTTTACCCATATCCATCCGCGCGCGCAGAAACTCATCCGCCACGGCAAGAACTGGAAGCTGTGGGTGTTGTGCGATCGTGATCCGACCGAGCGCTGGATCGACGGTCGCGTCGCGCTGCTCGGCGATGCCGCCCACCCGATGCTGCAATATTTCGCGCAAGGCGCCTGCCAGGCGATGGAAGATGCGGTGTGCCTGTCGCACATGCTGGGCAGCCACCCCGGCGATCACGCCAGCGCGCTGGAGCAATACCGCGCGCAGCGCTTCCCGCGCACCGCGCGCGTGCAACTGATGTCCCGCGCCATCGGCGAGCACATCTACCACCCGGCCGGCGAACACGCCCGCCTGCGCAACGCCATCATGGGCGCGAAGACCTCCGAGGATTGGTACCGCGACCTCGCCTGGCTCTATGGCGGCACGGGGCTGGAGGGGTAGGATTCGTCATGCAGGCACGACTTTGAATCGTCATTCCGGGGCGCGAGCGTAGCGAGCGAGCCTGGAATCCATAACCACCATCGTGAGTATGGATTCCGGGCCTGCGCCAAGAGGCGCATCCCGGAATGACGAAAAATAGGTTGAGCTCTAAACCCTTAGCAGCGCCTGGCGGTCGATCTTGCCCGTTCCGGTTTTCGGCAGCTCGTCGAGGAATTTCACCTCGCGCGGATATTTGTAAGGCAACAGCTTTGCCTTGACGAAATCCTGCAGCATCTTGGTCGCGTCGCCCTCGTCGAAGCTGCGGCTGTTCATCACGACCACGGCCTTCAGGGTCATGCGCCGGTCCGGCAGTTCGAGCGCGAACACCGCGCATTCGCGCACTTGCGGATGTTCGGCGAGGCAAAGCTCGACCTCGAGCGGATAGACCCATTGGCCGGAGATCTTGATCAGGTCGTCGGCACGGCCGCGGAAGAAGTGAAAGCCGTCGGCATCGCGCACGAAACGGTCGCCGGTGTAGATCCACCCCTTCTCGCGGATGGTCTCGGCGGACTTGTCCGGCCGGTTCCAGTACAGCGGCGTGTTGGAATCGCCGCGCACCCACAGAATGCCTTCCTCGTTGTCGCCGACCTCGCGGCCGTCGCTGCTTTTCAAGGCAATTTCATAGCCGGGCACCCGAAGCCCGGCGGCGCCGAGTTTCTTCTTTTCCGGCCGGTTGCACAGATAGATGTGCAGCACTTCCGTGGAGCCGAGGCCTTCGATGATCTCAAGGCCAGTCAGCGCCTTCCAGCCGTTGAATACCTCGACGGACAGCACCTCGGCGGCGGACAGCGCCATGCGCAGCGAGGAAAAATCGGTATCCGCCGCGCCTTCGGCTTTGGTCAGGGACGTATAGAGCGTCGGCAGTCCGAAAAACACGCTGGGACGATAACGCTCGATCGCCTCGAAGATCGCCTGGGGTTTCGGCTGGCCAGGCAGCAGCAGGGTCGCCGCCCCCGCGGCGAACGGAAAGGTGATGGAATTGCCGAAACCATAGGCGAAGAACATCTTCGGTACGGAAAAGCAGATGTCGCTGGATTCGAGCTTCAGAACGTTCTGCGCGAAGGCCAGATCGCTATAGGCCATGTCGTGCTGCAGATGGACGATGCCCTTGGGCCGGCCGGTCGAGCCCGACGAATACATCCAGAACGCCATCTCGTTGCGATCGGTAGCAGCCTCGGCCAGATCGGCGGGAAATGCCGGCAGCCATCGCTCCGCGACGATGATGTTCGGCACCGCCTGCTCGCTCGCCGTGCCGTTGACCACGATCAGGGTGCGCAAGGCGGTATCCGCGCAGGCCGTGCGGTCGAAACGTGCGCAAAACTCGGCGTCGGCAACGGCGACCGTGGCGGCGGAATCCGACAGGTAAAACTGCAGCAGGTCCGGCGGCGTCAGCGTGTTGATCAAAAGCGGCACCAAGCCGGCGCGAACCGCGCCGAAAAACGCCGCCGGATAGGCCGGCGTATCGTCCAGAAACATCAGAATACGGTCGCCGCGCTTGAGCCCGAGCGAGAGAAAGCCGTGGCCCCATTGCGAGGCCTCGGCGCAAAGCTCACAATAGCTGCGCGTCCCGGCAGGCCCGGTAAGTGCCAGCCGGTCGCTGCGGCCGTTGCCGAGATTGTCGAACAGGATGCGGCTCGCATTATAGGTTTGCGGAATCGAAAAGCCGATTTCGCGCGCGCCGGGACTGTCGGCTGCGACCTGATCGATGATCTCAGGCGGCCTGGACGACATCATGCCTTGCCTCCGCCTGCGGAAAGCCGCCGCGATGCCTCGTAGCCCGCCATGAAGCCGGGCGACATCGCGCGCAGGCGCGCGTCATCGATCCGCCCGGAGCGGGTGATGTAGCTATAGGCGAAATCCATCAGCTCGAGCTGCATGTGCTCGGGGAATTGCGCATACCAGTCGGCGCTGGTGCGCGCCGCGGTTACCAGCTTCTTGACGATCGGCTGGCGCTCGCGCATGTAGCGGCCAAGTGCTGCGGCCACGTCGAGCTCCGCTTCCAACGCCTTGGTGAGCGCGATCGCGTCCTCGATGGCGAGCCGCGTTCCCGATCCGATCGAGAAATGCGCCGAGTGCAGGGCGTCGCCGATCAGCACCATATTTTTGAATGACCAGCGCTCGTTCCAGATCCACGGAAAATTGCGCCAGACCGATTTGTTCGACACCAGTTCATGGCCGTCGAGGGTGGCGGCGAACACCTGCTCGCAAATAGCTTTGGATTGATCGACCGTCTTGTCGGCAAAGCCGTAACGCTGCCAGGTCGGCAAATCGCATTCGACCAGGAACGTGCTCATGCCGGGCGAATAGCGGTAGTGATGGGCGTTGAAGGTGCCGAGGTCGGTTTTCACGAAGGTCTGCGACAGCGTTTCGAACCGCTTCGTGGTGCCATACCAGGCGAATTTGTTGGCCGAGTAGGACAGCGAGGTGCCGAAATCGCCCTCGAAGGCGCGGCGCACCAGCGAGTTCAGGCCATCGGCCGCGACGATCAGGTCGTAGCCGGCCAGCTGGTCGACGGAGGTGATCGGCGTGCCGTAGCGCGGTGCGACCCCGACCGAAGCCGCGCGCGCCTGCAGGATACCGAGCAGCTCGAGCCGGCCGATCGAGGAAAAGCCGACGCCGTCGATCTCGACGCTTTCGCCGCGCAAATGGAGCGTGATGTTCCGCCAGCTCTCCATCCTTGGCGTGATCGCATCGACCGTGTCGGGATCATCGGCGCGCAGGAATTCGAGCGCCTGCTCGGAGAACACCACGCCGAAGCCCCAGGTGGCGCCGGCAGCGTTCTGTTCGAACAGATCGATCTGCGCGTCGGGGTGGCGCTTCTTCCAGAGATAGCTGAAGTAGAGGCCGCCGGGGCCTCCGCCGATGACGGCGATGCGCACGCCTTCCCTCCCTGATCGACAGTATACTGACGAATTGGCCCGAGAATAATCCGTGCCGGGCGACCGCGCCAGAGGAATTATTCGACGAATGCGGCATCTCGCAGCCTCTCCGGCATACACGCCCGTCTGGCGAGACTGGTGCCACAGCCGATCGGGTTCGCACCCGAAGCAGATTTTTCGCAACGCCGTGCCGCATCAATCGGATCGAAGCGTTGAAAGGTCGACTAAAATCCAGCGAACGGCATCATTTTCTTTCGAGTTTCGCCGTGAGCGGATTGTTGCTATCCTTGGATGGCGGAAGCGCCCCTCTGAGCGAGACAGTTGGAGGCCGGGATGAAGCCGATGCGGTTGCCAGCAGGCTCCAGGCTGAATGGTCGCACAAGGCCTGCAGCCGTCGCTATCGGCCAGATTGCGCTCGCGATACCGTTATTCGCCGCGTTAGGCGCCTGCGAACAAAATACCTTCGTGCCGCCGCCGCCGCCGAAGGTCGACGTCGGCCAGCCGCTGCGGCAGAACATCACGCGTTTTCTCGAGGCCACCGGCAACACCGCACCCATTCAGACGGTCGATCTCGTGGCCAGGGTGCAGGGCATCCTGCAATCGATCAACTACAAGGATGGCACCTTCGTGAAGGAAGGCGCGACGCTGTTCACGATCGAGCCCGAAACCTACAAGCTCAAGGTGGAGCAGGCGCAAGCGGCCGAGGCCGGCGCGCAGGCATCGCTGAAGCAGGCCGAAGCCGACTACAAGCGTCAGGTTGATCTGGTCGCCCGGCAAGCCGTCTCGCAGGCGACGCTGGATACGTCGACGTCTTCACGCGATAATGCCCAGGCCAACCTGCAGCAAGCTCAGGCCAATACCAAGATCGCGCAGGTCAATTTCGGCTATACCAATGTGGTCGCGCCATTCGACGGCATTGTCAGCGCGCACCTGGTCTCGGTGGGAGAACTCGTCGGCGCGGCGTCGCCGACCCAGCTCGCGACCATCGTGCAGCTTGACCCGATCTACGTGAACTTCACCGTCAACGAACAGGATGTGCTGCGAATCCGGGCTGAGGCCAAGCGGCGGGGACTGACGACGAACGATCTCACGCAGTTGCCGATCGAGATCGGGCTGCAGACCGAGAGCGGCTATCCGCACACTGGCAAGCTCGATTATGCCGCGCCGACGATCAACCAGTCGACCGGCACGCTTGCGGTGCGCGGCGTTCTGCCGAATGCCGACCGTATATTGCTGCCCGGCTATTACGTTCGTGTCCGTGTTCCCCTTGATCAGCAGCCAAACGCGCTGCTCGTGCCGGACGCGGCGTTGGGCAGCGATCAGGCCGGACGCTATCTGCTCGTGGTGAACGGCGACAATGTCGTTGAGCAGCGCAAGGTCCGGACCGGGCCGGTCGAGGGTGACTTGCGCGTCATCGAAAGCGGTCTCAATGCCGAGGACCGTGTCGTCATCGCCGGGCTGCTGCGTGCAATCCCCGGACAAAAGGTCGATCCGCAACTGCAGAAAATCGAGCCGAGCCAAGCGACATCGAATTAGGGCCGAGCATGATTTCGAAATTCTTCATCGAGCGGCCGGTTCTTTCCAACGTGATCGCGATCCTGATGATCCTGATCGGCGGCGTGGCATTGTTCAGCCTTGCCGTCGCGCAGTATCCGGACGTTGTGCCGCCGACGGTGCAGGTCACGACGCGTTATCCTGGCGCCAGCGCCAAGACCGTCATCGATACCGTGGCGCTGCCGATCGAGCAGCAAGTCAACGGTGTCGAGGACATGATCTATATGCAGTCCTATAGCGGCGCCGACGGCACCTACACGCTCACGGTCACTTTCAAGATCGGCACCGACCTCAACTTCGCGCAGGTGCTGGTGCAGAACCGGGTGTCGAGCGCGCTGTCGTCGCTGCCGCAGTCGGTTCAGAACCAGGGCGTCACCGTGCAGAAGAAGTCGACGGCGATCCTGCTGTTCGTGACGCTGACTTCCCCGAACGCGACCTACGACGGTCTTTTCCTCAGCAATTACGCCACCATCAGTATCCGGGACGAGCTATCGCGGTTGCCGGGGGTCGGCAATGTGACGGTGTTCGGCGCCGGCCAGTATTCGATGCGGGTGTGGCTCGATCCGAACAAGCTGCAGGCGCGCGGGCTGATGCCGCAGGACGTCATCCAGGCGATCCAGCAGCAGAGCCAGCAGGTGACCGCGGGGCAGGTCGGCATGCCGCCGACGCCCCCCGGACAGGCGTTCCAATATACGCTGAACGTCAACGGCCAGCTCGACGACGCGAGCCAGTTCGAAGCTATCGTCGTCAAGACCGGCAACAATGGCGACGTGACCCGGGTCCGCGACGTTGGCCATGTCGAGCTCGGTGCGCAGACCTACAGCCAGATATTCTCGCTCAACAAGAAGCCGGCCACCGGCATCGGCGTGTTCCAGTCTCCCGGCGCCAACGCGCTTGAAGTCGAGAAGGCGGTGAAGAAAAAGATGGCCGAGCTGGCGGCGCAGTTTCCGCAGGACGTCAGATACGACACGCCGTTCGACACCACCAAGTTCGTCTCGGAGTCGATCAACGAGGTCTACAAGACGCTGATCGAAGCCGGCTTGCTGGTTCTCGTCGTGATCCTTGTCTTCCTGCAGGACTGGCGCGCGATGCTGGTCCCGGCGACCACCGTGCCGGTGACCATCATCGGTGCGTTCGCGGCGATGGCGGCGCTCGGGTTCACCATCAACCTGTCGACATTGTTTGCGATAGTGCTCGCGATCGGCATCGTGGTGGACGACGCCATCGTCGTCGTCGAAGGTGCCGCCCACAACATCGAAAAGGGAATGTCCGGTCATGACGCCGCGATCAGCGCGATGGACGCCCTGTTCGCGCCGATCATCGGGATCACGCTGGTTTTGATATCGGTGTTTCTGCCGGCGGCGTTCCTGCCGGGACTGACCGGCCGCATGTATGCGCAGTTCGCGCTGGTGATCGCCGCGACCGCGCTACTCAGCGCCGTCAACGCGGCCACGCTGAAACCGACCCAATGCGCGCTGTGGCTGCGCCGGCCGGTGCCAATGGGCCAGCGCAACTGGTTCTACCGCGGCTTCAACTCGGTTTATAACCGCCTCGAGCGCGGCTACGCCGGGTTGATCGGCCGGATGTCCGCGCACAGCAATCTGTCGGTGATCATTGCCCTGGTCCTGATCGGCATCGGCGGCTACGGCCTGTCGCGGGTGCCGACCGGCTTCATTCCGATCGAGGATCAAGGCTATCTGCTGGTCGCCGTGCAGTTGCCCGATGGCGCGGCGCTCGATCGCACCCAGCGTGTGCTGGACCAGGTCAGCGAAATCGCCGGTAAGACCCCCGGGGTCGAGCAGGTGATCAGCATCGCCGGCCTGTCGGCCCTCGACGGCAGTTCAAGCCTCGCCAATGCCGGGGTCGCCTATTTGATCCTGAAGGAATGGAGTGCACGCGGACCCGGCCAGGATCTGCGGTCGCTGTTCGTTGGCCTGAACGCGAAGCTGGCGGAGATCCAGCAAGCGCGGATCCTGGTGATCCCGCCACCGCCGATTCAGGGCATCGGCAACGCCGCGGGCTTCGCCATGCAGGTTGAATTGCGCGACGGCAATTCCGACTTCGCCAAGCTGCAAGCCATCACCGACGCGGTCGTGGCCAATGCGCAGACACAAAGCGCGCTGCAGCGCGTCAGTTCGCCGTTTCGTTCGTCGGTTCCGCAGTTCGACGTCGAGGTCGACCGCGTCAAGACCCAGACCCTGCATGTCACCACCGATCAGGTGTTCTCGACGCTGGCCTCCTATCTGGGATCGTCCTACGTCAACCAGTTCACCAGGTTCGGCCGCACCTTCCAGGTCTACACCCAGGCGGATTCGCAATTTCGCCTGGCGCTGCGGGATATTGAAAATCTGATGGTCCGCAACCAGCAGGGCGACATGGTCCCACTGGGCACGCTGGCGACCATCACGCCGTCGGTAGGTCCTTCGCTGATCAGCCTGTATAACCTCTATCCGTCCGCGACCATCATCGGCCTGCCGGCCCAGGGCTACAGCTCCGGTCAGTCGATGGCGCTGATGGAACAGATCGCGGCCAAGACCTTGCCGCCGGGCACGGGCTACGAGTGGACGGCGATGTCGTATCAGGAGAAGTCCGTCGGCAACCAGATCTACTATACGTTCGGCCTTGCGTTGCTGCTGGTCTATCTGGTGCTGGCCGGGCAATATGAAAGCTGGCTCGCGCCGATCTCGGTCATTTTGGCCGTGCCGCTGTCACTGCTCGGCCCGATGGCCGTGCTCACCGGACTAAGAATCGAGAACAATCTCTATACGCAAATCGGGCTGATCTTGCTGATCGCGCTGTCGGCGAAGAACGCCATTCTCATCGTCGAAGTCGCCCTGGAGCTGCATGTGCGCGACCGCAAGCCGTTGCTGGAATCCGCGGTCGAGGCGGCGCGGGCGCGCTTCCGGCCGATCCTCATGACATCGTTCGCCTTCATTCTCGGCGTGCTGCCGCTGGTCACCGCCAGCGGCGCCGGCGCCAGCGCCCGCAAGTCGATCGGTATCACCGTGTTTTCAGGAATGATCGCTTCGACCTGCCTCGCCGTGCTGTTCGTCCCGACGTTTTTTATCGTGGTTCAGCGCTTCGAGAATTGGCTCGCGGAGCGAAAGAGAAAAACACCGGCGACGCAACCGATTCCGCAGTCGCCGGGCGCCACGTCTACACCCTGATCATCCGCTTGCCGCGGTTTTCGCCGGCGAGTAGTCCGATCAGCGCCTTCGGCGTGTTCTCCAGGCCCTCGATGACGTCCTCCTGCACCTTGAGCTTGCCGGAGGCGACCCATGATTGCAGGTCGCGCAGCGCCTCGTTGCGCCGATCCATGAAGTCCATCACGATGAAGCCCTGCATGGTCAGGCGCTTGACCACGATCAGGCCGGGCACGCCGCGTGGCCCGGTGGCTGACGGCGCGCCGTCATATTGCGAGATCGCGCCGCAGCAGGCGATGCGGCCGCGATTGTTCATCTGCGCCAGGCAGGCTTCGAGAATGTCGCCGCCGACATTGTCGAAATAGACATCGATGCCATTGGGCGCCGCGGCCTTGAGCGCCTTGAACACCGCACCGTCCTTGTAATCGACCGCGGCATCGAAGCCGAGTTCGGACGTCAGCCAGTGACATTTGTCCTTGCCGCCGGCAATGCCGACGACGCGGCAGCCCTTGATCTTGGCGATCTGGCCGACGATCGAGCCCACCGAGCCGGCGGCAGCCGAGACCACCACGGTCTCCCCGGCCTTCGGCTTGCCGACGTCGAGCAGTCCGAAATAGGCGGTGAGGCCGGCGACGCCGTAGACGCTGAGCAAATGCGTCATCGGTTCGATCTTCGGCATTTTCGCCAAATGCTTTGCCGGCACCGCCGCGTAATCCTGCCAGCCGGTATCGCCGAACACGATGTCGCCGGGCGAAAGTCCCGGCGCCTTTGATGAGACGACTTCGGCGATGCCGCCGCCGGCCATGACCGTATTGGGCTCGACGGCCGCGCGATAGGTCGCGCCATGCATCCACGCCCGGTTGGCGGCATCAAGCGAGATATAACGCACCCGCAGCAACGCCTCGCCATCGCCGGGTTCGGGGATAGCGCCTTCAGTCATTTTGAAATGCTCGGGTCCAAGTTTTCCGGTCGGCTTTTCCTTGAGCAGGACCTGGCGATTGACACCGTCACTCATGACAATTCCCTCCCGTTGAGATGGCTGTTCTTGATGCAGTCGGCGCGCAATAAACGCGCAGCCGCCGATTGTGCGTTGCGTAGAACGCTAAACGGCGGCCCCAAATTCCACAACGAGAACATTGTGGCAAACCGGCCTTGGGTTCAAGCGTGTTGCGTCGGCGGCGAAATCTGCCAAACTCGTGCCGCTGGGAACTTACGGGGGTAAGAAATGTCGAACAGGTTTACGCAGTATATTCTGATCGCGATGGTGCTTGGCATCGTGATGGGGACGCTGGTCTTCAATTATCTGCCGGACATCCGGGCCGATATTGCATCAAGCGTAAACCTGATCGCGATGCTGTTCCTGCGCCTGATCAAGATGATCATCGCGCCGCTGGTTTTCGCAACCCTGGTCGGCGGCATCGCCCACATGGGCAGCGGCTCCAAGCTGGGACGGATTTTCGCCAAGACCATGGGCTGGTTCGTCAGCGCTTCGTTCGTCTCCCTGCTGCTCGGCCTGGTGATGGTCAACCTGCTGCAGCCGGGGGCCAATTTCCCGGGCACCCTGCCGGACAAGGCGCAATCGACCGGATTGCCGGTGTCGGCCTTCTCGATCGAGAAATTCCTGACCCATCTGATTCCGACATCGATCGCGGATGCGATGGCGCAGAACGAGATCCTGCAGATCGTGGTTTTCGCGGTGTTCTTCTCGGTCGCGCTGGGCGCGATGCCGGAGCGCTCCAAGCAGATGCTCTCGCTGATCGACGACCTCGGTCACATCATGCTGAAGGTCACGGGCTATGTCATGCTGTTCGCGCCGATCGCGGTATGGGCAGCGATCATGGCGACGGTATCGAAGAACGGCCTTGCCGTGTTGTGGAAGCTGATCGTCTTCATGGGCGGCTTCTATCTCTCGCTGCTGATCCTGTGGGGCATCCTCGTCGTCGTCGGCTTCATCGTCATCGGGCCCAGATACGGCCATCTGTTGCGGCTGATCCGCGAACCGCTGATGATCGCGTTCTCGACGGCGAGTTCGGAAGCCGCCTATCCGAAGACGCTCGAGGGCCTCAACCGCTTCGGTGCTTCGTCGCGGATCTCGAGCTTCGTGCTGCCGCTGGGGTATTCCTTCAATCTCGACGGCACGATGATGTACTGCACGTTCGCCAGCATCTTCATCGCGCAGACCTACAAGATCGAGATGTCGCTCGGCACCCAATTGGCGATGTTGGCGACGCTGATGATTACCTCGAAGGGCGTTGCCGGCGTTCCCCGCGCCTCGCTGGTGGTGATCGCCTCGACGCTGAGCCAGTTCGGCATTCCAGAGGCGGGCCTATTGATGATCATGGGCATCGATACCTTCCTCGACATGGGACGCAGCGCCACCAATGTGATCGGCAACTCGCTCGCCACCTCCGTGGTGGCGAAGTGGGAGGGCGAACTCGCGCCCGAACACGCGCTCGGCCCCGACGACGTGGTGCCCCCGGACATGATTCCCGGCGAAATCCCTGCCATGGCCGGGCATTGACGGGAGCGATGCATGCGCCAAACTCCGGGGAGATCGGCCCTCGCCTGCGGCCTGTTGCTGGCAGGATGTCTGCTGACGACGGCGGCAGGCGCCCAGACCGGCGGCGAAGGGCTCAGCCCGACGCTCGCTAAAATCAAGAGCAGCCATGTCGTGCATCTCGGCTATCGCGAAAGCTCGCCGCCGTTCTCGTTTCTCGATCAGGCCAACCGGCCGATCGGCTACAGCCTGGAGCTCTGCGAAGCGGTCGTCGACGAGATCGGCGTCGAGGTCGACGACCCCGGTCTCAAGATCGAATACGTCAAGGTCACCTCCGATGACCGCATTCCGGCTGTGGTGCAAGGCAAGATAGATCTGGAATGCGGATCGACCACGGCCAACGCCGAGCGCGCCAGGCAGGTGGCGTTCTCGCCGCTGATGTTCGTGGCCGGCACCAAGCTGATGGTGCCGAAGGCCTCGACCATCTCGGCGCCGGCGGACCTCAAGGGCAAGACCGTGGTGGTGACCAAGGGCACCACCAATGAGCAGGCCATGCATGCGGTCGACAAGAAGCTCGCGCTCGGCCTCAATATCGTGGCGGCCGCGGATCACGAGCAATCCTATCAGATGCTCGTCGACGGCAAGGCCGATGCATTCGCGACCGACGATATTCTGCTGTACGGCCTGATTGCGCGGCACAAGTCGCAGGACAAGTTCCGCGTCACCGGCGACTATTTGTCCTACGATCCCTACGGCATCATGTTCCCCAGGGCGGAGCCGCAACTGGCCGCGGTGGTGGAGCGAACCTTCCGCAAGCTCGGCACCAACCATGATCTGGTGCCGCTCTACAACAAATGGTTCGTCTCCCGCCTGCCCACCGGCGAGAAACTCAACGTTGCGATCTCGCCGCAGCTTGAGGACGCCTTCAAGGCGCTCGACGATTCCGAGGGCGCGAACAATTAGTTTTCAGGGCTTGACCTTGATGTGCAGCGCGGTTGCAGTTGCGTCCAGCGCGCTGTTGAAAACCGCCTTGGTTCGGCCGGCCAGGGTGCCGGCCTCGTAGGTGGGTCCGGCGGTAAAGCCCGTTTTCGGCCTCAGTCCGACGGAGTTTTGCACCTTGGACAGCGCGCTCGCAAAGCTTGCCGTTGCCGCGCCCGTGGCCTTGTTCAGGTCGGACGTCTGCTTGGCGATGAAGGCTGTGGCCGACGATGATATGGACGATATATCGGTCATGCGAGGCTCCGTGCTTTGGGAAAACATCGGTCGGTTATGGTTAACGGATCGTTAACGGGCGGGTTCTGGCGGGGCACGGCGTCAATTTTCGTGTGGCGCGTTTTCGACACGCAAACCGGGCCCGCGCCGGATCAGGTCCAGGGCAGCCGGTTGCTCATAAGCGCTCTAGAAAAATTCCAGATCCTTGGCGCGGCCACCGCGGGCAACAGCAACGAATTCGATCGCGGTGAACAACCCGCCGGCCACGTAGATTTTCCGGTTCAGCGAAACGGCGAGGGCCTGGCTTGTGCTGAAAGCATCCTCGATCGTCGCGGCGATGCGGACATCCGCCTGCGGATTGATTTTTCGCACGGCGGCGGCGATCGCCGCCGCGTCGCCGCCCTTGTGGTGCGCCGCGGTGCAGATGATCGTGTCGAACGACGGCGCCAGCGCGCCTGCGATCTCGCTGGCCTTCTTGTCGAAGGACACGCCGACCACGAGAATCCAGCCTTGCGCGCCGTAAGCCGCCTTGAGGCCGGCGAGCGATTGCCTGATGCCGTCGGGCGTGTGGCCGACGTCGATGACGGTGAGCGGCTCCAGGCGGATGATTTCGAGGCGGCCGGGCCAGCGCGTGTCGCGCAGGCCGGATCTCACGGCGGCCTCGATCCGGGCGGATGGCTCTCCGGGCTGCATTTGCCTGCGCCACAGCAGGAACAGCGCGATCGCGATGGCGGCGTTGTTGAACTGGAATACACCGATCAGGGATGTATCGAGGGAGCGGAATTCGCAATCCTCGAATCCGAAATCGAACCGCTGTCCCGACGGCTGGACGGTTTCGCCGCCAATCCGGATCTCGTCGCGGACAAACAGGCTCGCGACCCCGCGATTGCGATTATATTCGAGGATATGCGGCCGCAGGCTCCGGCAATTATCGCCATAGATGAGGGTGCCGCCGCAGGCGCAGGCGTCGCTCTTGTCGGAGACGATCAACTGTAACGAATTTCCGAGCAGTTCGACATGTTCGTAATCGACTGACGTCACAGCGGTCACGGGGCTGCCCACCAGACGAACCGGATCAAAGCGACCGCCGATGCCGGCCTCGAACACCGCGAATTCGCATTGGCTTTCCTGAAAGTGAAGGCAGGCCGATGCGAACATCGCTTCAAAGGCGCCGAATTGCTCTCCCCTGACCGCCGAAACATCGGCGATGGCGGTTTTGATTCGCGCCACCAGCCGCACCAGCGGGTCATCGCCGATCGGCACGCCGTCGATCTGAAATCGTTCGTTGACGCGAAACAGGTGCGGCGAGGTGAACAATCCAGTTCGCAAGCCATGGGCGTGGGCGATGCGCGCGCAGAATGCGGCGGTGGAGCCCTTGCCGTTGGAGCCCGTCACCACGACCGAGCCGCGCTGCAGCCTGGCACGGTCGATCGCAAGGCGGTCAAGCAACGCCGCCATCCGCGCCAGACAAACCCCATCGCCGTATTTCGGCAGGTCAAACATCCAGCAAGCCCATCGCCGAGAATGTGTGGCGCCAGATTTTCAGGATCAGGTCGTCCCGATTGGATTCCTCCAGCAGCCGGATCGATGGATTGGAATTCACTTCGATGATCCGCACGGCGTCCGGATCTCCTCCGGTGTCGGCAAAGACGTCGACGGCGGCAACGCGCAAACCGAGCGTTTGCGCCGCCTTCCTCGCCGCCGTGAACGCCGCCTCGGAGCGGGGCGCCTCGAACACCATTGTTCCGCCGGCACTCAAATTCATCCGCCCGCGCATCGCCCAACGTTCGCCGGCGGCCAGCACGGTGTCGAGCGAAGTTTCTGATATCGCCGTTACCGCGGTCGGTGAGAGGCCGCGCGCCTGCAAGGCCGCGTTGTGCGCGATCAGCAGATCGCGGACGGTGCGCACGCCATCGCCCGACACAAACGGCGGATATTTCCTGACCGAATAGGCGACCTCGCCGTCGATCAGAAAAATCCGGTATTCGAGGCCCGCAATGATGGGCTGGATCAACACCGCATCATAGTATTGTGAAACCGAAAGCAAATATCGATCGAGCGCCGCTTCGCCGTGAACGACTTGTGCAAAATCGCCGCGCGATCCCTGCAAGGGTTTGATGAATGCCGCGGCGTGCAGTTTCCTGAAATACCCGAACGCATCTTCGCGCTCATGCCCGGCGGGACGATGCGCGCGGTGCCGGTCATGCAGGAAGAAATAGTCGCCGCCGAGCGTCGCTACACCGGCGCTTTCGAGGACACGGTTGGTGAAATACTTGTCGGATGCGAGCGTGGCGGCGGTGGAATTGTTTTGCGGATACCAGGAGCATCTTCCGGCGCCGAAATGAAGGCTCTTTGCCTTTGAAGCAACCCTGAAAAGCAGGCCGGTTCCGCCATCGATATCCTGAAACGCAAGCCCGAATTCGGCGCAGGCATATTCCGCATAGACCGCCTGGTCCGGATAGAAGGCGGCCTTTCCCGCTCGAAACTCCCGCAAGTGGCGCATGCATTATCCGGCGGTCTGGCATTCCAGTTTTTTGATGTTTTATCTCTAACGAATTTTTCGCTCCCCCGCGGCAATTAACTGCTGGATCGGCGTGAATTTCAGCAAGTTAATTGCGTGTTACTGCCTTGGCGGAGAAGGTTCTTAACCGGCATTCGGTTCGTTGAATCCCTTGCGATTTTTGACCCCCTGACGGCGCGTCAGGGCGTGTTGACTATCGCTGATATTGGGGTAGGTGAAGCGTAGTTCCTCAATCCTTGCAGGGGTTTTTCGCCTCACTTGGGCGAGACCAATCCGTTCGTTCTGCGGCCCACCAATCGGAAAATAACATCACATGAGCGCGTTCTATCGAGAGAAGGTTCTTTCCGTCCGGCACTGGACCGATACGCTTTTCAGCTTCACCGCCACCCGCGATACCGGCTTTCGATTTCAGAACGGGCAATTCGCGATGATCGGGCTCGAGGTCGAAGGGCGTCCCTTGCTGCGCGCCTACTCGATGGCGAGCGCCAATCACGAAGAGGCGCTTGAGTTCTTCTCGATCAAGGTCGCCGACGGGCCGCTGACCTCGAGACTTCAGCGGATCAAGGAAGGCGATACCATCCTGGTCGGACGCAAGGCGACGGGTACGCTGATTGCCGACAATCTGATTCCGGGCAAACGTCTGCTGCTGCTGTCGACCGGCACCGGGCTGGCCCCGTTCGCGAGCCTGATCAAGGATCCCGACGTGTATGAGAAGTTCGAGAGCATTGTCCTGGTGCACGGCTGCCGGCAGGTCTCGGAACTGGCCTATGGCGAAGAGGTGGTGGCGAAATTGCGGGAGGACGAATTGTTCGGGCCGCTGCTCGCCGAGAAGCTCGTATACTATCCGACGGTCACCCGCGAGCCGTTCCGTAACCGCGGCCGCATCACCGATCTGATCACCTCGGAGCAATTGTTCAACGATATCGGCCAGCCGCCGCTCGATATCGCTGGCGACCGGATCATGATGTGCGGCAGCCCAGCCATGCTTGAGGAATTGCGCCAGATGTTCCAGGCCCGCGGCTTTGTCGAGGGCAGCCACAGTGAGCCCGGCCATTTCGTGATCGAGAAGGCGTTCGTCGAGCGCTAAGGGACTCGATAGTCATTCCGGGGCGCGTCGGAGACGCGAACCCGGAATCGCGAGATTCCCCGATGCGCAATTGCGCATCTGAGATCTGGTCCTTCGGACCATCCCGGAATGACGGACAACAACAACCAGCCCGCACTCAATCGACGATGAAGAGCTTTGCCCCCGACTTCGTCGACGACCGGTGTGCGGCGTCGCCGAAGTCAGACACCTGGTAGCTCATGCCCGGCAGAAGTGTGAACCTGCGGCCGTCGCGCAACTCGGTGTCGAGCACGCCTTCCAGCACGTAGAGGACATGGCCTCGGTCGCACCAGTGGTCGGCGACATAGCCTGGCGTGTACTCGACCATCCGGACACGTAAATCACCCATATTCAGCGTGCGCCAGAACGCCTGGCCGGTTTCACCCGGATGGGTCGTGGCGGCAACCTGGCTCCAGTCCGTGACGGTGAAGGGCAACGGTGGAATTTTCATTCGGCAAAATCCTGATTGATTCCACGGCAGCGGGCATCCCGGCCATGACGGTGTCGCCGCGCTGCGAAACGTCCAGCAATCTATTCACCGATGCTGTGGCCGCCAACAACCAATGTTGATGATGTGATCCGACTGCCGCCTGCTATAAAAACCGCCCAACGTCGTGCGGCTTGTCGTCAACGCGGCGATGGCGGGAGCGCCTGAGGTTTTGTTCTTATCCAACCACGTTGCGCCAGCGAAAACGGCCTTCGTCTTCGCGGGCGGGGGCAGTTACGGGGCCATTCAGGTGGGCATGATGCATGCGCTCGCCGCCCACGGAATCTCCGCCGATATGGTGGTCGGCTCGAGCGTCGGCGCCCTCAACGGGGCTTACTATGCCGGCGATCCCACGCTGCGCGGCGTCCTGCAGCTGGAAACCATCTGGCGCGGCTTGACCCGCCACGACGTTTTCCCGGTGACCTGGCACACCATGCTCGGGTTTCTCTGGCGCCGGGATTTCCTGATCCCGCATGACGGCATTCAGAAGCTGATCGACGATCATCTGCCCTATCGTAATCTCGAGGATGCGGAACTCCCGCTTCATATCGTCACCACCGACATCGTGTCCGGCGACAGCATCGTGCTGTCGGAGGGGCCGGCCGCGCGGGCGATTATCGCCTCCACCGCGATCCCGGGTGCTTTCGCGCCGGTCCGCTACAAGGATCTTTATCTGGCCGATGGCGCGATCTCCTCCAACACGCCGATCAAGGTCGCGGTTGCGAAGGGAGCGCGGCGGTTGATCATTTTGCCGACCGGCTACGCCTGCGCCACGCAGGCGCCGCCGCTCGGCGCGGTCGCCAATGCGCTGCACGCGCTGACCCTGCTGATCGCCCGGCAATTGGTGAGCGAGCTGGAAGATATCGCTCCCGACATCGAATACTTCGTGGTGCCGCCATTGTGTCCGCTGGTGGGATCGCCCTACGACTTCTCGCGAACGTCGGATCATATCGAGCGCGCGATCCGCAGCACCGATGCCTGGCTGGCGCAAAACGGTCTGGAGAAAGGCGGCATTCCCGGCGAGATGCGCCCGCACCGCCATTGAAGAACGCTGTCTGCCGCGCCTTGGGCGCACGACGGCCTTGCCGCGCGCAAGGGAATAAATCGACAAGGTCTCCGGTCTTATGGCCGGGCGGCGCAGGCGCTCTCGCGCTGACGAGCCGCTCAGGTTGAGCCAGGGTGCACTGCGAAAGGCGCGGGATGGGCGATCAACCCTTCCATCGGACGGATTGATTCCTCGCCGGATGGCTCGCTAGCTTCGCCGCCGTCAATTGTCATAACTGTGACCTTTGCCACCGATATCGTATACGGGTTGTTTGGACAATCGAGCTAGACTGTGATGACAAAGAATAACACGGCGAAAACGGCCTGAGGGATTCCATGGAAACGTTGATGCTTCCGTTCTCGCCACGCTTCATCGTGCTGACGATATGTGCCGTCGTCACGGCGTTGCTTCTCGGCCTCGGGATCGTCGACCACAAGGCGTTCGATCTGGTTCTCATTCCGCTGGTGATTTTCGGCGCGCTTACCTTGCTCGGCATTCGCGATCTCACGCAAAAGAGTCACGCGGTCCTGCGCAATTATCCGATCTCGGCGCATCTGCGGTTCCTGCTGGAAGAAATCAGGCCGGAGATGCGCCAGTATTTCTTCGAGAGCGAGAAGGACGGCATGCCGTTTTCCCGCGACACCCGCGCGGTGATCTATCAGCGCGCGAAGATGGCGCTCGACAAGCGGCCCTTCGGCACCCAGGAGGACGTCTATCGCGAGGGCTACGAATGGATTCATCATTCGGTGGCGCCAAAGGTTCGCGCCGACGAGAAGTTTCGCATCACCATCGGCGGCCCGGATTGCACCAGGCCGTATTCGGCTTCGGTGTTCAATATCTCGGCCATGAGCTTTGGCGCGCTCAGTCCGAACGCGGTGCGCGCGCTGAACGCCGGCGCCAGGAAGGGCGGTTTTGCGCATGATACCGGCGAGGGCGGCTTCAGCCCGTATCACCGCGAGAATGGCGGTGACATCATCTGGGAAATCGGCTCCGGCTATTTCGGTTGCCGCAACCATGACGGCAGCTTCAATCCGGAGGAATTCGCCCGCGTCGCCGCGGATGACCAGATCAAGATGGTCGAACTCAAGGTCAGCCAGGGCGCCAAGCCCGGCCATGGCGGCGTGTTGCCGGCGGCCAAGGTCTCGGAAGAGATATCCAGGATCAGGGGCGTGGCGATGGGCGAGGATTGCATCTCGCCCGCCTATCACCGGGCATTTTCGACTCCGCTGGAGATGATGGCCTTCATCGGCGAGATGCGGCGGCTGTCCGGCGGCAAGCCGGCCGGGTTCAAGCTTTGCATTGGCCATCCCTGGGAATTCCTCGCGATCTGCAAGGCGATGATCCAGACCGGAATCTATCCCGACTTCATCGTGGTCGACGGCAACGAGGGCGGCACCGGTGCTGCGCCGCTCGAATTCATGGACCATATGGGCATGCCGATGCGCGAGGGCGTCAATTTCGTCCACAATGCGCTGATCGGCATCAATGCGCGGGATCGCATCCGCATCGGCGCCGCCGGAAAGATCGCGACCGCCTTCGACATGGCGCGCGCGATGGCGATCGGCGCCGACTGGTGCAATTCGGCGCGCGGCTTCATGTTCGCTCTGGGCTGTATCCAGTCGCTGAGCTGCCACACCGACCGATGTCCGACCGGCGTGACGACGCAGGATCCGTCGCGCAATCGCGCGCTGGTGGTGCCGCACAAGATCGAGCGGGTTTACAATTATCACCACGCCACCCTGCACGCGCTGGCGGAACTGCTCGCCGCCGCGGGGCTGGAGCATCCGCAGCAATTGCGGCCGATCCATTTCTCGCAGCGGACGTCCACGACCGAGGTCAGGACATTCGCCAAGCTCTATCCGTCGCTGCGGTCGGGCGAACTGATCGACGGCACCAGCGATCCGCGCTTCCGCGAAGCATGGGCCATGGCGAGGGCAGAGACGTTCGCGGCGGCGGGGTGAGGCAAGGCCGCCGCAATCTTTCCGTCAGAGATTGATGCTGAATTTGGAAAGAACCCAAGCCGTGATGAAGTAGAGCGCCATCGTCAGGATGCAACTTGCCGCCATGCTCGGCCAGAAGCCGACGCCGGCACGCAGCATAGCGGGTAGGGCCAGAAACATCGGCAGCGATGGCAGGACGTACCAGAACGTCGATTCCGCGTGACTGGCGATCCGCTCGATGTCGCCGGTGTCACGCCAGAGCCAAAGAATTCCGAGCAGAGACACCAAGGGCAACGAGACGATCAGCGCCCCGAGCGCCGGGCTGCGCTTTGCAATTTCCGATACCGCCGCAATGATGATACCCGACAAAACACATTTGATGACGAAATACAGCATGTTACCCGCCCAGCCGACCTTACGCGAACTACGGTGCAACACCAGAAGGCTCAGCCCGGCGCTGCGAACGCCTCGCCCAGCCGCTAGTGCGGGTTTTCCAGGCTGAAGGTTTCCGACTGTTCGTCATAGGCAAACAGCTCGGCATAGCGCGCCCACGACACGATGGTCTTGAGCGTCTCATCCGCCTGATCTTCCGCCATATAGTCCTCGAGTTCGTTGCGGAAGCGCGCCGCTGGCGCGGTGTGCGATGGCCGCTCGTCAAGCACCCGGCGGATCAAACCCATGACCGGGACATAATTGATGAGATGTTCGGCGAACAGCCGCTTGCGCGCATCGGTTTCGAGGTTGGCGAAGCGTTTGCCGGCATCCGTCAGCATCAGATCGCCCTCGCTCAACTGGGCGAACCTCAGCAATTGCAGGGATTCGCCGAGGTGGAAGATATCGTCGGCCTCGAGCTGCAGGTGGCCCGCGAGGACCGGCAAATCTGCGTGCCCGTTATAGGGCGGCCCCGCCAACGTCTCGAGCAGACCCGACAGCACGTTGGACGAAACGTGGTTGAGGATCATGCCGACGCCGGTGCCCTGGATGCCCTCGATCGCAGGCGTTTTGGTTTCCGGACGCTGCGTCATGCGGGCATAGATGCTGTCGACGAGTTGCCGGAATGTCGGGTCAAGACGGTTGCGCGGGTGCGGCAGGTCGATCTTGATCTCAGCGGCAACGCGGCCGGGATTGGATGAAAACACCAGGATGCGGTCGCACATCAGAACCGCCTCCTCGATGTTGTGGGTCACCATCAGCACCGATTTGATCGGCAACCGGCCTTCGACCCACAGATCGATCAGGTCGGTACGCAAGGTCTCGGCGGTCAGCACGTCCAGCGCCGAAAACGGTTCGTCCATCAGGAGCAGGTCGGGATGCACGACCAGCGCGCGGGCGAAGCCGACGCGCTGGCGCATCCCGCCGGACAGCTCTTTGGGATAAGCGGACTCAAATCCGTCGAGACCGATCAGATCGATCGCCGCGAGTGCCCGCGTGCGGCGTTCGGCGCTTTCGACGCCGAGCGCTTCCAAACCCAGTTCGACGTTCTGCAGCACCGTCAGCCACGGAAACAGCGCGAAGGATTGAAACACCATGGAGACGCCGTTCGGCGGTCCTGCGATTGTCTCGCCACGGCATTTGGCATTGCCTGAGGACGGCGCGATCAGGCCGGCGATGATGCGCAGCAGCGTCGATTTTCCCGATCCGGACCGGCCGAGCAGACCGACGATTTCGCCGGAATGGATCGTCAGGTCGACGTTTTCGAGGACCAGCAGTTCCTCGCCGCTGCCCTTCGGAAACGACCGGCAGACGCCGCGGATGTCGAGCAGGTTGGCCTGGTTGGCAAGATCGAGCATGGGATTTTCCTTAGAGCATGATCCGGAAAAGTGGGAACCGGTTTTCTGGAAGGATCATGCGTAAACAATAGAGACGAGAATCAGCCGAGGCGAAGACGGCGCTCGCCGAAGGCGTAGAGCGGTCGCCAGAGCAGCCGGTTGAACAGCGTTACCAGTATGCACATCACGGCGATGCCGAGCACGACCCGCGGGAAGTCACCGGCTTCCGTCGCATCGGCTATATAGGCACCAAGGCCGCTGGCCGTCAGATGGGTATCGCCCCAGCTTGCCACTTCCGCAACGATGGAGGCATTCCATGACCCGCCCGAGGCGGTGATCGCCCCGGTGATGTAATAGGGGAAAATGCCGGGCAGGATGACCTTGACCCACCACCGCCAGCCGCTGAGGTGGAAGCTGCCGGCCGCCTCGCGAAGATCGGTCGGAAACGCGCTGGCGCCGGCGATGACGTTGAACAGGATGTACCACTGGGTGCCCAGGATCATCAGCGGGCTGAGCCAGATATTCGGGTCAAGGCTGTAGCGCACGATAATCACCACGAACACCGGGAATGCGAGATTGGCGGGGAACGCGGCCAGGAACTGCGCCAGCGGCTGGATGCGCTCGGCCAGCTTTGGCCTTAGCCCGATCCAGACGCCGACGGGGACCCATATCAGTGAGGCCAGCGTAATCAGCACGATGACGCGCGCCAGCGTGATAAAACCATAGCCCAACGCGGCGAGGACGTCCGACGGGGTCAGCGTCGCCGAGAGATATCGATAGGCCCTCCAGGCGGCGTAGCCGGTGCTGGCGAGAATGAGGGCGAGCCACACGGCATCGATCACGCGTGACGGCGGGCCGCGTTTGACGGGTATCCTCAACTTGCCCGGGATCGCCAGATGCAGGTTCGAAAAGGCTTTGTTCAAGGCGGCAAACGGATAGGTCAGCGCCCGCAAGGCCCGCGTACGGCGGAACAGATCGAGCATCCACGACGTCGGCTCGGTGGCCGAGGCGGTCTGCTCGAACCGGAACTTGTCGGCCCAGGCCACCACCGGGCGAAACAACAGCTGGTCGTAGGCGATGATCACCAGCAGCATGGTCAGGATGGCGTAGCCGATCGCGGGCAGGTTCTGCTTTTGAATGCCGAGCGCGACGTAGGAGCCGATGCCGGGCAGCGTCACCGTGGTATTGCCGACCGTGATCGCCTCCGACGCCACCACGAAGAACCAGCCGCCGGACATCGACATCATCGTGTTCCAGATCAGGCCCGGCATGGCGAACGGCACGTCAAGCCGCCAGAAGCGCTGCCATCCGCTCAGATGGAAACTCTGCGAGGCTTCTTCCAGATCCTTCGGCACGTTGCGGATCGACTGGTACATGCTGAAAGTCATGTTCCAGGCCTGGCTGGTGAAGATCGCGAACACGCAGGCGAGTTCGGCGCCCAACACCTCGCCGGGGAAGAGATTCAGGAAGAAGACCACCGTGAAGGTCAGAAAGCCGAGGATCGGCACCGATTGCAGGATGTCGAGCAGCGGGATCAGCACCATCTCGGCCCGCCGGCTCTTGGCGGCCAGCGCAGCGTAGATGAAGGTGAAAATGATCGAGCAGACGATAGCCAGCAGCATCCGCATCGTCGTTCGCAACGCATAGGCCGGCAGGTTGGTCGGATCGAGCGACACCGGAGAAACGTCAAGCGCGGACAAGGGCAGCGTGGTCTGCTCGCCGCCATAGACGATCAGCACCATCGCGCCGATCACGAGAATCAGCGCGACGGCATCCCAGATGTTGGGCCGCAGCGCCTGCCCCAGTCTTGGCGTCAGAATATCGTCAAGCGTCATGCGTGCCGCCTTGTCTCGAACCCGCTGCGCGACCGGCCTTTGGAAGATCGAGACCTGTCCCCGATCCTGATATTGATAGGCGGGATTTGTGATGAGTTTATAGCCGATGGAGAGCGTGAAAGGCGCAGTGGATTCCGAAAGAGCGAGGGAAGGCTGGATTTCATTTCAGAGGTTGAAGGCGGATGGAACCAGCACGCTAGACCCCCGTTTCGATTGAATCGAAACGGGGCTCCGGATTCTTGATTTGACGCGTTTTCTTGACGCGAACCGGTCTCCACTTCGCTCGAAAACGTTTTAGTATTGCGTGTGGACCCGGAGGCCGAGCACCGAGACCGGGCCGCGGTCGCGATTGTAGGCCGGATTGATGATGAGCTGATAGTCCAGTGTGACCTTCGCAGCAAACACTGGAAAGCTATAGTAGGTCTCGAGGATCTCCTCGTTGCCGGGATGAGGTAGCATACCGTCGCCGACCAGAATGCCGAGCCCGCCGGCATTGAGGAAGGCTTGGTGCACGTTGGAAATGCCGTTGACGACGCCGGCGATGCCGAACGTGTCGTCATCCCGCCCCCATTGCTTTCCCGACACCGAGAGCCCGGCAGCGATGGTGCGGTCAACGTCGGTGAATTCATAGGGTTCTTTATCGCCATCCGCCAAACCGGCGCGGGCGAAGAAGCCGACATTGGGAATCAGTTGCTGCTCGAGGTTCATGCTGACGCCGCCGCGGCTCTGGTATTGCCGAACGGCCGCGATATTGGCAGGTCCTCCGGTCAGCGCGGCGAACTGGATGGCGTCCTCGAAGCTCCCCATCCGGCCCCGCGTCAGAAAGCCGGTGACCGCCAGCTTGCCGGGCTGATCTCCGATGGAATATCGCCGCTCGATTTCACCGACCCACTGGAACTGACTGAACGTCGGATCGAGCGCCGTTTGATTGGGCGCAATTGAAAGATCGAACAGGCCGGCGCGCAGGGTCCACGGCCCCTGGTACCATTCCGCGGCGGCGCCGACCGTATAGGCCCAGGCATCCGCCGCGTAATCGAACGTGCCGGTGTCGGCAATGGTCCAGTTCATGAAATCGCTGCGCGGGTCGTGGGCGTACTTGTTGGTATCGAAGATATCGACCACGGCGAATTTTCCGACCGTGAACACCAGCCGGTCCGAGGTTTGCGATCCGGAGAACTGGTTGAGCCCGGCATCGACCTTCTGGACGTCGCCGCCGAGATCGATAGTCTGTCGTACGAACGCCCGTTGCAGGCGCGTATAGGGAAAATCCGCGCCGACCTTGTAGGCTTCGCCACTCGGGAATCCGGCCACGCCGACCGATCCGCTAAGACCAAAACCCTGATCGATTTCCGGATTGATCCAGGCTTCGGCGCCCTGCCAGAGCCGGACGCCGGCATACAACGTCGCGTCGGCGGTCTCGCGGGCAGTGTTCGGCGTCAGGCTGTTCGTGCCGCTGTAGGGAGCGCGAAAGGGCGGATCATATTGGCCAAGAAAGGTAGCCTGGCCATGGAACGCGAAGCGATCCGTCTCCAGTGCGGAGGGTCCCTTGATCAGGAAGTCCGGGACCTGCGTGCTATCGCCAATGTGGTAGTTCAGCCCGACCCGGATGCTCTGCATGGTAAGGTCGGAATCGAAAGTCTGAGCACCCAACGGGAACACCACGCTCTGGTGGCCGAACCCGGTCCAGAGATACTCCGCCTTTGCGGACCAGCTTGCGGTGACCGGAATTTCCACGCCGGCGCCGGCCGCCCATCCCAATCGCCATGGTTGCACCAGGTCAACGGCCCCGGGCGTTACGGGGACACCGGCAATCTGGGTGCGCGTCACCTGATCGAAGGTCCAGGCCAAGCCGCCGGTGCCGTAGAGCAGGAAATGGTCGAATGCATAGCCGACGCGCGCGCGCAGAGTGCCGGAATAAATCTCGGCCTCGCCATAGCTCACCTGGCCGGCGAGCGGAGAACTGACCGTCTGGCTGCCGCGCACGGAGAAGGGGATCACCACATCCGAGTTCGGGAATGAAAGATCGGTCTCGAACCCGATCATCCAGTGCGACTTGAAGACATGATTGTATCCGCCCTGCAGCCCGGCGACGTAGCTGCCGGTCCCGGCCATGAAATCGAAATGGTAGGGAAGATCGAACGACCCGTTCAAACCGGGCGCGCCGGGCTGCGTAGCGGACCAGTTCGAGGAGCCCGTGGTTACGCCGACATGGGCGCCGATATACCAGCCGTTCCAGTCATAGCCGTTCGCGGCCGGCGCCTGCGGGGCGCTCGTGACATAGGCGACCGGCGCCTTGACCGGAAGGTTCGGGGGTACGTCGCCCGCCATCGCAGCGGACCACGTTGCCAGCACCACGCCGGTGCCACCTCCGAATTTGCAAATCCCCTTCATCACGCGTCCCATTACCCACAATAAATGCCAGATCAAAAAAATCTGGCATTTATTCCCAAGTCTTATTGCAACTCAATATTATTGCGACTCATTCGCAATTGCAAGTACGTCTCGCTCCCGCTTGTCGTTCCAGGATGGGTCCGACGCTCCAGCTTGCGGCCAAGACAGTCGGCTCGAGACTGAGACGCTGGCCGGCCATCCGTTGACGCCATTGGCGCTTGAATCCGATGCATGTGCCCATCAGGGTGGCCATGCCGAGACTGATCGCGGCCTGATCAATCGATGCGTTCACGGTGAAATTCCTGCTCGATTTGCGGTGGCGGCCCGGAGCCAGCGATGCTCCACACCGCTTAAGCCGGCGCGCTCCTGATAAGACAGTTCGAAGACCGTTATGTGAAATCCGGCGCTAGCCCCGCGCCTATCCGGACATGACAGCCGAGCGCGCCGACTCAAGCGGCAGTCTGGATGATCTGGTCTTGGTAGCTGTCGCCGTCGGGCTCCTCGACGATCCATCGGCATTCGATCCGGTTGGTGCCAGTCAAGACCCAATGACACACCAGCTTCGGCCGTGGAGACCGGCGCAAACCTGCGGCGCGGCGGCCCCGCCGATTGTCATTGGCATGGGTCGCCTCCGGCCAATGCGGCACCACCTGCCGCAGCCCGGGACCCCGGAGTCTTGCATCCAGGAATTTTGCGTGTCTTGTGAACATCGCTCACCTCCACATCCGCGTTTTGCGCGGCGGGCCGATGAGCGAGACGGTCAGCGGCCAGGCGCGACCATCACCCTCACGCGGCAATTGCCGGCGCGATCAATCTTTATGTCTTGTGGTAGCGCTGTTCCGGTCAACGTTGCCGGACAGGCGTTACCATCGGGAGTACTGCCCATGTGCTCTTCATCGGGGTTGAAATGCCTGTCACGAACAGATGCGCTCGCAAACAGAAGTTGGCGCATACGCCCGCGCCAAAACGGTGTCAAGCGCTTTTCCATATCCTCCCGGGAGGATCGCTGATATCCTGCCGGGAGGATAGGAGAGCAGAATGCCGGACCACCCACATTCCGCGATTGCCCGGCGTCTCAAGCGCGCCAACGGCCATCTCGAAACCATCATCGAGATGATCGAGCAGGACCGGCCATGCGCGCAGATCGCCCAACAGCTGCAGGCCGTGGAGAGCGCGATCGAGAGCGCCAAAAAGGCTCTGATCCACGACCACATCAGCCACGGCCTCGAACGATCGCTCAAGGCGTCCGGCTCAAAAGGCCAGGCGGCGCTGCGGGACTTCAAGCTGATCGCGAAGTATCTGTGAAGCCTGATCGCGCGCGATCTCCTGTGCGCGGATGGGCCGTGGCCTCAGGCGCTCGACGAAACGCGCTGAACCTCCACGGTGACATGCGACAGGTCGGCGAATTTGGCCAATCGCTGCCGGTAGTGCGCCGGATCGCGCGACCCCGATGTCGCAACCGAGACGATGGCGCCGAGATGTCCCGGTCCAAGCCGCCACAAATGCAGGTCGGTGACCCGGTCGCCCTCGCTTTCGATCGCGATACGGACTTTCTCCGCCATGCGCGGATCCGGATTGCGATCGAGCAGGATGGCGCCGGTATCGCGCAGCAGCCCGACCGACCAGTTGGCGATGACCAGGGCGCCGATGAAGCCCGCCAGCGGATCCATCCAGAGCCAGCCGAATGCGCGCGCCAGCAGCAAGCCGACAATGACCAGAACCGACACGGCGGCGTCGGCCATGACGTGAACGACGGCGGCGCGCATATTGTTGTCGCGGTGATGCGTGCCACCAGCGTGATCGTGCTCCTCGAATTCCAACTCGTGCATCTCGGCCTCGCCCGCCCGCGTCAGGCGAATCCTGGCAAGGAAGGCATGCGGCTCCGGAATTTCGTCGCGCGATTCCAGGTATCCGCGGCTCTCCTTGAACGAAAACAGCTGCCGGCTGCCGTCCGGCCGGATGGTTTCGATGGTGACGTCCGAGGCCGCCGGCAAAGCGCCGGTATCCGCCCTGACGCGAAACCGCGGCGGCACATTGTCTTCGAAGACTTCGACTTCCAGCGTACCCTGGCCCACTGCAATGCGACGCGATTCCGCGCCGTGATCATGGCCATGGCCATGAGAGTGACCGTGGCCGTGGTGATGGCCGCCGGACAATAGCCAGGCGCTGGCGACGTTGACGGCAAGACCAAGGACCGCAATGGGGATGGCTTCGTTGAAGCTGATCTGAACCGGGTCGAGCAGTCGCGCCACCGCTTCATAGCCGATCAGCAGCGCGATCATGGCCAGAACGATGGCGCTGGAATACCCGGCGAGATCGCCGAACTTGCCGGTGCCGAAGGTGAAACGGCGATCGCCGGCATATTTCCGGGCATAGGTATAGGCCAGCGCGGCGAGCAGCAGCGCGCCGGCATGCGTCGACATATGCAAGCCATCGGCAATCAGTGCGAGCGAGCCGAACAACGCCCCTCCGATGATCTCGGCGATCATCATGATGGTACAGAGCACGATCACCGCCCAGGTGCGCCGCTCGGCCTTATCGTGATCGCGGCCCAGGAACACGTGGTCGTGCGGCGGAATCTGAAAGATCGATTCGGTGTCGGTCATGATCTTCTCACTTCAAATAGGTATGGACCACATCGATCAGCTGATCCGCGGCGTCGGCGTTGAGCGCGCCGGGATTCTTCTCGGGATCGACGAGATGGGTGCGGATATGGTCCTCGACCACCTCGGCCATCAGGCCGGCGACGCTGCCGCGAACCCCGGCGATCATGTGCATGATGCGCTCGCATTCCACCTCGGCGGTCAAAGCGCGCTCGATCGCCTCGACCTGGCCGCGGATCCGGCCGACGCGGGCCAGAAGCTTCTTTTTCTCTTTGATCGTGTGTGCCATGATTGATCTAGGTAGGATACCCCCCTATGCTATGTCAACCGCGACGAGTGGAGCCGTGTGCGGCCTCGGTTGCCGAACCCGGTCAAGCGGGCCGATAAAGGCTGACTTTGCGGATGGATCGCGACCGAGCGTTTTCACGGCAGGGGAATGGACTCATGAAGCTGTTTAATTCGATGCCTGTCCTGTTGCTTGCCGGCCTGATCGCAGCGCCGGGGCACGTCCTCGCCGGCGAGCATCCGGACGACGATCACCACGGCGCGGTGCTGGAAATCGGCAGCGCGGGCGAACGGGGTCTCAACGACGGAAAAACCAGTTTTGGCCCGAGCCTTGCGGTCGAGGTGACGCCGATCGAGCATTGGCTGGAGATCGAGGCCGGCATCACGTCGCTGTTCAGCAAGGGCGGCACGGAATGGGAAGCGGACCTCGTTTTCAAGAAGCCGTTTCAATTGTCGAAGAACGTCGAGTTCATGGCCGGTGTCGGTCCGCAATGGTCGTCCACCAGTTCCTTCGGCGCCGTCGCGGTGCTCGATTTCATGATCTGGACCACGCCGCAGTTCGGTTGGTTTGTCGAACCCAGTTACAGTTACGCCTTTACCCGCGGCCACGACCAGAATCTGGCTGTCAATGTCGGGCTTCTGATCGCGCTGCCGTCGCGGTGACTCTCCCGTCCGCCTGGTGAATCGTTCCCGATGCAAAAAGGTGACCCGCCCGGCGGGACAACCGGGCGGGTCGGGTGCGGCACGGGGTGGATGAGGCGCCCGTGCCGGACGCGGGATCCACGATCAGAATGTTTTGAGGCAAGCCGGCCGCGCGGTTGATGCGGCGCGAATCTCGCTTAGCCGATCATCAGTAATTGCAGTTGCGAACGCGGCCCAAATAGTTGCCGTAGGCGTCGAACTGGGGAACCCAGCCGCAGCGGCGATAGCCGTCATAATAGTAGCCGTCGTTGGCGGCGATGGCGCTGCCGACGACCGCGGCGCCGACGATGCCGGCTCCGATGCCCCAGCCCAGGCCGAACGGCTTGGCTTCAGCCTGGGTGGTGGTTGATGCGATGGTGCCGGTAACGGCGAGCGTGGCAAGGGCGAGCGCGGCGATTTTCGTCTTGATCGACATCTGGAAACTCCATCCGGTGCGAGGCGGCCCGTTGTGGTCCGCATGCCAGTTGGACGAAGCGTCTTCAAATCCGGTTCGAAGCCGTTGGATTAAATCCCGGTAAGGCTAATTTTGCTGGAATTGCGCAGGGATCTGCAAACCGTCAGACTTTCGGAACGTTCGACAGCATCTGCGGATCGAACCTGTCGACGTCGGCGAGCAACTCGCAGAACGCCCGCGCGCCCTGTTCGATCAACTGCTCGCCCTTCTCCGCGGAGGCCTCTCTGGCATCGCCGACGGCGCCGCTGGGGTGAAGGTCCTGGGCCTGCCAGGCGAACGGCGCCGGGCGATGGGTGGAGAGCCAGCGATGATCCTTCGCCATCGCGATTCCGGCGCTGCGAAAATCGGCGATCGCATCGACGCGAACTTGCTCTCGGTAACGTGCCAGCATGATGGAGGTCTCGGCGGCACCGCCATGGATGCCGTGACTGACCTCTTGTGCGGAGAACAATCCCTCCGTCCCGCTGAGACGGGACCAGCCCGTGGTGACGACGAGAAGCCCATGTTGCGCGCGCAGGTCCTGCGCGACAAGGCTCATGGCGGCGCTGTTGCCGCCGTGGCTCGTCACCATGACCAGCTTTTTGAGGCCAGCGCGCGCGACGCTTTCGCCGAGCGCCAGCCAACTCTTCAGCGCCACTTCGGTCGGCAGCGTCAGCGTGCCCGGATAGTCGAGGTGCTCGGTGGAAATCCCGACCGGCTGAATGGGGAGGAATGTCACGGGTGCGGCGTCAGAAAGCAGCTCGCGCACCCGCGCCAGATAAGCCTGCGCAATCATGACGTCGGTGCCGACCGGCAGATGCGGCCCGTGCTGCTCGGTTGCCGCCAGCGGCAGCACCGCAATCCAGCGCCCGGGTCCACTGCCCGCGAAATCAGGCCAATGGATGTCGATCCAATCCCGGGGCGGAGCGGCTGAGGTCATCGAGCGAAAGGTTTCATTAGGCGGATTTGCAAGGTAGTTTGGATCGGCTACGAGGACGCCATCGGCGTCGATTTCTTACCTATCATGGGCCAGAAATACCAACGGAGTCCAACCATGAACCCGGTTCTTTTGCCGCGAGCGTTAACGGCCGTGCTGGCGGCCCTTATCCTGACCCTGTCGCCGGCCGGCGCCCAGACCGCCCTCGACAAGGTTTCGTTCGGAACCAACTGGGTTGCCGAGGCTGAACATGGCGGATTTTTCCAGGCCCTCGCCGACGGCACCTACAAGAACTATGGGCTTGACGTCACCATCGTGCCGGGCGGCCCAAACGACAACAACCGCATGCTCCTGATTGCCGGCAAGCTCGATTTCTTCATGGCCGCGAACACGCTGATGTCGTTCGACGCGGTCGCCAACAACGTGCCGGTGGTCACCGTCGCCGCCATCTTCCAGAAAGATCCGCAGGTCTTGCTGACGCATCCGGAGTCGAAGATCGCCAGGCTCGAGGAGCTCAAGCCGCTGACGCTGTTCGTCTCCAAGGAAGGCATTTCAAGCTACTTTCAATGGCTGAAATCCGAATTTGGCTTCAGCGAGGAGAAGGTCAGGCCGTACACATTCAACCCGCAGCCGTTCCTTGCCGACAAGCAAAGCGCGATGCAGGGCTATGTCACCTCCGAGCCCTACGCGATCGAAAAGAGCGCCGGATTCAAGCCGGGGATCATCCTGCTGGCGGATTATGGCTTCAACACCTATTCGACCCTGATCGAGACGCGCGCTGACGTGATCGACAAGAAGCCGGACCTGGTCCAGCGCTTCGTCGATGCCTCCATCGTCGGCTGGTACCATTATCTGTATGGCGACAACGCGCCCGCGAACGCGATGATCAAGAAACTCAATCCAGAGATGACCGACGAGTTGCTCGCCTTCTCCGTCGCCAGGATGAAGGAATATGGTATCGTCGATTCCGGCGATACATTGCGCGATGGCATCGGCGCCATGACCGACGCGCGGATGGCGAGCTTCTTCGACAAGATGGTTCGGGCCCATGTCGTCCGCCCCGACATCGACTATCGCAAGGCCTACACGCTTCGCTTCATCAACAAGGGCGTCGGTCTCGACCTGCGGCCGAAGAACTAGGACGCCGAGATGGCCGAGCCCGCAGCCTTGACCGAGACGGGGCCCGATCCGTCGGGCCCTGCGGTCAGCCTGCGCGGCGTCACCAAGGTCTATGACAGCGGCGTGGCCGCGCTGGGGCCGATCGATCTTGAAGTGCGCAAGGGCGAGTTCGTGTCCCTGCTTGGGCCGTCCGGCTGCGGCAAGTCGACCGCGCTGCGCCTGATCGCGGGCCTGAACGCGCCGACGTCGGGCACCGTCCGCGTTTTCCGGCCGGTCGTCGGGGTGCGGGGAAGACACTCCGTCGGCTTCGTGTTTCAGGAGCCGACCCTGATGCCGTGGACCAGCGTGCGGGAGAATGTCCGGCTGCCGTTGAAACTGGCGCATGCGCCGGCCAGGGAAGCCGATGCCCGCATCGATCAAGCCTTGGCGCAAATGGGACTTGCGGAATTTGCCGACGCCTATCCGCGCGAATTATCGGGTGGCATGAAGATGCGGGTCTCGCTGGCGCGCGCGCTGGTCACCGATCCGGATATCCTCCTGATGGACGAGCCGTTCGCCGCGCTCGATGAGATCACCCGTTTCCGCCTGAACAACGATCTGCTCGCGCTGTGGCGCGATCTGCGCAAGACCGTCATTTTCGTCACCCATTCGGTGTTCGAGTCGGTGTATCTGTCGCAGCGGGTGATCGTGATGACATCGCGGCCTGGACGCATCGCTGCCGAAATCGGCATCGAAACCGCGGAGCCGAGAGCCGAGGATTTTCGCACCTCGGTCGACTATGCCGGCTACTGTCGCAAGGTTTCGAATGCGCTGGCGCCGTCACATCCCGGGCAGCACAGCCCATGAGCTCGCTGCAGACCCCGCCATTGACGGCAGCGCAGGCCACGCCCGACAGTCGCACCCTGCGTCTCGTCCGGATATTGCTGCCCGTCGCGGTGCTCGCGGTGGGTATCGCGGCATGGGAGCTCGTGGTGCGGCTGAACCATTTTCCGCCCTACGTGCTGCCCGCGCCGTCGGCGGTGTTCGTGACGCTCGTTGCGGACTGGCCGGTGCTGTCGCAATCGCTCCTGACGACGCTCTTGACCACGCTCGAAGGGTTCACGGCTGCCGCCATCGGCGGCGTCGCGCTGGCGCTGTTGTTCAATCAGTCGAAATGGCTGGAATATTCGCTGTTTCCCTATGCCGTGATCCTGCAAGTCACCCCCGTCATTGCGATCGCGCCATTGCTGCTGATTTACCTGCCGCAGCAAACCGCCGTCATCGTCTGCGCCTGGATCGTCGGCTTCTTCCCGGTGCTATCCAACACCACGCTCGGCCTGAATTCGGTGGATCGCAATCTGGCCGGCCTGTTCAGCCTCTACGGCGCATCGCGGCTGCAGACCCTGCGCTTTCTCAAATTGCCGGCGGCGCTGCCGTTCATTCTCGGTGGATTGCGGATCGCGGGCGGCTTGTCGTTGATCGGCGCGGTGGTGGCCGAGATCGCGGCGGGCTCCGCCGGCGCCGGTTCCGGCCTCGCCTATCGAATCGCGGAATCCGGCTACCGTCTCAACATTCCCCGAATGTTTGCCGCCCTGCTGTTGCTCTCCGCCGCCGGGATTGTCATTTATGGGCTGCTGGCGCTAACCTCGCACCTGGTGTTGCGGCGCTGGCACGAGAGCGCGCTTGGAAAGGAAAACTGATGGTGGGCGGAAATATTTCATCGGAGAAGATCGATTTGCTGGTCTACGGGCCGAACAAACCGATCATCGACAACGGCTTTTCCGACCAGTTCGTGCTGCATCCCTTCGAGACCCGGGCCGACCTCGACCGGCTTAGCCCGGCAGTGGCCGCAAAAATTCGCGGCGCCGCGGTCACCTACAGCACAGTCCGCTGCGACGGCGCCATGATGGCGCTGTTGCCGAAGCTCGAAATCGTCGCTTCCTTCGGCGTCGGCTACGACCACGTCGACGCCAATTACGCGCGCGAGCATAACATTGTCGTGACCAATACGCCGGATGTCCTGACCGAGGAGGTCGCGGACGTCGCGATGGGGCTTCTGATCGCGACCCTGCGCGAATTCGTCAAGGCCGACAAGTATCTGCGGTCCGGCCTCTGGATGACCCAGCAATTTCCCTTGAGCGTCGGCTCGCTCAGGGATCGCAAGGTCGGGATCGTCGGCATGGGTCGGATCGGCCAGGCGATCGGGCGCCGGCTGGAGGCGTCCCGCGTTCCCGTGGTCTATCATTCGCGCAATCCGGCCAAGGACGTGAGCTACAAGCACTATCCCGATCTGATCGAGATGGCGAAGGCGGTCGACACGCTGGTGGTGATCGTCCCCGGCGGACCGGCGACGGCGAAAATGATCAACGCCGATGTCATGAAGGCGCTCGGGCCGCGCGGCGTGATCATCAACGTGGCGCGCGGCTCGGTCGTCGATGAAGAAGCCATGATCGCCGCATTGAAGTCGGGCACCATTCTGGCCGCCGGCCTCGATGTGTTCGCCAACGAACCGAAGGTGCCGGACGAATTGCGCGCGATGCAGAACGTAGTGCTGCTGCCGCATATCGGCTCGGCTTCGGTGGTGACCCGCAATGCCATGGATCAGCTGGTCGTCGACAATCTGAAGGCCTGGTTCGCCGGCAAGGCGCCGTTGACGCCGATCGCGGAAACCCCTGTGAAGAGCCGCTGATGCGAACTCGCCGGGGCATCGCGGTTGCGGCGCTGCTGGCGTCGATCGTTGGCGGGCCGCAGGCCTGGTCGCTGGATGCCTCGACTCTGAAGAAAGACATGATCGGCCAATGGGAGCTCTCAACCACCGAGCGCAGCAAGACCTGCGTCGTCACGCTGAAGGGCGATGCCACGCCGCAGGGCCTCAGGCTTGAGCTGGAGCCGGGTTGCGCCGCGGCGCTGCCCTTCACCAGGGAGATCACCGCCTGGAACATCAGGGGGCTGGACATCGTGCGGCTGCAGGATGCCGCAGGCCAGCCGGTGATCGACTTCACCGAAGTCGAGAGCGGAATTTTCGAAGGCCTGCGACAGGGCGAGGGCATTTACATTCTGCAGAACCTCGCCGCCGCGCGCTCGCTGGCCAAATCGATGGATCAGATGATCGGCGACTGGGCGATGGTGCGCGGCAATGGCCGCCCCATCTGCGGCCTGACCCTGACCAACACCGAGGCTGGGGCCGACAATTTCCAGGTGTTTCTCAAGCCACGCTGCGATGCCGCGGTCGAAGCCTTCAAACCGACGATGTGGCGGCTGGAACGGGGCGAGTTGCTGCTGTTGTCGGCGAATGGCGAGGTCTGGCGTTTCGATGCCGACGATAATGCGCAGTGGCGGCTGGTGCCCGACAGCGCCGATCCGCTGATCATGCTGCGGCAGTGATTTGCCGGCGATCGGTCGACCGATCGAGCCTATTTGCCCGTTGACATCATCCAACTGGCGATGCGCAGCGACACTGGCGTCGGCGAGAGCCGGCTGGAGGTCACCATCAGCTTGTTGACCAGCCCGGTGATGACAACGCCGCGCCCCTCCTTGAGACCCTGATAGCCGATCCGCGCCACTTCGCTGGCGCTCATTACCGGCAGCAGGCCTTTGAACAGAGCTGACTTGCCGGCATCGGCGACTTGGGCGAATTCCGTTTCAGTCGCGCCGGGGCACAGCGTCGTGACGGTGACGCCGCTGTTCTGCAGTTCGTAGGCGATCGCCTCGCCAAAACTCAGCACATAGGCCTTGCTCGCACAATAAACGGCCATCTGCGGACCCGGCTGAAATCCGGCCGTCGAGGCCACCAGCATGATCTTGCCCCTGCGCCTGCTCAGCATGGGCGGAAGCAGCATCCGCGTCAGTTCCGTCAGCGCGACGACGTTGACTTGCAACATCTCCGTGACCCTGAGCGGGTCGGCGGCGTCGACCGGCCGTTGGCGCCGAGACCGGCAGCATTGATCAGTACATCGACGCTCAGGCTGCGCGCTTCGATATCCCGGACCAGCGCGGCGGCGGCGCCATTCTTGCTGAGATCGGCGGCAACGATAATCGAGTTCGCGCCGGTGGTCTTCAATTCATCGGCGAGACCCTGCATCGGCTCAACGCGACGGGCGGAAAGAACGAGATCGTAGCCGTCCACCGCCAGTTCACGCGCGAGACAGGCGCCGATGCCGCTGGAGGCGCCGGTAACGAGCGCAAGGGGTCGAGGGTCGGGTTGCATGGGAACGGCTCCGAATTGATCAGGCCGATGGGCGGCGGCTTGCGTTTTCGCATGCCCCGCATCCCATTCTATAATTTTTTTCGAGGCGTTGTCGATCCGCCGGGGGGCCGCTCGTCTATTTCGTTGGCGAGACGATACCGCTAGCTGCTGCTCGTGGCTCGCCTTGGAGGAGTTCCCGATGCGCTTGACGACAAAACCAGAGATTATCGGTTCGGCGCGGTCGACCTACACGCGCGTCGTGCGCATGGTCTGCGAGGAGAAAGGGATTGAGTATGCGCTGACGGAGACCATGCTGGGGGCGCCCGAGCTCCATGCCATCCACCCCCTCGGCAAAATGCCAGTGCTGCGCCACGGCAATGTAGAGCTGTTCGAATCGAAGGCCATCGCCACCTATCTCGATCGCAGCTTTTCGGGCCCGGCGGTCTTCCCGGCAGAGCCCACTCTTGCCGCGCTCACCGAGCAATGGGTCTCGCTCGTCAACACCGTCATGGATCGCACCCTGATCCGCACCTATCTTTACGCCTATATCGCCGCGAGGACACCGGATGGGAAGCCGGACGGTGCTGCGATCGCAGCCGTGATGCCGGCAATGATCGAGCAGTTGGGAATTCTCGATCGCGCGGTGGAGCAGACCGGCTATCTCGTCGGCCACGAATTTACCTTCGCCGACATCAATCCTCGATCGGGTCAGGCTCGCTCCCGAAGGCGCCGAGGCGCTCGCTGCGGCTCGCCATCTCGCCGCCTATTACCACGCCCACGCGGCGCGGCCGAGTTTTGCCGCTACCGTCCCGCCCGCGGCTCCGCCGGGGCGAGCCAGGCCCACCTAGCGTAGGTTTCGTCGTCGCTGATCCGGATCGGTTACCAGACAAACCTTGGCAGGTCGGATTCCCTGTAATGCTGCACCAGCACTTCGCCACGCGCGTTAGTGAGCTTCATGCGCTTCAGTCTTCCGCTGCGGTAGTAGGTATATTCGTGCGCGAAAAATACCATGCCGCGATGCATCTTGACATCAGGGATCAATTTTGCGTCGGCATCGAGATAGCCGATGAGATAGGCAGTCCCGAGCGCCTCGCACGCCGCGGCCTCTGCCCTGGTCATCTTGTGGGTTAGATGCAGCGGAAGCCCGTTGCCGTCCCAGCTGCGGTAATATTCCACGCTATGATGTGTCTTGTTCCGGGCCTGTCGCCCGCAGGTTGACCAAAGGATCAACCCCATCGGCCCGACGACCGATATTGTTACTATGGAGATCAACAGCTTCATCGCGACGGTCGGTCCTCGGTCGGCAACGCGTATTGGTCGCCGTTCCGGAACAGATGGTTCGAATCCCGCGGAGCTGTCAGATCAGCCGCATGCCCTTCAAACTCGCATGCCCGTTCTTGCCGACGATGATGTGGTCATGCACGGATATCCCGAGCGGCGCGGCGATGTCGACGATGGCCTTGGTCATCTGGATATCGGCACTTGACGGCGTTGGATCGCCGGAGGGGTGGTTGTGTACCAGGATGACGGCGGTGGCCGATAATTCCAGCGCCCGCTTGATCACCTCGCGCGGATAGACCGGGGTGTGGTCCACGGTGCCGGTCTGCTGCACCTCGTCGGAGATCAGCTGGTTGCGCTTGTCGAGAAACAGGATGCGAAACTGCTCCTTGTCGGCAAACGCCATGCTGGTGCGGCAATAGTCGATGACATCGTTCCATGACGACAGCAGGGTGCGCTCCCGCAACTGGCCCTTGGCGATCCGGTTCGCTGCTGCCGCGATCAGTTTGAATTCGGTGATTGTCGCCTCGCCAATGCCCTTGACCTCGCGCAGCCGCGCTTCCGGCGCATGGATGACCTCGGCGAACGAGCCGAATGTCCTGAGCAGCGATTTGGCCAGCGGCTTTTTGTCACTACGCGGCTGGGCCGTGAACAGCACCATTTCCAGCAACTCGTAGTCGCTCAGGGCATCGGGCCCGGCGCTCTGAAAACGCTCGCGCAGCCGCATCCGATGGCCGTGATAATGCGGCGCCTCGGTCGGCTGGTCCTTCGTATCGCTGGTCTTCGCGGACATCGGCTAACCATGCCGCGCCGGCTGGGATTTGCAACCGGGAAGTGTCGGATGACGGGCTTGACTGGACAATGGCTAGGTGCGGACCCGCCCCCTGACGACTGCTTCTATCCACGCAATAACCGCTTTTACCCGCGCCAGGTGCTTGAGCTCGGGATGAACAAGAAGCCAGAGCTCGCGTTCAAGCACCGCTTCGCCGCCGCTTAGCTTCGACAGCCCCTTCTCCGTTTCTCCGACAAAGGTGGGCAGAAGAGATTTACCCAATCCTGCCTTAACGGCGTGAAGCGCAAGCTCAGAATCATTGACCACGACGCTGGCTACGCCTCCATCGGCCCTTACGGCTTGATGGAGCCACGCCGCATGGGGAAGCCCCAGCATCCTATCCTCATAGGTAATCCAGGGAAGGGGAGACGCCTTCCTGCCCGAGGGTCCATAGACTGCATATTTGAGCTGCGCAATCCGCCGCGCAATTACTCTTTGTTCCCTATCTGGACGAGCAAACCGCAAGGCAAGGTCGGCATCCCTCTTTGTGAGACTTAGATTTCTCGGCTCTGCAATGAATTCAACGCGCAAATCGGGATGGGCTTTGTAAAGCCGCTTCAGGTCTGGAAATAGCAAGCGATTAATGAGAACCGGGATCGAAGTCAGCCGTACGTGTCCGGCGACCGCCGATTTGGTGCCGCCCGTCATCTCTTTCACGGCCTCGACCTCCAACTCGATGCGTTCCGCACGTTCCACGACGCGATGTCCCACATCCGTCAGCCGAAGAGAGCCCTCCGATCGTTGGAATAACTTGGAGCCGAGGATGGCTTCGATACGCGCAAGCCGCCGGGAGACAGTTGTTTCATTTACGCCCAAGAGGCGACCAGCCGGCCCGTGGGCTCCGCCAGAGCGGGCAATTGCGAGCACATATCGCAGATCATTCCAATTCAGGTCCTGCATATTTGCCACCCGAGTCTACAAACTTGCCGCTGTCACAGCATTTTCGCAGGGAGTAAACTGCACAATGCAGTTGGATGACAGAGGCTTTTACGATGCTGTTCGCCGTCATATTCGAGGATGATGCTGCGCATGCTGGAAAGCGGCGAGACTTGTTGGGCTACCATCTGGCGTATCTGGAGAGCCACGCCAGCGCGGTAAAAGCGGCTGGACCGCTTAAACTGCCCGGCAACGGTCTTGCCACGGGCGGGCTTTGGCTCGTCGAAACTGGCGGCGCTGACGAGGTGCGCCGCCTCTGCGAAAACGATCCCTTCTGGCCCACTGGTCTGCGTAAGTCCGTTCAAATCCGTGAATGGGCGCGTGTTTTCTCTGACGGCAAGAGGCTGATTTGAACCAACCAGCCATGACCGGAACACGGCGCGCGCTTCTAGCCCTCGCGGCAAGTACTGCCGTGACAAGTGTCTTTTCCTCCGCTGCCATGGCAGCGGACAAGACGCAGCCAGCTATAAAAGCTGTCGCTTTTGATGCATTTCCGATTTTCGATCCGCGTTCTATTTCTCTGCGGGCCGAAGAGGTGTTTCCTGGCAGGGGCGGCGCGCTGGTCGATGTTTGGCGTACCCGTCAGTTCGAATATACCTGGCTCCGCATTGCCTCCCAGCGCTACGCGGATTTTTGGCATGTTACCGAGGATGCGCTTGCCTTCGCAGCCAAGCTGCTCAAGCTCGATCTCACCTCGGAAAAACGCTCGCGCCTCATGGGATCCTATCTCGAAATGAAGCCATGGCCGGGCGTTGCGGAGGGGCTGAAGACGCTGCGCGACGCGGGATTGCGATTGAGATTCCTGTCCAATCTTACGCCGCAAATGTTGGCAGCCTGCGTAAAGGCATCCGCCTTGGAAGGGTTATTCGAAGATCCGCTGAGTACCGATACGATCAGGACCTACAAACCGGACCCGCGCGCCTATGCAATGGCGGTCGACGCCTTTGGACTCCCGGTCGAAAACATCCTGTTTGTCGCTTTCGGCGGCTGGGACGCCATCGGTGCCAAGACCTTCGGCTTCAAGACGTTCTGGTTCAATCCGGCCAGCCAGCCCACCGAAGAACTCGGAGTGACGCCCGATGCAATGGGCCCTTCCTTTACCGATCTTGTGCGCTTTCTCCTGGTTTAGCCAGGCGACGTTGCGGCCTCGGCTCTTCGCGCCGCGCGAGCCGGTCAAGCCAGTCAAGATTTGTCGATCGCCCAAGATCCAGGCCCACCGGCCGCCAGGAATAGAGTTGTAAAGCAGAAAAGGACCGAGTGTTCGCCACCGTTCAGCGCAGGGAAAAAACTCTGTGGCGCGTGGACGATGAAATAAGCCACCGCAGAAAAGCCGCACAAGACGAACGCCACTCCACGCGTAACGAAGCCCGCTGCGAGCAACACACCGCCGATGGTTTCAATAAGCCCGGCGGTAACCCTGAAGACATCGGACATTTGCCCGAACACGGAAAACACCTGTTTGATATTTTCCATGTGCGGAAAATCAACCAACTTCGCAAGTCCGTGTTGAAGGAAAAGGAGAGCAACCACGATGCGCAGAAGCGCCTGCGCCGAGGCTGTCCATCGATGCAGCATTATTTGGGGCGTCATCTCTCCTCCGCGTTCAAACCTCGCAGGCCATCATTAGAGACTGTGAGGAGGCGATCCCAGCGGCAAAAATGCGGACAAGATTGCAAAAAAGCAGATCAATCCCGCTATTGCATATTTGCTATTCGGCAGCCGCTGCATTTGCCTGCAGCCTCCAAGTGCGGATTACGGCGATTCTGCCGGGCTTGAGAAAGGGCCAAGCGGCCTGCCAGTGTCGAAAACGCCCGCGCAGCCGCATCCGGTGGCCATGATAATGTGGCACCTCGGTCGGCTGATCCTGCATATCGCTGCTCTTCGCGGACATTCGGCGCCCAACATGCCGCGCCGGTCAGGTCTTGCAATCGGGAAGTCTCGGAAGTTAGTCGTTGCACCGCAGGAATTATGCCGTGCGCTTGCGGCCCGCCTTCGGCCTCCTTGTTTCGCCGAGCAGCAGCATGTCGGCGACCGTCGTCGTGTCGAGGATATCCGACATGGCGTCGCGCACCTTTGTCATGGCCAGGCGCACCTTGCAGCGCCTGACGTCGCCGCAATCGTGGCAGGGTTGGTAGGAGGTCCGCCGCGCGCAGGCGATCGGGGCGATCGGACCATCGAGGGCGCGGACCACCTGGCCAAGCCGGATCTCGTCCGCCGATCGCGCCAGCCGATAGCCGCCGCCGCGACCCTTCCTGCTGTAAACGATGCCGGCGTTACGCAATTCGCCGAGGATCGCATCGAGGAATTTTTTCGGGATGTTATTCGCCTCGGAAATGTCCGTGGCCTGCGCCATCGCGGCCGGCTTCAGGCCCGCCAGATGCGCCACGGCCTTGAGACCATATTTCCCCTTGGCGGTGAGCATGTCGGGCAGGCTGGATTCCGGAGGTAAAAAGCGCCACCTCGCAGACTCGGACCCGCGGGAGGCATTTAGTCTACAAATATGATCGATTTTAAAATTAATATCCAGTCGGCGGCACCGGCTTTTCCTGTCGCCCCGCTGCGAGCACAGCGGGCAACCACGGGCAAAGGCGACCGACAATGTGCTGAGGGTCCGCACCCCGATTTGAGCCGGCGCGCGACAATCCGGATCGAGCAGGCGTTGCGCCTGCTCAGAAGACGATCTGCGACCGCGCCGCGATCCAGTCGATCGTGGCGCCGCGATAGTTCGGGCCACCGAAGAATTGCGGATTGTCGACTACGACATGCTCGTAATCGATCATGAATTTCATGTTGTTGTTGGGATACCAGTTAAGGCCGACACCGTAAGTCGTCTCCTTGCCGCCGCCGTAAGTGGTGGTGCCGCCGGTGAAGACGCCCGGCGCGGAGTATGCGGGTCCGAGCGTCGCGGTCGTCAAATAGGGGCTGCTGAGGTTGATGATGGTGTAGCGGGCGGCGAGTTCGAGCGCGCCCCAGCCGGGACTCCCGGGCGTCATCGGCACTTCCGGAATGACGCCGGTATAGGCGCCGCGGATCGGGTCGTAGTGTCTGGTGCCGCCGATGCTGTAGCTCCCCTGGACATAGCCGCCGTCGAAATTGAGGGTAGGGCCGGGAACGCCGCCTTGCAGGTTGCCGGGGAGGGCAGGCACCCCCGCCCGGGATTGGATCACGTAGTGATAATACTCGCCCTGGGCGAAGAAGTTGTCATAGGAGGCCGCGACTTCGGCGCCGTAAACCTGTCCGCCGTTTGCCGGAATGTTGCCGGTGTTGAGGAAGGTCGTCGGGTCGACGCGCAATTCCGGCCGGTCGGTCAACTGAATGGCAGCCAAATTGTCGCCTGCGCGCGGCGCGAACAGATCGGCGTAGTTGAAGCCGACGTGAAGCGTCGCGTTCTGCTGCTGCAGGAGCTGATAGGCGCCACGCGCCATAAACGACAATTGCGGTCCAAGTCCGGTCATCTGCGCACTGGTGACGCAAGGCGTCCCCGCCGTCACTGCCACCGTGCCGGTGTTGCACGAGGCGCCCCCGGTGTGCAGCGCGCCCGAATTGGGGCCGGTCAGGAATGCGCCCAGCCAGTAGCGATCGTTGTTCGAGCGTGCACCGAGCGCCGAACGGAAATCGCCGCCGCCGAACGCCGTCGCCACTACTTGCGCGGACGAGCGCTCGAGAAACATGATGTCGTTGGAACTCGTGGCCTCTTCGAGAGTCCACGGCACGTCCATGATACCGAAATCGAACGCCACGGGAAATTGCTGCCCGTGGCTGTAGAAGCCGTTGTAGGTGATGAAGGCGTTCTCGATGCCGGACAGGAAGGTGTTGCTGGTGGTCGGGCTGGTGCTCGAGTTGGCGTTGGCGAGCGCGTTGTTCAAATCGTTGCTGTCGGCGGTGTTGCCGAGATCATATACAAATGCGTAGTGCCAATCGCTCATGAACGTGCCGATCACGCCAATGCGCGCCCGCCGCAGATCGATCCCCTCCGAAAGGCCCTTGCGGTCCAGCGTCATCGGCGCCGGATTGTAGTTGGTATATCCTCCGGCATCGAGCTGGAGACGGCCGAACAGCTCGACCGTGTTGTCGCCGGTCGCATCCGAGAAGCCGAAGTGATAGCCGCGGTCGTAGGTCATGAGCACCTTGGCAGGCAATGCGGGGCCCGCCGCGCCATAAGGTGCCGTGGAGGGTCGTGGCTGATCGGCTGAAGGCGTCTGGCTTGCGGCCACCGTGGCCGGCTTTTGGCGGCGCAGCCGCCGGATCTCCGCCTGCAGGGTCTTGATCTCGCTTTCGTGCCGCGCTTCCAAACGCTGGATCTGGGCCTCCAGCCGCTGGAGCGTGGCGGCATCCTCCGTGCCCGCAGCGGCTCGGCTCCCTGGCCAAATGCCGGTCAAGGCAACAACGGCGAAGGTGAAAGCGCGCGCGCTCGTCGGAACGGTATCGCGCCAGCATTCGCGAGGCATCGGAATCCTCTTAATTAGTTTGTCTATAGATTAAGTAGAGATAAAGCCGGCAGCCCCTGTCAAGTTGGGGTCGAAGCCCTTCGCCATCCGCGATTGGGCGACAACGGATTGCTCTATCCGCCGCGTCTCGCAGAACGGTTTTCTAGCGAGTTGATCTGGCGTCCCGCCGAGGGCGGTGCGCGCGGCGCGGGGGATACGCCCTCGACTGCCTACCCGTGGTCAACCAACAAGGGACAGTCCGACCAACAATGCCGATCAGGCTTCACAGCCGATAATCGTCGGCAAATTGCGAAAGGGCGCGGCGTATTGGATACCCGCTTGTGCGGAGTGTCACGGACTCCGATGGAGCAGGCGCAGCGCAGCAACAAAAACCCGACAGGTTACGCCACCACCGGCGGCTTCTCGCCGTGGCGTTCCGACAGCGTGAAGATTTCGACGCCATTGGCCGTTACGCCGACCGAATGCTCGAATTGCGCCGACAGCGAGCGGTCGCGCGTTACGGCGGTCCAGCCGTCGGACAGGATCTTCACATGCGGTTTGCCGAGATTGATCATCGGCTCGATGGTGAAGAACATGCCGGGCCGGAGCACCACGCCTTCGCCGGGCCGGCCGACATGAATGATGTTTGGCTCGTCGTGGAACATGCGGCCGAGCCCATGCCCGCAGAAATCGCGCACCACGCTCATGCCCTGCGGCTCGACGAAACTCTGGATGGCGTGGCCGATGTCGCCGGTGGTGGCGCCCGGCTTCACCGCGGCGATGCCGCGCATCATGGCCTCGTAGGTCACCTCGATCAGCCGCTCGGCCTTGCGCGAGATCGGGCCGATCGCATACATCCGGCTGGAATCGCCATACCAGCCTTCGACGATGAAGGTCACGTCGATATTGACGATGTCGCCTTCCTTCAAGACCCGGTCTGCGGGCATGCCGTGGCAGACCACGTGGTTGATCGAGGTGCAGGTCGAATAGCGATAGCCGCGATACATCAGCGTGGCGGGGTAGGCGCCATGGCTGAAGGCGAATTCGCGGACAAAGTCGTCGATCCGCGAGGTCGGCACGCCGGGCCTGACGATGTCGGTCAGTTCATCGAGGCACTTGGCCACCAGCGCGCCTGCCTTGCGCATGCCGGCAAATCCGCCCGCCCCATGCAGCTTGATCTGCCCGGTCTTGCGCAAGGAGGTATCGGAGGCTTCGACGTAGCTCATGGGCGGATCGCATCTTTGCGGGAAGGAGGGATTTGAAGGCTCAATTTAATGGCTGGGGCCGCTAGTGCAAGCCAAGGTTAGCATGCCGCGGGTCGCGCCGCCGCCGGAACCGGGAACTGCCATGGCGCGGTTGGGCCGACATGCGAACGGGTATCAGCTCGGGACCTCCACCGTGGTCTCGACCGGGAGCGCGCCGCCGCGGACGCGGATTTCGCGCACCGGATAGGGCACCCGGATGCCCTCGCGCTTGAACGTCTCCCACAGGGACAGCATCACGTCGCTCTTTACATTGTCCATGCCGTCGGGGTCGGCGATCCAGAAGGTCAGCGAAAACTTCATCCCGGCCTCGGTGAATTCGACGAGGATGCAGTTCGGCGTCCTGGATTTGATGGCGCGCGGCGCGGCAGCCGCGATGTCAACCGCCAGCTTGCAGACCAGGCGCGGATCGGCGTCGTAATTGGTGCCGAAATTGACCTTCACCAGGGTATTCTTGTCGGTGTAGGTCCAGTTGGTGACCTTTTGCGTCACCAGATCCTCGTTCGGGATCAGGAACTCGCGGCCGTCGCCGGCGGCAACCGATATGTAGCGTGTCTTCATCGCGCTGATGCGTCCCGAACTGTCGCCGATGGTGACGAGATCGCCGGGCTTCACCGATTTGTCCGCCAACAGGATGATGCCGCTGATGAAATTGGCGACGATCTTCTGCAGGCCGATGCCGATGCCGACGCCGACCGCGCCGGAGAACACGGCCAGTGCCGACAGATTGATGCCGACCGCGCCGAGCGCAATGGCGATCGCGATGACCAGCAGCCCCATCCGGATCATCTTTACCAGCAGCACCTGGATCGACGGCGTCAGGTCGGTGGAGCGGGTAATGCGGCTTTCGGCGAAATTGCTGGCGATGTTGGTCAGCCACAATGCTGCGATCAGCAACAGCCCCAGTTTGATCACGACCAGCGGCGTCAGTCGCAATCCACCGAGCACCACCTCGACCGAGTCGAGCGCGTCGATCACCTGATCAAGCTGACCGACGATACTCAGCGCCGCCACGCACCACGCCGAAACCGACACCAGTTTGACCAGGAAGGCGTTGCGTATCGCCGAGGTTACCAGCCGGATGACCAGCCAGGCGAGCGCGAGTTTGGCGGACACCATCAAGAGGTAACTTCGGCTCGGCCAGGTCGAATGGTACATCGCGATGCGCGCCACGATCACCAGCGCCGCGAACACCGCCGTCGAAGCGCTGGCGATCAGGACGCGGGCGAAGTGCCGCAATGGCAGCGGCCACCCCATCGCAAACGAGGTCATGTCGACGCGCGCGCGAATCCCCGTGTCGGCGGCAAAGGCTATCCCGGCGGCGGCCAGAATCAGCCCGAACTGCAGATAGAACCAGGGCGAGGTGACCTCCGCGCCGACCGAGCGCGCGGTGGCATGCAGGAAATCGAGGATGTCGTTCGGATCCATCGTCAAAATCTCATCTCGGTCAGACCGCCCTGTCGGGTTTGATTCGAATATCTCTGCAGATTCCCACAACTGCGGCGCCGATGCCATCGCACGGCACGCCAATGGAGCGGGATAAGGCCCGCAAACCGGGCGTTGGCAGAAATGGGTTGGCGTCGAACTGTGGCGACGATAAGGATGCAATTGCAAGGATTTGCGAAAGCCATGGCCTCTCTCGACTCGGTCAGCATAGCTATTCTCCTCGGTGCGGTGCTGGTCATGGCCGGCATTCTGTCGAGCCTGCTGGCGCTGCGCTTCGGCGCGCCGTTGCTGCTGGTGTTCCTGCTGATCGGCGTGCTGGCCGGCGAATCCGGCCCCGGGCATCTGCTGTTCGACGACCTGCGCACCACCTATCTGGTGGGGTCGGTGGCGCTGGCGCTGATCCTGTTCGACGGCGGCCTGAGAACGCGGTTTCAAAGCATCCGCGCGGTGCTGGCACCATCGATGGTGCTGGCGACGATCGGGGTGCTGCTGACGGCGCTGATCACGGCACCGGTCGCCAAATATGCCCTCGATCTGAACTGGACCGAAGCGCTGCTGGTCGGCGCCGTGGTGGCGTCGACCGATGCGGCTGCGGTGTTTCTGCTGGTGCACGCGCAGGGCTTGCGGCTGCGTCCCCGCGTTGGCGCGACGCTGGAGGCGGAATCCGGCACCAACGATCCGTTCGCGGTTTTTCTGACGCTGATGCTGGTCGAACTCATTTCGGTCGGCGGTGGTTCTATCATGCATGTCATGCTGGAGCTTTCCCGCGAGGCCGTGCTCGGCACCGTGGCCGGCGTGATCGGCGGCCGTCTGGTGGTGCTGGCGCTCAATCGCGTGGCGCTGCCGCAGGGCCTGCACGCGCCGTTCGTCGCGACCGCCGCATTGGTGATTTTCGGCGCGGCGCAGATCGCGCACGGCTCGGGATTTCTCGCCGTCTATCTCGCCGGCATCATCATCGGAAACCGGCCGACCCGCGCGCATAATTCGGTGGTGGCGTTTCTCGACGCCGCGACCTGGCTGGCGCAGATCGTGATGTTCGTGCTGCTCGGACTGCTGGTCTCGCCGCAGCGGCTGGTGGTCAGCATTTTCCCGGCGGTGCTCGTGGCGCTGGTCCTGATGCTGGTGGCGCGCCCGCTGGCGGTGTTTCTCTGTCTGGCGCCGTTTCGCTTCAACTGGCGGGAGAAGATATTCATCGCCTGGACCGGCCTGCGCGGCGCGGTCGCGATCTTCCTGGCCTCGATCCCGATGCTGGTCGGGCTGTCGAAGGCTTATCTCTATTTCGACGTCGCCTTCGTCGTCGTGATCATTTCGCTGTTGCTGCAGGGCTGGACGCTGGCAACCGCGGCGCGCCGGCTCCACGTCGCCTTGCCGCGCGCGGATCGCGTTCCGCGGCGGGTCGAGCTTGATCTGCCCGGCCAGCTCGAGCAGCAATTGGTCGGCTATTCCGTGCGCCCAAAAAGCCTGTATTTCCGGCGGGGTCTCATCCCGTCCTGGTCGAAGCCGACGCTGGTGATCCGCGACCAGCGCATCCTGTCGCCCGCTGAAGCCGAACCCATTCTCCCGGGCGACTACATCTATCTGCTGGCGCCGCCGGAAAAGGCCGAGTCGCTCGATCGCTTCTTTGTCGACATGCTGCCGAGCTCGACGCCCGATCCGCATCTGCTTGGGGATTTCACCGTCTCCGGCGAGCACACGCTTGGCGAACTGGCCGAGATCTACGGCGTGGCGGTCGCTGAAGAGCAGTCACCACAGACGCTTGCCGATTATTTCGACATTCATCTCGACCATGCGCCGAAAGAAGGCGCCACTTTGGAGCTCGATACCATCGTGCTGGTGGCGCGCAACATCAGCGGCGGAAGGGTCAACGTCGTCGGCCTCCGCCTGCCCGAAGAGGAGGAAGACGTGGCGGCCGTGACGCGGCTGGGCTTGCTCAAGCGCAAGCTCGCGGAGCTTTGGTCGTCGGTTGCGGGAATCTAGGTCGCGCGCTGCCCCCGCGGATTGGCGCGGGGGGCGTGCGCACTAATTCGCGATCTCAGTAGCCGCAGGAAGCGCAGCGCGGAACCACCGGCTCGTAGTAAGCGCGCGCCGGCGCGACCATCTCGACGCGCTCGCGGACTCCATACTGAGCCGGAATGCGTTCGTACTGAACGCCCTCGGGCACCACCATTACCGTCTGCGGCACCATCACGGTCCGATATTGCGCGGGGGTGCGATGCGCGACGACCCTGCCGGGCTCAACCATGACGGTTTCCTGAACGGTACGGTACTGCGGCGGCACGATCCGCTGCTGATAGCAGGTGCCGCAAGGCGCTGGCGGCACGTAGCAGCCGTAACATCCCGCGGCCGCGGCGGTCGGAAGGGCAGTGACGGCAAGGACTGAAGCGATCATAGCGGCGTGAATGCGGGACATTTTCATGGGCTGCCTTTGGGTTGCAAACTCCTCACATGAATAGGCCGGCCATGCCGACCGTCAACGACAGACGCGCATTTACCTTTACGGAGATCATTAACGGAAGGCTTCAGCCCAGCGTTGCGGTCGATGGTCGCGGTGCGGCGCTGGCTATGGGCGCGAATGCGACGCGCGGTTTAACGCTGAAATTGGCCTGCTTCTCGCGGGGCGCGTCGCATCAGCGGCTGTAATTCGAAGGTAAAGATAAATCCTAAATCCCTCCATAACCTGGAAGTGCGACCGATGGTCCAAGGCGATCGCGTTGCGATCCATCGGACAGGCGTGCAACTCCGCTATCATCGTCTGGCCGATTGTTGAGCCGCAGAGCGGAGCAGGTGGAACGGCCAAATCTCCCCAGCTGCGCTAGCGAGGCTTTGTTTCGTTAGGCGAGCCGCCCGTCGACGCTGGATTGTCACCAACCGTCGTGCCCAATCGGCTGCTCGAACAGCAAGCGAGGACCAATGCCGCGAGCAGCAACACAATCGCGCTTGATGTCAGGGGCGGCAATTTCACCTCGTCCTCGAATCGTGATCCTGATCTGCCCAGTGCGGAGGTGGCATTGACCTCCCATCCGCCGACCTTTGCAATATGGAACCCGGCTCCGGCGGCGGGATGGAAGCGAAAACCACGAGCCGTGGGTTGTCGGGTCCCAATTAGCAGTATCTATTCGTCTTCAAACAGCGCAGCCTCACCGAAGAGGCGGCATATAATTATCCCACCAACCCAAGGAGCTGGCATGTCCAAGAGCAATCGAGAGACGAAGAAGCCAAAGAAGGACAAGGTCAAGACCATCGCCGCAGCGCCGAGCCAAAAGGGCGCAACGGCGGCTTGGCAGCCGACCTTCGGATCGGGCAAGAAGAAGTAACGGCAGACGATCCGCTTGGGTCGGTAGAGATCAACTGACGCCTCGGCAGGCCGAACGCGGTTACGCGCCAGCCAGTTTGTCCGCCAGATTGTTTTCCCGCACCGCTTGCACGGTGGAACGTTCCGCATCGCCGGGGCCACGCCAGGCTTCATTCGGCACGGCGGCAGATGCCGTGGATTTCAATCGTCCATACGGCCGGCGCACCCGGCTGCGCAACGGTTCCACGAACTTTCGGTTCAGTATTGCAAAGGCGGCGCTCGCCACCAGCACCAGCGGCGTGACCCCGAGCAGCAAGGTCCAGCCGCGCCATTCACCGTCGAGCAAAACACCGGCTACCAGAAAGCCGGCCAGCCAATGCACCAGGAACGCGAAATACGACCACTCGCCGAGCATTCGATCGATGCGTTCTGCCAGGGGACCAAATCGGCGGATCGAGATGGCGGAGAGGCCGGAGACGACGACCCCGACGCAGACCGTATCGACAAGATAGCCCCATCCAAAAATGTACGACGTGGGGAATACGCTGCCGCCCGCGAGCATGTTGGCGAGCCATGCGGCAAAGGCGCATCCGGCAGCCAGCGGCGAAGCAACCCGACCGCTGCGGCGGAGAAAATACAACACCGCGCCGACGGCAAAGGGAAACACCGCCGACGGCGCCGTAAAATAGGTGAGACCCCAGTTCAGGGCGTCATAGTCGCAGGCCAGTTGATAAGTCAGCCCCGCGACCAGCGCGATCAAGGCCCAGCTCATCTGCCGGGACACGACCAGGAACAGCAGCAGATACATGTCGATCTCGATGGCGACCGACCAGAACGGCGGGATGAACCGGAACGAGCCGTATGGAAGTTGCAACGGCAGTACCGCAAGGTTGATCAGAAGGTCGTTCGCGTCGGGCATGCGGCGCCAGAATTTCAGATATTCGGCGGCCTGGTCTGGCGCGATCGCGATGGCGATCAGCGTCAGTACGCAAACGAAATAATAGGGCGGCAGCAGCCGCAATGCCCGGTTGGTCCAGAAGCGCAACCCGTCAAAGCCGTACACCTCGTTCAATGCCGCGGTCATCATCAGGCCGGAGATGACGAAGAACCCGCGCACTGCGTAGAAGCCGAAATGCGCGACGTATTCGGTGCCGACCAGATGACTTAGAATGACCAGATAGGCCAGAAGGAAGCGCAGCGAACCGAACATGGCTTGATGTCCTCTAGCCAACCAGTCTCGGCAGCGCGATCACGACCAGAGCGAGCAAGCCGAAAACCGAGCTCATGACCACGGCCGAGCGGCGGCGCGCCATCGGATCCTCGCGCAACAGCGCGAAAGAGCTGCGCGCATCACGCGGGATCAGGAACGGGACCTGTTGGCGATAGGCCGCAAACTCCGGAATGGCGCGGTCCAGCACGGCTTCCTCCCAGCGCGCGCGCGCAATCTGCAGCGCCACGATAAGTGCCAGCAGCATCACCCCCGGCAGCGAGCGTACCTGCAGCAATATGCCGACGACACCGAGCAGCTCGAACAGGTACAGCGGGTGCCGCACGATGCTGTAAGGCCCTGTGGTGACCAGACGCCTCGCCTCCGGCATCACGCTGAACGAACGGCCGAGGAAGCTCAGCGTCAACACGCCGAGAATGCTGGCCGATACCCCGGCTACCGTCGCCAGCAGATTGCACCAGAGATTTGGCGGAGCGCGATCGAGCAGCACGCAGAACGGGGGAATGCAAACCGTAACCAGTGCGGCAAACCGCGGCAGCAAAGCGGTCGATTTCGCGATCGGACGATGCCGAAACAGCGGGAGCACCGCCAGAAGCGCCACGAACATCCACTGCGAGACCCGCGCCAGTGTGGCGATGATCACGCCGGCGTCGGCGTGCGCCCACATCGCAGGGTCCTGTGCGACCTGCGCGGAAAAACTGATGACGTCGTGGACAAGCGCGTAAAACGAATAAAGAACGATCGGCAGCCGCATCGTCCAGTCGTAGAAGCGGCTTTGTTCAATGCGATGAAAGAGGGTGTCTGACATGTGCCCGCCTCGACAGCGAAGGAGCGTGACGATTCAGGGTGCACCTTTCGCCCCTTTTTGATAGGCGGTCGGCATTAAGAGGCAGTTGCGCGGTTATCTAAAAGGGAAGCAGCCTTAAGCGTTGGTAGCTCTGAATTGAGATTGCGTTTGATTCGCAACGCGCGGCCGTTGGCGGCCCATTTGATCCAGATCAATCGACGCGGAAGTTTCCTGCCGATCGGGAAAAGCCGGCTTTGCGAAAATCAAACCCGCGCCAGCGCCGCGGGCAACACCTCGGTGCCGCCGAATGCGGTGACCCGGCCGCGCCGGAGCATCACAATCCGGGTCGCCAGCTGACGCATTTCGTAGGCGTCATGGCTGACATAGACCATGGGGATGCCGGCTTCGTCGCGCAGCCGCACCAGATAGGGCAGGATCTCCTCCTTGCGCTCTTCATCCAGCGATCCCAGCGGCTCATCCAGGAGCAGCAACCTCGGCTGTGACAACAGCGCGCGTCCCAGCGCCACGCGCTGGCGCTCGCCGCCGGACAATTTCCCCGGACGGCGATCCAGCAGGTTGCCGATATCGAGCAGGTCCGTGACACGCCTGTGCAGTGCGCCATCTTCGGCAAGGCGATTCATCCGCCGTCCGTAATCGAGGTTCTGGCGCACGTCGAGATGCGGGAACAACCGCGCGTCCTGGAACACATAGCCGATCCGGCGGCGATGGACCGGGATATGCGTCTGCGCCATCGTATCGTCCAGCGTTTCGCCGTCGATGGCGATGATGCCGCGATCGGGCCGCAGCAGTCCCGCGATCATGTTGATCAGCGAGGTCTTGCCGGCGCCCGAGGCGCCGAACAGTCCGGTGACCCGGCCGTCGCTTTCGAAGCAGGCTTCGATTCCAAATTCGCCAAGCCGCTTCGAGACGTCGACGCGCAGCATGATCAATTCCCGTGCAGGCGTTGCAGGGCGCGGCGGGCGAACCATTCGGAGCCGACCAGCGCGGCCATCGCGATCAGAACCGAAACCACCACCAGCCGCAGCGCCGCGGAATCGCCATCGGGCGTCTGGATCAGCGAATAGATGGCGGACGATATGGTTTGGGTTTCGCCCGGAATGTTCGACACGAAGGTGATGGTCGCGCCGAATTCGCCGATCGCCTTGGCGAAGCCGAGCACCATCCCGGCCAATACGCCCGGCAAGGCCAGCGGCAATGTGACGGTCAGGAACACCCGCCATGGCGCCGCGCCGAGCGTTCCAGCCGCCTGCTCCAGCCTGCGGTCCACGGCCTCGATCGATAACCGGATCGGCCGCACCAGCAGTGGAAACGACATGATTCCGCAGGCCAGCGCCGCCCCGGTCCAGCGAAAGGCGAACACGATGCCGAGATGGTCTGCCAGCCAGGCGCCGACCAGGCCGCGCCGGCCGAACGTCAGCAGCAGCAGATAGCCGGTGACGACCGGGGGCAGCACCAGCGGCAGGTGGATCAAGGCATCCGCAATCGATTTGCCCCAGAACTCGCGCCGCGCCAGCAGCCATGCCACGGCGATCCCGAGCGGCGTCGCCACCAGCGTCGCAACCGTGGCGACCCGCAGCGACAGTAGGATCGCGGTCCATTCCGTTGGCGAGAGTTCAAACACGGGATTTGGGATGCGGGGTCAAGTTGTAGGACTGACGAGAAACGAGAAACCATATTTCTCGAAGATAGCTTTTGCAGCCGACGACCGCAAAAAGCCCAGGTAGGAAATGGCTTCCGGTTTTGCGGTCGCCGTTGCCGCTACCGGATAGATGATCGGGGGATGGGAATCCGCCGGGAAAGTGCCGACGATTTTCACGCCGGGCTCGATCCTGGCGTCGGTGGAATAGACGATCCCGAGCGCGGCTTCGCCGCGCGCCACCAGCGTCAGCGCGGCCCGCACGCTTTCGGCCATCGCGAATTTCGGCTCGGCGGCCTGCCACGCGCCGAGCTTTTCCAGCGCCGCCCTGGCGTATTTGCCGACCGGCACCGCGTTGACGTCGCCGGTCGCGATCTTGCCGTTGCCTGCAAGCTTGGCCAGATCGAAGCCTTGGCCGATGATGACCCTGTCGATGCTGGAATCCTTCGGCGCGATCAGGACGATGCTGTTGCCGAGCAGGTTGACGCGCGACGGCGCGTTGATGGCTTTCCTGTTGACGGCATAGTCCATCCAGTCGGTATCGGCGGACATGAAGACATCCGCTGGCGCCCCCTGTTCGATCTGTTTGGCCAGCGCCGAACTCGCGGTATAGCTGGCGATGATCTTGACGCCGGTCTTCGCGGTATAGGCGGCATCGATGTCGTCGAGCGCATTCTTCATCGAAGCCGCAGCGAACACCGTGAGGCTCTTGTCCTGGGCGGACGCAGGCGAAAAGGCCGATCCGCACAGGATCGCGAGGGTTACGAAAAGTCCGGCAAGTCGATGCATGGGCGCTCCGCGCCTGCTCGCGCCCGCTCTCGCGCGCGAAGTCAGGCATTGGTCAAAATACGGGATGCGACAGGCGGAAGCGCCGTTCCACGGATCCCGGCGACTTACGGTCACCAAGGATATCGCAAGCAAAAACCATAACAGGCTGAGAGTTCGGGTAAAGGCTCTTGGTGCCTGAGGACGCACCCGTTCTTCACGCCTGACGCAGGCGAGCGTGACGGCCGTTCCGGGGACGCCGCTCCAGGGATCATGCGCGCGGGCTATTTGGACGGCAGGATTGCGATCGAAATCGAATTCTCCTTGGTCCCGCTGACCTGCAGCACAAACGGGCTGGCCGAAATCTCGTACTTCATGGTCTTGCGGATGCCGTCGCAATCGGTGGCGCCGCTGAACGCCTTCGGCTTCAGGGCATGTCCATCCTGCACCACATCGACCCAACCGCCGGCGGACAGGCTGACGGTATAGATGCCGGCCTTCGGCGCAGCCTTGAAGCTGGTGAAGCCGGCAAAGGTGCCTTCCTTCGGCGCGCGTTCCGGTGGCATGGGCAATTTGGCTTCGGCCGGCGCGCTCAGCCCCAACATCATGCCGGTGGCCGGCAACGCGGCGAGTTCGCTGCCGGAGACGAGCTTGACGCGATCCGGCGCGGTCAACGCCGCGCGCTCGTGATCAATATTCCACTTGAACTTGTCGCAGCCGCTCGGCTCTTCCGCCGCCCTTGCGGGGGCGGCTGCGAACAACACGAACGCGATGAAGATGGACCTGCGCATGGTCAATCCACCGCGATCATGACGTCGGAGGCCTTCACGACCACGGTCACGTGACCCCTGGCCTTGATGCCGAGTTCATCGACCGCCTCATTGGTGATGGACGAGGTGATGATCTGGCCATTGCCGATATCGACGCGGACATGCGAGGTGGTCGCGCCTTTCTTCACCTCGAGGACGGTACCCTTGATCTGGTTGCGTGCACTGATGCGCATGATGGTTCCCGCACGGCCAAAGTCGCGCGCGGTGGTGCCGCGAACGTGCTGGCTCTGATCGCAATGAAAGGATGGGACCATCGTCCCTGCATTGCCGCGCGCTTACGGCGTCGGCGGCATTGAACACTAGCGCATTTCGGAGCTGGGGGGAAAGTCGCTCGGCGAGATATTATTGCTTGGCGTCCGGTGCGGCCAGAACCTGGCGGCAGGCGGCCGGCAATTGCGCCAGCGTCATCGGTGGTTTCGGCTTCGGCGGTTCCGGTGGCGGTTTTGGATGGATCACGGAATCCTGAAACCAATAGGCCAGATCGGCGGTACTGCAGCCCTCGTCATAGGTCGGCTCCGGCTGGCTCTCGCATTCGGTGCCACCGGAGGGGCATTTGATGCGGACATGGAAGTGATAGTCGTGGCCATACATCGGCCGGATCTTGGAAAGCCAGTTGCGGTCGCCCTTGGCCTCCCGGCACAGTGCTTTCTTGATCGCGGCGTTGACGAAGATGCGCTGCACGCTTGGCTCAAGCGCAGCGGCACGGATCACCGTGAGATGGTTGGGGGTCCAGACGCTCGGATCGATGTCGAGCCGGTCGGGACGCACCATCATGACCGCGGACATTTCCTCACGCTCGTTGCGCGACAATTGCCGGTTCGGCATCGGCGTCAGCCAGATATCGGCGTCGAGGCCCACCTGATGGCTGGCGTGCCCGGTGAACATCGGCCCCCCGCGCGGCTGCGACATGTCGCCGACCAGGATGCCCGGCCAGCCGGCGTCCTTGTGCACCTTGGTCGACAACCGCTCCAGCAGCGCGACCATGTCGGGATGCGCCCAATTGCGATTGCGCGACAACCGCATCACCTGCCAGGTCTCGCCGTTGATCGGCAGCGCTTGCGCGCCCGCGATACAGCCCTTGGCATAGAAGCCGACCACCCGCGTCGGCATCGCCGCCGGGAGGACCTTGCGGCCGAACAGCTCCTTGGCGCCGAGTTTGGCATCGTTCGGATTGGCGAGCGGCGGCAGCGGCTTCGGATCGACGCTTCCCTTGTCCTGTGCCAGCGCGGCAGTGGCGCTGACATCGGCGGCGAAGGCAAGGAGGAGCGGTATGAGGATCAGGCAGAGCTTCATGGGGTCACTCTACATCACGGGTGTTCAGCATGGAATTCGGCAATCGGGAAATGGCAGCCCGATCGCGATCGCTTGATCGCTGGCGGTCGCCGCTCGGCGCGGCCGGCCCGCGACCGCCCGGCTCGGTGGTCCGGCGTCGCAAGGTTGCATCAGGTGGCACCCGTCGCATCCGGCGGCGCTGTTCGCGCTGGTCGAGCGGCAGTGCCGCGAATACCCCGATCGAGATTGCGAACTGGCGGGAACCGCGCCTTGCGGGCGCGAAGCGTGCGGATGCTGATGAGGTGCGCGGCTCGCATTTTTACGAATCAATAACCCTATAGGTCATTGACGAAATTTCGCGCATTAATGGCGCAGTGTATGCGCGCGGAAAAGTTTAGCGTGGGTAGACGGTCTTGCATCGCGCATTCGTAGGCACTAACGGCCACGCGCTCGCGGGACGGCTATCTTTTCATTATTAATCTCGCGAAGGCGCCTCTTAAACAGGCAGGCTGAGTGGGGGATCTCCTGTGGAACGCCGGCGATCAAACCCATCGGCGGCAAGAGATACCATTTTTTCAGACACTTATCGGAGAACCTTACCCGCAAAATGCGAGTGGGGCGCCAATGCCGAGAATCCCGACCAAGAAAGCAAAAGCAAGACAGCAGGCCGCCGCGGCGCGCGCGGGGTCCCGGGGCCGGCCGGCCAAGCCCGGATCGAAGGTCTTGGGAAGCAATCGGCCGATGGCGGCGGAGATCGGCGAGATCGCGCGCATGCGCGCCGAGGCGGAAGCCGCGGTTGCGGAAGCGCGAAAATCCCACGAACGGCTGCGCGAGGCCATCGATATCCTGCCGCAGGGCATTGTGTTTCTCGACGCCGACGGACGCTACATTCTCTGGAACAAGAAATATTCCGAGATCTACAGCCGCAGTTCGGATCTGTTCCAGCCGGGCGCGCGGCTGCAGGACACAATCCGCATCGGGGTCGAGCGTGGCGACTATCCGGAAGCCATCGGCCGCGAAGAGGAATGGGTCGCCGAACGGCTCGCCAGGCTCTATCAGCCCGGCGAACGCCACGAGCAACTCCTTGCCGACGGCCGCTGCATTCTGATCGAGGAGCGGCTGACCGAGGATGGCGGCATCATCGGCCTGCGCGTCGACATCACCGAGCTGAAGCAGCGCGAGGCCTCATTTCGCCTGCTGTTCGACAGCAATCCGATTCCCATGATCGTCTGCGCGCTGGACAATGAACGCATCCTTGGCGTCAACGACGCCGCGGTCGCGCATTACGGCTACAGCCGTGCCGACTTCGAAAAACTCACCATCCGCCGCGTCCAGGCCTTCGAATCCGAGCCGCCCTGGGTCGTAGATCGCAGCAGCGACGAACAGGCGGCGCGCACCTGGAAACATGTCAGGGCCGACGGAACGCTGATCGATCTGGCGATCTATTCGCGCCATTTGGTCTACGGCGACCAGCCCGCGGTGTTGCTGGCGCTGATGGACATCACCGAGCGCAAGCGCGCCGAGGCGCGGCTCACCTTCATGGCGCAGCACGACGGCTTGACCGGCCTGCCGAACCGCAATCTGCTGCGGCAACGCATGGACGAGATTTTGCTGCACGCGCGGCGCAGCTCGGACAAGGCCGCGGTGCTGATCCTCGGCCTCGACAATTTCAAGGCGGTCAATGATACGCTTGGCCACGGCATAGGCGACAAGCTGCTCCGTGCCGTCGCCAAGCGCCTGCGATCGATGCTGCGCGAGGAAGATACGCTCGCCCGTCTCAACTCCGACGAATTCGCCGTTGTCCAGAGCGGACTGGCGCGGCCCGAGGATGCGGTATTGCTGGCCAGAAGGTTGCTGGAGGCGATCGGCGAACCCTACCTGTTGGGCGGCCATTCCGTCGTGGTCGGCGCCAGCATCGGCATCGCGATGGCGCCCGGCGATGGCGACGAGTCCGAAAAACTCCTGAAGCACGCCGACATGGCGCTGTCCCGGGCCAAAAACGACTCGCGCGGCACCTTCAGCTTCTTCGAGGCCGGAATGGACGCGCGCGCCCAGGCTCGCCGTAAGATCGAAGCCGATCTGCGCGAGGCAATCGAGAATGATGTGCTGAGGCCGCATTATCAGCCGGTGATCGATCTTTCCGCCGGACGCATCACCGGCTTTGAGGCGCTGGTGCGCTGGCCGCACCCCGAACGCGGCATGATCTCGCCGGCGGAATTCATCCCCGTCGCCGAAGAGACCGGCCTGATCAACGGGCTCGGCGGCCTGATGCTGCGCCGGGCCTGCATGGACGCTGCGCTTTGGCCGGAAGACGTTCGCGTTGCGGTCAACCTGTCGCCGGCGCAGTTTCGCACCGGCAATCTGCTGTCGATCGTGATCGACGCGCTGAAGCAGTCCGGCCTGCCGGCAAGGCGGCTGGAACTTGAAATCACCGAGACCCTGCTTCTGGAAAAGAGCGGCCAGGTGCTGGCCACGCTGCACGGGCTGCGCGCGCTTGGCGTGCGCATCTCGATGGACGATTTCGGAACCGGCTATTCCAGCTTGAGCTATTTGCGGAGCTTTCCCTTCGACAAGATCAAGATCGATCAGTCGTTCGTGCGTGATCTCGCCGCCAATCGCGACGCACAGGCGATCGTGCGCGCGATCATCAGCCTCGGTGTCGGACTGGGCGTCACCATCACGGCTGAAGGCGTCGAGACCGAAGCCGAACTGGGCTGCCTGCGCGCCGAGGGTTGCCACGAGGGACAGGGCTTCCTGTTCAGCCGGCCGCGGCCCAACAGTGAGATTGCCGGGTTACTGAGCGCGCAGTCCGGCACGGACGTCGGCGGGAACGCGGGTACGGTCGGGAAGGCCTCGCTGGTCGCCTGACGGCGGCCCGTTACTTGCCGCGCGCGGTCTTGCGCTTGTTCAGATGATAGGTCAGCGCCAGAGCCACGCAGTGGCGCAGCGCGGCTTCCGGAATCTTGTCCTTGACGTTGAGGACGATGCTTCGGTTGCCGCCAAAGCTCAACTCCCCGGCGTATAGCTCGCGGAAGGTTGCGACCAGGTCGGTCTGACAATGGAAATACACCGCATATTGGTCGGCGGTGGATCCAATCCGGTCAATGCGAATCGTGCTGCCGCTTCCGGTCTCGGGCGTCAGGTAGCTTGGCTGGCCCCATTTCAGGGTTTCCTCAAGCCGGCCGACGCCTTCGGTGGTCTTCGCGGTGTCGAAGATCAGGCGACGCAGCGCCAGTAGCCTGGTTTTGATCGGCCCGGGACAGGCACTGAAAACCGCCTCGACCGCGGGGTCCGAAAATCCGGCCCGCTTTCCTTCCATCGCATTTCCTGACTTGGCGGGCTTCGTCGATGCGCCGGTCATTGCCGCGTTCCAAGCTTACGGTTTGATCATGCCTGATGATCAGAGCATGGATTTGCGCGACCGGAAACCAGCCTCCGTCAAATGTGGGGGATGTTTTCGCTCGAAACGTTAGGCGGCGTCGCGCAGGCCGGCCAGGAAGGTGTCGACGCTGTCGAACAGCGTGGAGGCGTGCTGGCTGAGCTCGCTGGAGGCGACGAGGACGGTATCGGCCAGCGCGCGCGACTGTTCGGCGGCCTGGCTTGCGCCGGCCACATTGATCGCGACTTCACTGGTGCCGGCAGCGACCTGTTGCACGCTACGCGCGATCTCGCGGGTCGCTGATCCCTGCTCCTCGACGGCGGCGGCGATGGTGGTGGCGATCCCGCTGATCTGCCGTATGGTGTCGCTGATGCCGCCGATCGCCGCGGCGCAGTTGCCGGTGGAGGATTGGATGGCGGTGACCTGACCGGCGATCTCCTCGGTCGCCTTCGCGGTCTGGCTGGCGAGCGCCTTGACCTCGGATGCGACCACCGCAAAACCCCTGCCGGCTTCTCCGGCCCGCGCCGCCTCGATGGTCGCATTCAGTGCCAGGAGATTGGTCTGGCTGGCGATGGCACCGATCAGGCGAAGCACATCGCCGATTTTTTCGCTGGCGGCGGCAAGGCTCCCGACGATTTCCGTGGTTTGCCCGGCCTTGGTCACGGCGGCGTCCGCAACGTCGCTGGAATGGGTGACCTGGCGGCCGATCTCGGCCACGGAAGAGGCAAGCTCCTCGGTGGCGGCGGCGACGGTGTTGACGCTGGCGGAAGCCTCCTCCGAAGCGGCGGCGGCGGCTGCGGCCTGCGCCGATGTCCCGTTGACGCTGGCGGTGATCTCCGCCGCCACGCGTTGCATATCCTTGGTCGCCCGCGCAACCGCGCCAACCACGCTCTTGACGTCGGCTTCGAAGCGGTCGGCCATTTGACGCTGCAACGCCTTCTTCTCCAGTTCGGCCTGCTGCTTGGCGGCCTCCTGCGCCTCACGCAGCGAGCGCGCCTCGATCATGTTGCGGCGAAACACGTCGACAGCGCCGGCCATGGTGCCGAGTTCGTCCTTCCGGTCGCCGCCGGGGATGGTCACCTCGGTATCGCCACTCGAAAGGCGGTTCATGACCGCGGTAATTGCCGTCAGTGGGCGCGACATGCCGCGGCCGAGCAGGAATGCCAGCAAGGCGGCGGCGACGAGAATGGCGATCGTGCCCAGAACGAGGTTGCGCTGCGAACTGGCCGACGCCGCCTCATAGTCGGTGGTATCCCTGACCAGTTCGATCACCGCGACCGCCTGCCCGGCGTAATTCCTGATTTGTCCGAGATAGAGAGCGGCCGGACGGCCGTTGAGCGTGGCGTCGCGACGCAGATGGCCGCCTTCGAACACGCTTTTGAGTTCGTCCTGGGTGACGTCCGAAGCGTCGCCGAGGGTCGATGCGATCCTCACGAAGGCCTTGCCATCGAAACGGTGCACGGCGAGATCGACGCTGAAGCGCTGCTTGGCGCTATCGACGAATTGCTTGCCAAAGGAAACGCCGACATCGGCGACCGCGAGGCTCTTGCCGTCGCGCATGATCGGCGTCATGGCAAATACGCCCAGCGAATCCCGTCCGGCTTCAACGCCGACGATCGGTTTGCCTGTCTTGTTCGACTCCACCACGGTAGCACGCCGCGCCGAGATGTCCTCGCCGAACAGTTTCGGCTCGTGAACCCGGAAGAAGGCGGTGGCCGGCGGCATGTGGAAACTGATCAGCGGCATGCCCTGCGACTTCAACGCCGCGAACGGTGCTTGCAGCAGCGGCAACAGCGCGTCACGGTCGCCTTTGGCAACCGCGTCCGCCACTGGAGGCAGATTGGCGATCACGGCGCTGACCGCCAGCGCCGCCCGGCCCTCGTAATCGAGGGCGGCGATGACGCTGTCATATTGCAGCTTGAGCTGCTGGTCGAGCGCAAGCCGCGTCAGGGCGCGCTCTTGCATGATGGAAAACGTTCCGAGGATTCCGCAGGCCGCCGCCACGGTCAGCGAAATGGCGAGCATTAGGCGGGCCGCAATCGATCGAAGTTGAAACATGGGGAAACCGGAGCTCCGAGACGGGAGTAACCCGGAAGTTCCCAGAAAGTGTTTAACATCTGATTGCTTTTGCGGTCGCAAGGCCGTGAGGCCGCATCCCGCACGCGTTCTTTGCACCGCGCGGCGATCGGCGGTGGATCGGCCGGCTCGAGACATCAATTCGGTGCCGAAGCAGCGCTTTAAGTCGTTGGTCCGCGCGCGACGGGGCTGGCCGTCAGGATCGATCTGCCGACGTCCTCGTAATGGGTGTCGCGGGCCTGGATCTGCTGCGCGATGGCATGCATGTCGCGGAAACGGCGCTCGAACTTGTTGGCCTTGAACACGGCGGTAGCGCCGGCCATGTGATAGGCGGTATCGACCACCGCGGCTGACTGATGGATGGTCCAGGTCGAGGCGAGGCGAAGCGCCGCCCGACGCTCCTCCGAGATCTTTCCTGTATTGGTCAGATCATGCCAGGCCTCGGCGGCTGTCGCGTAGAGATAGGCGCGTGCCGCGCGCAAATTGCCTTCGGTGCGGCCGATCAGGCCCTGAACGGCGTTGTTCTCCCGCATCGCCTTGAGACCCACCGTGGCTTTGCCGCGCGCCAGATCGATCGCCGCATCGAGCGTGGCGCGGGCGACGCCGAGCGAGATGGCGGCGAAGCCCAGTCCGAACATGCTGTAGGTGGTGATGCCGTAGAGCGGCCCTTTTTCCCGCAGCGCCGTGAAATCGTCGCGCAGCGCGGCGTGTTTTTCCGGGATGAACAGATCGTCGACCGAATAGGAGTCGGTGCCGGTACCGGAAAGGCCGATCACGTCCCAGACGTCGTACATGGTGGCGCTTGTCGCCGGGAAGACGATGGTGCGTATTTCCGGCGTGCCGTTCGGCTTCAGCCTCTTGGTGCCGTCGGCTTCGACGACCTGGACATGGGCGCCGAGCCAGTTCGCCTGGCGGGAGCCGCTGGCGAAATCCCAGCGCGCGGTGATGCGATAGCCGCCGGGAACGACATGCACCTCGTTGGCGATCGCGCCCCAGGCGAGGATGTCGTTCGGCTGGCCGAAAATCTCGCGCGCCGCGTCCGCGTCGAGATAGGCCGCCGTCATGGCGCAAACCGAGCACTGGCCGAGGCACCACGCCGTGGAGGCATCGGCCTTCGCGATCTCCTCCAGCATCTGCATGAAAACTTCCGGCGGCGCCTCGGCGCCACCGAGGCTCTGCGGCAGCAGCGAGCGATAGAGCCCGTTTTCGATCAGGGCGGAAACCACCGGCTGGGTGAGGCGCCGCGTCCGCTCGATCTCGTCGGCCTCGCGCGTGATCAAGGGTGCCAGCGTCTTTGCGCGGTCGATGAGGCCCAACGCTGTGGGCTTATTCATGACGTTTCCTTGCCCTTATCGAGTGATCAATTAAGGGGCATGTTGGTCCATCTGGCGGCGCGGATCAAGATGGGGCAACGGGATAAGTGATGCGCGGGCTGCATGTCCTTTATCGCGCAAGGCCGAGCACCAGAAGCAGCGCGCGATCGAGCTGCTCGGACGTTTCCGCGTCGATGCGGCCAATCACGCGCCGAATCCGGTCGCGGCGAAGCGCGACCAGTTTATCCGTCATAATTTGCGACCGAAGGCGAAGGCCGTTCTCCGGTGCCGCTTCGATCATTGGTCGGAGCGAAAGTCCGTCCTGCAGGTCTGACGAGACGGGACAAACGAAAATTGTCGAAAGCCCGGCGTTAAATTTGTCGCCTTGAACGACGATGCCAGGCCGCGGCCTCCCGAGATCGCTCGGAACCACCATCAGCACGACATCGCCGCGTGCTATTTCCACGATTCCCAATCGTAGACCTGCTCGATCCAGTCATCGATCGCATCGTTTTCCGGATGCTGCGCCATCAACTTTATTTCACGGCGGATTTCCGCGAGCACCTTGGGATCGCGCAGATCCGGTACCCAATGCTGCACCGGCCGCAGCCCCTGCGCGCGCAGCCGCTCGCGGCGCGAAGCCATGCGCTGCTGGGGGGTGCGGGGTTTTGACTTTTTCGGGGTCGTGGCCATGGCTTGAGCGTAACATGTTACGCTCGCGGCTTCAACGGCTTCTCAGCTATCCACCTTCAGCGCGGCGATAAAAGCCTCTTGCGGGATGTCGACCTTGCCGAACTGCCGCATCTTCTTCTTGCCTTCCTTCTGCTTCTCCAGAAGCTTGCGTTTGCGCGTGATGTCGCCGCCGTAGCATTTCGCGGTGACGTCCTTGCGTAGCGCGCGCACGGTCTCGCGCGCGATCACCTTGCCGCCGATCGCGGCCTGGATCGGAATCTGGAACATGTGCGGCGGGATCAGTTCCTTCATCTTCTCGACCATGGCGCGGCCGCGGCCCTCGGCGCGCTGGCGGTGCACCAGCATCGACAGCGCGTCCACCGGTTCGTTGTTGACGAGGATCTGCATCTTGACGAGGTCGGCCGGCTTGTAGTCGGTGAGATGATAGTCGAATGAGGCATACCCCTTCGAGACCGACTTCAGGCGGTCGTAGAAATCGAACACCACTTCGTTGAGCGGCAGCTCGTATTTCACCATCGCGCGGTTGCCAACGTAAGTGAGCTCCTTCTGCGCGCCGCGCCGGTCCTGGCACAGTTTCAGCACGCTGCCGAGATATTCGTCCGGCGTGAGGATCGTGGCTTCGATCCACGGCTCCTCGATCTCGGCAATCTTCACCACGTCGGGCATGTCGATCGGGTTGTGGATCTCGATCACCTGCCCGTCGGTGAGGCGCATCTTGTAGATCACCGATGGCGCGGTCGCGATCAGGTTGAGATCGAATTCGCGGCTTAACCGCTCCTGGATGATTTCCAGATGCAACAGCCCGAGGAAGCCGCAGCGGAAGCCGAAGCCGAGCGCGGCGGAGGTTTCCATTTCGAACGAGAAGCTGGCGTCATTGAGCCGCAATTTTCCCATCGCCGCCCGCAAGGTTTCAAAATCGTCGGCGTCGACCGGGAACAGGCCGCAGAACACCACCGGGATCGCCGGCTTGAATCCCGGCAGCATGTCGGTCACCGGCTTGCGGTCGTCGGTGATGGTGTCGCCGACGCGGGTGTCGGCCACTTCCTTGATCGCGGCGGTGATGAAACCGATCTCACCGGGGCCGAGTTCATCGATCTGCGTCATCTTCGGGGTGAAGAAGCCGACGCGCTCGACATCATACGCGGCGTTGGTGCCCATCATCCGGATGCGCTGGCCCTTCTTCATCACGCCGTCGACGATCCGCACCAGCACCACGACGCCGAGATAAACGTCGTACCAGCTGTCGACCAGCAGCGCCTTCAGCGAGGCCTCGCGGTCGCCCTTCGGCGGCGGCAGCCGGTTCACGATGGCTTCCAGCACCTGGTCGATGCCAAGCCCGGTTTTCGCCGAGATCATCACCGCGTCGGACGCGTCGATGCCGATCACGTCCTCGATCTGCTGCTTGACCTGATCGGGTTCGGCGGCCGGCAGGTCGATCTTGTTGAGCACCGGCACGATCTCATGGCCGGCGTCGAGCGCGTGGTAGACGTTGGCGAGCGTCTGCGCCTCGACGCCCTGGCTGGCGTCGACCACGAGCAGCGAGCCTTCGCAGGCCGCCAGCGAGCGCGAAACCTCGTAGGCGAAGTCGACATGGCCGGGCGTGTCAATCAGATTGAGGATGTAGGTCTTGCCGTCCTTGGCCAGATAGGTCAGCCGCACGGTCTGCGCCTTGATGGTGATTCCGCGCTCGCGCTCGATATCCATGGAATCGAGCACTTGTTCCTTCATCTCGCGCGCCTGCAACCCTCCGGTGGTCTGGATCAGGCGGTCGGCCAGCGTCGATTTGCCATGGTCGATATGCGCAACAATGGCGAAGTTGCGGATGTTGGAAATAGGGATGGATGTCATGGGCGCGGGATAGCATTCGCGTTCCCGTGCGGCAACCATATTACGCCGTTTTGGCGGCGCTTCTTCACGCCAAGCTGATTCCACTTACTCGAAAAACGCGCTACGCACGGGGTATGTCCAGTGCATCATTTTTGCCCGCCGCTTCGCGTGCGCGCCGCCGCCGACCAAGCCTGCGCCGGCTGGCGGCGTGGCTGGCGGCGTCAGCGTCCGACCACAAGGCCGCGCCGTGGCTGGTGATCGGTTTTGCTACTGCCCATGCGGTGCTCTGGACCTTCATCCTGATCAATCTCAAGGCGGCGCAGGACGTCCACATGGATGTCGCCGAAGCCTTCGCCTGGGGCCAGAAGTTCCAGCTCGGCTATGGCAAGCACCCGCCGCTGGCGGGTTGGGTCGCCGGTCTCTGGTTCCGGATGTTCCCGGTCGCCGACTGGGCCGCGTATGCGCTGGCGATGGCGACCCTCGGCTGCGGTCTGGTGATTTGCTGGCTGATCGCGCTGCGCGTGGTGGACTACCGCCGCGCATTCTTCGTCGTGGTGCTGCTCGCGCTTTATCCGATCTTCAATTTCAAGGGCTTCAAGTACAACCCGGACC
>NZ_SSNA01000101.1 GCF_004799445.1 Bradyrhizobium sp.
TATTGAAGAAACGGCGCGATTGGCGAGCTCGGTCGAAACAGCCAAGGATCCCGGTAAGGTCCGACGCACCAAAGATTGACCGTCCGAGAGCCGACCAAAGTGACTTGCGCTGATCGCGGCGCCGGCGTCGGAGCGCAGGTACAACGTGCCCACCCAAGGTGGGTGCTGGAATGCGGTGCCAGCAGGAGCCGCTCCCTTTTTGCCCAAACGCACGTTCACCGCTCCAATCTGGCGTATGGGAACGAAAACGACTTTCGTTTGCGTTCGTTGCCTGCGCGAAGCGGACAACAATTTGGGATGGGCTCGCATCCATATCAACGGCGCCAGCGGCGACAAGCAGCTTTTGCGGAAGCGGTTACTGTGAGCTAAGAACCCCCGTCTTGCCTTGTTGGCAAGACGGGGAAATGAAATAGGCCGAACGGCTTTAGTTATATTTGAATTGCGTCATAGCTTTCAGTTGATCCTTGGTGGCGTTAAGCACCGCATGATCCGGGTACCACTGCTCGTTTGCAGCCCGAACAGGTCGCGTAGTGGTGGTGGCGGAACCTGTCGTGGTTTTTGCCGTTCCGTCCGCTGCCGTTCGCGCGTTGCTGTCGATATTTGTAGCGGGTGCAGTTCCCGCAGGAGCGGTAGAAACCGTCGTCGATCGAACTGGCTCGTTCGCCCACTTCAGCTTATCGAAAGCAACTGCGACGTAATGCTCGCCCATTCCGAGAAAGCCGCCGACCCCAAGGACGACGTGTTCAACCTTGCCGGACTTGTCGAGAATAAGTTCTTCGATATTACCGATTTTTTCGTTGGCTTCGTTATAAACGTCGACGCCAATGAGTTTGGAGGAGCGCCACTGGCCCTCCTTGTGCATCATTGCGCTGCTATTGGCTTTGTCAGTTGTGGCCGTTGTAGAGGTCTGCGCAGACGCGAGACCTGTCATTAACGCGGTGCTCACCAACGCGATTGCGATATATTTGGAATTCATGGTTTCCTCCATTGTGAACCGGAACAACACGGGCTGTTCGGCTTTGGTTCCATTGGCTGGAAAAGGGTGTGCTTTGGATCGCTTTAAGCATCCTAATGCGTTCTGCCCATTGCGTTCGAATGCGGCGATGGACGCTCAACGGATACATGGCAGGCAGTCGGTCAACCTCGCTGACGCGGGATTGACGGATCGTCGCACTCCTTCCGCAAGCGGTAGTATGCTTGGCGCGGCGGAGAAATTTGTTTCGGCTGCGCGCTTAGCAGAAGGATCAGAATGATCAGAGGAATCGGAATCCCCACCAACCAGAGGAGAATAGGCATGCGCTTTTCCTTTCACGTTTGAGGGGAATTATCTGGCGGCTCTGCGGCGCCATGTGCCGTCGCGGAGACCGCCGCCTTCGGTCGCGGCAAGGCTTGCGCAAAACGCTCCAATGAGCAGAGATGCCGTCAGCCAGAACGCAAGCTGAGCGGCGGCCTTCCGGGCTGCATCCATATCGGCCTTCGCCTGTGTCACGACGTCATTGACGCGCTTGTCGGCGTCCGCCTGGCCAAGGCCGGTTCGCGCAGCGACCACCTTGGAAACATATTGCCGGTCAGCTGGCTTCAGATCGCCGCCATTGCGCAAGCTGGAGGTAAACAGCCGAACCATTTCGCCGCGCGAGTCTGATGCATTGCCGAAATTTTGGCCGGAGTTTTGCGCGGCGGGTGCATCAGACCGCAGAAGCGTATCGACGTAACCGTCCATAGGTCCCGTCCGACCAGCGGATGAGACTGCGCCTTGCGTGACGCCAGCGGCGGCGCCGCCCAAAAGGTTTGAGGCGGGCGACGCCAGCAAAACGGCTCCCAACACGGTCGCAAGTGCCCAGGCTACGAAGCCATGCGCGGTATCGCGGAAATACACCTCGTCGCTGTGAACGCCAATCCACCGTGAGCGCAGGCGGCCTGCGATATAGCCGCCGATCGAGGACGACAGCATCGCGATGACTACGAGATAGAGTCCGGTACCGATCTTGAAAGTCGTGGCTGAAACGCCCGAACCGCCCCACGGCGAAACAACGGAGAGGCCGAGCCCAATGCCAAATGCCAGAACAACAAGTGTCAATGCGCAGCTAACGATCGCGCCAGCGGTGACGGCGGCCCAGGAAACGCCTGCGACAGAGGGTTCGCCAGTGTCTGCCCCGGGTTGAATGACGACAGTATCGATCATGATGTGCTCCCAGCTTTATCGCGGACATTGGGGCCGCGTGCCGAATTAATGAGCATGGGGAACAAAGGTTCCGACCGGTCGGCTTGGCCTCCGGCAGGAACGAAAAAGCTGCGCATCGGTTAGTCCACCCGGCCCCCGCAACCCCACTCCAGGGTGAATCGCAATGACGCCGATCACCGTTCGTCCGACGCGCGCCGACCGCTCGATCGCAAATGCTATCTCGGCTCACACCGGGCGGCGAACCGAACGGGCTGCGGAAGTTCTCACCTGGGGCGCGGACGAGCATATTCTGTGCGCGCTGGCTGCCGGCTGGTGGCTCTATTGTCGCGGCAAGGATGCAAAGGCGCGACGCGCAAGTGACCACATCCTTCTGACGACGCTTGTCGCATCGGGCCTGCCTCATATCCTGAAGACCGTGTTTGATCAGGAGAGACCCGACCGCAGAACCGTTCAGGGGCACTGGCGAGGTGTCCCATTCTCGGGCAAGCGGCTCGATGCATTTCCATCAGGTCATGCCGTGCACATTGGGGCGCTGGCTTCGGCCGCCAGTACGCTTCCCGCGCAGCAACGCAATGCGGTGTGGAGCATCGGCGCAGGATTGGTTCTGACGCGGATCGTGCTGTTGGCGCATTGGGCGAGCGATGTCGTTGCCGGTCTTGTCGTGGGCGTTGTTACAGAACGGATACTCAGATTGGTGACGGGTTACGGCCGTGAGAGAGATCTCCCGGCCCTCCTGTCGCGGTGACCTAGACACAAGAAATATCTGCTGTGGAGAATTCGACGTTACAGCCTGTGGTCGATCCGCTAAATCCGCCCTGGATCAATAGCCTGAATAACGGACATGCGGTACTGGTATCGACACCTAACCAGCTGCCTATTTTGCGCCGCCGTCAGGCGTTCGCGCGACATACCGATCTGAAAACTTGAGGCGGCGCAGAATGTCGATCAAGTAAAATACCGCGATACCCGCCGCCGGGTCACGCGCGAAGTTCCACTAAACTATTTCATGCGCGAAGGCGCTGGAGCTCAGGCCGAACTTCAGAACCTGATTGATAGGATGTTCAACGGTGCCTAATGGTCCTAAAGGCGACCGCCGTCCTCGCTGACGTGATCGGAACCGCCATCATGGTCGCATGGCGTCGGAACATCCCCCGACGCTGGCACGTTGCCCTCGCGGACCAATGAGGCGTCATGGTCGAACATGCAGCGAGGACATAATGGGAAAACAAGAAAACAGCCAAATCGTCGAGACAGCAAAAGAGGCGCGCGGAGCGGAGCTCGGTCCGACCATCCGCAACGTTCTCGTATGGAGCCTTGGTCTCGTGGTGGCGGCGTTTGCCTTTACTTATTTCATGTTTTTTCGGACCTAAGCTTTCTCCGCATTCAACATGCAAAAGGGTGCCCTTTCCGCTAGAATAGAAGGGTGCCATTTTCGCTAGAATAAATGTCAGCGAGATCAGCATCAGCGCGACCGTCGGTAGAGGGGGCGGCAGAACGTGCCCCGAGGGAAACCGATGCATTGTCGGCCCCCTGGGGGGTGCAAAGTAGGAGCGGGTTAGGCGCTCGCGTGCCGCTTCGTTGGCCAAGGCCAGAAACCGGAAAAATCAGCCTCGTTCGCTTTCCCCGCAATGTCCGGTTGTCACCTAGCTTGCGTGAAACAAACGCCTTGGGTTCAAATGGTTTCGGATCTCACTCCGGGCAAGTCATAAGATTGAGGAAAGGTCGAGCAGACTGGGCTCAAGACCCGCCGGTTCTTGCCGGACGGTCCCCTTTGTTTGTTTCTCGGGGAACGACTTATTCACGGGCACGTTCGCTTGCTGAGGGAAGTTCAAATGGTAGAGAAATTTGATCCCGCGCCAATCGACAAGAACGCTGCCGATCCCCAGGAAGCTGCTGCTGTCGACTTGGAAATGCATGTGAAACTTGAGGCGGGTTTGATCGACACGTTTCCGGCGTCAGGCCCGGTAAGCGCGACACAGCCGGCACCATCCAAACACGACGGCGATCAGTGCAACGCGTCGCTCTGGGATAAGCTCAAGGCAATCTTTAGATAGCCAGCGTGATTGGCTCACTGATGCGGATTACCTCGGTGAGCACAAATCGCCTTCAAGCCAACGTCCAAGGACCCTGGACTTCATAGGATCTTCATACGCGGTAAGCGTCTTAAGTACGTGATCACACGCAGCGCACTCAAACGTGTGTAAGTCGATGCCAAGGCGCGCCGGCACGATGCCGGCGAGCAACATCCGGGCCTGGCACTTCGGGCAGGCGGGGCGCTCAATTTCAACGAACGGAACGATGGACGAAAGGAGTTGAGATTGGGACATGATGCTTCCCTCGATAGGCGGGAGCCCAACACTCTCTGTCACCGATAACTGCCCAGGAGGCCGAGCGGTGATGGGAACCAACATGCTCTTCCAGGTTCCCGGCTCGCTGTTCAATATTGCCCACATGCTGAAATATATGGAACTTGGTCAATGGGGCCTTTCAGGGCCAGCGGCATCTTTCGAAAAAATTTAGCCGAGGCGCTTGGGCTCACCGAAAGGTACGAGCCCACGCCGGACAGGCAAGATGACCGAGCGCGAGGACGAACGGTTCGCGGTCAATAGGACAAGACTGTTTCAAGACTACGCTGAGGCAGTTGCCGCCCTCTCTGAGCATGCAAATTAAATATTGAGACCTGTCATGAATTCTTGACGAGTCGACGCGCTGTCGCGAAAACATCCCAACATTCGGCTCGTAACCAGCGTTACCCCTTGCTTATGCACGCCCCGGGTGGTCATGCATCCATGGGTTGCCTTTATGACCACAGCGACCCCCTGCGGCTGCAACACTTTCTCAATGACGTCGGCGATCTGAGCCGTCAATCGTTCCTGAATTTGAAGGCTTTTGGCGAAGGCGTCCACCACGCGCGCTATCTTTGATATTCCTACTACCCGACCGTTTGGACGGTAGCCAACGCGGGCGAACCCGGTTATCGGCGCGAGATGATGCTCGCAGAAGGACTCGAAGGGGATATCGCGGAGCGTGACTATCTCATCGTAGCCCGCGGTTTCATCGAATGTGCGCCGGAGAAGCTTTTCAGGGTCTTCACCATATCCCCTGAAGCACTCTTTGTAAGCTCGAGCGACCTTCGATGGCGTTTCCTTCAAGCCTTTCCGATCCGGATCGTCACCAGTCCACGATAGCAGTGTCCGAACGGCATTTTCGACCTGTTTCTGCGATGGCTTCAGCTGATGAACCTTGGCCATTTACAACTTCCCTTTTCGCGATGAATTGAACCCAACACCTCTACCACTACTAGCCACCTGCATAAACTCATTGATGTATCGGAGCCCTAGTGTAGGGACCACACCGCTTGCCAATCAATCCACGCACAATGTCCATTCGGCGCTTCTCAACGCGCCCCAATGTCGATCGAATTGGCACTGTGGTGAAACGCGCTGCTTTGGATTCGATAAAATGACTTTTCGCTTGCGGGGAGACAATAATGAAACCCGTTAGCCGGCGGCTCTTGCCGCGAGACTGCGGCTGATCGCCGGATTATATCCAAGCAAGAGCACGATCAACATGCCGATGAACCCGCATCCGGCAAGGAAGATCAAACCTGCGACGTCGCTGCCGGTATCGTCCCGCAGCAGGCCGAAAGCCTGCGGGCCGAAATACCCGCCAAGATTACCGATCGAATTGACGGCTACAATGCCGACCGCCGCACCGGCACCGCTTAGAAATGCTGTCGGCAGCGTCCAGAAGATCGGCAGGACTGCGAAGAAGCCAAATCCGGCAACACACAGGAACAACATCTTGATCGTCGGATCATCGACCGTAGAGGCAAGGCCAAGGCCAATGATGATAGACAGGAAAGCGATCACCGCATGCCATTTGCGCTCGCCAGTGCGGTCCGAGTGTAATCCCCAGACGATCATGCCAACGGCGCCGACGAGATAGGGCACTGCTGTGATGAAACCGGCCGTCACATTCGACACGCCGAACGCCTTGACGATTTGAGGCAGAAAGAAGCTCAACCCGTATTGGGGAATATTGCAGCCCATATAGACAAGGCCAAGCGCCATCACGCGCCAGTCCATCATCGAGCGAAACCAGGAGAGATCCAGAATGCGCAGACGCTCTGCGCGTTCACGATCGAGCCGGCCCTGCAGCCATTCGCGCTCCTGCGGTTCGAGCCAAGTTGCGTCAATCGGTCGGTCAGTGAGGTAGTAAAGAACTGCGAAAGTCATAATCAGTGCTGGAAAACCCTCGATCAGGAACATCCATTGCCAGCCGTGTAGGCCAGCGACACCTTCGAGACTGAGAATGAGGCCGGAAATCGGTGCTCCGATGACCGTCGATATGGGAATGGCGAACATGAACCAGCCGACAATTCGGGCGCGATAGGCGGTCGGAAACCAAAGTGTCAGGAAGAAAATGATACCCGGGAAGAAACCGGCTTCGGCGATGCCGAGCAGCAGGCGGACGATGTTGAAACTCAGTTCCCCCGAGACGAATGCCTGTGCGCCGGAAATGATCCCCCAGGTGAACATGATCCGGGCGATCCAGCGGCGCGCGCCAAAGGCATTCAATGCAAGATTGCTCGGCACTTCGAAGAAGAAGTAGGCGAGAAAGAAAATCCCGGCGGCTCCGCCGAAGGCAGTTGCGGAGAGATTGAGGTCGGCGCGCATTGTCGCACCGGCGAAGCCGATATTGACCCGGTCCAGATAGGCAATGAAATAGCAAAGCATGAGAAACGGTAC
>NZ_SSNA01000102.1 GCF_004799445.1 Bradyrhizobium sp.
TCCTCTCGTGGGCCCTGTCCTACCCCGTCTTGATGGCCCGCATTGAAGGTTAGTCAAAATATCTTGCCTTGTCAGCACCGTACCATGAGAGGTCTGCTCGGGGTCATTCGCGTCGATTTTGGCATGTTCGCGGTAAGTCCGGTTAGGACGTAATCTCGGAAATGCCGGTTGTCCCGTTTTGCCGGTCGCAGGCCTCGGTTCAGACGTGATGCAACCGCCCAAACCGAGGCAGCGTGACAGACCGACTCAACTTCGCGGGTTCCGTCCGGGGTCGTCGCTTCAGACATGCACCGCGGTGCGGACGCGGCCGGCATCGCCGAAAACGCGAAGGTAGCGGTCAAGCTCGGGCTGGCTGCCGGTGGATTTTTCCGGATTGTCCGACAGCTTCACCGCGGGGCGGCCATCGACCGAGGTGACCTTGCAGACCAGCGAGATCGGGTCGAGATCGGCGGAGCCATCCGGCGCGCAGCCGACGAAATCATTGGTGAGGTTGGTGCCCCAGCCGAAGCTGATGCGGACCCGGCCGGCAAAGTGATGGTAGGTCTCCTCGATCGATCCGACATCCATGCCGTCGGAAAACACCAGGAGCTTCTCCCGGGGATCGCGGCCCTTCTGCTTCCACCATTTGATGATCTCCTCGCCCGCCGCGATCGGCGGCGCGCTGTCGGGCCGAAAGCCGGTCCAGTCCGCGACCCATTCCGGGGCGTCGCGCAGGAATGACCTGGTGCCGAACGCGTCGGGCAGGGCGATCAACAGGTTGCCCGCATAGGTATGGCGCCACTGGTCGAGGATGCGGTAGGGCGCCCAGCGCAGTTCGGTATCGTCATTGGCGAGTGCCGCGGCCACCATCGGCAATTCATGGGCGTTAGTACCGATCGCTTCCAGATCGTTGTCCATCGCCAGCAACACGTTCGAGGTGCCGGTGAAGGATGCGCCGAGGCCTTCCTTGACGGCCTCGACGCACCAGCGCTGCCACAAATGGCCATGGCGGCGGCGGGTGCCGAAATCGGATAGACGCAAGCCCTCCAGTTTTCGCAGCCGCTCGACCTTGGCCCATAGCTTGGCCTTGGCGCGGGCATAGAGAACATCGAGGGCGAATCGGCCCTGTCCTTTGGTGACATGGCGCGAGCGCAATTCGTTGACGATGGCGAGCGCCGGAATCTCCCACATCGTGGTGTGCATCCACGGCCCGTAGAAATTCAATTCATACTGGCCATCGACCTTCTTGAGCTCGTATTCAGGAAGGCGGAACGTCGCAAGCCAGTTGATGAAGTCCGGCGAGAACATCTGGGTCTTGCCGTAGAACGTATTGCCGGCGAGCCAGATCAACTCCTTCTTGCTGAAGCGGATGGTGCGGGCGTGATCGAGCTGGGCGCGAAGCTCGCTTTCGTCGATCGCTTCGGCGAGACGCACCTGTTTGCTGCGGTTGATGACCGAAAAGGTGACGCGCTGCTCCGGGTAGAATTCCCGGATCATCTGCAGCATCAAGAGCTTGTAAAAATCGGTGTCGAGCAGGCTGCGCACGATCGGATCGAGCCGCCAGCCGTGATTATAGGTCCTGCTTGCGATATCTGTGACTGCCATATTGCAATTCTATCCCGCCCGGGGCCCCCCAACCAGTGGCTTTCGGCGTCCGGCATGGCAGGTCAGCGCGAAATCCCTTGCCGGATACGGCTGATCGCGGTCCGGATGCCGGTCCAGGCGGGCTTTCCGGGCGCGAATTGCCCACGGAGGTAGGAGACCAGCTCGGCGAGCTGGTCGTCGCTCATGCTGTCCTTGAAGCCCGGCATATAGCCCAGATCGCTCGACACCGGTGAGGCGATGCCGTGCAGGATCACCTGGATCAGATTGTCAGGCACGGTCGCGTGCAAATTGCTGTTCAGCGCCAGCGATGGCCGGCTGCCGAACAAGGGCGGCCCGCCGACCTGGTGGCAAACGGCGCAGGCGCCTTCATAGAGACGCAGGCCAGCCAAGGAGGCGGAAGCGGTCCTTGTGCCGGTCAGGCTTTCAAGCCTCGCAGCCAGCGCGTCCTGGTCCGGTTTGCCGATCGCGGCTTCGTTGAAGGAGCCGAGATAGACCGCCATGGCGCGAATATCTTCGTCGGGAAGGTCGGCGAGCTCCTTCACCACCGGCGCCATCGGGCCGGCCGCGACGCCGTGGAATCTGGATTCACCGGACCGTAAATAGGCGAACAGTTCATCCTCGTTCCAGGGGATGGGGGCGTGCGACAGCGACGTCAACGGCGGAGCTTCCCAGCCCTCCGCGAAGCCACCGGCCAGATAGGCGCCGGCCTTTTCCGCCCCGAGCGCGTTGCGCGGCGAATGGCAGGCGCCGCAATGGCCGAGGCCTTCCACCAGATAGGCGCCGCGATTCCAGACGGCTGATTTGGCAGGATCGGGCGTGAATGCGTCGGCGCGGTGGAACAGCGCGTTCCATCCCGCCATCAGGGGGCGCCAGTTGAACGGAAAGGCGAGGGCGGCTTCGCGGTTATCAACCCGCACCGGCGCCTGCGCCATCAGATAGGCATAGAGCGCCTGCAGATCGGCGTCGGTGGTCTTGGCGAAATGCGTATAGGGAAACGCCGGATAGAGCTGGCGGCCGTCGCGATGGATGCCCTCGCGCATCGCCCGCTCGAAGGCGGGATAGGACCAGTTGCCGATCCCGGTCTCGATATCGGGCGTGATGTTGGTTGAGTAGATCGTGCCGAACGGCGTCTCGATCGCCCGGCCTCCGGCGTTGAGGACGCCGTCGGTCACCGTGTGGCAGACCGCACAATCGCCGAGCGCCGCCAGTTGCCGCCCGCGCTCGATGGTGGCCGCAGAAAATACCGAGGCATCCGGCCGCGCGATCGGCGCGATCGATCGCCACGGCAGAATGGCCGCAGCGATGCCGATGCCGGCGGCGACGAGGGCGGCGACCGTTGCAACCGCGCCGCGGCGCACCGCAAAGGGATTTTGCCAGCGGCCCGGCGAGGCCGAGGGATTTTGGGCCGCTGCGGGTAACGCATGTGGGGCAGACGGCTGCTCGCCGCGCAATCCCGCAAGGATACGCTCCGGCGTGAACGGCAATTCTCGGAAGCGCACGCCGGTCGCATCGAAGATCGCGTTGGCGATCGCGGCGGCACTCGGGACGGATGCGGATTCGCCGACGCCGAGCGGCGGTTGATCCTGCCGCGGCAGCATCAGGACGTCGATCTTTGGAATGTCCGGAAAGGTGATGATCGGGTAGGCGCCCCATTCGCGGCTCGCCACCGAATTGCGGCTGAACGAGACCTCCTCCATCAGCGCCCGGCTGGTCGACTGGATGACGTTGCCCTGGATCTGATGGCGAACGCCGTCCGGGTTGATCATCAATCCGGAATCCTGCCCCGCTACCACGCGCGTCACGCTGACATCGCCGGTGGCTTTGTTGACGGCAACGTCGGCGATCCAGGCCGACCACGCCGCGCTGTAGCCCGGAAACTTGCTGTGGACGTACAGCGCGTAGGCAAAGCCACGCCCGCGCACGATGTCACCGTCGGCGACCGGCTCCTGGCGAACGGGGCGCGGCTTCCAGCCGGCGCGCTCGGCGACGGCATTGACGAGATCGATCGCGCGGGCATCCCGGAGATAACGCAGGCGATATTCGATCGGATCGACGCCGGCCTCGGTCGCGAGTTCGTCGATGTAGGATTCGTGGGCGAAAGTGTTCGGCAGCGCCGACACGCCGCGAAGCCACGCTGCCCGCACGATCGGCGGCATGTCATGCGCCACCACGCGCAGGTTGTCATAGTCGTAGGGCGGGATCGCGGTGCGGTCGCCCATCTCGGAGACAACCGGGATCGGCGCGATCGCGCCGGTCAGCAACAGCGCCAGGGTGGGGGCGCTGTTGGAAGGGTAGCGGGTGGCAAAATCGTAAGCGGCGACGCTGCCATCGGCGTTCAGTCCACCCTTGACGTCCATCAGTTGCGCGGTGCCCTTGGGCTCCCAGGCGTGCTCCTGCTCTCGCGTCAGTTGCACGCGAACCGGACGGCAGACCGCGCGCGACAGCAGCACCGCGTCGGCGGAGACGTCGTCGGCGCAGTTGCGGCCATAGCAACCGGCCGCCTCCAGCCGGATCACGTCGATGTCGGCTTCCGCGCGCCGCAACAGCAGCGCGAGATCGGCGCGCAGGATGTGCGGATTTTGCGTGCCCGACCACACCCTGACCTGACCGTCACGATAATCCGCAACCGCGCAGGACGGGCCGATCGAGGCGTGCATCTGGTACGGCCAGATATAGGTGCGCGGCATCGGCTTGGCCGCGCCGGCCAGCGCGGCGTCGACGTCGCCCTTCTCGATCAGGGTCCGCGGCGTCGAAGGATTGGCGCGCAGCGCGGTCTCGACGTCTTTCAGATCGGGCAGCGTCGGCACCGGCTTCCAGCTCAGCTTGAGTTGCGCCGCCGCCTTGACGGCGTTCTCCTCGCGCTCGGCGATGACGCCGACGAAGTCACCGATCCGGACGACGGCCACCAACCCCGGAATGTCGCGCACCGAGGTTTCGTCGACCGCAATCAGGCTGGTGCCGACAAAGGCGCCGGCGTCGACGCCGGCATAGGGCGGGCGCACCACCCGGCCATGCAGCATGCCGGGCACGCGCACGTCGTGGACAAAGACAAGCTCGCCGGTTGCCTTGGCCGGAAGGTCGGTGCGCGGCACCGATTGCCCGACGATGCTGTAGGCCTCGGTGGCCTTGACCTGAACCTCGTCGGCCAGTTCAAGGCGGATGATCTCCGCGCCAATCAGTTCGCCGTAGCCGACGCTGCGGTTATGTCCGCGGATCAGGCCGTCTTCCACGCTGAGATCTTCGACGGGCAGTTCAAGCCGTTCCGCCGCGCGCGCCAGCAGGAAATGCCGCGCCTGGGCGGAGGCCTTGCGAAGCGGCACCGCCGATATCTGGATGGTCTCGCTGGCAATGGTCGGGCCCTGATTGGGAACGCGCGAGGTATCGCCCAGCACCACGACGACGCGGGCCAAGGACACGTCGAGTTCTTCGGCGACGATCTGTCCGAGCGCCGTCTGGATACCGGTGCCGAGGTCGACATGGCCGTTGAACGCCATGACCGAACCATCGGCCGTTATCTGGAGGAAGGTTTCGAATGCGCCGCCGGAGACGGCGGGGCGCACGACTGACAGCGAGCCAGCTCGAAGTTCACGATTTTCTGCAACGCCCGGCACAGCCATCAGTCGGCCTCGGCGGCATGGCCCGCCGCCCGCATCACGGCGCGCACGATCTCGATATGCGCGCCGCAGCGGCAGAGATTGTAGCGCAACGCCTCAAGGGCTTCAGCCTCCGAGGGCTTTGGGTTGCGCATCAGCAAAGCCTTCGTCGTCATGATCATGCCATTGAGGCAGTAGCCGCATTGAGCGGCCTGTTCGGCGATGAAGGCATCCTGCACCGGATCGGGATCATGGCGCGAGCCGAGGCCCTCGAGCGTGAGGATTTCGCGGCCGACGCAACCGCTGACCGGGATCACGCAGGAGCGGGCGGCGAGCCCGTCGATCAGCACCGTGCAGGCGCCGCACTCGCCGAGCCCGCAGCCGTATTTCGGTCCGTTCAATTCGAGATCGTTGCGCAACACGTAGAGCAGCGCGGTATCGCCGGCGGCATTGACGTCGTGGATCCGGCCGTTGACCGTCAGGCGGATCGAGGGCTGCGTCATGCTCATGGGTTCCGGCGAGATGATTGCGGCTCGCAACCATCGCTTAAAACAAACATTGCCTAAACGCATTCGAGGATACCGTTTGTATACAAACGTGCAAGCCCGCCATGCCGCGGCGCAAACCTGCTGCCCGCTTTATGAACAAAGATGCCGGGCAACTGAGGTATTATTCGGCAAAGCAAGGTTTTGCTTTGCACGGCGCTTGACAGGTTTTCACCGCGCGCGCAACATCGTTCGTGTACGAACAAAATGCCCCCGGCGGCGAATGATGCGAAATCCTTGCGACGCCCGCCGACTGCGCCGCCACGCATGTTTGCGATGTTCGACAGTTTGACGCCGGCTTCGAGAGCTTGTTCATGCTGACTGATGCGACTGCTGCTGCCGCCGACAAGATCCGCTGCGATGCCTGCCCGGTGATGTGCTACATCAAGCCGGGCGCGGCCGGCGCCTGCGACCGCTACGCCAATCACGACGGCCAACTGGTGCGCGTCGATCCCCACATTCTTTTGGAGCGGACGGTGTCTCACGGCGGACGGCTGGTGCCGTTCCAGGCGGTCGGCGATTGGGACGGCAAGATCGTCCACGAGACGGATGTTGTCGTCACCGCCATTGGCGCCGGCACGACCTATCCCGATTACAAGCCGGCGCCCTTCATCGTGTCCTCGCAGATTGACGGCGTCGACATGGTCACCGTGGTGACCGAGGGCATCTTCAGCTATTGCGGCGTCAAGGTGAAGATCGACACCGATCGCTTTCTCGGCCCCGAGACCGCGACGGTGCGGGTGCAGGGCGAGGCCGTCGGCCATGTCACCACCAGCGAGTACGGTTCGCAGATGCTGTCGCTGGGCGGCGTTCATCATTTGACCGGCGGGTCGAAGAAGGAAGGCCGCGTCACCTGCGACGCGCTGATGGATCTGAGCAACTGCAAGCCGGTCGAACTCGTGATCGACGGTGGCGCCAGCGTGGTGGTGCAGGCCGGCTATCCCCCCATCGTCAACGGCGTCGCCGAGGAGCGGATGCGGGTCGGTTGCGGCTCGGCCACGATCGGCATGTTTGCCAAGCAATGGCACGGCAAGGTCGATGAAGTCGTCGTGGTCGACGATCACATCACCGGTGTCCTCAGCGAACACCAGGCCGGCAAGCTGCTGGATATTCCCGATACCGGGATCAAGATGAAGGGACGGCGCTCGACGCCGGGCCGCTATTTCCAGGTCGCCGAGCCCGGCACCGGCTGGGGCGGCACGAAAATCTCCGATCCACTGGCGGTGCTGGGCCCATTCGACCCGAAGGTGGCCCGTCCCGGCATGACCATGCTGATGGTCTCCACCACCGGCGAACACGCGGCCTATTACGTGCTCGACGAGGCGCTCAGGCCGGTCGAGAAAACCATGCCGGCCGATCTCAAGCTATCGGTCGAGCGGATCCAGGAAAATTGCGAGCCCGCGTTGTGCACCGTGCTGTTCATGGGCGGGGCGGGCGGATCGCTGCGGGCGGGCGTCACCGACAATCCAGTGCGCCTGACGCGTTCGGTGAAGGACGCCTTGACGCGGGTCACCAGCGGCGGCGCGCCGGTCTATGTCTGGCCCGGCGGCGGCATTACGTTCATGGTCGATGTCACGCGGTTGCCGGCGGGCGCATTCGGCTACGTGCCGACGCCCGCGCTGGTCGCGCCGATCGAATTTACGCTGCGGCTATCGGACTATGCCGCGCTCGGCGGCCATATGGACCATGTCCGTCCGCTGGCGTCGCTAAAGGCGAATACTCCGCAGCCGCTACCGGGGTCGCGCGCATGAAAAGATTGCCGCAGATCGGATGGCTGGCAGACGGCAGGCGGCTGCATCTGCAGGATGGCCCGATCGACCTGATCGTGGAGGCGCGCGGCGGCGAGTCCGACCTGCGCGCGGCCTATCAGGCCGCGGTTCGCCGCTTCACCGGTTTATTGGACGAACTCTGCGACGAGTTGGCTTTGCTGCGCCAAGCCGCCGATCCGGCAAAGTGCCTGCTGGAGGGTCCGGTCGCGCGCCGCATGCATGCGGCGGTGGCGCCATTTGCCACCGATCATTTCATCACCCCGATGGCGGCGGTGGCCGGCAGCGTGGCGGAGGAGATTCTCGGTGCCATGCTGCGCGAGGCGTCGCTCGAGCGCGCCTATGTCAACAATGGCGGCGACATCGCGCTGCATCTTGCGGATGGGGAACAATTCACGGTCGGCCTGACCGATCGGCCTGACTCATTGGGGCTGATGCGAACGACGATCGTCGATGCCGGCGATCCCTCGCGAGGCATTGCGACCAGCGGACGTCACGGGCGCAGTTTTTCGCTCGGCATCGCCGATGCGGTGACCGTTCTGGCGCGAACCGCGGCGCAGGCGGACGCCGCCGCCACCATCATCGCCAATGCGGTGGATTTGCCGGGGCATCGGGCCATTGCCCGTTGTCCGGCGCAAGAGCTGCAGCCGGACAGCGATCTCGGCGCACGGCTGGTGACGCGGGGCGTCGGACCCCTCAAGGAATTCGAGATCGCTTGCGCCCTCGAAGCGGGCCTGGACAAGGCGGAGGCACTGTTCGCCGCGGGCCTGATCGACGGCGCGGCGTTGCATCTGCACGGCGAGACGCGCGTCATGGCGTTGAAAAGCTTCGGTGCCAAGCTGCGCCAGGCGCCTTCTCCGCGACATGTCGAAAGTGCGGTCCATGCGTGAGGCAGGTTTGACAAACACACCCCTTCAAGAACAAGGCAGCAAGCCATGAGCGCGGTCATTCGCAAGATCGTCACCGTCGTCGAAGAGACACTGATGGAGATGGGGCAGAACGTCACGCCGCCGACCCGGCGGGCGGCGGCGATCGCCGTGATTGAAAACCCGTTCGCCGGCCAATATGTGGAAGACCTTAGCCCCCTGGTCGCGATCGGCGAGGAACTGGGCGAGCTGCTGGCAAAACGGGCGGTGGCGGCGCTGGGAATCGAGGGCTCAAAGGCGCAGAGCTACGGCAAGGCGGCGGCGGTCGGCGAAAACGGCGAGCTCGAACACGCCGCCGCGATCCTGCATCCGAAGATGGGTGCGCCGGTGCGTAAGGTGCTGGGCAAGGGCGCGGCGCTGATTCCGTCGTCGAAGAAGCGCAGCGGGCCGGGCACGACGCTGGATATTCCGCTCGGCCACAAGGACGCGGCGTTCGTGCGAAGCCATTTCGACGGCATGGAAGTGCAGATCAACGACGCCCCGCGCGCCAACGAAATCATGGTCGCGGTCGCCGTCACCGACAGCGGCAGGCCGCTGCCGCGGGTTGGCGGTTTGAAGCTTTCCGAGATAAAGGGTGAAGACGGTCTGCGATAGCTGGTTTTTCAACATTGGAGATTTGAGATGCAACGAAGCAAACGTCTCTTGGCTGCGACCCTGGCCATTGTGTTCAGTGGTCTGGCGCAGGCAGCTCAGGCGCAGAGCGAAATCAAGATCGGCGAAATCAACAGCTATTCGCTGTTGCCGGCATTTACCGAACCCTATCGCAAGGGCTGGCAGCTTGCGGTCGAAGAGATCAATGCCGCCGGCGGCGTCAACGGCAAGAAGCTCGTGGTCGTTTCCAAGGACGACGGCGGCAAGCCGGCCGATGCGCAGACCGCCGCCAACGAATTGGTGTCGAGTGAAAACGTCGCGATGCTGACAGGGACTTTCCTGTCCAACATCGGTCTGGCCGTCAGCGACTTCGCCAACCAGAAGAAGGTGTTCTTCCTGGCCGCCGAACCGCTGACCGACGCCATCACCTGGGCCAAGGGCAATCGCTACACCTTCCGCCTGCGTCCTTCCAACTACATGCAGGCGGCGATGCTGGTGGAAGCGGCGGCGAAGCTGCCGGCCAAGCGCTGGGCGACGATTGCGCCGAACTACGAATATGGCCAGTCGGCGGTCGCCGTGTTCAAGAAGCTGATGTCGGAGAAACGTCCCGATATCCAGTGGGTCGAGGAGCAATGGCCGCCGCAGGGCAAGATCGACGCGGGTCCGGTGGTGCAGGCGGTCGCGTCCGCAAATCCGGAAGCCATCCTCAACGTCACCTTCGGCGCCGATCTTGTGAAGCTTGTGCGCGAAGGCAACACCCGCGGCCTGTTCAAGGATCGTTCGGTCGTCAGCTTCCTGACCGGCGAGCCGGAATATCTCGATCCCTTGAAGGATGAGACGCCGGAGGGATGGATCGTCACCGGCTATCCCTGGTACAGCATCAAGACCCCCGAGCACGATGCCTTCCTGAAGGCGTATCAGGCCAAATACAACGACTATCCGAGGCTCGGTTCGATCGTCGGCTACGAGACCATCAAGTCGGCCGCCGCGATCCTTGCCAAGGCCAACTCGACCGATCCGGAGAAGCTGATCGCGGCCGCCGAGGGATTGTCGGTGCCGTCGCCGTTCGGCGAGATTGTTTTCCGCAAGATCGATCATCAGTCGACGCTGGGCGCGTTCGTCGGCAGGACCGCCCTGAAGGACGGCAAGGGCGTGATGGTGGATTCGGTCTATCGCAAGGGTTCGGATTATCTTCCAAGCGATGCCGAAGTCGCAAAAATGCGTCCGAAAGAGTGAGGGCTATCGGTTGCGGGCGACCGCCGCCTAATTGGACCCTTGGCCTCATGGTTCGAGACGCGCGGCGTTGCCGCGCTCCTCACCATGAGGGTCAAAGACCTCATCCTGAGGAGCATCGCGAAGCGATGCGTCTCGAAGGATGAAGCCCGAACCTGGAATATGCGCCAACGCGGACCCTGAATGGCCTTCTACTTCGTCCAGTTCCTGACCGGGCTCGCCAGCGCGGCGTCGCTGTTTCTGGTGGCGTCGGGGCTGTCGATCATTTTCGGCGTGACGCGGATCGTCAATTTCGCCCATGGCGCGTTTTACATGCTCGGCGCCTATGTGGCGTTCACGCTGACCGAGCGATTTTCCGGCGCTATCGGATTCTGGGGCGGCATCGTCGCCGCCGCGGCGATCGTCGCTTTGGTCGGCGTGCTGGTTGAGATGGTGTTGCTGCGCCGAATCTATCATGCGCCTGAATTGTTTCAGTTGCTGGCGACGTTTGGCCTGACCTTGATGGTCGAGGATCTGGTGGTGCTGATCTGGGGCCCGAGCGATCTGCTGGGCCGCCGCGCCCCGGGATTCAAGGGCGCGGTGGATTTCTTCGGCCAGAATATTCCCTCCTACGACCTCTTCCTGATCGGGCTCGGCCCGCTGGTGCTCGGGCTATTGTGGCTGTTGTTCCAGCGAACGCGGTGGGGCGTGCTGGTCCGCGCCGCGACGCAGGATCGCGACATGGTGGCCGCGCTTGGGGTCAATCAGAAATGGCTGTTTACCAGCGTGTTCGCGGTCGGGGTGTTTCTCGCCGCACTTGGCGGCGCGCTGCAGATCCCGCGCGATGCGGTGCATCACGCCATGGACCTGCGGATCATCGTCGATGTTTTCGTCGTCGTGGTGATCGGCGGGCTCGGCAGCATCATCGGCGCCTTCGTCGCGGCGGTGCTGGTTTCGGAATTGAACGCGTTCGGAATCCTGATCTTTCCGAAGATTTCCATCATCCTGGTGTTCCTGGTGATGGCCGCCGTGCTGATCGTGCGGCCATGGGGCTTGTTCGGAAGGCAGGAAGCCGCGGCGCGCCGCACGCCGGGATTGACCATCAACCCCTGGCGGCCGTTGACTTCGAACGAACGCCTTGCGGCGGTTGCCGCGCTGGCGCTGGCCGCGGCGCTGCCGCTGATCGGCGGCAACTACGCGCTCACGGTCGGCTCAGAGATCGCAATCTTCGTGATCTTCGCCGCGAGCCTTCATTTCCTGATGTCGGTCGGCGGGCTCGCCTCGTTCGGCCATGCCGCCTATTTCGGGCTCGGCGCCTACGGCGTGGCGTTTCTCGCCAAGCTCGCCGGTTTGCCGATGATCCTGTCGCTCTTGCTCGGCCCGCTGCTCGGGCTGGCGGGTGCGGCGGTGTTCGGATTTTTCGCGGTGCAATTGTCCGGCGTGTATTTTGCGATGCTGACGCTGGCATTCGCGCAGATCGTCTGGTCGATCGCGTTCCAGTGGGTCGCGGTGACCGGCGGCGACAACGGCATTCTCGGCGTCTGGCCGGAAAGCTGGGCGGCGAGCCCGGCGCATTTTTACTGGCTTTCGATCGCCGTGGCCGCGCTTGCGGTCGCAGTGCTTCGCATCATCGTGTTCTCGCCGTTCGGTTTCGCGCTGCGGGCGACGCGCGACTCGCCGCTGCGCGGCGAAGCGATCGGTATCGACGGCAAGCGCATCCAGTGGACCGCCTTTGTGATCGCGGGCACGGTCGCCGGCGTCGCCGGCGCGCTGTTCGCGTATCTGAAGGGCAGCATCTTTCCCGACAGCCTCGGCATCTCGCTTTCGGTCGATGCCCTGGTCATGGTGCTGCTGGGCGGCGTCGAGACGGTTTCCGGCGCGATTCTGGGCGCCATCGTCTACAAGGCGCTCAGCATCTGGCTGGTGAGCCAGACCGATCTGTCCAAGCTTGTGCTCGGCGGCATCATTGTCCTGATCGTGGTGGCCTTTCCCAAGGGCATCGTCGGGATGCTGGAAACGATCCGGCAACGCCGCCCGCCAACACCGCCAAAGTCCGCGTTGCTCACTTCCGGAATCGAGACTGCCGAATGAGCGTTGCGCAACCATTGTTGTCGGTCGAGGGCCTGAGCAAATCCTATGGCGGGGTTCACGCCGTGCGCGGCGTGTCGTTTGCGCTGAACGCCGGCGAAATCCTGGCGCTGATCGGCCCCAACGGCGCCGGCAAAAGCACCTGCTTCGACATGCTCAACGGCCAGACCACGCCCGGTTCCGGCCGCATCAATCTGCTTGGCGAGGACACCACCGGCAAGAAGCCGCGCGAGATCTGGCGTCTCGGCGTCGGCCGCACCTTCCAGATCACAGCGACATTTCCGACCATGACGGTGCGCGAGAACGTGCAGGTCGCGCTGGTCTCGTACGGGCGAAGATTGTTCAATCTCTGGACCTCGACGCCGCGATACGCGCGGGCGGAGGCCGGCCGCCTGCTGGAGCTGGTCGGCATGGGTGGTTATGCGGAACGTCCCTGCGGCGAACTCGCCTATGGCGACCTCAAGCGGCTCGAACTCGCCATCGCGCTCGCCAATCAGCCGAAACTGCTGCTGATGGACGAACCGACCGCCGGCATGGCGCCGCGCGAGCGGATCGAACTGATGCGGCTCACCGCCCAAATCGCCCGCGAGCAAGGCATCGGCGTTCTCTTCACCGAGCACGACATGGACGTGGTGTTCGAACATGCGGATCGCATTCTGGTGCTCAATCGCGGCTCATTGATCGCCGAGGGTTCGCCGGAGGAAGTCCGGCGCAACCCGCAGGTCCGCGCCATCTATCTCGGCGAGGGCCTGGTCTACGATGCGCGTCATCGGGAGGGAGCACCGACGTGAAGCTCTCGGTCCACGATCTCAACAGCCATTACGGCCCCGCCCACATCCTGTTCGACATCGCGCTCGATGTCGGCGAGGGCGAGGTGGTGGCGCTGCTGGGGCGCAATGGCGCCGGCAAGTCCACGACGTTCCGCTCCATCGTCGGCCTGGTCGCGCAGCGCACCGGCCGGATCCTGTTCGAGGGCAACGATGTCTCGGATCAGCCGACCCATGCGATCGTGCGCGGCGGGCTCGGCTACGTGCCGGAGGAGCGGCGCATCTTCACCGACCTCACGGTCGAGGAGAATCTCGAAGTCGGCCGCCAGCCGGAGCGGCCGAACGCGCCGCACTGGACGCGGGAGAAACTGTTCGCGCTGTTTCCGAATCTTGCCGAAATGCGCGGCCGCCTCGGCGGTCGCATGAGCGGCGGAGAGCAGCAGATGCTGACGATCGCGCGGACCTTGATGGGAAACCCGTCGCTGGTGCTGCTGGACGAGCCGTCGGAAGGGCTGTCGCCGAAGATCGTGGAGCAGATGGTTGATGCGATCCTGACCATGAAGAAGGAAGGCGTCAGCATGCTGGTGTCCGAGCAGAACCTGCATTTCGCCAGGCTGATATCGGACCGCACCTATATCATCGAGCGCGGGCGCATTTGTTTTTCCGGCACCATGAGCGAACTCGACGCGCGTCCGGACATTCGCGACGCGCATCTGGCGCTGTGATCGACGGCAAATATCCAACAGGGGCGCGGACGCACATGACCAGGAGTGTTTCGCCGAAACGGAGCATCAAGCCGCCGCGGCCGGCCTACGTCCTCGAGGAGCAGATCGGCTTTATCCTGCGCCAGGTGTGGCAGCGCCACGCCACGATCTTCGCGCGCGAGATCGGGACCCATCTCACGTCGGCACAATGGGCCGCGATTGCCAAGCTGACCGAGACCGGACCTTGCTCGCAAAATCAGCTCGGTCGGCTGACGGCGATGGATGTCGCCACCATCAAGGGCGTGATCGACCGCCTGACCGCGCGTGGTCTGACTGAAACCAGCGCCGACCCCGGGGACGGCCGCCGCCTGCTGGTCAGCCTGACGCGCGCGGGCCAGCAACTGGCCGAGAAGGTGGCGCCGAACGCGCTGGCGATCACCCGGGAGACGCTGGCGCCGCTCGATGCGAGGGAGCGCGAGACGCTGGTGGCGTTGCTGAGCAGGCTGCGCTGACTTGCCGCCGGCTTCACGGGCCAACTGGTTTCAAGCCGCTCTCGCCGGCGATGTCGTGCGTCAATTGGCGCGACTTGAAGCGCCAACTCGCGCCGTTTCTTGCGACGACATCGTGATAGGTCCCCGCCACCGCGATCGCCGGACCCGCGCCGGTGTCGCGCACCACCAGAAAATTCGATGTCACCTCCGCAACATCGCCGTTCAGGCGGATGACGATGTTGGCGGTGAGGTGCTTGCGCCTGGTGCCCGGACCCGGCTCCGGCACGAGCTGACGCATGAACTGCTCGATGCCGGCAGGACCCGTCGCGCTGCCGTTTCGGGAGACCCACTCGCCGCTTTCGAGAAAGAGCTGGCCGAATTCCTTCAGCCGGTATGAATCCAGCAGAAAGCAGTATTCGGCCAGCAATTCGCGAATCGCGTCCTTGTCCTCGAGCGCGTTCATCTCAGGCCCCTTCCGGCGAGATTGGCTCGCGGGTCATGGTCCAGCACGTGACGGCGCCGCAAATCAACAGCACGCCGGCCACCAGGAATGCCCAGTCGTAACTGCCGGTGCCGGAGATCACATAGCCGGTGACGATCGGCGCCAGCACGCCGAACAGATTGCCGCCGGTGACCAGGAATCCGTTGGCACGCCCGGCATTGCCGGGATCGGTCAACAGGTCGTTGGTCAGCGTGATATTCAATCCGACGGCGCTGCCGATGCAGGTCAGCGAAATCGAGAACAGGGTGAGAAGCACCCAGGTTTCGGTAATCCACGGCGTCATCAGGATTCCGGACGAGCACAGCAGCATGATGACGACCATCAGGCGGCGGCGTCCCGAGGTCACGCCGACGTCACGCAGCAGCCGGTCGCTCAGAGCGCCCATCAGCATCGTTCCCGGCACCGCCACGGCATAGGGAATTGCCGTATAGAAGCCGGTCTTGAGCAAAGTGAGGCCCCGCGTCGCCTGCAGGTAGCTCGGCAGCCAGGTCAGGAACAGATACACGGTATAGACCGCGCATCCCTGTGTCACGAATAGCCCCCACATGCTCTTGCATTTCAGCAATGCGACCAGCGGGGCGCTTTTCCCGGGGATTGCCTTGCCGCCGCGCTCCCTGAGAATTTTCGCGCGTTCCGCCTCGCCGATGAAGGTGGCTTCCTCGGGCTGGCGAAATACCAGTATCCAGAAGATCAGCCAGGCGAATCCGAGGGCGCCGGCGCAACAGAACGCGCCTCGCCATCCCAGGCTGCCCACCAGATAGGCCATCAGGACCGAGCCGAGCGCCGGACCGATATATCCGCCGCAATTGAACACCGTGGTGGCGAAGCCGCGTTCGCCCGCCGGCATCCATTCGCGGATGGTTCGGCCGCCGGCGGGGTATGTTGACGACTCGCCGAAGCCCATCAGCAGACGCGAAGCGAAAGCTGAACTAAAATTCCAGCTTAAGCCGGTCAGCAGCGTTGCCGCTGACCAGATCGCCATGCCGACCGTCGTCGCCCGGCGCGTTCCGACGCGGTCGACATAGATGCCCCAAGGAAGCACGAAAACGAGATAGCTCCACAGAAACGCGGAGAACAGGTAGCCCAGCTGGATTGTGGAGATTCCGAACTCTTTTGAGATCGGTTGCGCGGATACCGAGAGCACGACGCGATCGATGTAGTTGATTGAACAAGCAGTAACCAGCAGGATGTAAATCCAGGTTCGCCCGGGCATTCGCCCCCCATTTCAAAGACACATTCTTGTTTTTAACAGCCGCACCATCCATCAAAGAATGACCTTCGACAAGCAGGGACGCTGTACTTGACAGCGAGCCTCGGCTGGCTACCTTATCCGGTATGGGGATTGCGATCTCCCCACGAGGCGACATGCTGAAGAATCGCGTCCCGGGTTATGCAAGGACGCACCGTGTCGGCAATCAACTCAATTTCGGCGGAAAAGCTGGCGCGTCTGATCGGGACGCCGCGATGTCCCGCGCTGATCGACGTTCGGCCGAAAGCCGAGTTCGAAGGCAATCCACGGCTTGTGCCGGGATCGGTCCGGCGGTCGCATTCCGAGGTCTGGGAATGGGCGAGCGAGTTCGCCGGCCAATCCGCCGTCGTTATTTGCGGCGACGGATCGAGCCTGAGCCAGGGAACCGCGGCGTGGTTACGTCACGCCGGCGTCAATGCTGATGTGCTCGAACAGGGGATTGAGGGCTGGACAAAGGCCGGGCTGCCGTTGCTGAAGCTCGGCAGGATTCCGCCGCTGGACCGTCAGGGGCGCACGGTCTGGGTCACCCGGGCTCGGCCAAAGGTGGACCGCATCGCCTGTCCATGGCTGATCCGCCGCTTCATCGACCCGCGCGCGGTGTTCCTGTTCGTGGCCGCCGCCGAGGTTGAAGGTGTAGCCGAACAATTCGGTGCCGCGCCGTTCGATCTCGATGGCGTGTTCTGGAGCCATCGAGGCGAAAAATGCACGTTCGATGTCATGGTCGAGGAATTCGGCCTGACGATCGAGCCCCTTCTGCGCCTGGCCACGATTGTCCGGGGCGCCGATACCGGGCGTCTCGATCTCGCGCCGCAGGCCGCCGGCTTGCTGGCGGCATCGCTTGGATTGTCGCGAATGTACGCCGACGATCTCACACAGCTCGAAGCCGGCCTTCCCCTCTACGATGCCTTCTATCGCTGGTGTCGTGACGCGACCGACGAAACGCATCTGGCGCATTCCAGACGATCCGAAACCTGATTCGGCCAATTCGCAAGACGCTATCGAGGAAGAACGACGCGTAGGAAAACCATCCTCTGGTCTTCGCTTGGCCAGGCCGCAGGACAATATGACGGCAATCTCGCAGAGCTCTGTTCGCCAGACAATGGATTATCTGCAAAACCAGGGAGGATCTCAAGATGCGCACCAAACTTTGGCTTCTGGCTTCGCTTTTTGCGGCTTCATTCATCTCTGTTGCAACAGCCCAGGAGATTGACTGGCAAAAAGTCGACGACGCCTTGGGCAGAAAACCTGCCGTGTCGGGCGACGTACATCGTTATGGTTTTCCGCGCACCGATCTCGCCGTGACGCTTGATGGCGTGACGATCAAGCCGGCGTTGGCCCTTGGCGGCTGGGTCGCGTTCAAGCCGGCGCACGGGGGAGCGATGATCATGGGCGACCTCGTATTGCTGGAGACCGAAGTCAATCCGGTGATGCTCAAACTAATCGAAGGCGGAGTTGAGATCACGGCCGTGCACAATCACCTGCTGCGCTCCAGCCCCGCGACATTCTACATGCACGTCGGAGGCCACGGTGATCCGGCCAAACTGGCGGCCGTTATTCATGATGCGCTGGCCGCCAGCAAGACTCCACTTTCGATTGCAGCTGCGGCCTCTCCGCCTCCCGCGGTCGACCTCGACACCGCGCAGCTCGACCAGATCATCGGCGTCAAGGGACAAGCCAATGGCGGCGTTTATCAGTTCAATGTACCGCGGCGCGATCCCATCACAGAGGATGGGATGCAAATGAGCCCGGTCGGACCGATGGGCGTAGCCACCGGGATCAACTTCCAGCCGACGGGCGGCGGCAAGGCCGCCATCACCGGCGATTTCGTCCTCACCAATGACGAAGTGAATCCCGTCATTAAGGCATTGCGGGCCAACGGCATCGACGTCACCGCGGTCCACAGCCACATGCTGGACGAGCAGCCGCGGCTGTTCTTCCTGCATTTTTGGGCCGTGGACGATGCCTCGAAGCTTGCCAAAGGCTTGCGCGCTGCGCTCGACAAGACGGCGAGCACGAAGGGCTAGCCTTTCGTGTTTCACTCGACCTGTCGAGGAGATTTTGCGCATGGACGGAGTTCTTCGCATGGTCTCGCTAGATCGACCAATCCCGCGCATTTCGACGCCCCCCATGGTAGCTGCGTCCCCCTCGGAACAAGCGCGCGATCTACCTCTGCTACGAGTGGATTCGATTTCCAAGCGATATGCGGATCAGACGATCCTCTCGGATGTCGTCTTCGACATCCAGGCTGGTGAGATCCTTGGCATCATCGGTCCGAACGGCGCCGGCAAAACCACCTTGCTTGAGGCCGTCGCCGGCATGCAGCCGGTCGATAATGGTCACGTTCGCTGGCACGGAAAGCCGTTGCCGCCTTCGCGCCGACGCGAAGCCGTCTTCTATCTTCCCGATGGCGTGCGACCTTACGGGGAGCAACCGGTTACGCGGGTTTTGACGTTCTTTGCAGATGTCTATCGAAGGTCGACAAGCGAGGTTGAGGATGCGATTGAATCGGTGGGCCTGTCGTCGGTTCTCCACAAACGTGTGCACGCGCTGTCGAAGGGTTACAGCCGAAGGCTGATATTGGCGCTGGGACTTCTTACCCCGCACCCGCTGCTTCTCATGGACGAACCGTTCGATGGCTTTGACCTGCGTCAGATTCGCGCCATCGTCGATGTGTTGGGTCGAGAAGCCATCAAAGGACGGACGCTTGTTCTCGCGATACATCAATTGTCGGACGCCGAGCGAGTCTGCGATCGCTTTGTTCTCCTGGCTGATGGCCGTGTTCGCGGTGCGGGGACACTGAGCGATCTCCGAGCAAAAACCGGGATTGCCGATGGAAGTTTGGAGGATATTTTCCTTGCGCTCACCTGAGACATTTCACGTTCAAAGCGCTCCATTGCGGCCGTTGTTCGTCAAGGAGTTGTGGGAAACGCTCAGCGGCAGGGCGTTGTGGATCATGTTGCTGCTGATGTGTCCTTTGGTCGGATACAGTTTCTTTCAGGCTGTATCGCTCTACGGCGAAGCGAGCGCTGCCGGGCTGCAATCACCGGTGCTCGCGAGCACTTTATCGCCGTTGGATGGCATCTTGGTTCCGACCCTTGGGGCCTTCTACGTGGCGGTCACGCTTCTGTTCCCCTTTGTCGCGATTCGTGTGCTCGGTCAGGAAAAGGAGTCCGGTGCGCTGCGTCTTTTGGTTCAACTACCCTATCGCTCGCCCACCTTGATTACAGCCAAGCTTGCGGCTGTGCTCACGGCTTGGTTGCTTGCAAGCATCCCCGCACTCACAGCGCTGGTCATGTGGGAATTGCTGGGTGGACACCTATCTGCACCGGAAACGCTAAACCTCGTTTGTGGACATCTGCTCTACGGGCTGCTCGTCGGGGCCATCGCTTTGTTTGCGGCATCGGTATCGGAAAGCGCGGCGACTGCCGCGATCGTTACACTCGCCTTCACGATCGGTTCATGGGTGCTGGATTTCACGGTGGCCGGTCAACCCGGGTTACTCGCATGGATTGCGAGCCTATCGCTGACCCAGGTGCTGCATGCGTTCGAGCAAGGTCTTTTGCCGGCTGGACTTGTCGCCGGTGTTTGCGCGGTGGTGTTCGGTTTCGCCGCGCTGGCCGCCGTTTGGCTGCCGCCGGGAGTTCGCCTCCGCAACAAGGTCATTCGCTCGATCGTCTGCGTCTTTGCCGTGGCGCTCGCCCTTGGCCTGGTGACGCAGATCAGACTCACGTTCGATGTCACCGAGGATCGACGCAACTCGTTTCCCATAGCCGACCAGCACCTGCTCGCAACTCTGCCGCAGCCCTTGGTCGTAACGGTTCATCTGGCGCCAGAAGACCCGCGCTACACCGACTTGCAGCGTAACGTGCTGGCGAAGCTTGAGCGTACAATGCCGATGGTATCGGTCCGTCTGGCGGGCGAGCGGCAAAGTCTTGCAACAAATGCAGGCAGCGACCGCTACGGCGAGGTCGAATACGCCTACGGCGGTCGATCAGACGTCAGCCGTTCGACCAGTCCGCGAGAAATCCTTCCGATGCTGTACGGCCTCGCAGGGGTCAGTACTCCCGCACCTGCCCCGGGAAGCGATTATCCGGGCTATCCACTGGTTGCCGGCAGCCAGTCGGCTCTCTTCTGGTTTTTCTTCGGACTTCCACTCTGTATCGCCCTCGCTTGGTGGTGGAGCCGACGTCTACCGAAACCAACCGCAACATAAGTGATGAAGGAGGTGCAATCATGAACACAATTTCCATCGCGGTCTCTGCTTTCGTCCTCGCATCCTTAGTGCTGCCAACCGCGGCACAGCAGCCGACCAAAATCGACTTTTCAAGCGAGACCGTCGGAGCGGAGGCCAAATCGCTTGTGGCGGTCGTCGGCATCTGGCGCATCGAAAGCGAAGCCGGAAAGAACGTCCTGGCCGTCGATGGCCGTCAATGGAAGGAAGGCCAGTCCTCCGCGGGGGTTGCCGACAAAGCGAGAGCGCTTTACGGCGAGCGCTATGCGGAATTTCTCGATCGGGTCCAAGCTTATGCGTACTACCCTTATGCTGTCGCGAAGAACGTCGAAAATTTCAGCGGCGGCGAGATCGCCGTTCGGTTCGAGGGCTTATCCGGACGCATCGACCAGGGCGCCGGCATATTGTTCAATCTGAAACCGAATGGGGACTACCTGGCACTACGCGCGAATTGTCTCGAAAACAATTTGGTTCTCTGGAAGTTCGAAAAAGGCAAACGCTCATCGGTGTCCTGGGTCCGAAATACGCCGACCGCCAGCAAGCAATGGCACGACCTTAAGGTTCGAATTTCCGGCACCAAGGTGGAAGGTTATCTCGATGGTAAGCTCTATCTGGAGCACACGCTTTCCGAAGCGGTGTCAGGCCGGGTTGGCCTGTGGTCAAAAGCGGACAGCTACATGCATTTTGCGGACTACATGGTGACTTCGGGCAAGTGACTAAGAGAGACGAGTTAGCTCAAGAACCACTATGAGAAAGCCCACGGACATCCTCCTGTTATACGCCGCGCGCGCTACGCGCGGTTTTGGCGACGGATTCGCAATCATCATCTTGCCAGCCTACTTGTCCGAGCTTGGCTTCGGCCCGTTTCAAATCGGAATTGTGGCAAGCGCGGCCCTTCTTGGAACGGCCGCCATCACGCTCGCGATTGGATTTCTCACTCCAGGCAGGGATTTGCGCAGTATTCTGTTGGTTGGCGCTTTTGCGACAGTTGCGACAGGAATAGCCGTTCCGGCCACAGAGCAACTCGCGTTCATTCTCCTCATCGCGTTTGTAGGCACCATGAATCCCTCAAGCGGAGATATTGGATTATTTGTTCCGCTTGAGCACGCGATGCTGGCACGGGAGGCACCCGACCATGATCGCACCCGCATTTTTGCTCATTACAGCCTGATCGGCGGACTTTCGAGCGCTGCCGGAGCGTTGGCGGCCGCGGTGCCGACGGCTTTGGTGTCGGTAGGCGTTAGCAATATCGGCGCATTGAAGGCGATGTTTTATTTCTACGCAGCGCTAGGGCTGGTGGCTGCGGCCATCTACCGCTATTTGCCTCACGCACAACCGCATGAAGCTGCGTCTCGTCCAGCGGCCCTCGGTCCCTCGAAAGGGATTGTCTACAAACTTGCTGCGTTATTCAGCCTGGACGCATTCGCCGGCGGCTTTGCGGTGCAGTCCCTGGTCGCACTATGGCTATTTGAGCGGTTCGGTTTGTCGCTTACCGCGGCGAGTTTGTTTTTCTTCTGGTCTAACGTGCTGGCGGCATTTTCCTATCCCGTTGCAGCGCGGCTGTCGAAAAGCTTCGGTCTCGTGAACACGATGGTATTCACTCACATACCTTCAAGTCTCTGTCTGATCCTCGCCGCGTTTTCGACAAACCTTCTCGTGGTGCTCGGCCTATTGCTGCTGCGTTCGGCGCTCTCGCAAATGGACGTCCCGACACGTACGTCCTATGTGATGGCCGTTGTGACGCCTCCCGAGCGACCGGCTGCGGCCAGCGTCACGGCCGTACCCCGCAGCCTTGCATCATCGCTTAGTCCGGCCTTGGCGGGAGCGCTGCTTACGACTTCCTTCACGGGCTTGCCCTTGGTGGTCTGCGGCGTGCTGAAGATCACCTATGATTTGTCGCTCTTATATGCCTTTCGTCACACCAAGCCGCCCGAGGAGCGCGTATCCGGCCAATTCAGCCGGTGAACTTTACGGCATCGAACTCAGAGTCGCGCCGCGGCGGCCGAAGCAATTGCGTCGGGGGACTCGGACCCGCGCCAAAAAAATGTCGTTGACAAAACGACATCACATCGTCTGTATTTCCGTCATGGGGAAGCGATCTCCCCACGAGGCGACATGCCCAAGAATCGCGTCCGGTTTTCACCAAGGGCGCGCCATGTCTGCCATTAACCCGATCTCTCAACCCCCGCGCGCACCACCCGGCCTTCCTGGGCATAGGCGAAACTTGGCTACTTCGGTGGAGTCCGCGTGGGCGGGCGAGTATGCACGAACCCCTATCAAGCATGAAGGTCGTGAACGACGGCGCGAAAACGCCAATCAACTACATTGGGGGTCTATCAAATGAGCAACTCAAATAGCCGAGGCTTGGACAGCCGCATCTGGTTGGCGTGTTTTCTCGTTATCGCTGTCGTCGGTGGCTTTGCGGATTCGGCGCGGGCTCAATCGCCCGAGTTGGCGATGCGCGATTTTTCGTCGGGCCAGATCAAAAAGGGGGTGCGGTCGATTGGCTTTGGCGGAGACGGGGCAACCTGGGGTAACTACGGCTTGGTATGGCAGGATGCGAACACCGCAGTGCTCGACTATGGCAACACCCATTACACGAACGGCAACGACTTCAATTTCCAGGCGGTCGGCGCGACGTCACCGTCCCTGTGGCACGACCTGGCGATCTATGCGATTGCCATGCAGCAGGGCACCAACGACGTCAAATTCCTTGCCAAGGCTCAAGGTCTTGGCCCCACCGCCGTTCCTATGGTCGGGAAGGGAAACGACGAGGCGGTCTTTGTAAAGGTGGCAATGCCGCTGGCCTACGGGCTCTCGGCGGGCGTCCTCCTGTCACATGAGACATCGCAATTTAATGCCACGTCGGCGGGCGGCCAACCCGTGAAATGGGAGACCGACTGGCGGCCATCCGGTGGGTTTGGTCTGGCTTGGCAACCGGACAAAGCATGGCTGTTTGGCTTTCGCGCGCTTTACAACAATGATTTCGAGCGTCGCATCGACTCCAGTGGCGTCGCGGAGGGCATGGCCCAAACTACGGAATACCGTCTGGGTGGATCCTACCAGCCGTGGAAAGGCGGATTGATCGATATCGGCGCAACGCGTATCGAGAAATGGAATGCCATCGCGGGAACGCATACGGTCAGTTATAATCCCAATCTGGGTTTCGAGCAGAAAGTGTTTGACAATCTGATCCTCAGGGTCGGCCTGGATGAGACCTCTCCAACGGCGGGACTTACCTACAAGTTTTCGCCTTTCAAGCTCGACATAGCCTACGTCCACGACATGGCCAAAGCCCGGGTCGGCGACCTCTTTGGAATCACCAGCGACAGCATTCTCGCGACGCTTACGTTTGACTTCGCCAAGGAAGCGGCGAGCCCGTCGTCAAAGTACGCGGCAACCGGCGGTGTTGAACAGCCTGCGGCCAAAGTGCTGCGCTGATGTTGAGTTCGTCTGCAGCTCATTGAGGAGGTCAGAAAGCGGCATTTTCTACCGACGGTATTGCAATTTGTGAGGCGCGAAATGACGACGTCTACCACAATCCCACAAGGGCATCTCGGCGAATTGGTGCGCTATTTCCTGCGCCTCGGCTTTCTCGGCTTCGGCGGCCCGGTTGCGCTGGTGGGCCAGATGGAGCGCGAACTGGTCGATGAACGCAAATGGCTCACCAAGGAGCAGATGCGAGAGGCGATCGCGATCTGCCAGTCATTGCCCGGACCGTTGGCCATTCAGGTCGGAATCTATATCTCATACCTCCGTGGCGGATTCTGGGGCGCCTGGGCTGGTGGATGGGCTTTCATCCTTCCGAACTTTGTCATCGTCGCCGCGCTGGGCGCTCTCTATGTCTATCTCGGCGACCTGCAACCGGTGACCGCCATCTTCTATGGCGTGAGTCCCGCGGTCATCGCGCTGATCCTTCATTCCTGCTACCGGCTGGCAAAGCTCGGTATGGAAGACTGGTTGCAATGGGCGATCGCCGCGGTCTGCCTCGCCGTCACCGTTATCCTTCAAGCGGAAGTGGCGGTCCTGTTCATCGGGGCGGGCATCGTCGGCATTTTGTATTACGGCAGCCTGTTCAAGCGAGCGCCGCCAGTGGCGCTCTCGGTAACTGTGGCGCCAATACTCGCGCAGCTCGCGCCCACGGCCTCAAGCTCGATCCTGGGGAAGCTTCTGCTGTTTTTCCTCAAGGCAGGCTCGCTGACCTTCGGGAGCGGCCTCGTCATCGTACCGTTCCTTGAACAAGGACTTGTCCAGCAGTTTGGCTGGCTGGATCAACGCCAGTTCCTGATCGCTGTCGCCATTGGCATGATCAGCCCTGGGCCCGTTGTCATCACAGCAACCTTTGTCGGCTATCTCGTCGCGGGATTTTGGGGCTCGGTGGTCTCCACGATCGGCATCTTCCTCCCGTCATTCCTTCTAGTGCTGATCGCCGCGCCGCTTCTCGCGCGTCATCGTGGTAATCCGAACGTGCAGGGATTTGTCAAAGGCGCCTATGCAGCAGCCATCGGCACGATTCTGGGCGCTTGCATACTGCTCGGACGCATCGCCATCGGCGACTGGCTCACCGCCCTGATTGGAATCGCCTCGCTCACGGTGCTGTTTCGCTGGAAAGTCAGTAACCCGCTCTTGATCGCCGCGACGGCAGTCGTTGGCCTAATCGCATTCCCTATCCTGCAGCCGACGTGGGTGATGGTTCACTAGCTGAAGCAGAAAGAAAATGGAGCGACAGTAACCGCCCGAGGAGATCACGATGACCCCAAGAAAGATGTTGCGACGATCTCGCACAGCTCGAAGCCGGGCTGTTGCTCTACGACGCCTTCTATCGTTTTTCCTTGTGACCTATCACGGACAAGAATGATGGGAAGAAAATTCGCGATCTCGTGTTTTTTGGTTGTCGTCGTGGCCACAATTCTTGGTGTTCTTTACGCCAAAGTGGTTCCGGGTCTGTCGAGCGCGCGCACCGAACCACCGGCAGCCGAAATCATAATCGCGACTTCGTTGCTGCATCAGAGCGTTCCCTCTGAGGCAAAAAAGAGCATAAATCCGGCGCCTGATCCTTCTGACATCGCATTGGGAAAAGACCTTTATCGCGAGAAGTGCGAAACCTGCCACGCCTATGACGGCGGCGGCAACACTCCGACCGGCTCCAATGAATTCCCGCGCGTACCCACGCTGCGCTCGCCCGCCATCGCGGCAACGTCTGACGGAGAACTGTTTTATCACATCCGCAATGGCATTCGTAACACCGGCATGCCCGCGTGGAATTTGCCCGACCGTCAGATTTGGCAACTCGTGAGCTTCATCCGGCACTTGCCGAAGGTGGCGGCAATGTCGCCCGAGGTAGCCACCGCGCTGTCGCCCGACGCGGCCACGACAATGCCGGATCACGGGCATTATGTCGGATCGGTTGCCTGCAAGGGATGTCACGAGAGCGTCTACGCGCGCTGGAGCAAGACGCGCATGGCCAACGTGGTGCGCGACCCCCGCGAACATCCCGAGGCCATTATCCCGGACCTCTCAAAACCCAACCCGGTCTTTAGTTTCACCAAGGACGACGTCGCCCTCGTCTACGGCAGCCGGTGGAAGCAGCGTTACTTTAAGAAGGTGGGCGACGATTATTTCCCGCTTCCTGTCCAATGGGATGTCTTCCATCAAACTTGGAGCCGCTATTTCGTCCCCAACACCGGCGATTGGTGGGCGCCTCTATATCCGCCCGACAATTTCCAGCGGCCCACGGGACCGCTCTGCGACGGCTGTCATTCCGTGAACTACGACATCAACATGAAGACCGTCACTGAGTGGAATGTCGGCTGCGAGCGATGTCACGGTCCGGGCGAGGCGCATGGCAAAAAGCCGGTCCGCGATAATATTCTCAATCCGGCGCACTTCGATTACGTGCACGCCAGCGACACCTGCATCCAGTGTCATTCACAGGGGCAGCCTCTCACCAAGCCAATTCAGGAGAAATACTACGATTGGCCGGTCGGCTACGACGTGAGCAAAGATCTGAAGGACTATTGGAAGCTTGAAGAACATAAGCTCGGCGAAACTACCTTCACCCACTTTCCGGACGGAACCGGCCACAAGAACCGCATGCAGGGCAACGATTTCGTGCAAAGCCTGATGTATGCTCGCGGCGTCACGTGCTTCAGCTGCCACGACCCGCATGGCAATGAAAACGTCGCCATGGTGCGCAAGCCCGGCAATGCATTATGTCTCGACTGTCACGGTCCCAACGCACAGGCCGGCCCGCGTGCGCCCAGCGTCGAGGCGCATACCCATCACAAGGCAGGCAGTCCGGGTAACGAGTGCATCGCCTGTCATATGCCGAAGATCGAACAGACCATTGCCGACCAGAACGTTCGAAGTCACAGCTTCCACTTCGTCACGCCGGGCGATACGGACACGTTGAAGATTCCAAACGCCTGCAACCTGTGCCATACCGACAAATCCACCGAGTGGGCGAAGGCGGCGCTGGAGTCGTGGCCGGATCGCTCGCCCTGGCGGATGTCGCGGTGAGATGCAGGATGGCCTCGGGGCAAGATCGGAGTTGGAGGCTGCACGGCCGGTTGGCCGGCCTCCTGGTTGCGATCGGCCGGGTCGCGGCGGCGGTGATTTGCCTGTTGGCGTGGCCGGCGGCCGCTTATCGGCCTTTCGATGGTACCGATGCTGCCGTGGCCGCCCTGAATGAAGTTGAGATCGAACTGGAGCCGGCGGGCCGGCTGCAGACGGGATCGCAGTCGAGTTTGATCGCGCCGGGAGTGGTCTTTAACTACGGTTTTGCCGAGCGCTGGGAGGTGGTTCTGCAGTCCCAAATGCTGACCCCGATTTCTCCGGGCGGCGGCCCCGCCAGCCTCGCGGCCACCGGCGCGTTCCTCAAATATGTGATCCAGCCCGGCGTGCTTCAGGGCCAATCCGGCATCAGCATCGCGACCGAATTCGGACCGCTGCTGCCGGGCATCAATGCCGAGCCGGGGGTCGGGTTCAGCTGGGCCGGCATCGTGTCGCAACGCTGGGACTGGGGGACCGCCCATTTCAACGTCGAGGCCAACCTCACCCGCGATCAGCAGGGCGAGGCATTCCTCGATGTCATTCTCGAAGGACCGTCGACATGGAAAGTTCGCCCCGTTTTTGAGACGTTTTACGACAAGGTATGGACGCAGGCCGAGACCCGTTCGGTTCTGCTCGGGGCGATCTGGCAGGTCGAGAATGATCTCAGCCTCGATGCCGCGTTTCGCTATGCGCTGGTCAACGGACACCCCGTAAACGAGATCAGGGCCGGGTTGACCTTCGCGTTCAAGGAACAAGGCGACACCACGCCGATCAGGCCGGGCGCCTCGTTCGGCAATTGGGGACTTTCGCGCTGAAAGCCAACGCCCAATGGGCTCGCTTTGGCGCTTGCAAGCTGATGTCCGCTTAACCGCCGTCAGAGCCCGAAATTTTTCGGTCAGGATCGTCATCGAAGGGAGGAGGCCACACCCGACAGTCGATGCTTCGGGCGATGCCTGGGCAGACCGCGCCTGGCTGGCTGGGAGGCCTGCTCACAGGCCACGCCTGACCGGCAGACCGGGGAGCGATGAAGCCAGGGCTCATTTGCCTTTTATGCTTCTTGATATGCCTGCTGCTGGTCTCGGCGTTGGCTGGCGTGACCGTCGGAACCAGCACCAGCGCCGTCGCGGATATCGCCAGCATCAAGAGCCGGATTGCCAATTTGCTCATGCGTCCCTCCCGAGGTGGGGGCAGGCCATGCGGAAGCCCACTGATGGTACACCGCGCCGGAAAAAATATTCCCGTGGCGATCGCAGCGCCTCGGGCTTCACATGCCCCCTCCATCAGGGTTTCGCTGAGGATCTTCATACATTGGAGGCGGGCACTTCGCACACTCGAAGCCTCGGGAGCAGGCCGGGTCTGGCAGGCTGGAAGGCCTGCTCACAGGCCATGCCTGACCGGCAGACCGGGGAACGCTGAAGCCGTGGCTCCTTTGCTTCTTATGCTTCTTGAAATGCCTGCTGCTGCTCGTCTCGGCCTTGACTGGAGCGACCGTCGGAATCAGCATCAGCGCCGTCGCGGATATCGCCAGCGTCAACAGCCGGATCGCAAATTGGCTCATGCGTTCCTCCCGAGGTGGGGCAGGCCATGCTGGGCCCGCTGATGCTACACCGCGCCGAAACAAAGGTTCCCGCGGCAATTGCGCCAGCTTGTAATTCTTTGCAGGCTTTGGAGCTGACCGCCGTCGCCACCAGCCATTGACCGGCGTTATGGCCTCTTTGCTCATGAGCGGACCTTTCGCTATCGATTTGCGATGTCCGCTTTTCCCTCGACAGCCTTCAACCGGCGGCGACGGCGGTGACCAACGAGGGCACGGGCTAGGTCCGCGTTCAAGGCCCGCTGGTTCACGCCCGGCGGGCCTTCAAGACCTGAAAATATCCTCGCGAATTCTGCTTCTTGCAACCAATACGAGGAGGAGAGCTGACCTGCTCAACGCGTTCCTCACATCGGCCGCGGTTGACCGATCCAGGGATTCCAGGTGATTGTCCCAGGCGGGTAGCCGCCGAGCGGCCGCGGCGTGGTGCAGCCGACGATAACGACTTCGTCGCGGGCGCCGCCAGCGACAGCTTCGAGCTCGTTGATGTTCAGTTCGCCATTGACCTTGGTCATTTCAATCTCCTGTTTGTCCAAAAAAAGGCGCGACCATTCCCGCTGCGCGCTCACGCCGGAATGGGAGTGAAGGGTGAGTCGTAGCCGACATTGCTGTGGAACAGCCCGGTGGTCCGAATGTTGATGCCGTCGTCGAGGAGGACGGTCGGTT
>NZ_SSNA01000103.1 GCF_004799445.1 Bradyrhizobium sp.
TGCCGACAATGACCAGCTTGCGCAGGTATTTGTCGCCCATTTTGGTGATACGACCAAGCCGCTCTTTGCCGCCGCTCGACTTCTGAAGTGGCGTCAGTCCCAACCAGGCTGCGAACTGCCGCCCCGAGCGGAACTGATGCGGATCAGTAACTGATGCGGCAAGTGCCGTCGCGCCGATCGGCCCAATGCCGGGGATGGTCATGAGACGACGTGCAACATCGTTGCCACGTAGCCAGACGGCCAGATCGCGATCAATCTCGCGGATCCGAACGTGGGTGTCGAGCGCCTGTTGTGACAGTGTATCGACGACCTTGGCAGCTTCAATCGGCACCTCAGGAGCTTTGCCATCGACGATCTGCCGCGCCATCAGTAGCGCCCGCTCTAGCCCCTTGGGGATGTCGACGCCAAATTCGGCCAGTAGACCGCGGATCATATTGATCAGCTGCGTACGCTGCTTGACCAGCAAATCGCGCGTCCGGTGCATCGACAGCGCCGCCTGCTGCTCCGGCGACTTGACCGGCACGAACCGCATCGTAGGCCGTGTTACCGCCTCGCAAACCGCTTCCGCATCGGCAGCGTCGGTCTTCCCGCGCTTCACATAAGGTTTTACGTAAGCCGGCGGCATCAGCCGCACCTCATGACCGAGCTTGATCAGCTCGCGCGCCCAGTGATGCGACGTGCCGCACGCCTCGATGCCGACCAGGCAAGGAGGCAATTTGGCAAAAAATGGCAGTATCTGCGACCGCCGAAGCGACTTGCGGACCACAACCTGGCCGGTCGCATCAACACCGTAACCTGAAAAACGTTCTTGGCCAAGTCGAGGCCGATCGTGGTAATCTGCATAGCGGATGGCTCCCATTTTGCTCGTGAACGCCTTATGGCCTTCACACTTTGGCACCCAGATGCCGTGAGCGGGAGCCATCCACCTCATCTGTTATGCGCGCTAAAGCGGTCATCGACCAAGCATTGCTCATGGATTTGCATTTATGAGTACACGCCTTAGCAAAGCGGCCCACTGGTCGTTTGGGTGTCGCAATGCAAGGTGATAGTTTGTACAAAAAGTGATGACTCTTGCTATTGGGCCGGCCTTTCTGGCACTGACACCTGCCGGTCGGCTAACAATCAATTTCTGTACTGGACAGCACATTGAGCGAAAATCCAACCCCGGCTGCCGGCGAAGTTGCGCGACAAGCTCCGCAGGGTAAGCTGCCCATTCTCGGGCTGTCAGCACTTGGCATCGTGTTCGGCGATATCGGGACCAGCCCGCTCTATACCTTCAAGACCATCCTTGGCACCGCTGAAGGCTCGCCCGACGCAGGCGTTGTACTGGGCGCGCTTTCGCTCGTGCTCTGGACCCTCTTCATCATCACCACCGTAAAATATGTCTCATTCGCCATGCGCGTCGACAATGACGGAGAGGGAGGAATTCTGGCTTTGATGGCGTTGTTGGGAGTGAAAAAGCAGCAACGGCCAACCATCGTGGCCGTCGGCCTGTTCGGTGCGGCACTGATCTACGGCGATGGAGCGATTACTCCGGCGATCTCGGTTCTGTCCGCGCTGGAGGGCCTCAACATGGCGACGCCCGCACTGCAGCCCTATGTTGTTCCTGCCGCCGTTGTGATCTTGCTGGCGCTGTTTGCAATCCAATCGCAGGGTACCGCGAAGATTGGGCACCTCTTTGGCCCGGTGATGTTTGTCTGGTTTGTCGCTATCGCGCTGATGGGGATCACGGGCATTGTGCAGCATCCGTCCGTGTTCGCCGCGCTCAATCCTGTCTATGGCCTGTCCTACCTGTTCTCACATGGAGCCACCGGTTTTCTGGTGCTGGGCGCGGTGTTTCTGTGCGTGACAGGCGCCGAAGCTCTCTACGCCGATATGGGCCATTTCGGCAGGCGGCCCATCACGCTGGCGTGGTTCGCGATCGTATTCCCGAGTCTGATCCTGAACTATGCCGGGCAGGCAGCGCTCGTTCTTGAAGGTGCCCCGAAGGACGGCAATATCTTCTTTCGGCTCTGTCCAGCGGTTCTCCTGATCCCGCTCGTCGTGCTGGCGACGGTAGCGACAATCATTGCCAGCCAATCGATCATTACCGGGGCTTTCTCGATGACCCGGCAGGCGATCCAGCTTGGCTGGTTGCCAAGATTGCGGATCAAGCAGACCTCATCGGAGGGCTATGGCCAGATTTACGTTGGCGTCGTCAACTGGCTGCTGATGATCGTGACCGTCGGGCTTACCATCGCGTTCGGCAAATCCGACAATCTGGCGGCTGCTTATGGCATCGCGGTGTCGCTGACGATGCTGATGACGTCGGCGCTGCTTTTCATTGCGATGCGCGAGGTCTGGGGCTGGAGCATGTTGGCTGCCGGCTCTGTTGCAGCCTTCTTTTTTGTCATCGATGCCGCCTTCTTTCTCGCAAATCTCGCCAAGATCGCCGAGGGCGGATATGTGCCCCTTATCCTGGCCATCTCTGTCTACAGCGTGATGTGGATCTGGCATCGCGGAGCGGCGGCCGTGATGGCTCGAATGCATGAATCTCTGATCCCGGTCCCGGAATTCATGAAGGATATTCAATCCAAAAACATTCCTCGCGTTCCCGGCACGGCCGTGTTCCTGACCCGCACCGAGCGGGATACGCCGCCGGTCATGGTCTGGCACGTCAAGCATAACCGTGCATTGCACCAGCATCTGTTCGTGCTGCGCGTGGAAATCCTATCCGTGCCTTGGGTCGCGTCCCGCGGCCGCATGACAATCGAGGAAGTCACGCCGAATTTCTGGCGTGCGGAGGCACGTTTCGGCTTCATGGAGCGTCCGCATATTCCGGAATTGCTCACTGCCAGTAAAGCGCTGGGATGCACGATCGATCTGAGCGACGTCACCTATTACGTGGGCCATGAGACGGTTGTCGGCCGCGAGGACGGCATGGCCTTGCCCGCCTGGCAGGAGGGGTTCTTCGCTGTCATGGAGCGCAACGCAACCCATGTTAGCGACTTTTTCAGCCTGCCAACCGATCAGGTCGTTGAGATCGGGCGTCAGGTTTCGATTTAGACTCCGTGACGGCAGCATTTAACCGCGGTCTTAGCCCCTCGTGAACGTGAAAGGCCACCTTAGTCGGTGGCCTTCTTCATTTCAAAGTACTGACTCGATGTCGCATATTGGCACGAAACCGACATACCGGCGCAGTTGCTGCATGTCTGTTGTCGAGGCATTAGCGGACGTGGGTCAGATGCCGACCGAGGTCAGAGTTTGACCCTGAACAGACATCCGACGTCTGCGCGCAGGCGGCGAGATGATGCGCGGGAAAAAACGTTGGCCTGTCATATTTACAAAGAGAAGCAGCGCCTGCGTCGCGGCCAGTCATTCATAGGTATCATCGGATTGGCATTCGTGTAACCTAGAACCGACGGCTCGGGGGTAATTGCAGATGATGCGTATTCTCGGCTTTCTGCTGTTTTGTGCAGTTGCCCTTTGGCTAGTTGACATGATGTTTTACAATGGCCGCTACGGCAACCAAATCTGGCTAGAATTGAACCAGCAAGCGCGAAACGCCAATTACGAAATACGAAGGTGGACAAGGTTCTAGGCAACACCGGTTCGCCTGCGACAGCATCCAAAACCTGCGATGTCCCTTCATGGCTGCCGGACGAGTCGGGGCGGTCTGGCGATGTCCGTTGATCACAAGACGGACATGGCGCGATGTCCGCTCTATTTCTGCATTCGGGGGACAAGCGGACATCAAGGTCGCGCTTGGCAAGATCTGATGATTTCACAACTTAGCGCGATTAGATGCGGCAAAGGTTTAGATCATCGACGCGCTTGTACGCCTCGGGAGCTAGCTCTCTTAGCTCAAGGCGCCTACTGATTTTTGAGGCGTCGGGTGCATCATAGTACAGGTGCTCGCTGAACCCCCGCTTATCTTCATGCGCATAGAGCAAGCAAAGCACCACAACGGGCAGCATCTCAGAGCGCTTGATGAAAGCGCTTTGGGTGTACGAAGCGTCGTGCCGCACGGGAGCGGTGCCTGCGATGTGGGCTAACTGCCGTACCTTTTTGGTCTTAGGATCGAAACCGACGACGTCTATAGCCAACGAGTGCGCGGTTTTGGTCTCAAGGTTCTTGAACTGGAGCGACAAGTTTATTTTTTCCTCACCGAAACCCTCGACGTCGGCATTGATGATGGCGATTGCTGGTCGATCATTTCGGCTTTGCGTGTCGGGGGTTTTTAGACCGATGCTTTTCGACTGATAGGCGAAATATGCCAAAGTCGCGGAGATCGCGATAGCGATGATGATTGCCAGCAAGTGTTTACGAGCCCAATTCGAGATTGCTCGAATGCGGGTTCGCCAGTGGTTGGGCGGGACCACCGGCGCTGGTACAGCTACATCGGCTGGATTATTTGGTTCGTCGGACATAGGCCGCCGCCTTCATCTCGGGTTTGGCCGAGCCCAGTGGCCGAGCGGGTCACGAATACCCCAGCATCCTTTTCAGTTGGGACGCTGCGAAGTCCTCCCGTTCCCGCGCGAAGCGCTCCTGGTGCGCCTTGAAGTTCGCAACGCACTGTCGGATCTCGTCGCGCTCTGGGTTGTTTAGATTCACTGGCGGCAGCCGGTTCGGTCCGATAACGGTGCGCGGCACGGGTGGTTTCTCGCATTCGGCGAAATGCCAATATGACCCGAGCGCGTCGGGAGCCTCGCTGAGCCAAAGCAGAGCGTCCCGGCAATCGAGAAAAAGGATGCGTTCTTCGCCTTCGACCCGACCCTTCGACGCCATGTAGAGGAAATAGGATCCGTCAGCGACTCGGAATAACGCATCGCGCCCGACGTACTCGGCGAGCGTTTGCGCATCGATTACCGGGTAACTACGCGAGACCATCAGCTGCATTGCGATTCGGTCCTGCAACGTGCTGGGACCATCAGAAGCAAACATGGTTAAGAAACTACTAGTTTTTACGCATGTCCGCTCTTCTCCCCCCTCGCGGTTCAAATAAACGTTGGCTCACCCATCACTTCTATCGGCCTCCGCAGTGTGAGAGCCGACGTTAACCGAGTAGCCGGCTGAGAATTTCGGCCAATCAACAGCATGGCCGCTGCACATCAATTCCTTTGAGATTGAGATATCGACGCCATCAACGAAGCACTGAGCGACGATACGTTAGTGGAGGCGGAGATTTAGGCTTAGAGAAAATCCCGCAGCCGAGCGAGTTCGACAATATGAGCCGCCGACAAAACCGCGCTAACTAAATCAGATTGCGCAGCGGTGTGGATCTCATACAAATGATGCTGAGCTGCGGGCTGAGACATGACCTTCCGGATGCATTCATCGAGAGTACCTTCAATTATCATATAGGGGCGTGCGCCCAGGGAGGAGTTTACGCGTTCATTGTTGATCGATGGCCATTTTCTGAGAGTTGCGGGAGCGTCGAAATTGATTTGGGCTTCTTTATCAGGCATGTTTAGCGTTTCGCCTTCTTTTTCTTCGCACTCTTCTTACGAGGTTTTTGCGCCGCTGACTAATTTACTTACACTGTAAGCCTATATTCCTTATTCAGATCTCGACCGGTTCGCGGGTTTTAGCAGATACGTCGAATATTTTTATTTGAAGCTTGGGGAAGCGGCTCTTTAATTCGAGCGCACCCTTTTGGGCGCCTTCCTTTGTTTGGAATTCTGCTTTGATCCTGCCATCTACTTCCAGCGCATAGCCGGTCTTTGCTTCACTTCCTGGGGCGATCTTATTCTTCAATTCCAACCTCCTCTGCGTTACCCGCCCTCCTTACCGTGAGTCTCTAAAATTGCGCTAGAGGTTTGAAGTTAATTGATCGCAGGCGTCGAAAATGCAAAATTTCAACGGGCGCGATGGGCGCCGGATTTGCAAAGACCGGCGGGCGTCAGATTTGCAAGGTGGGGCAGTGCTGCGGCGCGGGGTTGGGCCGCGGCTTAAGGGTTGGTTATGGGGTCGTCGAAGCGGTTGTTGAGGCGATTGTCGGAACAACGTTAGTCGGGAACGATCGCTGGGCTGGCTTCGACGACAATCGTACGGGTGCTGGTGGCCCTCAGGTGTCAGTCGGGACAATGCTGCGCTGCTTTGTGCATTGCTGCTGCTCCCGGAGCGCGTGCGAATAAGGAGTACTGTTCCGCGCGGCCAGTAAGAGGGAGTGCAGACCAAAGCGCATCCACATCGAGAACCGGGGGCACGATCCGAGACGAGTTGATTTAGTCGCCGTGATCGCTTTGATTATTCTGGTATTCGGAGCTATTTGCTATCTAAGCGGTCCCACAATCGAGCAGATGACGACGGTATTCATCGTTCCAAGTCAGACCGTTCATTGGTGACAGCGAAAGGAAACAGCCCCGAAGGGCTGAGTGTAGTCGTCGTCTTCATGGCAAACTCTCCACGTTGATCTTCCAAACCGTGTCTCAAGCGGTGCACGGCTCCGCTCCTTATGAGCCCCCCATCTTTGCCGGACGGGGCCGTGCTCAGTCCTCTGAGAAAGTACACGATGGAAAAGCCCACCAAAGAACAAATCATCCACCGCGCCTACGAACTGTGGGAGCAGAACGGCAAACCCGAGGGCAGGAACGATGAGTTCTATCATCAGGCCGAACGGGAGTTGCAAGAGAAGCCCGAACATTCTGAATCAACTATTGTGCCCGAATAGTTTGTAGCCGATAGAGACGTTCCTCTTCGAGCTCATCGCTATGACCGATAAACCAAATCCGTTTGCCGGCTTAGATCTTGAACGCGCAATCGCTCTGCGGTGGATGCTCCGTATATCAAACAGACCGCAGCAAAGGTTGTCGATGAGTTGATGAAAGCGCTTATGGCTCAGGCGGAGCACATAAAGGCCGAAGTGGGTTTGCAATGGGTGTGTGGATATGAACCCGAGGGGGCGGGTGTTCGTGCAGTGTTGAAGTACGGAAGGGTGGCCTTGGAAGTGTGGTGGAGGCAAGTTTACACGAACGTAATGGAGGATGTAGCGCTAGAGTGTACTGAATATAACGGGCCAGTGTTGCTGCGTAGCGAGAACAGGGTGGCGTTTTATGAGCCTCGGAAACTTGCGCAAAGAAAGTATTTTCCCACCTTGAACATGGCAAGGGAGATGCGATGGATAGATAAGTCCAAGCCAGAGCAACTAATGTCAAATGACGATGTGGTCGAAAAGGTGATGGAGCAGTTCCTGTCGTTAGTGGACAGGGTGGATCGCGGGAAGAGTCCGGCGATTAATTATTAATTGCTAATGGTAATTGCTTCGCCGCCGGAACAGCTACAAGCCGATGATACTTGAACCCGTATCGGTTTTCCACGACGCTTGTATCAATCACGTACCCCTTTCCCCGAAGTTCACTTATCCTTCCGTTCACCTCCGAAAGAGGAGGCTGTTAAGGCGTCGTTCGTTGGGGCGATTGATGGGCTTGCTTGAATGATGACCACCCGCGTGCTCGTTGCGGTATTGCCCCAGGTGTCGGTGGCGACGTAGTCGATAGTGTCTGTTGCCATCGGTTTTCGCACAACGACAACGGTGCCAGACCTTTGCCGCCGTCCCCATAGCTTCTGGACCCTAACCGGACCTCGGCTTGTCGTCCTAGGGTTAAAACTTGGTTCAGAAAAAAACCCGGTTCCTTATATTTACGGACATTAAACCGATATGTCCTATACCGCACGTATGGTCGAGACCCGCGCAGGAACTCGGTATCGCGTCATGAAGCCTGCCCGGATCGAGCACCGCGGCGAAAGGGTAAATTGTATGATTCGCGATCTGTCGCTTACCGGCGCCTCGCTGGAGGTAACTGATCCCGCGCGAATCCCCGCGAACTTCACGCTGGTTGTGCCGGAAGATGGCCTGAAACTTTCTTGTCGGATCGTCCGGCGTACAGTCTTTCGGATCGGAGTTGCGTTCGACTAGCCGCGCCGCCAGGGTTCGAGCAACGCTTGTATTGTCTCGTTTGCACGGGTTTATCCCGAGATTCCGCGTTTTTGGAGCATTAGGATATGGCGCACCAAATAGGCGCACCAAATAAGCGACCTCTTTAACGTTCGGCCGATATACTTGCCATTGCCAGCTAGGGTGCCAATGGATGACCACGGATACCCGCATGCGCTCCGCGGCGCCCAAGGTCCTGCATCCCGTGGCCGGTCAGTCGCTGCTGGCGCATGTGCTCAGCGCAGCCCCGAACGGGAGTGGCGCTTCGCTC
>NZ_SSNA01000104.1 GCF_004799445.1 Bradyrhizobium sp.
GCCAAGTGATGTCCGCCTTGCCATTCATGTCCGACAAAGACCACGCCGCGGGCCGCGACGTCTACGATGTCGTCGTGGTCGGCGCCGGCTTTGCCGGCATGTATATGCTGCACCGGCTGCGCGGGCTGGGATTGTCGGTCCGGGTCTATGAACAGGGTGGCGATGTCGGGGGCACCTGGTACTGGAACCGGTATCCCGGTGCACGCTGCGACGTCGAAAGCATGCAATATTCTTATTCGTTCTCCGACGAACTGCAGCAGGAATGGAACTGGAGCGAGCGCTACGCGCCGCAGCCCGAGATTCTGCGATACGCCAACCACGTCGCCGACCGCTTCAAGCTGCGGAGCGATATCGCGCTCAACACCCGCGTCGATCGCGCTGAATTCGATGAGAACGCCAGCACATGGCAGGTGACGACATCCGACGGTGCGACCGTGACCGCGAAATTCGTCGTGCTCGCCACCGGGTGTCTGTCGAATGCGCGCATGCCGGATATCAGGGGCTTGTCGGATTTCAAGGGCAAGGTCTATCACACCGGCCACTGGCCGCATGAACCGATCGATTTTACCGGGCAGCGCGTCGGCGTGATCGGCACGGGCTCTTCGGCGATCCAGTCGGTGCCGGTGATCGCCGAACAGGCGCGCCATCTCACGGTGTTCCAGCGCACCGCGAATTTTTCGATTCCAGCCCGCAACGCGGAATTGACGGCGGAAGAGCGCGACGCGTTTCGAGAAAATTATCCGGAAATCCGGCGCTTTGCGCGCGAGGAGGCGCGCAACGGCATCTATGCCGAACCGCCCGACCGCGGTGCGCTCGACGATGGCGACAACGCGCGCCGCGCCCAATTCGAGCAGCGCTGGATGAAAGGCGGCCTGACCTTCATGCTGGCCTACAACAACCTCCTGCTCGACAAAGCCGCCAACGATACCGCCGCCGGTTTTGTCAGGGAGAAGATCGCCGAGATTGTGCGCGATCCCGAGACGGCGAAGAAGCTCAAGCCGGATAATCACCCGATCGGCTCCAAACGGATTTGCGTCGATACCGACTACTACGCCACCTTCAACCGTCCGAACGTGACGCTGGTCGACATCAGATCCGATCCAATCGAGACAATTCTGCCGAATGCCGTGCGCGCCGGGGGCAGGGATTACGAGGTCGATGCCCTGGTGCTGGCGACCGGTTTTGATGCGATGACCGGCTCGGTGGCCAAGATCGAACTGCGTGGCCGCTACGGCCAGACGCTGAACCAGAAATGGGCCGAAGGCCCCAAGACCTATCTCGGTCTGATGAGCGCGGGTTTCCCCAATCTCTTCATCATCACCGGACCCGGCAGCCCGTCGGTGCTCTCCAACATGATCGTCTCGATCGAGCAGCATGTCGACTGGATCACTGAGGCCATCGCCTTCATGCGCGCCCGCGGCCTCGAGGTCGTGGAAGCCACCGGGGAGGCCGAGGACAAATGGGTCGCGCACGTCAATGAAGTGGCGCAGCTGACGCTCTATCCGCAGGCCAATTCCTGGTACATGGGCGCCAACATCCCGGGCAAGCCGCGCATCTTAATGCCCTATATCGGCGGCGTCGGCGTCTATCGCCGGATCTGCAACGAGGTCGCGGCGAAGGGCTATGAGGGGTTTGTGATGAGAGCGGCGGAACGGGCGCAGAAGATGGCAGCGTCATCCTGAGTATTTTTTCACGGCGAAGAACGTAATGAAGTATCGAGAGCCCGTATAACCGGTTGAATCGGGGTAACAGCGGCGAAAGGATCTCAATCGAGGGTTTCGGCCATGCAGCAGGGATCAGCTCAGCGTATCGAGCGAGTGCGGTGGATTGCCTCGGTTTGCCGGTACCTTGTGGCGCAAGCGGGCCGCATCGGCGCCGCACGGGCAGACAGTTCCGAACTGGCGCTGCAAAAACGCCTTATCGTTTCGCTTTCGCTCGGACTCCTGCCTTTGACTGTCCTGTGGAGCGTCATCTACTTCGCCGCTGGCGCGCCACTCTCCGCCGCCATTCCGGGGCTGTATACGATCATCGCCCGGATCAATACGGCGGTCTTTGCGTGGACCCGCAATCTCGTTGTTTACCGCTTCGTCCAGCTTCTGATTTTTCTGATCCTTCCATGGCTACTGATGATGAGCCTGGGCGGATTCGGGAACTCGAGCGTGGTGATCATATGGGCGGCCTTGTGCCCGCTCGCGGCGCTTCTTCTCGAAGACCTGCGCCGAACGGTGTTCTGGATCCTTGGCTTCGTCTCGCTTTTGATCGTGAGCGCGATCCTGCAGCCTTATCTGGTCCCCGTCGGCCTGCCCGAAACCTTCGTGACCTGGTTTTTCGTGCTCAATGTCGGATCGGTGATCGTCGTTGCGTTCGCACTGCTCTACTACTTCGTCGGTCAACGGAACTTCTTTCAGGAACGTTCCGAGATGCTGTTGCTCAATATTCTGCCAAGGGAAATCTCGGAGGCGCTCAAGGCCAAGCAGCAACCGATTGCGGCTCATTATGAAGCTGCAAGCATCCTGTTCGCCGATGTCGTCGAATTCACGCCGATGGCGGCGACGATGACGCCGCTGCGCGTGGTCGATCTTCTCAATGAGGTTTTTCAGTGCTTCGACGATCTGGTCGAGAAATACGATCTTGAGAAGATCAAGACAATCGGCGATTGCTACATGGTTGCTGCCGGGGTACCGCGGCGGTGCCCCGATCACGCCAGGGCGATCGTGGATTTGGCCCTCGACATGCGGGCCGCGGTAACCGAACGCAAGTTCGGCGATCGGCAGCTCGCGTTTCGCATTGGCATCAATTCCGGTCCGGTCGTGGCGGGCGTCATCGGCCGCAAGAAGTTCATCTATGACCTCTGGGGTGATGCCGTGAACATCGCAAGCCGCATGGAATCTCAGGGACAAAGCCGATCCATCCAGATCACCAGCAATACCTATCAATTGATCAAGGATGAATTCGTTTGCGAGTCCAAAGGGACCATCAAGGTAAAAGGGGGCGATCAACTGGAAGTCTGGCACGTGCTGGGAAAGAAGGCCGCCTGAGCGTCCCAACGCAAGTCGCAGCGAGCGGGCTACTTGCTACTGCAACGAGCCACGGCAAAGGGATATGAGGGGTTTGTGATGGGCGCGGCCGAGCGGACGCGCGCCGCGCTCCGTCGCTGCGCGTCTCGCAATGACGCGTTTGGCTAAACCGCCCTACGCTTTAGCTGCCTCGCGCCCCTGCGCCGCCGGGAATTCGATCCTGTCGTCGGTACGGCAGTAACGGTCCGCGAACATGCGGCCAACCGGATGGTAGCGGTCCATATGCACGCGCATGGCGGCATCGTCCCACAAATCGTCGCGGATGTGGAAATGGATGCCTTCACCGATGATGAGTTGCCGGTCACTATTCACGTCGATCGTTTTCCAGGTCTTGCATTCCATCGCCCACGGCGCGTCGGCAAGCCGCGGCACTGCCAGCTTCGACGAGGGTGCCAGCTTGAGCCCGAGGTAGCCGGGCTCGCCAATATCGGGCGGAAAGTCGCCACTGGAGTCGTGCATGGCGCGCGCCAACGGCTCATCGGCGAGGTTGACCACGAACTCTGCGCTACGCCGGATATTGACGAGCGTATCCTTGACACGGCCATCGGGCCGCAGGTTGACGGCGAACATGCAGAGCGGCGGATCTTCGCAGAATACATTGAAGAAGCTGAAGGGCGCGGCGTTGACAACCCCGGTTGGTCCAACCGTCGTCACCCAGGCGATTGGCCGCGGCAAGACAAATGACGTCAGCACCTTGTAACGCTCGCGCTGCGTGAGGTCGTTGGCGGCATATTCCATGGTGCATTCCCTGTGTTGACCGGGGTTTCGAAACCTAACCCGGTGGTCGCCGACGATAAAGAGACGGGTGATGACGGAGCCTTGCCCTCGGGTCGCGCCATGCGCGGACCCGTTAGGTTAGCCGGCCCCTCGGGCCGGGCAAGCCCGCGCATATTCATGTTCATGCCCTAGCGGTGGCTTCAGTGTCTATCGCCGGATCAGCAGCGACGTCGCGGCAAAGGAATATGAGGGGTTTATGATGAGCGCGGCGGAGTAGACGCACAAGATGGTGGCGTCATCCTAACAGTTGTGCGGCCGCTTCAATAACTTAATCATGATCCTCGTCATCGGAGATCGGCAATCGAGCCACTAGCCAGTTTATTATTGCCTCTCTGGTGACAGCAAAGCTAATCCTCCTAAGATGCGAGTTGGCAATGTAATCGCTGCTCATAAGAGCCCGTGGAAATTCCGACAGATCATACTCGCCTAGAGGAAATTCTCCGGCATGAAAGTGCCCGGAACGGGCGGTCCCGTAAAGAAATTTCAAAATAGGATCGAGGTTTCCTACGGAGCTCACATTTTTTCGCATGAACTCGCTGAAATGATCTGTCGACGGATCGCTCTTACTTAGAGCTTCAACTGCTGCCACGCGGTACGCAAGGCTCACTGACGGAAATTGGCCGGCTAAAACGCTCGCAATTTGATAGAGCCGTGATGCCCGATCGAAGGATTCCGAAATTGCTGGCGACGCTGCATCGATTACTCGAAGAACTCGTCGGGCTTCTTTCGGAAGACTCAAAAAACCTAACGTAGAGTATCGCTCTGTAAGTGTGCCAGCCCACTGCCCAGGCTTGCAGCTTTCACCCTTTCTTGGCAGCACCGTTGGCCATACGCCGTACCCATTGAAAACCAAACCACCCCTGATGGACTTTGCGTCGCCTGGGCGATGCACCCACCGCTGTTCCATGGGCGGTCTGTATAGCCCTTTGTCTAAAAGCAACGAGAGTCTCGCTGCTAGCCGCGCACTTGACTGATTGGCGAGAGCCCAAGCGTCAGTCTGGTCAATAGCGGAAACCATCTGATCTATGCAGACAACGCGCTCCGCATTCAATAACATCGGCTGATCGTCCTCTGGCCAAACCGGCGCGAAGCGCGTCTGACCAAACCAATATTCGCCGTCCAGCTGAGGCCCGACGTAGTTGAAGACATTGCGATAAAAAAACTGATTGCGTTTAAGTTCGAGCGCCGATGTTAGCGCCCCTATCACTAACTTATGGACGGCATCTTCCCACTTTACATCGCCACTCTCGATCAATACTTCCTGAATTTCGATGTAAAGCAGTTCGCCATCCGCAGATTTCCTATATGCCCATGAAAGTTCTATTTGATCTTCATCGATGCTGAATGGACCCGTCACGACACTTTCGAAGGTGCCATCTTCACTGAAGCCGGCGGCCCCACGAGATGTCGACATTCTTGGACTTAGACGAGAGTTCAAATAATCTAGAAAACGCTGCTGTTCCAGCCCGCGCTTTATATTCAAGTCAATGTGTACCATGATAGGATCAATCCGATGGTTGACCTAGGTATATCAACGGAACGAAAGGGTACATACTCGCATCCCCATGAAGCAAGACGCAGAATATGTCGGCGCTGGTGACGCTATTGCCGGAAGCCTATTCAGCCGTTCACCGTCGATAAAGAGGCGGGGGCTGATTTGCCCGACAGGCTGGTCGGTCGTTTGCCTGTCTAGCCCCCTTTTCCAAAAATATTTCCTTCCGTCGTCCACGCAAATCAAAAATATATTCATCGCCGTCCCGTACCAACAAAGGGGCGTTTCGCGATCGTCACGAAGGTGGGGCGGGATGCGGTGGACGCGAGTTGCGCTTTCGACGATGGCGCGAACTTGCGGACGCGAAGTCGTGTGGTCCTGACGCCCCGACGCTGGGGTCAAGTTGGCGGAAATATCCGCTGACGACGGTGGCAAGAAAGCCCGGTCACCGGGGAGAGCGCGAAGGAAACCGCTAAAACCATAGCGTGCGGGAATGCCGGGTGATTCCGGTGGACTCGTGGTGACTAACGCGCGTGCTTTCTACTCGGCACGCGCGGCTGCGGGTGCACTGGACACCCGGCATTCCCCACGCCCTTTGTCTTGGGGCGGATGTTTGAGGCCACAACTCGGGCGTATAACGCCGCGGGAATGCGACGGCGTGTCTGAAAGAGCCTATTCGATAACTTCGATCGGTGGGCTCTCCACCATCGCCGAGACACCTTTCCCCAATATGATAGCATGACGATCTCAGGATAAGCGGCGCGCCCGCCCACAACAGACGAGGAAACACATGCAATTCAAGCACGTCACGCTGGATTTCGATGGACCGGTCGCCATCCTCAAGCTCGACCATCAGGAGGTGATGAACGCGGTCTCGCTCGACATGCTGGGCAGCCTTTGCGACGCGCTTGATGCGATCGACGACAAGAAGACCGAAGTGCGTTGTCTGGTCATCACCGGCGCGGGACGCGCATTCTGTACCGGCGCCAACCTGCAGGGGCGTAACACCCAGAAGCCGGGCAAGAGCAACGCCGGTGCGGCGCTGGAAACCGCGTTCCATCCGTTCCTGCGGCGCCTGCGTAACCTGCATTGCCCGATCGTCACCTCCGTGAACGGGCCCGCCGCCGGCGCCGGCATGAGCTTTGCCCTGATGGGCGATATGATCCTGTGCGCACGCACGGCGTATTTTCTGCAAGCCTTTCGCCGCATTGGCCTCGTGCCGGACTGCGGATCGACCTGGCTGTTGCCGCGGCTGATCGGAAAGGCGCGCTCGGTCGAGCTGTCGCTGATGGGCGAACGGCTTTCGGCCGAGAAGGCACTGGAATGGGGTCTCGTCAACCGGGTCCATGACGATGCGGCTCTGTGGGAGGAGACCATGAAGCTCGCCCGTGACCTTGCCAACGGTCCGACCGTGGCGCTGTCGCTGATCCGCCAGCTCTATTGGGAGAGCCCGGACAATTCGTTCGAAGACCAGCTCAACCTTGAATTTGAGTCACAGCGCCAGGCGGGTGCGACGGAAGACTTCAAGGAAGGCGTCACCGCCTTCCTTGAGAAGCGTCCGGCCAAGTTCGGGGGTAAATGAGGGTTCGTCGTCATTGCGAGGAGCGTCAGCGACGAAGCAATCCAGCTCTTGTCATCAATGGATTGCTTCGCTCCGCTCGCAATGACGGTGGTAGAACCTGCGCTCGTGTGGCTACCCCCTCAATTTACCTGCCGGTCCTTGCCTTCCCAATAGGGATCGCGCAGATGACGGCGCAGAATCTTGCCGGAGGCATTGCGCGGCAGCGCCGGGATGAAATCGACCGTCTTCGGCGTCTTGAAGCCGGCGATGCGCTCGCGGGTGAAATTGATGATGTCGGTGGCCGTCAGCTCCTTGCCCGGCTTCGTCACCACGATCGCCTTGACCGCTTCGCCCCAGGTGTCGTCGGGCACGCCGACCACGGCGGCTTCGGCCACATCGGGGTGGTCGCAGATCGCGCTTTCGACCTCCGCGGGGTAGATGTTTTCGCCGCCGGAGATGATCATGTCCTTGATGCGGTCGTGGATGTAGAGAAAGCCGTCCTTGTCCATGTAGCCGGCATCGCCGGTGCGCAGCCAGCCATCGCGGCCGAGCGTCCTCGCCGTGGCCTCCGGCAAATTCCAGTAACCCACCATGTTGGAGCCGGAACGGGTGGCGATTTCGCCGACTTCGCCCGGCGGCAATTTCCTGCCGTTGGCATCGAGGATCGCCAGTTCAACGCCGGGCAGCGCCTTGCCGGCCGAGCGCATCCGCTCCAGTCCCTCGACATGGTCTTCGGGCGCGAGCGCCACGATGCTGCCGGTGGTCTCGGTCATGCCATAAACCTGCACGAAGCCGCAGCCGAACACCTCGATGCATTCCTTCAGGAGGGCCGCAGGAATCGGGGAAGCGCCATAGAGCATGTATTTCAGCCGCGAAAAATCCACGCTCCGCGCCCGCGGTTGCCGCACCACGAACTGCATCGCGGCCGGGACCATGAACAGTTTGGTGATTCCGGATTGTTCGATGAAATCCAGCACTTTTGTGGGATCGAACTCCCTGGCGATCACGCCGCTGGCGCCGTGATAGAGGCCGAGCAGCCCCCAGCCGGAGCCGCCGATGTGGAAGACCGGCATCGCCACCAGCGAGACGTCGTCCTCCGTCCAGCTGTTCCAGTCGGGCTTTTCGCCCTCGCCGGTTTCCAGCAGATTGAGAAGATTGGCGTGGGACAGCATCGCGCCTTTGGGTTTTCCGGTCGTGCCGGAAGTATAAAGCTGGATCGCGACGTCCTGCCGGGTGATCGCGACCTTGGGGTCATCGGCGCTCTGCGCGTCGCGCCAGGCGGTGTAGTCCTGCCATTCCGGTGCGCCGCCTTCGGTCGTGATGACGGTGCGCAGGTCAGGCAATTGCGACTTTATCGCGCGCGCCTGCGCCACCAATTCCGGTCCGACGAACAGCACAGGGGCCTTGCAATCCGCAACGATGAAGGCGATCTCGGGCGCCGCAAGCCGCCAGTTCACCGGCGCCATCACCACATTGGCCTTCATCGCGCCGATCAGGAGTTCGAAGAAGATGTCGCTGTTCTTTCCGAGATAGGCGATGCGGTCATGCGGTTTGACGCCGAGCGCTTTCAGCCCGTTGGCGACCCGGTTGGTCAGGATATCGAATTCGGCGAAGCTGGTCTTTCGTCCCTCGAATTCAAAGACGATGACGTCGCCGCGGGTCTTCGCCCGCGCGCGAACCATGTCGACAACGTTTGCCGGCCCCTCTGCAGCGGACATGTTTCCCCCATGGTGATTGTTCGTGTTTGGCGCAATTCTGACGTCGTTGCGCGACAAAGACAAGGGAAGGGGAGGCTGACAGCGTCGTCCCTGCGAACGCAGGGACCCATACGCTGCGGCCTATCGGCCAAAGCGATGGAGTTCGTTGCCTTCGCGGCAATTCGCGCCGGTGGTTATGGGTCCCTGCGTTCGCAGGGACGACGATCTCATCCCCTCGCGGTTTTGTCCTTTTCGTTCTGCGCCTTGATGGCGTCGCGGGCCTGGGTCCAGTCGGCGTCGGACCAGTCGCGCAACTGATAGAAGTTGCCGCCCATCGCCAGCGCCTGGCCGCCGTCCATCGCGATGGTCTCGCCGTTGATCCAGTCGCAGCCGCCGGAGATCAGGAACACCGCAAGATTCTGCAGTTCCTCCATTTTGCCGACGCGGCCCATCGGGTTCGCCGCCTTGGTGCGGGCGCCGGCTTCGTCGCCGGGCTTGATGCGCTTGCTCATGCCTTCGGTCGGAATTTCGCCGGGCGCGATGCTGTTGAGCCGGATCCCGTAGCGTCCCCATTCCGTCGCCAGCGACATCGTCATGGCATGGACTGCGGACTTGCTCATCGCCGACGGCACCACGTACGGGCTGCCGTTGCGGACCCAGGTGACGGTGATCGACACCACATTGCCCGGATGCTTGCCGGCGATCCAGCGCCGGCCCACCGCGTGCGTCACATAGAACGTGCCGTGCATGACGATGTTGGCGACCGCGTCGAAACCGCGTGGCGAAAGATCCTCGGTGCGCGAGATGAAGTTGCCGGCGGCGTTGTTGACGAGATCGGTGAGCGGCCCATCGGTGAAAATCGCATCGATCATCTGGTCGACGGCGAGCGCATCGCGGATATCGACGCCGTGGCTGGTGACGCGGCCGCCATAGAGGTCCATCAGTTCGGTCGCGGTTTCGTCGCAGACGATCTTGCGGCGGCCGCAGATATGGAGCTCGGCGCCGAGTTCAAGAAAGCGCGCCGCCATCGATTTGCCGAGCCCGGTGCCGCCACCCGTGACAAGGATACGCCGGCCTGCGAGGAGGTTTTCGCTGAACATGGCAATTTCCGCCCTGAATGGATGTCTGTTAATTGGTTGATTGACTAAAACCGGACAAGGCTTTGATGTAAAGCGGCTTCCGCGAAAGCTGCAGGGGAGAATTCGGATGGATGATCGCGTCAAGGTCACGATCTCGGACGGTATCGCCGATGTGCGGCTGGTTCGGGCGGACAAGATGAATGCGCTGGATGCCGCGATGTTCGACGCGCTGGTTGCGGCCTCCGGACGGCTCGCCCACGAGAAAGGACTACGGGCGGTAGTGTTGTCCGGCGAAGGCCGTGCATTTTGCGCCGGGCTCGACATGGACAGCTTCGCCGCGATGAAGGCAGGCGGAGGTAACGGGATAGCGGGCGGTGAAAAGCGCGACCTCGTCGCGCGCACCCATGGCATCGCCAACTTTCCGCAAGCCGCCGTCTGGGGATGGCGGCAGCTTCCGGTTCCGGTGATCGCCGCCATCCAGGGCGTCGCATTCGGCGGCGGCTTTCAGCTCGCGCTTGGCGCCGACATGCGGTTTCTTAGCCCTGACGCGCGGATGTCGATCATGGAGATCAAATGGGGGCTGGTGCCTGACATGGCGGGAACGCCGATCCTGGCGAGCCTGGTGCGCGACGACATCCTGCGCGAACTGACCTATACGGGCCGGGTTTTCTCGGCCCAGGAGGCCCTCGGTTACGGCCTCGCGACCCGGATCTGCGATGACCCGCGCGCGGCCGCCTTCGACGTCGCGCAGGAAATCGCGGGCAAAAGTCCCGACGCCATCCGCGCCGCCAAGCGGCTTTTGAACAAACTCTCCGTCGATCCCGGTCCGGCATTGTTGGCCGAATCCGTCGAGCAGATGAAGCTGATCGGGAGCGCCAATCAGCTTGAGGCCGTGCGCGCCAATATCGACAAGCGCGCCCCGCGCTTCGCCGACAGCTGAACAGCGGCGGAACCTCAATGGTCTGCGGAGGGGAGCAGGGGTAGGATCGCCCGTTTCTTGGTCTTGCGCTGCACCCAAAAAATTGCGACTCAAGGGTGCCGGGCAGTTTCTGGAGCATTTTGGCGATGTCACCCCAGATCATGCCTTCCGACACCGACCTCAGGTCCAACCGCGCCGAGGAAGCCTCGGCGCTCGAAGAAGACATCCGGCTGCGGAATGACATCCGGCTGCTTGGACGCATCCTCGGCGACACCGTGCGCGACCAGGAAGGCGCCGACGTGTTCGATCTGGTCGAGCGCATCCGGCAGACCTCGATCCGGTTTCACCGCGATGACGACAAGCCGGCGCGGCGCGAGCTTGAAATCATCCTCGACAGCATGTCGACCAGCCAGACCGTGCGCATCGTCCGCGCCTTCAGCTATTTCTCGCACCTAGCCAACATCGCCGAAGACCAGAACAACATCCGCCAGATGCGGGCGCGCTCCAACGCCGGGGGAACGCCACGCCCGGGAACGCTGGCGCTGACGCTGTCACATGCGCGCGGGGCCGGTTTCAGCGCGGCCGACCTGCGCAAATTCTTCGCAACGGCCCTGGTCAGCCCGGTGCTGACGGCGCATCCCACCGAAGTTCGCCGCAAGAGCACGATCGATCGCGAAATGGAGATCGCAGCCCTGCTCGACCGGCGCGAACGGGTCCAGCTGACGCCGGAAGAACTCGAGCTGAGCGACGAGCAGTTGCGCCGCGCGGTGCTGACATTATGGCAAACCAACATTCTGCGCCGCACCAAGCTCACCGTGCTCGACGAGGTTGCCAACGGGCTGTCTTTTTACGACTACACGTTCCTGCACGAAGTGCCGCGGATGCATTGCGCGCTGGAGGACCGGTTGAACGAGGGCGACGGCGCCGCGCCGGGCGAACTGGCCTCGTTCCTGAGGATGGGAAGCTGGATCGGCGGCGATCGCGACGGCAATCCGTTCGTGACCGCGGAAGTGATGCGCGGCACGCTGAAGATGCAGTCGAGTCGCGTATTGCGCTTTTATCTCGAAGAACTGCACGTGCTCGGATCCGAATTGTCGCTCGCGGCGCATCTTGCGGATGTCTCGAAGGATCTGCGGGCACTCGCCGAGCGTTCGCCCGACACCTCGCCGCATCGAAGCGGCGAGCCCTACCGGCTGGCGGTGTCCGGCATCTACGCCCGGCTTACCGCCACCGCCGCGAGGCTCGATGTTGAAACCACCAGGGCGCCGGTCGGCGCGGCCGCGCCCTATGCCGATGTCGGAGAGTTCAAGGCCGACCTCGATATTCTCTATCGTTCGCTGATCTCGAACAATTCGCGCGTGATCGCGCGCGGACGGCTGCGCCACTTGCGCCGGGCGGTGGATTGTTTCGGCTTTCACCTGGCCAGCCTCGATATCAGGCAGAATTCGGCGGTGCATGAACGCACGGTCGCAGAACTGATCGATGCGGCGATGCCGGGCATGTCCTATCTGGCGTTGAACGAAGAGGGACGGGTCGCGCTTCTGATCAGCGAACTGCGCAATGCCCGTCCGCTGACGTCAAGCTTCGTGAAATACAGCGAGGAGACGGTGGGCGAACTGGCGGTGTTCCACGCGGCCGCCGAAGCCCACGCCAAATTCGGCGCCGATGCCATCCCCCAATGCATCATCTCGATGTGCAAGGGGATGTCGGACATGCTGGAGGTCGCGCTGCTCTTGAAGGAGGCGGGTCTCGTCGACCCCTCCGGCCGCAGCGCCATCAACATCGTGCCGCTGTTCGAGACCATCGAGGATCTGCAGGCGTCCGCCGGCATCATGGACCGGATGCTGTCGCTGCACGATTATCGCAAGCTGGTGGACAGCCGCGGCGCGGTGCAGGAAGTGATGCTCGGCTATTCGGACAGCAACAAGGATGGCGGCTTCGTCACCTCGGGCTGGGAACTCTACAAGGCCGAGATCGGCCTGATCGAAGTGTTCGAGCGCCACCATGTTCGCTTGCGGTTGTTCCACGGCCGCGGCGGTTCGGTCGGGCGCGGCGGCGGGCCGAGCTATGACGCCATCATCGCGCAGCCCGGCGGCGCCGTGAACGGCCAGATCCGGATCACCGAGCAGGGCGAAATCATCTCCAGCAAATATTCCAACAGCGAGGTCGGCCGCAACAATCTGGAAGTGCTTGCCGCGGCGACGCTCGAGGCAAGCCTGCTGCAGCCAAAGCACAGCGCGCCCAACGCGGATTATTTGAGGGCGATGGAGCAGCTATCGGCGCTGGCCTTCAAGGCCTATCGCGGGCTGGTCTATGAGACCGAGGGCTTTGCCGAATACTTCTGGGCCTCGACCGTCATCACCGAGATCGCCACGCTCAACATCGGCAGCCGGCCGGCGTCGCGCAAGAAAACCCGCGAGATCGAGGACCTGCGCGCCATTCCCTGGGTGTTCAGCTGGGCGCAATGCCGGCTGATGCTGCCGGGATGGTACGGCTTTGGCAGCGCGATTGAAGCCTGGATCAAGGAGCATCCCGACAAGGGCATGCCGTTCCTGAAGGAGCTTTACCGCGAGTGGCCGTTCTTCCGCACGCTGTTGTCGAACATGGACATGGTGCTGGCCAAGAGCTCGATCGCGATCGCCTCGCGCTATGCCGAACTGGTGCCGGACGTCGCCTTGCGCGAAAGTATTTTCGGGCGCATCCGGAGCGAATGGCAGACCTCGATTGATCTGCTGCTGGACATCATGGGGCAGGAGCGCCTGCTGCAGAGCAACCCGCTGCTGGAGCGCTCGATCCGCAACCGCTTTCCCTATCTCGATCCGTTGAACCATGTGCAGGTGGAGCTCCTGAAGGAGCACCGCGCGCAGAACCCCGACGATGCGGTGCTGCGCGGCATCCAGATCACAATCAATGGTATTTCGGCGGGGTTGAGGAATAGCGGGTGAGGTGGATGTGCATGACGAAGTGGCGAATGGAATATCCCCATCCGCCCCTTTTCGTCGCTCAATCGGCAATGATGCGAGAGATGGTCACGGCTTCATGGCGCCCTGAACACTCGTGTAGACCGCATAGAGTGATGTCGAGCCGCAGATGTAAAGTCTATTCCGGTACGTACCGCCGAAGCACAGATTGGCAACAGTCTCCGGTATGTGGATTTTGCCGAGCAGGTCGCCGTCAGGCGCGTAGCAGCGCACACCGTCCTCGTTCGGGTCGCCCCAACCCACGGAGCACCAAATCCGCCCGTCGGTGTCACAACGCATCCCGTCGGTGATACTGGGCTTCGGCATTTCCGCAAAGACTTTACCGTTCGAAACCTTTCCAGCGCCGACATCCACGTCGAACACGCGGATATGGGAGGGGTTGTCCGGCCCGTCGGTGAAGCCCGTGTCGATCACATAGAGCTTCTTCTCGTCGGGCGAGAAGGTGATGCCGTTGGGCTCCACAAAGTCATCGACGACAACTTTGACGTCACCAGATTTCGGATCCACCCGGTAGACATTATGCTTTTCCTGCTCGGGCGCGGCTTTGATGCCCTCGTAATTGCCGCCGATACCGTAAACGGGATCGGTGAACCAGATCGAACCATCGGAGGCGACGACCGCGTCGTTCGGCGAGTTCAGCTTCTTGCCGTTGTACTTGTCGGCGATGATGGTGATCGAGCCGTCGAGCTCAGTACGGGTGACCCGTCGGCCGCTGTGTTCGCACGTGATCAGGCGTCCTTCCCGGTCAATGGTGTTGCCGTTCGAGTTCATCGACGGCTGGCGGAATACGCTCAAATGACCATCATCCTCCGAATAGCGCATGATGCGATTGTTGGGAATGTCGCTGAACAACACGTAGCGGCCAGCCGGAAAGTAGACCGGTCCCTCCGCCCAGCGGAATCCGGTTGCGACGCGCTCAACCGCCATGGTGCCGGCGAAGGCCGGAAAACCGGATGGCCCAAAAGAGACCTTTGGCTTCTTGAGAGACTCCAGGTGAGAATCCGGATAGCGGCTCCCGGAGAGTGGCCCCAAGGGCAACCGCTCGGTTGACCTGGTCGGAACGCCGGTTTCGCCAAACGGCGTGACGGTCGCTGCAGAGGCCGCCTTCACGGTCACAGCCGTGGCGGCGATCGCTGCGGCGCCGCGCAACAGGTTGCGGCGGTTGACTGCGGCCGATGCCGCCTCGGCCTGGTGATCGGATTGTATTGGATTTGTCATGATTTCCTCCCGTATTTTGTTGTTGGGGAGGAAATCCTGCGCCGACATTTCGGCATAAAGCGGGCGAGGGGCGAAGGAACAACCGGAGTTGGGGGTAAGACAAAGATATGCGGGTCGTTCCTGCGAACGCAGGGACGACCTCTGAAGAGATAACGCGACCGCTAGACCGCATCCCAATTGAAAATATCCGCCGAGCGGTCGAGCTTGTAGAACGACGATTTCAGCGCCGGCATGGCATGCTCGGCGATGGTCTGCGCGGTCCAGCCCTCGCCGCGATGGATCGAGCGCAGCGGACGCGACTGGCTCATCAGGAAGATCTCGTTCATCCGCACGGCGAAGATCTGCCCGGTCACGTCTTTCGCGGCGTCGCTGAGCAGGAAGGCCACGATCGGCGCGATCTTTTCCGGGCCCATCTGCTGAATTTTTTCCACCCTTGCTTTCTCCGCTTCGGTTTCGGTCGGAATGGTGCCGATCAGGCGGCTCCAGGCGAAGGGCGACACGCAATTCGAGCGTACATTGAAGCGGTTCATGTCGAGCGCGATCGATTTCGACAGGCCGACGATGCCGAGTTTGGCGGCGGCGTAATTGGCCTGGCCGAAATTGCCGACCAGGCCCGAGGTCGAGGTAAAGTGGACGAACGAACCGCTTTCCTGCTCGCGGAACAACCGCGCCGCGGCGTGCGAGACGTAGAACGAGCCCATCAGATGCACCTTGATGACGGACTCGAAGGCGTCGATGCTCATGCGGTGAAAGATCGCGTCGCGCAGGATGCCGGCATTATTGACGATGCCGTCGAGCTTGCCAAAACTGTCGACCGCCATCTTGACGATCCGGCTGGCCGGAACCGCTTCCGCGACGGTCTCGAAATTCGCCACCGCCGTGCCGCCGCGCTTTCTGATTTCCTCGACCACCTCCTCGGCCGGCGAGGCGTTCGAGCCGGAGCCGTCGGCGGCGACGCCGGGATCGTTGACCACGACCTTGGCGCCCTCGGCTGCACAAAGCAGCGCGATCTCGCGCCCGATGCCACGCCCGGCGCCGGTGACGACGATGGATTTGTCCTGCAGTGATTTGGTCATGGGGTGCTCCGGCTTCTGATGTTTTGCTCAATCACCTCGCCCCGCTTGCGGGGAGAGGTCGAAATTCGCGATAGCGAATTTCGGGTGAGGGGGACTCTCCGCGAGACCGAATGCGTCGATAAAGCCCCTCACCCCAACCCTCTCCCCGCGAAGAGCGGGGTGAGGGGGAGGAGGGAGCCACGCGTCGCTCACGAAATACTCATCTCTCGTTCGTAAAAATAATCGTGCCACTTGCGGCGAACATGCCGCCGACGCCGTGGCAGACCGAAATCTTCGCGCCCGGAACCTGCGCCGGCGCGATGCCGCGCATTTGCCGCACACTCTCCTGCAGCGCGTACATGCCATACATGCCCGAATGCATGTAGCTGAGACCGCCGCCGTTGGTGTTGAGCGGCAGCTTGCCGCCGGGTCTTGTGTTGCCGTCGGCGATGAACTGGCCGGTTTCTTCATGCGGCATGAAACCGAGATCGCCGAGACCGTAGAGCGGCAAATGCGCGAACGCATCGTAGATCATCAGATGATCGACGTCCTTGTGGCTGATGCCGGCCTCGCGGAAGGCTAGGGGCCCGGCGACCCTGAACGCGCGCGAGCTGTCGAACGTCTGCATTTGGCTGACCATCGGCGTTTCCACGCTCTCGCCGGTGCCGAGGATATAGACCGGCCGCTTTGGAAAGTCCCGCGCACGATCGGCCGAGGTCAGGATCAGCGCGCCGCCACCGTCGGTGACGAGGCAGCATTGCAGGATGCGGAACGGATAGGCGATCATCCGCGAATTCAGCACATCCTCGACCGTGATCGGCGTCTTCATGGTGGCGCGCGGATTCTTCGCGGCCCATTCGCGCTGTACCACCGCAACCATGGCGATTTGTTCATGGGTGATGCCGTGGGTCTTCATGTAGCGCAGCACCGGTATCGGAAACGTGCTGGCCGGCGTTGAGACGCCGTAGGGTAGCTCGAACTGCCCGTTCAGGCTGTCGGGACCGATCATGCGCGGGGTGCGGCCGATATTCGATTTGCCGCTCTCGGCATGGGTAATCAGCACCGTCTTGCACAGCCCGGCTTCGATCGCAGCGGCGGCGTGGCGGACATGCAGCATGAAGGAACAACCACCGACCGAGGTGCCGTCGACCCAGGTCGGGGTGATGCCGAGGTAATGGGCGATCTGCTGCGGCGTCTCGACCGCGGTGGCAAAGCCGTCGATATCGGATAGTTTCAGGCCGGCATCGGCGATGGCGTTCAGCGCCGCATCCGCGTGCAGCTGGATCTGCGACACGTTCGGGATGACGCCGAGTTCGGTGGTTTCGGCGGCGCCGACGACCGCAACCGGGTTCCTGCGCATGATGCTTACCCCTTCGCCGGACGGAACAGGGGCAGGGTGATGTTGTCGTCGAGCTTTTCGAACGCGACTTCGAGCTTCATGTCGAGTTCGAGTGCCTCCGGCGTCTGCGGACAATCGACGATATTGCTCATCATGCGCGGACCTTCGTCCAGTTCCACGACCGCGATGGCATAAGGTGGCGTGAAGCCCGGGACCGGCCGGTGATGGATGACGTAGCTGTAGAGCGTGGCCTTGCCGGTTGCCTTGAACACGCTGACCTTGCGTGAGGCGCAGGCGGGGCAGAACGGGCGCGGTGGGAAATAGACATGGGCGCAGCCGTCGCAACGCTGCAGCCGCAGTTCATTCGCGCGCGTGCCGTCCCAGAAATGCTGGGTTTCCGGTGTCGGTTTCGGGCGTGCGCGCGCCGGCTCGGCCATGTCGGTGATCCCTCCCTGAGCGGGCTCGCTTCGATCCGCCCGTTTTGATCTTGATGCGACATTGGACGGCCCGGCGTCAACGGTCCAGCGGACCGCCCGCATGTCGCCTATTCCGGTACACGCACTATTGCCTGGTCCGGAGCGCTTGTATCCCGGCGACCGCCCGCGCTATTGTCCGCCGGAATGAAGAAATGCCGGGAGGATTTGATGCTGAGGGTGATGGGCGCGGTGGTGCTTGCAGGTTTGACCTATGCCGCGCAGGCATTTGCCGCCGATGTGCCGGCCGAAATCAAGATCGGCACGCTCTATGCCTCATCCGGGCGCTACGCGTCGATTTCGATGCCGGTTTATAGCGCGCTCAAGCTCTGGGCCGACCAGAAAAATGCCGACGGCGGGGTCTATGTAAAGGCTTTCGATAAGAAGGTCCCGGTCAAGCTTGTCGCTTACGACGATCAGAGCAACACCGCTACCGCCTCGACGCTCTACAATCAGCTGGTCACCCAGGACAAGGTCGACCTCCTGGTCGCGGATTCCGGCTCGGTGCTGACCGCGCCCGCGGTGGCGATTGCGCGCGACCGCAAGATGTTCCTGTTCGACCAGACCGGAACCGGCGCCAGCTTTTTCTCCAAGGACAATCCCTATATCGCGCTGATGGCCGACCCGGTCTCGACCATCTGGCCAAAACCGGTCGCGGATTTCATTTCGCATGACGGGCCGGGCCTCGGGATCAAGAAAATCGCGATTCTCTACTCGACCAACGAGTTCACCGGCACCCAGGCCAACGCCTTCCGCAAATTCGTCAAGGATTCCGGAGCGCCGATCGAAATCGTCTACGACCAGGGCATTCCCACCGAGACCACCAACTACACCGTTATCATCAACAACATCAACAATACCCAGCCGGACGCGGTGATCCATTTCGGCTACGCGCCCAACGACATCGCGTTCCTGCGCAATGTCGCCGATGTCGGCGTCAAGTTCAAAATGCTGTTCTGCATTTATGCCGGCCTTGAGACCGAGCTGCTAGAAAAAAACGTCGGCGAGAAGGGCCTCGAGCACGTCTTCACCTATGTGCCGCCCTCGGAGGTGGACTATCCGGTCAACTTCGGCATGAACATGAAGGATTATAAGGCCGCCTGGGAAAAGAAATATCCCGACGGCAAGATCGAGTTCGGCTTCAACGCCGTTGCCGGATACACCACCGGGCTGATCATCGAGAAGACGCTTTCAGTTGCGGCCAGTCTCGATCAGCTCGAGCTGCGGCGCGCCGTGTTCAGCCTGTCCGGAGAGCTCAAGACGCTTGATGGCACCTTCGCGCTCGATGAAATGGGCGGTCAGATCGGCGAGTTGACCCCGCTCGGGCAACTGGCGCTCGACGATCACGGCCATATCAAATTTATCTCGATCTATCCGCACGAGACCGCCACCGGCAAGCCGGTCTATCCGCGTCCATGAGCGAAGCGCACATCGCGGACCGGATGCCGGGAGCAACGCGCCGATGCTGATCTATGCGCTCGTCGCCGGCGTGCTGTTCGGCCTTTATTTCAGCCTGGTCGGGATCGGCCTCAATCTCGTGTTCGGCGTCATGCGCATCGTCAATCTCGCGCATGGCGACTTCCTGATGCTGGGCGCGTTTGTGGCGTTTGGCGTCGTCACGCTCGCGGGTATCGATCCCCTGTTTGCGGTGCCGCTGGCGTTCGTGATTTTCCTGATGGTCGGCGTGCTCCTGTATTGGGTGCTGGTGCCGCGGCTGCAGGGATCGGCCAATCCGGAAATGCTGTCGATCATCCTGTTCTTTGGGTTGTCGCAGGTGATCGAGGCGGTGACGACAATTTTCTTCGGCACCAGCGAACGCTCGATTCAAAGCCGCGCGCTCGGCACGGTGTTTTCGACCATCAAGGTCAAATTGTTCGGCGGCAAGCCGGATGCTGGCGGCCCGGTGCAGATCTTCGGCCAGGGATTTCCGGCTTCCTGGGTGATCGCCGCCGCCACCAGCCTGATCGCGATTGCGCTTGTCTACGTCTATTTGTACCGCACCCGGCTCGGTACGCTGACCCGCGCCGTGATGTCGCGGCGCGATGAGGCTTTCGCGACCGGCATCGATGTCGACCGCGTCTCGGCCGCGGCATTCGGCATCGGATTGGGGCTTGCGGCGGTCGCCGGCATCTTTGCGCCCTTCATGTTCGGATCGGTGACACCGGCATTCGGCGCCGATGCGACGGTGACGTCATTTGCCATTGTGGTGCTGGGATCGCTCGGCAACCCTCTCGGCACCGCGCTCGGCGGCGTCGTTTACGGCGTCTGCTACATGCTGGTGCAGACCTATCTCAGCTCATGGGCGGATCTGTTGCCCTATGTGCTGCTGATCTTCATCCTGCTGCTTCGGCCGAGCGGTCTGCTTGGAAGGCGGGTGCGCGTTGCCTAGCGCCCTCAAGCACATGTTGTTCATCGTCGCGCCGCTGCTCGCCGTCTTCGCGGTGCTGCCGGGGGTCTACCAGAACCATCTGCTGCTGTTCAATTTCGTCATCTTTCTGATTCTCGCCCAGGGCGTGAACATCATCTATGGCTTCACCGGCTATCTGCCGTTCGGCTATGTCGGCTTCTTCGGCGCCGGGGCCTACGGCTTTGCGATCCTGGTGATGCATTACCAGGCGCCGGCGGTTGTGGCGGTGCTGGTTGCCGGGTTGGTCGGCGTCGCGCTCGGGCTGTTGCTGACACCGCTATTGCGGCTATCCGGCGCCTATTTCGCCATCGCCAATCTCGCGGCCTCGCTCGCGGTGTTGCACTTCGTCGCCAATCCGGCGCTCGAGAACATCACGCGCGGACCGTACGGCGTCTCGCTCACGGGTACTTTCAACCCGACACTCGCCTATACGGCCGCGCTTGTGGTGCTGGCGCTGACGCTCGGTGCGGTCGTGTTCCTGAAAAACTCCCGCTTTGGTCTCGCGTTACAGGCGGTACGGGAAGATGCCGTCAGCGCGTCGATGGCGGGGGTCAATGTGGTGCGCATGCGCGTGATCGCGTGGCTGGTTTCCGCGCTGGTCGCGGGCCTCGCCGGCGGCGTCTATGCCTGGTACGTTTCGGTCTTCTACCCGGACAATGTCTTCAGCGGCGAGTTCAGCATCTTCGCCATCGTGTTTGCGCTGTTTGGCGGCGTTGCCTCGATCTGTGGTCCGATCGTCGGCGTCATCCTCCTCTATGGCATCTACAATCTGATCGGATTCACCACGCCGCAATACTTCCAGCTGATCTACGGACTATTGATCATGGGGCTCGTGCTGTTTCTCCCCGCAGGCCTGGTGTCCCTCGCGACGCGGAGGGGCTGGCATGTCCCCTGATACCGCACCCATCCTCAACGTCGCCAAATTGACAAAACGCTTCGGCGGCTTTTACGCGCTCGACGGATTGAGTTTCCATGTCGCCGCCGGCGAAATTCTGGGATTGGTGGGCCCCAACGGCTCCGGCAAGACCACCGCGATCAATGTGATCTCCGGCCTCTACGCCCCCGACGGAGGCGAGGTGGTGCTGGATGGCGGCTCGATCGGCGGGGTTGCGTCGCACCGGCTGGTTCATCGCGGCATCAACCGCACCTTCCAAATCCCTAAGCCGTTCTTGTCGCTGACGGTGCGGCAGAATATCGAGGTCGCGCTGGCCTACGGGCGGGCAGCGGTGGCGCCGCCTGACATGGCAGCCCTGCTCGACGAATATCGGCTTACCGATGTCGCCGACCGGCCGGCGGCCGATCTGAATAACGCGCAGCAAAAGATGCTCGATCTGGTGCGGGCGCTCGCCACCCGACCTCGGCTTTTGCTGCTCGATGAACTGGCCGCCGGGCTCAATCCGGCGGAGCTCGACTGGATCGCCGAGCGGATCAAGGCGCTGGCGCGGAGCGGGGTGGCGATCATCGTGGTCGAGCATCTGATGGGCTTCATCGAGCACATCACCGATCGCGTCATTGTCATGAACGCCGGCAAGGAGATTTTCGAAGGCAAGCTCGCGGTCGCGGTGCAGGTTCCGCAGGTCATCGAGGTGTTCCTGGGAGGCGAGCATGCCGCCTGAGGCCGCGCCGCTCCTGAAGGCGGAGGGGGTCGACGCCGGCTACGGCACCATGCAGGTGCTGTGGGGGGTCGATCTCGACGTCCGCGCCGGCGAGACCGTGCTGCTGCTCGGGGCCAACGGCGCCGGCAAGACGACCTTTCTCAAATCGCTGGTCGGTCTGGTCGAGGCACGGCACGGCAGCATCACGCTTGGCGACGAAGACGTGACGCGGATGCGCTCCAGCGACCGGATGCGGCTCGGCATGACTTACATGTCGGAACTCGCGGTGTTTCCCGACCTGTCGATCGAGGAAAACATCCGCGTCGGCGCGCAGGCGCTGGGGCATGCCGATCCCGGCGCCCGGGTCGAGGAACTCTATGGCCTATTCCCGGCACTGCGCGAAAAACGCCGGGCGCCGGCGTCCAGTCTCTCCGGTGGCCAGCGCAAGATGCTTGGCATCGCCAAGGCGCTTGCCGCGGAGCCGCGTCTTTTGGTGATGGACGAACCCTCGGCCGGGCTGTCGCCGCTGTTTGTCAAGGAAGTCATTCGAATCCTGAGCGATCTGCGCGGACGGGGGCTTGCGCTCCTGATCGCCGAGCAGAATATCGGTTTCCTCGAAGTGGCGACGCGGGTATTCGTGCTGGAAGGCGGGCGCATCCGCTTTTCCGGTACGGTTGCGGAAATGACCGACAACGAAGCGTTGCGGCGCGCATATTTCGGACTGAAGTGATGCGAACGATCAGGATCGGATCAGGCGCGGGCTATTCGGGCGATCGCATCGAGCCCGCCGTCGAGCTCGCCGAAAGAGGCGAGATCCAGTATCTGGTGTTCGAGTGCCTCGGCGAGCGTACGGTCGCGCTCGCCCAGCAGGCGCGCATGAAAAATCCGGAAGCCGGCTACGATCCGTTGCTCGAGGAGCGGATGCGCGCGGTATTGCCGGTCTGTGCCGCCAGGGGCATCAGGATCGTCACCAATATGGGTGCGGCGAATCCGGTTGCCGCAGCGCGCAAGACCGCCGAGATTGCGAAATCGCTGGGACTCTCTGCGCTGAAGATCGCCGCAATCGTCGGCGATGACGTGCTCGATGCCTGCAAGGCGCGCGACCTGCCGATCATGGAGTTCGACGGCACGATCAAGCAGCTCGGCAACCGGCTGTTGTCGGCCAATGCCTATCTCGGCGCCGAGCCGATGGCGGAGGCGCTCGGTGGCGGCGCCGATGTCGTGATCACCGGGCGTGCCTCCGATCCCGCGCTGTTTCTGGCGCCGATGATCCACGCGTTTGGCTGGGCGATGGATGACTGGAATCTGCTGGGGCAGGGCACCGTGGCCGGCCATCTGCTCGAATGCGCCGGCCAGATCACCGGCGGCTACTTCGCCGATCCGCCCTACAAGAATATTCCCGATCTGGCGCGGCTCGGCTTTCCGATCGGCGAAGTCGGCGAGGACGGCAGCCTCGTCATCACCAAGGTCGCGGGCTCCGGCGGCGCGGTGACCGAGCAGACCTGCAAGGAGCAGCTGCTCTACGAGGTGCACGACCCCACCCGGTATCTTCAGCCCGACGTGACGGCGGATTTCTCGCAGGTGAGGATCGAGCAGATCGGCAAGGACCGCGTGCGCATCAGCGGCGGGCGCGGCAGCCGACGCACCGGAACGCTCAAGGTTTCGGTCGGCTATCTCGACAGTTTCATCGGCGAGGGCCAGATTTCCTATGCCGGTCCCGGCGCATTGGCGCGCGGAAGGCTGGCGCTCGACATCGTTCGTGAGCGGTTGAAACTGACCGGCGTCGCGGCCAGCGAGTTGCGGTTCGAGCTGATTGGCGTCGATTCCCTGCATGGCGCCCAGGTCTCCGCCCACGCCAACGAACCCTATGAGGTCCGCGTGCGGGTTGCCGGCCGCACCGAGAACCTGCGCGAGGCGGTCAGAATCGGCAATGAGGTCGAAACGCTCTACACCAATGGACCGGCCGCCGGCGGCGGGGCGTTCAAATCGGCGCGCGATGTCGTCGCCGTCGCCTCGGTCCTGCTGCCGCGCGAATTGGCGGCGCCGCGAGTCCAATTTGTCGGGGGCGAGTTGCGATGAAGCTGCGCGAGATCGCCCATTCCCGCACCGGTGACAAGGGCAATACCTCCAACATTTCCGTGATCGCCTATGACGCGAAACACTATCAGCTGCTGCTCGAGCAGGTCACGAGCGCACGGGTCAAGGCGCATTTCGCCGGTGTTGTCGAAGGCGAGGTTGTCCGCTATGAGCTGCCCAACATATCGGCGTTGAATTTTGTCATGGCCTGCGCGCTGGGCGGTGGGGTGACGCGGTCACTCGCGCTCGACGCGCATGGCAAATCGCTGAGCTCGGCATTGCTCGATCTGGAAATCGAAGCCGTTCCGGACAATAAATAGCCGATCGACGAGGCGACAGCACCATGCCGAACACCCCGACACTGGCCGCACTGGCCGACGATCTCGAACATGGCCGCACCAACGCCAGAAAACTCGTCGACGAATGCCTTGAGAGGATCTCCGACAAATCCGGCGAGGGCCCGCGGGCCTTCGTTCATGTCGATGTCGAGGCGGCGATTGAGGCGGCGAAAGCGATGGACCGGTTGCGCCAGGTCAGGGCGGCGCCGTCGCCGTTCGCCGGTATTCCGATCTCGATCAAGGACCTGTTCGATATCAAGGGACAGGTGACCCGCGCGGGCTCCCGGGCGCTGGAGGATTCGGCCCCGGCGGAAGCGGATGCGCCCGTGGTGGCGCGGCTGCGCCGTGCCGGCTTCATCGTGATCGGCCGCACCAACATGACCGAATTTGCCTATTCGGGCATCGGCATCAATCCGCATTACGGCACACCGAAAAGCACCTGGCAGCGCCGCGCCGGCCACGTGCCCGGCGGATCGTCCTCGGGGGCTGCGGTATCGGTCGCCGATGGCATGGCGCATGGCGCGCTCGGTACCGATACCGGCGGCTCGTGCCGGATACCGGCGGCCTATAACGGCATCGTCGGGTTCAAGCCGACGCAGCGGCGGGTGCCGCTCGCGGGCGGCGTGCCGCTGTCGTTCACGCTCGACAGTTTCGGGCCGCTGGCGCGCACGGCTCAGTGTTGCGCGGTGCTTGACGCGGTGCTCGCCGATGATCCGGTGCAGCCGCTGCAGCCGCGTCCGATCAGGGGCATGCGGCTGGCGGTGCCGACCACGGTCGCGCTCGATGATCTCGAGGACACGGTGGCGCGGACCTTCGAAAGGGCGCTGGAAACGCTGTCGCATCACGGCGCGCTGATCGAGCGGATCGCGGTGCCGGAATTCCTCGATGTCGGGGTGATGAACACCAAGGGTGGCTTTGCCGCGGCGGAAAGCTATGCCTGGCACCGCTATCTGATCGCCAGCCATGGCGACGTCTACGATCCCCGCGTCTCCAGCCGGATCCTGCGCGGCGAGACGATCAGCGCTGCGGACTATATCGATCTGTTGGAGGCGCGAAAGTCGCTGATCGCGCGCGCCACGGTTCGTCTCGCGCCCTATGACGCGCTGGTGATGCCGACCTCGGCGATCACGCCGCCGCGGATCGCCGACCTCGCTGACGACAAGGCGTTCACCAAAGCGAACCTGTTGTCGCTGCGCAATTGCACGCTGATCAACATGATCGACGGTTGCGCCATCTCGCTGCCCTGCCATCGCGAAGGGGAAGCGCCGGTTGGACTGATGCTCGCCGCATCCGGCGGATCGGATCGCCGCATTTTCGAACTGGCGGCGGCCATGGAGGCTGTACTCGAAATCGCGTGATAGAGGCAGTTGCCGGAAATCGGGTGGCGCAGCGCGTCCTGATTTGCGAAAATCGTCGTCATGAAATCAGCCGCACAAAACATCCGTCCCGCACCGTCGCCATCCTCGATTCCCGCGCGCGTTGCCGCGATCGATTGGGAACGGGCGGAGGGAGACCTCGACGCGCAGGGTTGTGCCGTCCTCAAGGGGTTGCTCTCGGCGGAAGAATGCCGCGCGCTTGCGTTACTTTATCCCGACGACCAGCATTTCCGCAGCCGGGTGGTGATGGGGCGCCACGGCTTTGGTAGCGGTGAATACAAATACTTCTGCTATCCACTTCCGCAATTGATCGCGGAATTGCGGCCGGCGCTCTATGCGCGGCTCTGCGGCGTTGCCAATCGCTGGAACGAAGCGATGGGCATCGATATCCGCTACCCCGGGGACCGCGCAGCATTCCTGAAACGCTGCCATGCCGCCGGACAGGCAAGGCCGACGCCGCTGCTGCTGCAATATGGAACTGGCGACTACAACTGCCTGCATCAGGATCTCTATGGCGAGCACGTCTTCCCGCTACAGGTTGCGATCCTGCTGTCGGAACCGGACCGCGACTTCCGGGGCGGTGAATTCGTGCTGACCGAGCAGCGGCCGCGGATGCAGTCGCGGGCTGAAGTGGTGCCGCTCCTGCAGGGCGATGCGGTGGCATTTGCTGTGCATCACAGGCCGGTGCAGGGGACGCGCGGATTCTATCGCGTTAATCTGCGCCATGGCGTGAGCCGGATCCGATCGGGCCACCGTCATACCGTCGGCGTGATCTTCCATGATGCCAAGTAAGTAAGGGCCCCTTGACGGCGGATTTGTTCGAAACGGTTGCCGATGTCCGTCCGTCGTTCGAGGTGATCGCGGTGGGCGCCGCGCTGCTGCGCGGTTTCGCCGGTCCGCTGGAATCCGAACTGATGACAGCATTGCGCGATGTGGTGGCGCAGGCGCCGTTTCGCCGCATGGTGACGCCGGGCGGCCATCAGATGTCGGTGGCGATGACCAATTGCGGCAGCGCCGGCTGGATCACCGATCGTACCGGCTATCGCTATGGTGCCGACGATCCGGAAACGGGAAAGCCCTGGCCGGCGATGCCGGCCTTGCTCCGCGACCTCGCCGGGCGGGCGGCCGACCACGCGGGATTTGCCGGGTTTTCACCGGATGTATGTCTGGTCAACCGCTACGTCCCCGGCGCGCGCATGTCCCTGCATCAGGACCGGGACGAACTGGATTTCGGCGCGCCGATTGTCTCGGTATCGCTCGGTCTGCCCGCGATCTTCCTGTGGGGTGGGCTGAAACGCAGCGACAAGCCGCGCCGGTTTCGGCTCGAGCATGGCGACGTCGCGGTCTGGGGCGGGCCGGCGCGGCTCAACTTTCACGGCGTCGCGCCGCTTGCCGACGGCGAGCATCCCCTGATGGGCCGGCAGCGCATCAATTTGACGTTCAGGAAGGTGCGGTGACGGGGACTTTGTCGCCGCAGCCGCGCTCGCAACTTATCGAGCGCTGGTCCCTGCTGCATCCTGGTCAGCGCCGGAACCCATCAGAACGTGGGCGACCAGGCGCGCGGCAGGCGCCGTATCGGGCAGGCCGATCGGCGCGATGATCTTCAATTCTTTTGCGAGCTCGATGCCCTTCAGGCGCAGCGCGACCAGCCGTGCTGCGCTGACTTCGTCGGCGACCGCCGCCGCGATCACCAGCGAAATGCCTCGGCCGGCGCGGACCGCCCGTTTGACCGCCTCCGTGTTTCCAAAGCCCCCGATCGCCGTCAAACCCTCCGCGAATGGTCCCAATTGCTTTCTCAGAAGCGTAATCGTTCCGGTTCCGGCTTCGCCCCCCAAAAGCGTCTGGCTGGCGAGTTCGCTGGCCTCGATCGCGTCCCGTGCGGCCCAGGGATGATCGGGAGCGACAATGACCACGAGCGGTTCCTTTCGCCAGGTATGCTCGCAAAAACCGGGCCGGCCGCTCCACCACTCCATCAGCGCCACGTCGGCGGTACCGTTCGCCAGGCGGTCGGCGACATCGGGGTTCGGGCCGATCCACAGATCGAGGGAACACGGATCGGCCGCCTGAAAGGAAGCAAGCATGGTTTGCAGCAGATAGGTGCCGATGTTGCTCGACGCCGCGATGCGCAGGGGGGCTTGGGCGATCGCGGTTCGGCTGCGTTCGGCGGTATCCAGCATGGCGCGGGCAAGCGGCGCGAACGTCGCCCCCTGATATGTCGGCTCGACAATTCCGCGCCGGCGCACCAGCAGCGGCGCGGCCAGGTCTTCCTCGAGCTGCTTGATGTGTTCGACGACGGTCGAGGGCGATAGATTGAGGTCGCGCGCGGCGGCCCGAAATCCGCGTTCGCTGAGCACCGCAAGAAAGGTCTTAGCGTGAACGAGATTGAGCATGAACCAACTGCTTGCTGGGGTCATTGACCGCGCCAAACGGAACGCGGCCGGCGAGAACGTCGAGGATGCTGCGTGCGGCGGAAAGCTCGATCTCGCGCCGAACGTCCGTCACGCCCGATCCGATATGCGGGGTGAAAACCGTTGGCGCCGATGGCGCGGTAAGCCGTGGATCGACGCGGGTCGGCCGATCCTCGATGGCCCAATCCTCGCATTCGAAGGCATCCGCGGCATAGCCCGAAAGCTGCCCGCGGGCGATGGCGTCCGCCACCGCGCTCTCGTCGACCAGCGAGCCGCGAGCGGGATTAACCAGCCTCGCGCCGGCCTTCATGCCCGCGATGGTTTCGGAATTGATGAGGTGCGTGGTGTCGGCGGTCAACGGCAGCGCAAGCACGACGTAGTCGGAGTTGGCGATCACGTCCGCAAAACTTGTCAGGGTGACATAGGGCCAGGATTTCGCCAGCGTCCCGGAAACCGACTGATCATGGGCCAGCAGCCGGCATTGAAATCCGACAAGGCGTTCGGCGATCGCGCGTCCGACAAGACCAAACCCGACGATGCCTACCGTTGTGCCGGCGAGGCCCGCGCCATAGAGCTGGGCACGCCAGCCGTTAAATCCGCGCTTCTTGATGCCCTGATCGCCGGCGACGATGTTGCGTCCCAATGCGAGCATAAGCCCGATCGCCAGTTCGGCCGTCGGCACCGTCAACAGATCCGGGACAATCGTCAACCACACGCCGGCATTTGTCGCGGCCTCGACGTCGATATTGTCAAAACCCTTCAACGCTGCTCCAATGACGCGAAGCCTTGGGCAGGCGGCCAGGAAGGCGGCGTCGATCCTGTCGTTCATGAACGCCAGCAGACCCGCGGCATCCCGGCAGCGTTGTCGCACTTCCTGATATGACCAGGGCTCGATGGCCGGATTGACCACGACGGTGGCGTGTCCCTCGAGCAGCGCCCTGGTCTCGGGGAAGACCGGGTTGGTCACGACAATTTTGGGTCTTTCGGCCATGGCGTCGGTCTCTTCGGCTATTTCAGGTAGTTCCGCAGGGCGGCCCCAATGCCATCCACGATCGTCACGCAAATGAGAATGCAAATCAGGATCGCCGAAACCTGCGCGTATTCAAGTACGCGCAAGGCAGCGATCAGCTCGAAACCGATGCCTCCCGCGCCGACGGCGCCGAGCACCGTCGAGGCGCGGAAATTATACTCCCAGCGGTAGATGGTGGTGTCCGTAAGCTGCGGCATCGCCTGAGGCAACACCGCGTGCCAGATGACCTGGAACGGTGAAGCGCCTGCGGCCCGCGCCGCCTCGATCGGCTTTGGATCGACGTGCTCGATGCTTTCGGCGAAGAATTTGCCGATCATGCCGACCGAGTGCAGGCCGACGGCGAGCACGCCGGGCAGCGCGCCGAAGCCGACCATGGCGACGAAGATGATGCCCATGATGAGTTCCGGGATCGATCGCAGCAGGTTGAGGATTGCCCGCGTTGTCACGTAAACGATCCGGTTTGGTGTGGTGTTATGGGCGGCGAACAAGGCAAGCGGCAGCGACAGCGCGACGGCGAGGGCGGTTCCCGCGACCGACATCGCGAGCGTATCGGCCAGCGGCCTCAGCCAGCTGTGATAGCGTTTGAAATCAGGTGGAAACATTTCACTGGCGAGCTGCTTGATCGCCGGCCAGGCATCCGCGAACCGCTGCGGGTCGAGCAGGCCGGTGAGCGACATCGCGGCACCGATCAGAATGACGACAAGGAGAATGACGCCAGCTCGCCTGATCTGCGCGGAGCCGTCCCGGGCCAGAATGGCGTCGTAGCGGGTGGGAGTGGCGTAGCTCATCCCTTGAGCTTCGAAAGATCGAGATCGAGCAATTTCGCGGTCTCCCGCAGGATGTCGTAGGCGTGGTCGTCGGTCGCAACGAATGCTTCGGCTCGGAACGTCTTCAGGATTTCTTTATCGTTGAGTTCGAGGAAGGCGGCCCGGATCGCGGCCTTGAGTTCAGGCGCGAGGTATCCCTGCATGACCATCGGATAGTTCGGGATCGGATCGCTTTCCGCCAGCACGATCACCTTGTCGCCATCGATGGTGCCCTTGGCGACCAGCGACTTGAATATCTCCTGACTGAGGCCGCCAGCCTGGACCTGGCCGGACTGAACGGCGCGGGCGACCGCGTCATGCGCGCCAAGCAGCACGTATTTGTAGTCGGCGTCGCCGAAAAGGCCGCCGCGGGCCAGCAACGCGCGCGGGATCAAATGGCTGGAAGTCGAGGCAAAGTCGCCAAATCCCATCATCTTTCCCTTGATGTCGGCGAGCGATTTCACCGGTCCATCCGCGCGCGTGATGATGACGCTCTTATACGTCGGCGATCCCTTCGACACGCCGACGGCGAAGGGCTCGATGGCCGGTGCCTTCGACTTGGCCAGCACGTAGGAGAGCGGCCCGAAATAGGCGACCTCGATCCGGCCGAACCGCATCGCCTCGATCATCGAGGAGTAGTCGGTCGTGACGATCAGCTCGACGTCCTTCTTGAGCGCCTGCTCGAGATATTTCTTCAGCGGCAGGGCATTTTGTATGATCGTCGCGGCGTTCTCGTCTGGGAGCAGCGCTACGCGCAGGGTGGCGGGATTTTGCGTCTGTTGAGCGCTGGCCGGACCGATGGCGAGACCCAGTCCGCCGATCGCGCAGCCGAGCAAGAAGCTTCTACGTTCCATGACCTGATCCATTTCGATGAGCTGAGATGTGCCGACTAAGCCGCTTCCATCCGGGATGGAGCGGCGGTGTAGATTTGTTCGAGAATGGTTTGGCCCAGCTGCGACGCCGTGCCTTCAAAAACGATCCGGCCACCCACCAGACCGATCACGCGATCGGCGAAGCGGCGGGCCAATTCCACCTGGTGCAGGCTGACGATCGCGGTAATGCCGTCTTCGCGGCAAATGCGGTGAAGGTCGGCAAGCACTTTTTCGCCCGACGCCGGATCGAGACTCGCCACCGGCTCGTCGGCCAAAACGATTTGCGGCCGCTGTGCCATGGCCCTGGCGATGCCGATGCGCTGCTGCTGTCCGCCGGAGAGTTCGTCGGCGCGATCGAGCGCGCGATCGAGCAGACCCACCCGTTCGAGCGATTGCAATGCGATCAGGCGATCGGCGCGGGGCAGCGGAAGCATCGAGCGCAGGGCGCCATGGGCGGCGACGCGGCCGATCAGAACGTTTTGTAGCGCCGAGAGGCGGCCGATCAGATGATGCTGCTGGAAGATCATGCCGGTTCGTCGGCGGTGTTGCCGCAGCGCGTGGCCACTGCGGAAGATCGAACCCCGGCCTTCGACCGTGACATCGCCCTGGGTCGGCTTGACCAGTCCATTCATGCATCGAAGCAGTGTCGACTTGCCCGCCCCCGAGGGCCCCAGCAGCACGAGGAACTGACCCTTTGGAACGGAGATGCTGGTCGGCAGCACCGCCGCAACGCCATTCGGGTAAGTCATGGCAACGCCGTGCAATCGCAGCATCGATCGCTTCCTCAGAGCCCCATCGGGCCGTCGTTTCCGTGAGCGCCGTGATCTAATTTTTCGAACGAATGACGCTTGTGTTCGATAATTCTGATCTACCAACGGCAAATGACACACGAATGACAACGCCGGGGTCGGCGTGATGCAGAAACGCCGGTTGAAAGTCGGGAAGGGAATATAAGTGGTTCGCGCCGCGAACCCGGCAAGGCGTTCAGAAAAGTTCGCAGGGCCAAGTGGGCTTACGGCTTCGCCGGGTGAATGAAAGTCCAGGGGCTGACCTCGGAATCCCTGGGGACTTCGATGTCGATCAAATAAGGGCCGCCATCGCCCAAGGCTTTTTCCAGCGCAGGGCGAAACGTTTCCGGCGAGGTCACGCGGACAGCGCCGACGCCGAAGGATTCCGCAAGCTTGACGAAATCCGGATTGACCAGATCCGAGGCCACCACGCGGCCGTCGAAATGTTCGCGCTGGTCGCGCCGCACGTTGCCGTAGGCATTGTTGTTGAACACCAGCACGACCACGCCGATCTTGTACTGCACGGCGGTTGCCAATTCCTGCACGCCGAACATGAAGCCGCCGTCGCCGGTGATGGCGACCACCGCTCTGTCCGGATGCGCGACCTTGGCGCCGAGGGCCGTCGGAAAGCCCGAGCCGAGCGTGCCCTGATAGCCCGAGGTGATGAAGGTGCGTGGTTGGTAGATCGGAAAGCCATACCAGGAGGCAAAGCCGACCTGCGACAGCTCATCGGTCACGATGGCGTTCGATGGCAGCACCTCGCGCAGAATATTGAGATAGGCCATCTGCGGCTGGACCTGCTGAATCTGCCGCAGCGCCGTTGCCGAGGCCTCGCGAATCGCGGCACGGCGGCCGCTGGTTTTGGTGTAGCCCTGCTTTCGAACCGCCGCGAGCAGTTCGCGGGTGCCGGCCTGTGCGTCGGATATCACGGCGGCGTCCGGCGTGAGGCGACGCATTTCTGATGGATCGATATCGATGCGAATCGATTTCAGCCCGTCCGGCTGAAATGGCCAGCGGAACGAGGAGGCCGGCAGCTCCATGCGGGTTCCGATCCCGATCATGAGGTCGGTCTGCGGCCACAGGCGATAGGCCGCCGCCATCGTCAGTCCGAGTTCATGGGCATTGGAAACGATGCCGCGGCCGCTGCGGAACGCCACCACCGGCGCATCGATCAGTTCGGCAAGCTCCAGAATCTCGTCGCGCGCGTGGATCGCGCCGCTGCCGACGAAGATCATCGGCGTCCGGCTGCCGGCGATCAAGCTGGCTGCCGACTTGATGCGGTCCGGATCGGGCTGCGGCGCCGGGAACGGATCAAACACCTTTGACGCGCCGACTTCGGCGCGCTGCGTGAACACGTCCCACGGCATTTCCAGCGAAACCGGGCCGCGGCGTCCCGACAGCATTTCCTGAAACGCGCGAGAGACCATCGTCGGGGCCATATCCGGGTATTCGATCCGCTCGGCCCATTTCACGAAGGTTCGCAATGTGGCGAGCTGATCCGGCATCTCGTGAAGGTGACCGCGGCCCTTGCCCAGGAAAGCCGTGGGAACCTGTCCGGTCAGGCAGAGCACCGGCTCGTTCGACCCGAACGCCGTCAACAAGGCAGCCCCGGCATTGAGCACGCCCGGGCCGGGCACCACGCTGAAGACGCCGGGCCTGCCGGTCGACCGCGCGTAGCCAAAGGCCATGTAACCGCAGGCCTGCTCGTGCCGCGCGCCGATCACCTTCAGCTGCGCCTGCTGGAAGGCGTCGAACAGGCCGTAGATCTGCGCCCCCGGAAGGCCGAACACGGTGTCGACGCCGTGCGCGACAAGACTGCTGACGATGGCTTCGCCGCCGGAACTCAAGGTCATTGCATGGTCCAATCACTCGCAAGCATCACGGGTGCATTTTCTCCCTCCGCTTAGCCGGGGTTCATGCCCCTGGCCTTGATGACAGAAGCGGCGGCGGGGGTGGTGAGGTAGTCGATGAACGCCCCGGCGGCTGCGGCTTCCCTGGTATCGGCTGCGATGCCTGCCGCGAAAACCAGCTCCTGCTGCAATTCAGCAGGAAACGGACCGGCGAGTTCAACACCGGGAGCCGTCAATACGTTGACGACAAATATCCCGAGTTCGGCGTCGCCTCTGGCGACGGCTTGAGGGATTTGGGCCGGGGCGGTCTGGACTATGGTCTTGGCTTTCATGGCCTCGCCGATGCCGAGGCGCTCGAACACCTTTAAGATATAGGCACCGGCGGCGCTGGCCGGCAGAAAGGTGATGGATTTGGCGTCGAGCAGAGTCTTCTTGAACGCATCCGGTGTGCCGACATCGGGCTTGGGGGCGCCCGCGCGCACCGCGACGCCATAGCCCACATGCGCGATATCGATGGTTGGACCGGGCGCAAAGCGGGCCCGCGCGGCGGCGTCCCTGAATACATCGGCGGGAACCACCCCGAGGTCGAACGGATCGCCCGATGTCGCCAGCTTGATCAGGTTGGGAGTTGAATCGAAGTAAATGACAAGCTTGTGGCCGGAGGCGCGCTCGAATTGCGGGCCGAGCTCATTCAACACCGAGGTCAGCGAGCCACCGGCCAGCACCTTCAGTTCAGCGGCATGAAGGCCGCCGATCGGCGACAGCACCGGCGCAAGACCCAGCACCGAGGCGATAGCTGCGAGTATAGGCATTTTCATGAAACCCCCGTGGTCCTAATCCGCAACCGTGACATCGGCGACAAATAGCGGTTCGCGGACAGCCTGTCCCGGAAACGGCGATCCCTGCTCGAACCAGGAACGCGGGGCGGGCGAGCCCCACAGCGTCTGGCGCCGCGGATCCTGCAGCGACCAGCGGACCGGCGCATGGTCATGATCCCCGGTGAAGTAATCGCTGGTGTAGAGCTCCAGGCGGTGGCCATCGGGATCCCTGACATAGAGAAAAAACGCGTTGGAAATGCCGTGGCGGCCAGGGCCGCGCTCGATGTTCGTGAGATAACCGCTCGAGGCCATCACGTCGCACAGATGCAGGATGTTCATCGCGGTCGGCACCCAATAGGCGAAGTGGTGCAGGCGAGGGCCCTTGCCGTTGGTGATGGCGAAGTCATGCACGTTGCCCTTGCGATGCAGCCACGCCGCCGCGATGCGCCCCTGCGGTCCGTCTTCCTCGGCGTATTCGGTCAGCCGGAAACCCAGCCGCGCATAGAAGTCGAGGGTGTCCTGGACCTCGGCGGCGAAGACATTGAAGTGGTCGAGCCGCTGCGGATGGCAGCCCTTGTAGAGGTCGTAGCGGCGCAACAGATGCGGCCGCTTCTCCATCGATGCATAGAGCTCGATTCGAAAGCCGAAAGGGTCGGTGAGTTGCAGGGTGCGGCCTTGAAACGGCTGCTCGGCAAAGGCGTAAGCGATCCCGTTTTCCGAACAGAACGCCGCCGCCTTGTCGAGATCCGCTTCGTTGCCGACCTTGAATCCCAGACGATTGCAGGCGGCATTGGCCGCCTTGCGCAGCACCAGCGAGTGGTGCTGCTGTTCCTCGACGCCGCGCAAATACACCGCGCTGTCGTCGCGATCCTCGACATGCAGGCCGATGGCGTTTTCGTAGAAAGCGCGGCTGGCATCCAGGTCCACCACGTCAAGCACGGCGTGGCTGCACCTGACGATGTTGAACGGCGGATCGAAGATGTGCGTCGGCACGGGCATTTGTCATTCCAGTTCTAGACCTTTGACTCTCATGGTGAGGAGGCGCTTCTTCAGCGCCGCCTCGAACCCATGAGGTCGGGTGGTTCATCCTTCGAGACGCGGGCTTGCGCCCGCTCCTCAGGATGAGGGCAAGTCGAGCTTCTCCTTCAGGGCCCCGTGGATGTTATTGCGCTTCCAGCTGGTCTCCTTGTCGTTGATCTGCATGTCGAACGACAATCCAAAATGGCCCGCGGCAAAGACCGGATCGAGGTGATCGGACAGGGCGCGGAAGATATGCTCGCCGGCCTTCTTGCGGGTCGCGAGGTCGCGCCCCTCGCCGAGCCGCAGCACCATGTCGAGAAAGCCGAATTGGGGACTGCCGTCGGCGATGGCGTAATGCTCGCAACGGATGGCACGAACCCGAATGCCGCCGAGCGGGAAAATGCCGGTCTCCACCGCCGCCTTGCGGACCACGTCGACGGTCTTGCCCATATCGAGGCGGGAATCGAGATTGGCGGAGTATTCGATCGTGAAATGCGGCATGTCGGGATCACTCCAACGATTCTGCGGGGCGTATCAAGCGAAGGAACTGGCTGATCGCGCTGGAGAACCATAGCCTATGCTTATAGTTTAGGCATCTCCGCGCCGGCTGGACGGCGAACCCGAAGCAGCCAGCTATACGTCAGGCGGAAGGCTCCCATCGCAATCGACTCTTGGCGCGACACACCGTAGACACACCGGCGGATTTTCGCTCAAACTTGCGAACGTAACGAAGGCCGACGCCAAAGTCGGCCTCACGGGAGGAATCGATGAAGTTGACGCGACGCGACTTTACGGCCGGACTGGCTGTAGGTATTACCGCACCTTACGCCATCCGCAGCGCCCGGGCCCAGGCCGCGACCCTCAAGATCGGCATGTGCGTCCCGGTAACGGGTCCGGCGGCCGAGCAGGGGCTTTGGGCGCAGAACGGCGCCAAGCTCGCGCTGGCGGCGGTCAACAAGGCCGGCGGCGTCCTCGGCAAGCAGGTCGAATTGGTCATCGAGGACGACCAGACCACCAATCCCGGCATCGTGCTGGCGTTTTCCAAGCTGGCTGCGCAGCCGGACATCGTTGCGTTCCTGGGGTCGATCCGCTCCACCCAGGTGATGGCAATGGCGCCCGATGTGCTCAAGCTCGGCAAGCCCGTGATGATCGGGGGCACCAACCCGGACCTGACCCATATGGGCAATCCGTGGCTGTTCCGCTTTCGCCCCAATGACAGCTATTCCGGCCGCGTCATCGCCGATTTCGGCGTCAATACGCTCGGCAAGAAGAAGTGGGCGATCGTGCATTCGACCGACGCATTCGGGACGGCCGGCGGCAAGGCGCTATCAGACGCGTTGAGCAAGCTTGGCGCGCCGCCGGTGCTCGATCAAGGCTATGCCAATCAGAGCCAGGATTTTACGCCGGTCGTGCTGGCGGTGAAGCAATCGGGCGCCGATGTGCTCGGCACTTATTTCACGTTCGAAAACGATCTTGGGATTTTTGCCCGCCAGCTGCGCCAGCTCGGGGTCACCATTCCCTGGGTCGGATCACCCTCGGTGGTCGCGGTGTCTTCGACCAAACTGGCGGGTCCGGCCTTGTACGGCACCTTTGGCGTGGCCGATTACGCCGAGGAATCCGGCGACGCGCCGAGGGCCTTCGGTAAATCCTATCGTGAGACCTACAAGACCGCGCCTGACATCCAGAGCGCCTGGACCTACGATGCCGTCACCATCCTGTCGGCGGCGATCAACAAGGCCGGCTCGACCGATCCGACAAAAATCCGCGAGGCCATTCTTGCGCTGAAGAAATTCCCCGGCGCCGAGGGCGAGTATAATTTCGACCAGAATGGCGACGGCCTGCACGGGTATAACGTCGTACGGAACGAGAAGGGGATGATTGTCTTCGATAAGCATATCGAGTTCAACGATTGATCGCATGGCCGGTTCTTCCGGCGACGGAAGGACCGGCTTGCGTCAGACCCCTTGGCCTGCGGCAAAGCCATCAACAACCGCAGGCCCAAGATTCTCCTGCCGGGCATTTCCATGGATCTCGCACTGCAATTGCTGTTTACCGGGATCGGCATCGGCGCCGTCTATGCGCTTGTCGCGCTCGGCTTCGTGTTGATCTTCCGCGCCACCAATGTGGTGAACTTCGCGCAAGGCGAATTTTCGATGGTCGCCGCCTATCTGATGGTGGTGTTCGCGGTCGATTTGGGATGGCCGTACTGGCTGTCGTTCCTGCTCGCGTTGGCCGGCATGGCGCTACTCGGCGCGATCTTCAATCTCGGGGTTTATTATCCGCTGCGTCACCGCAGCTTCTTGCCGGTCATCATCGCGACCATCGGCGCCTCGATCCTGCTCTCCAATTCCGTGCTGGCAATCTACGGGCCGCAACCGCAGGTGCTGGAGGGGTGGTTCGAGACGCCGGGCATCCAGCTCGGGCCGGTCTATCTCGACAGCCAGTATTTGCTGATCATCGCGGTGACGATTGTGCTGGTGATTTTCAATTACTGGTTCTTCGAGCACACTATGCTCGGCAAGAAATTGCAGGCGACCTCGCAGGACAAGGAGATGGCGTCGCTGCTCGGCATTTCCGTCTCCACCATGATCATGATCACCTTCATCTATTCGGCGGTGCTCGGTGGCCTCGCAGGCATCCTGGTGGCGCCGGTGCTGTTCGTCTCGATCCAGATGGGATCGACGATCGCGCTTAAGGCGTTCGCCGCCACCATCATCGGCGGATTCGGCGACGTCACCGGCGCGATCATCGGCGGGTTGGCACTCGGCATCATCGAAACTTTTGGCGCGGCCTATATTTCTGTCCCGTACAAGGACGGCTTCGCCTTCCTGGTGCTGGTGGCGTTTCTGGTGTTCCGGCCTCAGGGCATCTTCGGCGAGCGTGTCGCGGAGAAAGCATGAGCGCCCCCAGCCAAAATATGCCGATGGCCGTGTCCGCCACGCGCCCAAAACCGCTGCTGTTGCGCCATTTGCCGTATTTTGCTGGCTCAGCCGTCATCGTGGCGCTCGCCGCCACAATGCAATTCGACGGCTACGTCCACAACATCCTGATGCAGGCGACCACCTTTGCGATCGCGGTGTTCGGGCTTTCGGTCGTGCTCGGGCTGTGCGGACAGATCAATCTGGCGCAGGCGGCCTTTTTCGGCGTCGGTGCCTATGCCGTCGGCCTCGGCACCTCGGACTATCATCTCAGCTACTGGCTGTGCCTTGGCGGCGGATGCGTCATCGCACTGTTGGCCGGCGCGTTGCTCGGCATGTCGACGCTGCGGCTCGGCGGACATTACCTGGCGATGGTGACGATCTCGTTTCAGCAGATCGTCACGCTGGTGATGATCAACACCATCTGGCTGACCCATGGGCCGGACGGCGTTGCCCGGATTGGCCGGCCCGATCTGTTCCAGTCCTCGCAATCCTATCTGGCCTTCTGCGTCGCGATGCTGGCGCTGGTCGGTTATGTGGTCTGGCATCTCGCCGACACCCGGCTCGGGCGCGCCATGCGCGCGGTGCGCGATAACGAGCTGGCCGCCGGCGTGGTCGGCATCGACGTGTTCCGCACCAAGGTATTCGCCTTTGCGCTGAGCGCGGTGCTGGGCGGATTGGCCGGCGGCCTGTTCGCCGGCGGTTTCGCCTATGTCAGCCCGGACCAGTTCTCCTTTGCCGAGTCGGTCGTGTTCCTCACCATGTCGCTGCTCGGCGGCGTCGCCTCGCCGATCGGCTCGGCGATCGGCACCGGCCTGTTGATCCTGATCCCGGAATGGCTGCGGTTCCTGAAGAGCGTCCCCGGGCTCTATCTCGCCATTTACGGCCTGTCGGTCATTCTGATTGTTCGCTACATGCCGGACGGCATCTGGGGATTTTTCAGGATCGCGACCGAGCGCTGGCAGGCCAAGGCCAAGGTGCACGCCGCCGGTCTCGCGCTGCAGCTCACTCCCGCGACCATTGGCGGCGACATCGTCCTTGCCGTCAAAGGCCTCGCCAAGCATTTCGGCGGCCTCAAGGCGGTTGATAACGTCGACATCGAAGTCAGGCGAGGCGGCGTTCATGCCCTGATCGGGCCGAACGGCTCCGGCAAGACCACGACGCTGAACGTGCTCTCCGGCCTTTACAAGGCCACCGCCGGCCGGGTCACCCTCGATGGCACCGACATCACCGAGATGCCGCCGCATCAGCGCGCCGCGGCGGGGTTGGGGCGGACGTTCCAGAATATCCGCTTGTTCCGCTCGATGACGGCGCTCGAAAACGTCGTGATCGGCGCCGAGCGGCCCGGCAACACGCTGATCGGCGCCGGCGGCGACGACGCGCTCGTCAAGCGGGCGATGTCGGCATTGGCCTTTGTCGGCCTCGGAGGGCGCGCCAACGAACTGATCTCCAGTTTTTCCTACGGGCATCAGCGGCTGATCGAAATCGCCCGCGCGCTCGCGGCCAATCCGACCTTGCTCTTGCTCGACGAACCGGCGGCGGGTCTCAATTCCAGCGAGAAGGTCGAACTCCACGCGCTGCTCAAACGCATCGCGGCGCAAGGCCTCACCATCCTGATCATCGATCACGACATGACGCTGGTCTCCGAGGCCGCCCAGCACATCACCGTGCTCAATTTCGGGCGCCGCATCGCGGACGGCGAATCCCTGGCGGTGTTGCGCCATCCCGACGTCGTCTCCGCCTATCTCGGAACCGAATAATGGCGCTGCTGCAAATCAACGATCTGATCGTGCTCTATGGCGAGATCGAAGCCTTGCGCGGCGTCTCGATCAGCGTCGAGGAAGGGCAGGTGGTGACTTTGCTCGGCGCCAACGGCGCCGGCAAATCGACCACGCTGCGGGCGATCTCCGGACTGACCAAGCCGGCCGCGGGTGAAATCCTGTTCGACGGCCAATCGATTGCCGGCCTCGGGCCGGAGGCGATCGTCCGGCTCGGAATCTCTCACGTGCCGGAGGGACGGCGGGTATTCCCGGGCCTTTCGGTGAAGGAAAACATCATGCTCGGCGCGTCGAACCGGCGCATCGGGAAATCGGAGCTGTCGCGGGAAGCCGACGCGATGTTCGATCTGTTTCCGGATATCCGCGCCTTTTCCAATGCGCTCGGCTGGACCCTGTCGGGCGGCCAATTGCAGATGGTCGCGGTGGCGCGTGGCCTGATGGCCAAGCCGCGTCTGTTGCTGCTGGACGAACCGTCGCTCGGCCTGGCGCCGGTCATCGTGCAGGCGGTATTCCGGATCATCTCGGAAATCCGGCGCAATACCACGGTCTTGCTTGTCGAGCAAAACGCGCGCATGGGACTTTCCGTCGCCGACCACGGCTACGTCCTGGAGACCGGACGCATCGTGCTGGGCGGCAAGCCCGACGAGTTGTGGGGCAATGAAGCCATCCGCGCCGCCTATCTCGGCGGTCATGCCAAAGTAAGCGCCTAGCCAACCAATAAGAAAAGCGACTGGTCCATGGTCACCATCCAGGTTCAACATCTGATCAACTTCGTGACGGACGTTTTCAGCCACGCCGATTCCTCGCCGGAGGAAGCCCGCCGCATCGCGACGTATCTCACGACCGCGAATCTGACCGGCCATGACAGCCATGGCGTGATCCGGGTGCCGGTCTATATCCGGTGGAAGAAGATGGGTTCCGTGGTGCCCAACCAGACCGCCGAGCTGGTGGTCGATACGCCCTCGCTGGCGGTGGTCGATGGCAAGTTCGGTTACGGGCAGACGGTTGCGCCGCAGGCCGTCAGGATCGGCATCGAAAAATGCAAGGCATCGGGCCTTGCCGCCGTGGCGCTGCGCAATGCCGGCCATATCGGCCGCGTCGGCGACTGGGCCGAAATGGCGGCGGCCGAGGGCCTGGTATCGATCCATTTCGTCAATGCGGCCGGCTCAGTGCTGGTCGCGCCTTATGGCGGCGTCGAACGTCGGCTCTCGACCGCGCCCTACTGTGTCGGCATTCCCCGCCAGGGACAGGGGCCGGTGGTGCTGGATTTTGCCACCTCGATCGTTGCCGAAGGCAAGGTGCTGGTCGCAAGCCGCGGCGGCAAGAAATTGCCGAAAGGTTCGCTGATCGATCTCGACGGCCATTTGAGCGAGGATCCGGCGGTGTTGTATGGACCGTACCAAGCGAATGGGCCGCGCGACCACAGCCAGGGCAAGGGCGCGATCCGCGCGTTCGGCGAACACAAGGGCTCAGGCCTGGCGCTGATCTGCGAGCTGCTCGGCGGCGCCTTGACCGGCACCGGCGCGACCGGGCCGAACCGGCGCTTCGCCAACGGCATGTTTGCGATCTATGTCGATCCCAGGGTGGTCGATCCCGCCAATTTCTTCGACGGCGAGATTTCGCGCTACGTCAGCTACTTCAAGGACACCAAGCCGGCCGCCGGCGTCGACGCCGTGCTGATCCCGGGCGAGCCTGAGGCCAGGATGCGGCTCGATCGCACCAGCAATGGCGTGCCGTTGCCGGACGATACCTGGGCTGCAATCGTGAACACCGCGCGCGACGTCGGCGTGAGCGAGATAAGCATCCAAAGCGCCGTGGAGTGATCTGATCGTCAGCAAAGCAATCCAGCACTGCGAAAAAACCGGATTGCTTCGTGGCTGCGCTGCTCGCAATGACGGGACCAATTGCAAAGGGAAAAACAATGGCGAACAAAGTCAAGGAAATATGGGCATCGGGCAAGGTGGTGGTGAACGGCTGGCTTGCGATTCCTTCCGGGTTTTCGGCCGAGGTGATGGCGCAATGCGGCTTCGACAGCGTCACCGTCGATATCCAGCACGGCGTGCAGGATTATCAATCGATGGTGCAATGCTTTCAGGCGATGAACGGCCATCCGGTGACGCCGATGGTGCGGGTTCCCTGGAATGAGCCTGGCATCATCGGCAAGGTGCTCGATGGCGGCGCCTATGGCGTCATCTGTCCGATGGTCAACACCAAGCAGGAAGCCGAAAATCTCGTGGCCTACAGCAAATACCCGCCGCGCGGCACGCGTTCGAACGGCCCGATCCGTTCCGGAATGTATGGCTCGGCCGGCACCTATCAGCAGACCGCCAACGAGGAGATCGTGTTGCTGCCGATGATGGAAACCAAGACCGCGATCGAGAACATGGAATCGATCCTCGATGTCGAAGGCATCAACGGCGTCTATATCGGGCCCTCCGATCTCGGCTTCTCCTATGGCCTGGTGCCGAAGCTCGACCGCGAAGAGCCGGAGATCATGAAGATCTACGAGAAGATCGTGAAGGAGTGCGGCAAGCGCGGCCTCTATCCCGGCATCCACTGCTCAGGTGCGGTCGGCGCGACCAAGGCGATCAACATGGGATTCAAGCTCGTGACCCTGTTCAACGACAGCGGGTTGCTCGCGACCTACGCCAGGATGCAGATCGCGCAGACCCGCAAGGATTCCAACGGCAAGGCGTAGAGCCAGCGTGTCCCGGACGCGGTGCAGCGTGCTCCCGGCGATGCGAAGCATCGTCCGGTCGCGCTGCTCCGCAGAGCCGGGACCCCCGACTGGTGAGCGGTAGACGTGGCCCCCGGATCAGCAGCGCACCGCTTCCGCGCTACGCAGCGTCCGGGGCACGATACCTCGGAACAACAGGAGACATCCCCATGACCCCAGCACCCGTCATTCGACTGCATCCCGATGATGGCGTGCTGATCGCGCGCGCGAGCCTGCCGCCCGGCATGGTCGTCGCCGATGGCGTGACCACGGTCGAACGCATTCCCGCCGGCCACAAGGTGGCGATCCGCCCCGTTGCGGTCGGCGAGCCGATCCGCCGTTACGGCCAGATCATCGGCTTTGCGACCGCGCCGATTGCGCCGGGCCAGCATGTCCATACCCAGAATTGCGGCATGGGCGATTTCGCCAAGGACTACGCGTATGGCGTCGACGTCAAGCCGGTGCCGAACTTCGACCTGCCGGCGACCTTCGACGGAATCCGCCGTCCCGACGGCCGGGTGGCGACCCGCAACTATATCGGCATCCTCACTTCAGTGAATTGCAGCGCGCATGTCGCGGGGCTGATCGCGGATATCTTCAAGAAGAACCCGTTCACGCATGACAATCCGCTGGCCGATTTCCCCAACGTCGATGGCGTGGTCGCGCTTACCCACAAGACCGGCTGCGGCATGACCTCGAGCGAGCCGCTGACGATCCTGCGCCGGACGCTCGGCGGCTACGCGCGGCATGTGAATTTCTCCGCCGTGGTCGTGCTGGGCCTCGGCTGCGAGGTCAACCAGATCGGCGGTTTGATGCAGGAGCAGAAGCTCGCCGGCCGCCTGCGCGAGCTGGAGATTCAGGAACTCGGCGGCACCCGCAAGACCGTCGAGGCCGGCGTCGCCTTTGTGCGCGAGGCGCTCGCCGACGCCAACAAGGTGACGCGCGAGAAGGTCGCCGCGAGCGAGTTGACGGTGGCGCTGCAATGCGGCGGCTCCGATGGCTATTCCGGTGTCTCCGCCAACCCGGCGCTGGGAGCGGCGAGCGATCTTCTGGTGCGGCATGGCGGCACCGTGATTCTGTCGGAGACGCCGGAGACCTATGGAGCCGAACATTTGCTGACCCGCCGCGCCGTCAGCCGCGAGGTCGGCGAAAAACTGGTGGCGCTGATGCGCTGGTGGGAAGAGTACACCGCGCGCGAGGGCGCCGAGATGAACGCCAATCCGAGCCCCGGCAACAAGGCCGGCGGCCTCACCACGATCCTGGAAAAATCGCTCGGCGCGATGGCAAAGGCCGGCAGCACCAATCTCGTCGACGTCCTGAACTATGCCGAGGCCGTCACCAAGAAGGGTTTTGTCTTCATGGACACGCCCGGTTACGACCCGGTCGCGGCCACCGGCCAGGTGGCCGGCGGCGCCAACCTCGTCTGCTTCACGACGGGGCGCGGCAGCGTGTTTGGCTGCAAGCCCGCGCCCTCGATCAAGCTGGCGACCAACACGCCCATGTACAAGCGCATGGAAGACGACATGGACGTCAATTGCGGCACCATCCTCGACGGCGAGGAAACCGTGCAGCAATGCGGCCAGCGGATTTTCGACCTGATCCTCAAGACCGCTTCGGGTCAGCCGACCAAGAGCGAAAGCTTTGACTTCGGCGGCGCCGAATTCGCGCCCTGGGTGCTTGGCGCGACGATGTAGGTCGACGAGACCGCCAATCCCGTCATTGCGAGCGCAGCGAAGCAATCCACAGCCACACGAAAGGTGGATTGCTTCGTCGCTTACGCTCCTCGCAATGACGATGGTTCCATGGGCCGGGTTTGGAGGCGACTTGTCCGCCTTAGCGCGTAGCAACCATTAAAAGCTAGGCGGTTTTTTCAGTTCGCGGCGTGCCACGTCTTATCACCAGCCCTGTTGCACCTGAGGATAGTACTGGCCGCCGCCGGGCCGACGCGTAGTGCCAGGTTGGCCAGGTTGGCCAGGTTGGCCAGGTTGGGCATCCAAATTACGCTGGGAAACATTCCTGGGTTGGGAATCCGGATTGCGCTGGAAAAAGAAGCCGAAGCCGTTGTCGCCCCAGTCGTTCTGGTTCGCAACGGCGACATTGGCCGTAGGCTGGCGCGTCACAAAGCCGCCCTGGGGCTGGTTGTTCAGCACCGCGACGAACTCGGTGCGATAGTTGGTCTCGCGGCTCAGCGGCTCGTCCGAGACGATGATCGAGGATCGCGGCACTGCGGTCGGCGCGATGCGATCGAGCACATCCTGCGGGATGGTGATGCGGTCGAGCGCGTCCTTGGCGTCGTCGGAGTTGTCGATCGTGACCGCGGTCCAGCGCAGGCCGGCGTCGTTGCGCGCCATCGCCGTGAACACATGCGTGCCGATCGGCTTGTCGGGATTGCGGATCATGACCGGAACCTCGATGGTCGCATCGAACACCTCGCCCCCGTCTGCCCACGCCTTATGCGTGTTGCGCCGTACGTAAAGCTTCTGCGTCGCGCGGCTGATGTAGACCGAGACCGGCTCGAGCGCGAGCTTTGCCTCGCTCGCCGCTTTGGCGGTGTCGGCCTTCCTCGTCACGGCCGCCTTGGCGGCATCCTTTGCGGCGGCGGCTGCGTCGCGCTTCGATTTCGCGTCGGCCTTGGCGGCGTCGAACTGCGTTGCCAGGTCCGCGGCCCTGGCGGCGGCCTTTTGCTCGAGGTCCTCGGCCCGCGCCTTGGCCTCGTCCGTCCTGGCGGCGGCGAGCGCCTTGTCGGCGTAGGCGAGCTCGGCGACGGCGCGGGTCTTGAGCCATTCCAGCTTGCGCAGCGAGGCCGTCAGCGATGCGGTCTCGCGCGCCGCCGTCGCGGCGGCTTTCTTCGCCTCGTCGACCGTCCTGGCGGCCTCCGCGGCCTCAAGGGCGAGCGTCTCGGCCCGCGCCGGAGCAGCCGCAAGGGCTGGCGCGTTCGGCACGAACAGCGCTGGGTGGGAAAACTCGACCGGGGCCGCGTCGTTCGGCGCGATGATCACCCGCATCCCGATCCGCGTCTTGTCGAACAGCTTCTCCGCAAAGCCGTAGGGCATCCGCACGCAGCCGTGCGAGGCGGCATAGCCGGGCAACGGCCCGCCGTGCAGCGCGATGCCGTTCCAGGTGATGCGCTGCATGTTCGGCATCCAGGCATCGTCATAGAGGCTCGAGTGGTGGTCCGGGTCCTTCTCGAGGACGGCGAATACGCCGGCCGGCGTCTCCCGTCCCGTGGTGCCGGTCGACACCGGCGCGCGGAAGATCCAGCCGTCGGCATCATAGAAAGTGACCTGTTGGGTCTTGGTCGACACAATCGCCATGATCGGCTCGCCCGCATCGCGCGGCGCCGTCGCCTCGGTGGGCGGCGCGGGGCGCGCCTGTCTCGCCGCGGCGCCGGCGCTCAGCGCCGTCAGTGCGGCCATCGCCGCGAGCGTCACAACGGCGGGAGGCCCCCAACGCCGCATCGCCCCGGTGGATTGCGCCGTCGCAAATCGATTTACCATGCCATGCCCCGGTTGAAATGCCTGTCCGCGCGCGTGTCGATCAAGCGTCAGATTGCGGCTTTTTGATTAACTAACCGTCGCCACCATCCACGCCGTCAATTCGCCCCCCGAGACTATCGGCACGTTCCGTTGGCAAATCCCTCATATACGACAGCCCGAGCAGGAGGAAGGGTGGCTCGCGGCTGAAATTGGCACATCGCGTCATTTCGCTGCCCTGCGGAATTTTTCGCTATCGGGGAATAGCGGACGTAGGTCCGGAGGCGACTTGTCCGCCGTAGCTCGAAGAGCTGGGTTGAGCCCTTTGCGACACCCATCGCTGCCATAGACGAAAATAGATGGGTATCGCGGAGTTTGTCATCGGGCGCGCATTCGCGCGACCCGTTGGCTCCACCCATCCTACGCGCTGGCCGGCGAAATCCGTACATTGTCGGGGGCCCCCGCCAGGCATAGCCTCACACCAACGGCAAGCGCAGGTGGGAGATTGAGATGGATGATCGAACCGTGCGGGTGGCGCTGGAGCGCCATTGGGATGCTTCGGACGCGAGCGATTTCAAGGTCGAACATGAAATCTACCACGAGGATGCTGTGCTTGATTATCCGCAATCGGGCGAGCGGATCCGCGGCCGGCACAACATTCAAGAGAGCCGATTGGTCCAGCCAAACAAGAAGCGCTTTACGGTCCGGCGAATGATCGGCAGCGGCGATCTCTGGGTCACTGAATTCGTCCTATCCTATGACGGCATACCGTCTTACGCGGTGAGCATCATGGAATTCCGCGAAGGACTGGTCGCCAGCGAAACGCAATATTTCACCGATCGGTTTGACCCCGCACCCTCGCGTGCGCATCTTGTCGAGCGAATGGGGAAAGCACGTAGCTCGTAGGATGGTCGAGCCCTTTGCGAAACCCATCGCTTTCATCGACGAAAATAGATCGGTATCGCGGAGTTTATCATCGGGCGCGCATTCGCGCGACCCGTTGGCTCCACCCATCCTACGCGCTAGCGATGCAGCAGTCGCGAACATTGCGCGGGCCCCGAGCGCAAGGGCTGAACTCCCCTTGTTTCTCATTCCGGGGAAACAAGCGCGAAAACTGCCAATTGCCGCCAAACAGCCCCGATTAGTTCCCGATTGTGGAACCGGCCATCAGCCCATCTTGAATATGGCTGACTGGAACGAACCATCTCATTCGGCCAACGTTGAATTCCACAACCCACGCTGAACGACATTGGAGAACGACATGAAGAAGACTTTGGTTATTGCGGCAACTGCCATGCTGATCGGATCATCGGGCTTCAGCTTCGCCGGTTCATCTGGCACCAAGGGCGCGTCGGACACTGCACCAGGCACCCAGATGAACAATTCGACTTCACCGAACTCGCGGGGCGCTTCCGAGCTCTCGCCGGGCGACAAAATGAAGGACTCGTCGACGACAGGAACGACAGGCATGTCTAAAGGGGCGTCGGAATCCACTCCCGGCGACAAAATGAACGACGCTCGCAAGACCGGAAAGAAGTAAGATATTGGTCTGCCGCTAACTGCGACGAAAGCCCCGGGTGCAAATCCGGGGCTTTTTGCTTCCATCCCGTCGAACGGCGCTTCGGGCCGGCGCCGATTGTGCCCTGATTGGCAAGCTCGCGGACGACAAGACGAAGCGAGAATCGTCGTCAGGCTGGCCGGGCGTTACGGCGCCATAAAAATGGAACTCAATGGAACTCAACGGAACTTGGAACATTCTCTCCTCGCGCATAACGCGATTTTGAGGAGGAAACATGAAACGACTTTTGTTGATCGGATTCGCCGCCTGCACTCTTGCGCTCGCTCCAATCCTGTCTGCGTCGGCAATGCCGGCCGCAAACCTTAATGCACCGGCCGATACCGACAGCTCAATCATTCAAGTAAGGGGTGGCCACGGCCACGGCCATCCAGCCTGGGGCCATCACGGTGGCCGAGGTCATCATTATGGGTGGGGCCGAGGTCATCATCACGGTAGGTGAACATCGCCGCCATCGTTGGTGAATATTCTGGCACAGGCCGCTTTCGTCATTGCGTAGGCGGCCTGCGCGGCGTGAGCGCAAGTTTCGGCTTTTTTCCCTTCGACCACGAGGCGATAAGCGTTCGCATCGCCAGCACCGGTGGCGAAATCTCGCCATGTCGCCAGACAAGTGGCGTCGTGATGTCGGCCTGCGCCTTTGGAATCGCATGTCTAAGCACATGTGCGTCCGGCATCGTGTCCAGCACCGACTCAGGCACCAGCGCGATGCCGGTGCCGGAAGCCACGCATGCGACGATGGCATGGTAAGAACCGAGCTCCAGCACCCGCAGCGTCGCGAGACTGTCTCGCCCGAGCCAACGTTGCAACACGCGGCGGTACGCGCAACCTTCCGGAAACGCGATGAGCGAAGCGCCTTCCACGTCACGCGCGCGCCTGATCGGTGCATGGTCGGAGCTGGAAATGACGATCAGTCGCTCGGTAAAGACCGGAATGTGTTCCAAGGCGCGCGCCGCCGGCGCTTCCGCGATGAAGGCGGCATCCAGACGGCGGTCGGCTACTTTGTTCATGAGGTCATCGTTGGTACCCGTTGTCAGTTCCAGACGTACCTCCGGGTAACGGCGATGAAAGTCCGCGAGGATGCGCGGTAGCCGACTCGCGGCCGTGCTTTCCAGCGCGCCCAGCTTCAGCACGCCTTGTGGCATCCCGCCAGAGACGACAGCGCGTGCTTCATCCGAGAGTTGGATGAGTCTCTCGGCATAAGCCAACAACAACTCGCCAGTAGGCGAGAGATGAAGACGCTGCCGGTCGCGGTGGAACAGCGTCACGCCCAGCGAAGCTTCGAGTTGCTTGACCCGCGTTGTGACGCTCGACGGCACCCGATGCAACTTGCGCGCGGCTTTGATGATGCCGCCTTCATCGACGACGCATTTGAAAACTTGAAGATCGACAAAGTCCATCGAATCTATTCCATTTTTGAGAATGATATGTTCTCAACTATTCGATATCATAGAATACCAGGTGCGCCCTAATCTAGCGCCATGAATAGGAGAATTTCTGAACCTTCCGCAATTGTTGCCGCAACGGTAGGTTTGCTGGCGCTAGCCAGCGCCATGGGAATCGGCCGTTTTTCACTGACGCCGATCCTGCCACTGATGCAGCAGGACATGGGGCTGACGTTGGCGCAGGGAGGCTGGCTCGCCACTGCCAATTATCTGGGGTACCTGGCCGGCGCGCTGATCTGCATGGCCTCCACACCTCGACCGGTACGCGCAATCCGTTGGGGCCTGATTTGCGTCGCCGTCCTTACTGTGGCCATGGGACTTAGCCATTCGCCACTGCTTTGGCTTGGGTTTCGATTTTCCGCGGGTGTAGCCAGCGCCTTCGTGCTGGTTGGGGTCTCGGCTTGGGCGATGCCGATCCTCGCACGGTGCAACAAGGGGCAATGGTCCGGATTTGTCTTTGCCGGAGTCGGCATCGGCATCGTCTTTGCCGGTCTCGTGGGCCTCGCTGCGGGGCTCGACGACTGGGGTTCGCGCTCGACGTGGATCATCATGGGCGTCGTTGCCGCTGTGCTCGCATTTTTCCTTTGGTGGCCGCTGGCCACGAACCTGGTTCCCGCGGACGCGGCGGCGTCAAGAATGAACGGGGTGCCGCGCCGAGCTTTTGTTGCCGCCGCCTGCTACGGCCTGTTTGGCTACGGCTATATTATTCCGGCGACCTTCCTTCCCGCGTTGGCTCGCGGATATATCGACAATCCGGCGGTGTTCGGCTGGGTGTGGCCGGTGTTCGGCGCTGCCGCCGCATTTTCCACACTTGCCGCCGCACAGGTCGGTCATCGCCTGGCGCCGTGGCGTTTGTGGACGGGAGCCCAGTGGGTGCTCGCGGTCGGCGTACTGGCACCCGTGTTCTCACTCAACGTAGTAACCTTGTTGACCGCCGCGGTCTGCGTGGGCGGCACCTTCATGGTCATTACCATGGCCGGCATCAAGGAAGTGTTGCGTGTCGCTGGCCCACAGGCGTCGCAAGGTATCGGCATGATGACCGCTGCTTTCGCCGCCGGCCAGATTGCAGGCCCTTTGACAGTGAGTTTGTTAGCCGGATCGAGCAGCGCGTTCAGGGTGGCCAGCATCATCGCTGCACTGGCGCTGGTCGTCAGTAACTGCGTGCTTTCAGCTGATAACGCGCGCTGCCGCCAAGGAGCGATAAGCGATGCCTAGTCCCTCCACCTTCCGTTCCCTGCTGGATGCCGTTGACCGCTACTTCGATCTGATGTTCGACAGCGATGTATCGCGCTTCGGAGGGCCTCAATGATTACGGCAGGTTGTGAGCGGCTAGGGATCGAAGTTCCGATAGTTCAAGCTCCCATGGGCGGCGCGGTCGGCCCCGCTCTTGCGGCGGCAGTCAGCAATGCCGGCGGTTTAGGTACGCTTGCGTTATGGGCGGCGGATATACCGACATTGCGCCGGCAGGTTCGCGAAACTCGCGCTCTCACGGCCAAACCGTTCGCCGTCAATCTGGTCTTGGAATTTCCGCAAGAGGAGCGGCTCGAGGCCTGTTTGCAGGAGGGCGTGCCGGTTATCTCCTTTTTTTGGCGCGAGCCTTCGGCCCTTGTTGCCCGCGCGAAGTCTGGCGGCGCAATCGTGCTTCACACGGTCAGCACGGCCACAGAAGCGCGCCACGCAGTGGAGTGTGGCGTTGACGTCGTTATCGCACAAGGATGGGAAGCCGGCGGCCATGTGCGTGGAAGAGTGGCAACGATGCCGCTCATTCCCGCCGTGGTCGATGCTGTCGGGCCAGTTCCAGTTATAGCGGCGGGGGGTATCGCCGATGGTCGTGGGCTTGCTGCAGCCTTGGCGCTCGGCGCCTCGGGGGCCTGGATCGGGACCCGCTTTCTTGCAAGCAACGAGGCGACCATTCATCCGCACTATCGCGAGCGAATTTTGCAGGCAACAGAAAACGATACAGTTTATCTCGAAGAACTGTTCGATATCGGCTGGCCCAAGGCGCCTCATCGCGTACTGCGCAATAGTACGGTCGCTGCCTGGGAAGCCGCCGGACGCCCGACGACGGGCCAGCGGCCTGGCGAGGGCGATGTCGTGGCTACCTCGAAATCTCGCGGGCCAATCCTGCGCTATCGATCCTATACGCCCGCAGCCGACGCTGAGGGCGATATCGATGCCTTGTCGCTCTGGGCGGGGCAGAGTGCTGCCCTTGTTCACAAGATACAGCCTGCGGCGGAGATCGTGCGAGAAATCGATAGCGAAGCTGAAACGATCTTGCTTCGACTCGCTCAACGGCGGCTTGGTAGTTAATCGATGGGATCATTTCCGTTCATGGCACATCGCGTCATTTCGCTGCCCTTGCGGACCTCTGTGATTTGCCCGACGGGCTGTCCGGCGATTTTCGTGTCCAGTCCCTTCGTGAAAAATATTCCGCTTTCCCCGTCGGGCAAATCATCTTTACCAATTTGCCCCGTCCCGCCTCACAGAGGGGCGCTCGCGATCGTCACGGACGCGGGGCGGGATGCGGTGGACGCAAGTGGCGCTTCTGACGAGGGCGCTTTGCTTGCGGACGTTGAAGTCGTGTGGTCCTGATGCCCCGACGCTGGCATCAAGTTGGTGGAGGCAACTCCGTCAATGACGGTGGCAAGAAAGCCCGGTCACCGGGGAGAGCGCGAAGGAAACCGTTAAAACCATTGCGTGCGGGAATGCCGGGCGATTCCGGTGAACTCGCTGTGAATACTCGTGTGCATCTACCACTACCATGCGCACACGAGGCTG
>NZ_SSNA01000105.1 GCF_004799445.1 Bradyrhizobium sp.
GTCGGCCTCGGCCTCGTCGGACAGCAGCAGCGCCCGCGTCATCATCTTGGCGTCGGTCTTCTGCGCGCCGGGGCGAACGATGATGCGGCCCTGGAACACCGAATGGCCGCGCTCGTCGACCACGGCGCGGAAGATCTCGCGGCTGGCGCAGTTGGCCGCCGCGTGATCGAGAAACAGCGTGGTGTCGGCGTGCTGGCGGCCATTGAGCAGATTGACGCCGTTGGTCTCGACCCGGGAGCCCTCGCCTGCGACCGCGATGACGGCCTGATAGCGGCTGACGAGCGAACCGGTATTCATCCCGAAAGTGTTGAAATGCGCGCGGGCGCCCAGCGTCACCACCGCGGAGCAGACGTTGAAGGCCTCGCGACCGTCTTCGACCAGGCGCACATGATCAAGCCGCGCACCATCGCCAATCGAAACGATCAGGGAGTCGTGGACCTGATAGGCCTTCGCAGCCTCCGCGCCGATGTAGCTCTCCACCAGGGTCGCTGTTGCGGCCTTGCCGACACGGATCAACGAGCGCGTGAACATCGCCGCCGGCGCTGCACCGCTGGCGATATGGACGATGTGCAGGGGCTGGCTGAGCGCGGCGCCGTCGGCGACCTCGATCACGAGGCCATCGGTCATCATCGCGCTGTTGAGCGCTACCATGGAATTGGAGTTGTCAGGCGCGAACAGTTGCTCATGCAGCGCCGTGTCCCCGGCCTCGAGCACATCGCGCAGCGTGCGGATGCCGAGTCCGCGCTCCAGATCGGTCATTTCGGACAGCTTTGGCGCGAATACGCCATCCACCAGCACCATTCGGCGCACGCCCGCGATGGCGTGAAGCTTCAAGGCACTGCCTGCGCGCTTCAGCGCGGCGGCATCGGGTGCCGCGGCAAGCGGCAGCAACTCGCGCATCAACACGCGCAGGTCGGTGTATTTCCAGTCCTCGATCCGTCGGTGCGGCAGTCCCACGCGTTCGTAAGCCTCAAAGGCCCGCTGACGCGCATCCGCGACCGGGCCAGTCCCGGGCAGCCGGTCCCGCGCGATCGCAAAGATATCGTCCAATGCGCGCATGGTTTCGGTTTTTGCCAGTGCCAGATTCATCATCAATTCCGTCTTGAATTCCCTTTTTGGGCGTCAGGCCGCGTCTTCGAACTGGGCGTAACCGGACGCCTCGAGTTCCAGCGCCAGCTGCTTGTCGCCGCTTTTCACCACGCGGCCTTTCGACATCACGTGAACGAAGTCCGGCACGATGTAGTTCAACAGCCTCTGATAATGCGTGATCACCACCATCGCCCGATCGGGCGAACGCAGCGCGTTGACGCCATCGGCGGCAACCCGCAGCGCGTCGATGTCGAGGCCGGAATCCATTTCGTCCAAAATGCACAGGCTCGGCTCGAACAGCGCCATCTGCAGAATCTCGTTGCGCTTCTTTTCGCCGCCGGAGAACCCGACATTGACGCCGCGGCGAAGCATGTCCTGCGGAATATTCAGGCTTTTGGCGACCTCGCGCACCTTCTTGAGAAAATCCGGGGTCGAGAATTCGCTCTCGCCGCGCGCCTTGCGCTGGGCGTTCAACGCCGTGCGCAGGAATGTCATGGTGGCGACGCCGGGAATCTCGACCGGATACTGGAACGCCAGGAACACGCCCTTGGCGGCGCGCTCGTCGGGCGCCATCGCGAGCAGGTCCTCGCCCTTGAACAGGATTTCGCCGCCGGTGACTTCATAGCCCGGCTTGCCGGCGATGACATGGCTCAGCGTCGATTTGCCGGAACCGTTCGGCCCCATGATCGCGTGCACTTCGCCTTTGTTCACGGTGAGCAAAAGCCCATGGAGGATTTCACGCTCCTCGACGCGGACCTGCAGATTTCTGACTTCGAGTAGTGCAGTCATTCCTTTTCCTTCTGAACTGTCGCAACCGCATTCAGCTGCGCCGGCTTATTCAATCTAATCGGGTCGGTAGGGGCACCCATGGAACCGAGCACGATCACAAAAAAGAATCCCATACCGCCGAACTTTAAAAGCGCGCCTCCGAACAGCTTCGTCTCTTGCCAACCTCCGAACGCACCAACCATCGCGATGAAGCCACCGACGAACGCCGCAATCAGCGTCAGCGCGAGCAGCCACCAATAGGCGATAATGAGAGCGTTGATAACGAGTACCAAGACTCTCCCAATCGCCCGGATCACCCCACGCTCCCCTCCAGCGAGATCGAGATCAGCTTCTGCGCTTCCACCGCGAATTCCATCGGCAGTTGCTGCAGCACGTCCTTCACAAAGCCGTTGACCACGAGGCCGACCGCCTCTTCCTGGGACAGGCCGCGCTGCACGCAATAGAACAGCACGTCCTCGGAGATCTTCGACGTCGTCGCCTCGTGCTCGAACAGCGCCGAGGAATTCTTGGCCTCGATATAGGGCACGGTGTGCGCGCCGCATTTGTCGCCGATCAAAAGCGAATCGCAGGCGGTGAAATTGCGCGCGCCGGTCGCCTTGCGGTGCGCCGTCACAAGCCCGCGATAGGTGTTCTGCGAAACGCCGGCCGCGATGCCCTTGGAGATGATCCGGCTGGTGGTGTTCTTGCCGAGATGAATCATCTTGGTGCCGGAATCGACCTGCTGGTGGCCGTTCGAAATCGCGATCGAGTAGAACTCGCCGCGTGAATTGTCGCCGCGCAGGATACAGCTCGGATATTTCCAGGTGATCGCCGATCCGGTCTCGACCTGGGTCCAGGAAATCTTCGAATTGTTGCCGCGGCAATCGCCACGCTTGGTGACGAAATTGTAGATGCCGCCCAGCCCTTCCGAGTTGCCGGGATACCAGTTCTGCACCGTCGAATATTTGATCTCGGCGTCGTCCAGCGTGACCAGTTCGACCACGGCGGCGTGGAGCTGGTTCTCGTCGCGCTGCGGCGCGGTGCAGCCCTCGAGGTAGCTGACATAGGCGCCCTTGTCGGCGATGATCAGGGTGCGCTCGAACTGCCCAGTGTTGCGCTCGTTGATGCGGAAATAGGTCGACAGTTCCATCGGGCAGCGCACGCCCGGCGGCACGTAGACAAACGAGCCGTCGGAAAACACCGCCGAATTCAGCGTGGCAAAGTAATTGTCCGAGGTCGGCACCACCGTGCCGAGATACTTCTTCACCAGTTCGGGGTGCTCACGGATCGCTTCCGAGATCGGCATGAAGATCACGCCGGCCTGCTTGAGCTCCTTCTGGAAGGTGGTCGCCACCGAGACCGAATCAAAGACGGCATCGACCGCGATCTTGCGCTCGCCTTCAGGGCGCACCACGCCTTCGAGCACCTCGACTTCGCGCAAGGGAATGCCGAGTTTCTCGTAGGTCTTCAGGATTTCCGGATCGATCTCGTCGAGCGAGCCGATCGCCTTCTTCGGCTTCGGCGCCGAATAGTAATAGAGATCCTGATAATCGATCCTGGGATAGTTGACCCGCGCCCATGTCGGCTCGGTCATGGTCAGCCAGCGGCGATAGGCTTCCAGACGCCATTCCAGCATCCAGGCCGGTTCGTTCTTTTTCGCGGAGATGAAGCGGACGGTATCTTCCGATAACCCCTTCGGGGCCTTGTCGGACTCGATAAGCGTCTCAAATCCATATCGATACTGGTCGACGTCGATCTGGCGAACCCGATCGACCGTCTCTTGTACGGCAGCCATTTTCTTCCTCCGCTCGCGGTTTCAAGGACCGCGGTGGATCAATTCCGCAAGACTATTACGATGTTTCCCGGACGAAATCACCTACTTAGAACCGTTCAAGCCGTGTTTCGTTGCTGGTCCTTAAGTAAGGTACTGGCGAGCATTCGCCAAGCCTCAAGGCAACGATCGATGTCCGCGTCTGAGGTGGACCAGCCGAGACTGAGCCGCACAGCTCCCCTGGCGATTTCAGGACCAAATCCCATCGCCTCCAGCACATGCGAGGGCTGCACCTTGCCGGATGAGCAGGCGGAACCCGAAGACACCGCAATCCCGGCAAGATCAAAGCCGATCACGGCGGTCTCCGCCTTCAGGCCCGGAACCGTGAACAGCGTGGTGTTGGGCAATCGAGGCGCCTCGCTGGAGAACAGCAGGGCACCTGGGGTTTGCCGCAGGCCGCTTTCGAGCCGGGTCCGCAGACCTTCGAGACGAATGGCGTCGCCTGACATCGTTGCCAGCGCGGCCTTCGCGGCGGCTCTGAACCCAGCAATTCCCGTTACGTTCTCTGTTCCCGCCCGGCGACCGAGTTCCTGACCGCCGCCGCGCAACAGCGGCTCGAGCCCGAGCAGCCCTTCCGCCAGAATGAGGGCCCCCATCCCCTTGGGGCCACCGATCTTATGCCCTGACAGCGTCATCAGATCGGCATGCAACGTGTTCATATCTACGGGGATTTTTCCAAAGGCCTGGATCGCATCGACATGCAGCAGGCCGCCAGCGGCATGGACGATCTCGGCCGCCTCGGCCACCGGCTGCACCGCGCCGGTTTCATTGTTGGCCAGCATCACCGACACCAGCGCCGGGGGCTTGCCCTCCAACGCCGCGCGGAGCTGCTCCAGGTCCAGCCTTCCGGCGGACGTGACGCCGACGGCACTGGTGGCTTGCGCCGCAAACCGCCCCCCTGCGAGAACCGAGGCGTGCTCGATGGCCGAGACCACCAGCCTTTCGACGCCGGGGCTGGAGCCCCGCCTGAGCCCGGGCTCCAGCGCCAGCGCATTGGCCTCGGTTCCGCCGGACGTGAAGACGACATTTCTCAGCACCGCGCCGACCGCGCCCGCGACGATGGCGCGGGCGTCCTCCACCAGCTTCCGGGCCTGGCGGCCCTCGGCGTGGACCGAGGACGGGTTCCCGCAGAGCTCCCATGCCGCAGCCATCGCCTCCCGCGCCTCATTGCGAAGCGGTGTCGTTGCATTCCAATCAAGGTAGATCCGGCCTGACATTAAGTATTATAATACCTCAAAATGGAAGCTTTCGATCCGACGGCGCCGCCGACCGAAGCCGGTGGTGACGTCCGGCTTTATGCCAACTGGCGATGCTGGCGTCTCCCCGCAATCGAGACACTAACGTCTTGAACAGCCTGCCGGATGTTCAAAACCCTTGCTTTTTGCCCCTCGCCTCATGCTAGAACGCGGCCTCCAGTTCACCAGGCGCCGTTCGCGCATCGCCCCGACGACGTCTGATCAGCCCCTTGTTCTCCGCGAGTTCTTGTCTGCCAAAGCGCCAGACAGAGCCAGCACAAAGCCGGTTGATTTTGCCAAGGACCATCAATGCCTGAAGTCATTTTCACCGGCCCCGCAGGCCGCCTCGAAGGCCGTTACCATCCGGCGAAGCAGAAGAATGCGCCGATCGCGATGGTGCTGCATCCGCATCCGCAGTTTCACGGCACCATGAATCACCAAATCATCTACCAGTGCTATTACGCCTTCGCCCATCGCGGATTTTCGGTGCTGCGTTTCAATTTCCGCGGCGTCGGCCGCAGCCAGGGATCGTTCGATCACGGCACCGGCGAACTGTCCGATGCCGCGTCCGCGCTGGATTGGGCACAGACCATCAATCCGGAAGCGCGCGCCTGCTGGGTTGCGGGCTTCTCGTTCGGCGCCTGGATCGGCATGCAGCTGCTGATGCGCCGCCCCGAGGTCGAGGGTTTTATTTCGATCGCGCCGCCGGCCAACCTCTACGACTTCTCGTTCCTCGCGCCCTGCCCGTCCTCCGGGCTGATCGTGCATGGCGAGAAGGACGCGGTGGTGCCGCCCAAGGACGTCAACACGCTGGTCGAGAAGCTCAAGACCCAGAAGGGCATCGTGATCGACCAGCAGATCATCCCCGGCGCCAACCATTTCTTCGACGGCAAGCTGGAGCCGTTGATGCAGACAGTGACCGGCTATCTCGACATGCGGCTCGCCAACGTTCGCTGAGCCATCGGATCGGCCAGGGAATCGGTCAAGGGATCGATCATGACCTCGTTCGTGGCGCTGCTGCGTGCGGTCAATGTCGGCGGCACCGGCAAGCTGCCGATGAGCGACCTCAAGGCGTTGTGCGAGGAACTCGGCTTCGGAAGCGTCCGCACCTACATCGCCAGCGGCAACGTCGTGTTCGAAAGCCGCAAGTCCGAAGCCGCGATCAAGGCGGCTCTTGAAAAGCGGCTGCAGGCATTCGCCGGCAAGCCGGTCGGCGCGCTGGTTCGCACCGCCGCCGAGATGGCGCAGGTCCTCGCCGACAATCCATTCCCGAAGGCCGCGCCTAACCGCACCATGGCGGTGTTCCTCGACCGCGCACCGCCCGCGGATGCGCTCGCCGGCATTCGCGGCCAGCGGGACGAAGAGATCCGGTTGGGGCGCCGCGAGATCTACATCCATTACGGTCAGGGCATGGGCTCATCGAAGCTGGTCATTGCCGCCGCCAAATCAGGAACCGCGCGCAACATGAATACCGTGGCGACGCTCGCCCGGATGGCTGCCGAGTCCTGACACCGAACCGATGCGACTATGCCGCCGCCTGCGCCTGCAGGCGCGATATCCACGAATTCCGCCGCTTCAGGAAATCGCGCAGCAGCGCCGGGTAATCCGATCCGACGGCCGCGCGCACCGAGGGCCGTTCGGAAAGCGACTTGCGCCATCGCGCCAGCTTCGGTTTGCCGGCGAGAATTCCGAAGTCGCCGATTTCATCGAACACGTCGAAATAGCGAAACACCGGACCGAACACCGCATCCACCAGCGAGAAATTTCCGCCATCAAACCATGGCGCGGCGACGACGCGCATCTCTAGTCGCGCAGAACGCTGCTCCAGTTGAGCTGTCTTGGCTTGAAATGCCACATCGCTTGGCGCGCCATAGAAGCCCGCGATATCGTTGAGGACCGCGGAGCCAAATTCGATCCAGCCGCGGTGCTCCGCACGGCGCAAAGGATCCGCCGGATGCAGCGGCTTCGGTTCGGTCTCCTCGAGATATTCCAGGATGACGGCGGATTCGAAGATCGGGACGTCGCCGACCAGAAGCACCGGCGTCCGGCCGAGCGGAGAAATCGCCAGAAACCAGTCCGGCTTGTTGGCGAGATCGATGTCGATCCGCTCGAAGGCAACGCCCTTCTCCGTCAGCGCGATCACCGCTCGCTGCACATAGGGACAAAGTTTGTGACTGATCAGTTTGAGCGGGGCGGCCATCGCTAACTCGCAGCTTGATGCAGATGCATGTATCTAAATGCATCTGCATTAAACAGTCAAGGTCGCTGCGTTGGCGTAAATCGCCCGCTCACGGCCTTGCGATCACCCCGCCGGTCATCGGGATCGGCACGCCGGTCGTGGCGGGATAGCTGAGCGGCAGGCCTTTCAGCCCCCGCGCCGCCAGAAAGCCGAACGCCTGGGCCTCGATGGCGTCGGTCGACCAGCCCAGCGCATCGGCGGCCTCGACGGTGGCAGGCGCGAGCCGCTCGCGCAGCATTCGTAGCATGGTGAGATTGCGCGCGCCGCCGCCGGCGACGATCCAGCTTCGCGGCCGCTTCGGCAGCAGCGGAACGACCCGGGTAATCGCCGCGGCGGTAAACGCCGTCAGCGTCGCCGCACCATCGACAGGGCGCATATCGCGCAGCACCAGCTTGGCAAAATCGTTGCGATCGAGCGATTTCGGCGGCGGCAGCGCAAAGAACGGATGCTGCAGCGCCCCGGCAATCCAGGCTTCGTCGACGGCGCCCTGGGCCGCCATGCGGCCTTCGCAATCGAAGGGCTGGCCGGTCATGCGGTACATGAAATCGTCGAGCAGCGCGTTGCCGGGCCCGGTGTCGCAGGCGATCAGGACATCGCCGTCGATATAGGTGATGTTGGAAACGCCGCCGATATTGAGCACCACCATCGGCCCTTCGCGCTCAAGCGACTGGGCCAGCGCGCGGTGATAGACCGGAACGAACGGCGCGCCCTGCCCGCCGGCGGCGACATCGGCGGCGCGGAAATCGTGCATCACCGGGATATGGATCGCCTTGGCCAGCGCCGCGGCGTCGCCGATCTGCACGGTCATCCTGTCGGCCGGCCGGTGCAACACGGTCTGGCCATGGAAACCGACGATATCGATATCCTCGTACTTAATGTGATTGTGCGCGGTAAAGCTGGCCACGGCTTCGGCATGCGCCACCGTGACCACGCGCTCGGCCTCGCGCAGGATGCCCGGCCGCGCATCGCGCTGCGGCAGATGCACGGCTTCCGTCAGGGCATGGCGCAGCAGGCGGCGTTCGGTTTCGGTATAAGGCCGGTACCCCGAAGGGCCAAACGACTTCACCCGCTTGCCGTCGGTTTCGATCATGGCCACGTCTACCCCGTCGAGCGAGGTGCCGCTCATCAGACCGATGGCCGTCAACATCATCGCAATCAAGCCTCAGCCTTGGCCCTACCCCAGGACGTTCAGCTTGTGCCAAACAAGCACATCTTATAATGCCACAGCGCGCGCCCGGCGGCAGCCTGTCCGGACCGGGTTCCGCTATTTTGCTGCAAATATCGTAAAACAAGAATGATCCGAGTCGCAGACAGATGACAGCTTTTAAATCTGATTTTCTCAATGTGCTGCAGAGCCGCGGCTTTATTCATCAGATTTCGGACCCCGATTCGCTGGACGGGCTGGCGGCCCGAGGCGAGCTCGTGGCCTATATCGGCTTCGACTGCACCGCACCCTCGCTCCATGTCGGTTCCATGGTGCAGATCATGTGCCTGTACTGGCTGCAGCAGACCGGCAACAAGCCGATCGCGCTGATGGGCGGCGGAACCACGCGGGTCGGCGACCCCTCCGGCAAGGACGAGACGCGAAAAATCCTTTCGATCGAAGATATCGAACGCAACAAGGACGGCATCAAGCAGGTGTTCTCCCGCTTCCTGAAGTTCGGCGATGGCAAGGACGATGCCGTCATGCCGGACAATGCCGAATGGCTGACCAAGCTGAACTGGATCGAGATGCTGCGCGATATCGGCCGGCATTTCTCGGTCAACCGGATGCTGGCGATGGACTCGGTCAAGCTCCGGCTCGAGCGCGACCAGGAGATGAGCTTCATCGAATTCAACTACATGATCCTTCAGGCCTACGATTTTGCCGTGCTCAACCAGCGTTACGACTGTCGCCTGCAGATGGGCGGCTCCGACCAATGGGGCAACATCGTCAACGGCATCGACCTCGGCCGCCGCATGGGCACGCCGCAACTGCACGCGCTGACCACCCCGCTGATCACGACATCGTCCGGCGAGAAGATGGGCAAGACCGCCAGCGGCGCGGTCTGGCTCAACGCCGACATGAAGAGCCCTTACGAATACTGGCAGTTCTGGCGCAACACCGAGGACGCCGACGTGGCGCGTTTCCTGAAATTGTTCACCACCCTGCCGCTGGCCGAGATCGAGAAGCTCGCCGCGCTGAAGGGCGCCGAGATCAACGAGGCCAAGAAGGCGCTGGCGGATGCCGCGACCATGCTGCTGCACGGCGCCGACGCCGCGCGCACCGCCGCCGAAACCGCGCGGCAAACCTTCGAGGAAGGCGCGATCGCCGAAAATCTTCCCACGGTGGAAATTCCCCGTGCCGAACTCGAAGCCGGCATCGGCGTGCTGGCATCGTTCGTCAAGGCGGGCCTTGTGGCATCGAATGGCGAGGCGCGGCGCCAGATCAAGGGCGGTGGCTTGCGCGTCAACGATGCCGCGGTCGCTGACGAGAAGATGGTGCTGAAGCCTTCCGACCTCACGCCGGAAGGCGTGATCAAGCTGTCGATGGGCAAGAAGCGTCACATCCTGCTCAAGCCTGCATAGGCGCATTCGTTTTAGACACTTGCCCGGGAGCGCGGAAGCGCGCTCCCTGCTCTTGATGGACAAGAACGCGCCGCGGGAGGACACGCTTGCGAAGCCGCGAGAGGCCGCGCGCACGGCGCTTCATGTGCTGGCGTTGTGTTTCGCGCTTTCGGTGCTCGGTCGCGGTCTCGGCGAGAGTTTTACCGTGTTTCTGCTGCCGATCTCCGAGAGCTTCGGCTGGGACCGCGCCCAGGTCGTCTCGGTTTACTCCCTGACGGCGCTGGCGGGCGGGCTGGCATCGCCGCTGATCGGCCGGCTGTTCGATTATTCCGGACCCCGCAGCGTCTATTCGCTCGGATTGCTGCTGCTGGGCGGCGCGTTCCTGTTCGCAGCGAACGCGAGCTATCTGTGGCAGTTCCAGTTGAGCCTCGGCCTGTGCGTCGGTATCGGGATCGCGTTTATCGGCAACGTTCCGAACTCCATCCTGCTCGGCCGGTGGTTCGGCCCGCGATTGCCGACCGCGATGGCGGTGGTCTACTCCGCGACCGGCGCAGGCGTCCTGATCCTGCTGCCGGCATCGCAGGTTCTGATCGATCATGTCGGCTGGCGCGGGGCCTACCAGATCTTTGGCGGCGCGACGCTCGTCCTGCTTGTGCCGCTGTTGATCCTGCCCTGGCGATTGTTCTCCACCGGCTCACCCCATCTCGCCAAAAGCGCCGCCGCCGACGTCGCCGATGACGGCTGGACGCTTTCGGGCGCGATGCGCCACCACGCATTCTGGGCGTTGTTCTCGACGTTTTTCTTCACCGCGATCGGCATGTACGCGATCGCGCCGCAAGTCGTGGCCTACCTGATCGACGCGGGATTCCCGCCCTTGCAGGCGGCGACCGCCTGGGGATTTTCCGGCGTGGTGCTGCTGTTCGGCATGCTCGGCGTCTCCTGGCTCGACGGCATCATCGGCCGCAGGCCGTCGGTGCTATTGAGCTACGCGCTGTCGATTGTCGGGATTGTCCTGTTCTGGCTGCTGCAATGGTATCCGAACGTCTGGATACTGACCGGCTTCGTCGTTTGTTTCGGCAGCATGATCGGCTCGCGCGGCCCTCTGCTGAGCGCAACCGCCATGAAGCTCTTTCGCGGCAAGCGCGTCGGGACGATCTATGGATCGATTTCGATCGGCAGCGGGCTCGGATCGGCGTTCGGCTCCTGGAGCGGCGGCCTGATCCACGATTTCAGCCACAGCTATAATCCGCTGATTGCCTTCGCGCTCGTCAGCGTAATCCTCGGCATGATCCCGTTCCTGGTGGTGCCGGCGCTGCGGCGCTAGATTCGCTCCCCTGCCTGATTTGTTCACCATTGCTAAAACCGTTCCTGATACCCCTCTGCAAACAGTTTCCTGCCAGAGGCCGAAAATGAGTTTGCTTAGCCGACTGAAGATCCGCACGAAACTCGCGAGCATGGTTGCCCTGGCGGCACTGACGGTGTGCGTCATCATCGCGGTCGCAGCCTCGCTGAGCGAGAGGCGCATGATGGAGGACCGGGTCGTGCAGCTGCGTACGGCGGTCGATCTGCTGGTTGGCCTGGCGGAGACGCTGCAGAACGAGGTCGCGGCAGGGAGAATGACCCTCGCCGAGGCGCAAAACCAGTTCCGCCAGCGCGGCGGGCGCATGGTGTTCAATAAGGGGCAAGGCTATCCCATCGTCTACAATCCAGACACTTCTCTCTTGCTAAACGGCGCCAACCCTCAGCTCGAAGGCAAAATCACCGGTGCGGTGGATTCCAACGGTGTGATGATCGCTGACGCCATCATCAACGCCGGCCAGCGGAGCGCGGAGGGAGCGACGGCATCGTACCTCTACCCCCGACCGGGCCAGACCGTCCCGGTTCAGAAAATGGTCTTCGCACACCATTTTGCGCCGTGGAACGTCACCATGAGCTATGGGCTGTACGTGGATGACGTCAATGCAGACGTAAATGCGTTGCTGCTGCGTCTTGGCGCGATCGGCGCCGGCGTCATGGTACTGATGGCATTGTTGTCGTGGTTGATCGCCCGGGACATCCTGGGCGCGCTCGACCGACAGAAGAACCGCATGCAAAGCATCGCCAACGGATCGCTGGACCAGGCGGTCGAAGAAACCGAACGCGGCGACGAGATCGGACGCATGGCGGAAACGCTGGAGGTGTTGCGGCAGACGGCAATGACGGCGCGGGCGCTGGAAGCTGAGCAGATAGCGACGAAGCAACAAGCCGAAAACGAGAAGCGTGAAGCGCTTATTGCGCTCGCCGATCGATTTGACGCTTCCGTAGGCCGGCTTGTTGGATTGATGGCGTCGGGTTCGACCGAACTGGAATCGACCGCGCAATCCATGACCGGTACGGCGGAGCGCACCAACCACCGGGCGACAGTCGTCAACGCGGCGGCAACGGAAGCCTCCACACGCGTGCAAACGGTCGCCGCGGCGGCGGAAGAATTGTCCTCGTCGATCAACGAAATCAGCCGTCAGGTCGCGCAGTCCGCCGATATCACCGCCCGCGCCGTCGACAACGCGCGCCGCACCGACACCATCGTGCGCGCCCTTGCCGATGGAGCCCAGCAGATCGAGCACGTAGCGGAGCTCATTTCAGGTATCGCAGGCCAGACCAACCTGCTCGCGCTCAACGCCACCATCGAAGCCGCTCGCGCGGGCGAGGCCGGCAGGGGCTTCGCGGTGGTAGCGGCCGAGGTCAAAAGCCTCGCGAGCCAGACCGCCGAAGCCACCAAGGAGATCGGCACCCGCATTACCCAGATCCAGAGCGCGACCAAGGAGGCCGTCGAGGCGATCCATGTCATCACCGCCACCATCGAGGAAGTCAGCGTGATCGCAACCGCGATCGGTTCCGCGATCGAGGAACAAGGTGCGGCCACCGCGGAGATCGCGCGCAACGTTACCCAGACGGCGAAGGCGACGCAGGAGGTAACGACGAATATTGGCGGTGTCAGCAGCGCGGCCAACGAAACCGGCGACGCCGCCGGCCTCGTTCTTACCGCGGCCTCTAATCTCTCCAAGCAGGCCGAGCAACTGTCCGGCGAGGTCAACATCTTCCTGGTCGGCGTACGCGCGGCGTAAGGATGCATGTTAGCGGGACCGGCGCGCCGCGGCGTCCCGCCGGTGATGCACCAATTACGACGCCGTTCGGCAGCGGGCTGTGATCGGCGTTCGCTTCCTGGGGCGGCCTGATCCACGACTGGACCCACAGCTACAATCCGCTGATCGCGTTTTCGCCGGGCAGCGTGGGCGGCGCGGTGATCGGGATGATCCCGTTCCTGGTGGTGCCGGCGCTGCGAAGCCAGTGCGGTCTGCCCGCCGGCGCAGGCTTTTCGCCGACGTCAGTCCGGCGCTGCCGCACCCATCGCCCCGTAGTAATACCGGGTCATTTAAGCCCCGGCGAGGCGGTTGCGTGATCTCCTCCGCGCCCGCCCGGCGAACCAGCGTTCATCATTCGTAAGCCTGATTCTGCGCAGCTGTTTGAATCGGGAAGCCGTCAGGGGTCTGTGATGAATCTGCTCAGTCACTTCACTATCCGCGCGAAATTGACCAGCATGGTCGCGTTGTCGACCATCGCCCTGTGCGCGATCATTGGCCTTTCGGCCTCGCTGAGCCAGAAGCGCATGCTGCAGGACCGGATTGCGCAATTGCACGGCGCGGTGGACATGGTCACCGGTGTCGCCCAATCGCTGCAGGACGAGGTCGTGGCAGGCAAGCTCAGCCGGGCGGACGCGGAAGTGCAGTTTCGCACCCGCGCCGGGCGCATGATGTTCAACAACGGCCAGGGCTACGCTGCCGCCTATCGGACGTCGGATACGGGCGTAATGATGAATGCCGCCAATCCGAAGCTGGAAGGCAAGGTCACCGGCGCCACGGATTCGACCGGAGTGGTGATTTCACGCGCCATCATCGACGCCGCGATGCGCGAGTCCGGGGGCGGCACGGCGTCGTATCTCTACCCGCGCCCGGGTCAAACCAACCCTGTCGAGAAACTGGTATACGCCCGCCATTTCGCGCCCTGGGACATCGTCATCGGCGTCGGTCTGTATGTCGACGATCTCGACGATGACTTCAGGGCGCTGCTGATCCGGCTCGCCGGCATCGGCGCGGTCGTGATCGGGCTGATAGGGTTGCTGTCCTGGCTGATCGCCCGCGACGTGGTGGGCGCACTCGACCGGCAGAAGAACCGGATGCAGCGCATCGCGAGTGGATCTCTGGACCAGCCGGTCGAAGAGACCGAACGCGGCGACGAGATCGGGCGCATGGCCGAAACCCTGGAGATGCTGCGGCAGACGGCCATGACGGCGCGGACGCTGGAGGCGGAGCAGGTCAAGAGCAAGCAGTAGGCCGAAAGCGAGAAGCGCGAAGCCCTGATCGCGCTCGCCAACCGCTTTGACGCTTCCGTGGGCCGGCTGGTCGGACTGATGGCATCGGGATCCACCGAACTGGAAACGACCGCGCAATCCATGACCGGCACGGCGGCGCGCACCAACCAGCAGGCGACGATCGTCTCGACGGCGGCCACGGAAGCCTCCGACCGCGTGCAGACGGTCGCGGCAGCCCCGGAGGAGTTATCCTCCTCGATCTCCGAGATCAGCCGTCAGGTCGCACAGTCCGCCAGTATCACCACCCGCGCGGTCGACAACGCGCCCCGCACCGACACCATCGTGCGCGCGCTCGCCGACGGAGCCCAGCAGATCGAGCACGTGGCCGAGCTGATTTCGAATATCGCCGGACAGACCAACCTGCTCGCGCTCAATGCCACCATCGAAGCCGCGCGCGCCGGCGAGGCCGGCCGCGGTTTCGCGGTGGTCGCCGCAGAGGTCAAGGACCTGGCGAGCCAGACCGCCGAAGCCACCAAGGAGATCGGCACCCGCATCAGCCAGATCCAGAGCGCGACCAAGGAAGCGGTCGAGGCGATCCAGGGCATCACCGCCACGATCGAGGAGGTCAGCGTAATCGCGACCGCGATCGGCTCGGCGATCGAGGAACAGGGCGCGGCGACCGCGGAGATCGCGCGCAACGTCACCCAGACGGCGAAGGCGACGCAGGATGTGACGACGAATATCAGCGGGGTCAGCGCCGCGGCCAACGAGACCGGGGGTGCCGCCGGCCTCGTACTCACCGCAGCCACCAATCTCTCCAAGCAGGCGAGCAACTGTCCGGCGAGGTCAACATCTTCCTGGCTGGCGTACGCGCGGCTTAGAGCGTTCTCAAGCGAAGTGGCGACCGGCTCGCGTCAGGAAACGCGTCAAATCAAGAATCTAGAGCCCCGTTTCGGTTCCATCGAAACGGAAAAGGCATCTGGAGGATGCCGCCGCACGATCAGTTGTTGTTCGGTGCTGGAAATTCGACCGGATTGTTTTGCTTGCCGGTGTTGAAGTCCCAGATCTTTCTGGCGACCCCGGGGAAGATCGCCGAAATCGGATTGACGCGAAGCGTCGGCTTGTCCGGGGTGCCGACGACCTCGTAGGTGACGCCGAACAGCCCCTCATTGCTGCCGCCAAAGAACAGCCCGAAAACCGGGATTTGGCCCAACATATTGTTCAGCCCGTAAATCGGCACAAAGGTGCCGCTCATGCGCACCTGGTTGCCGGGATAATCGATGCTGCCCTCGATGGTCCCGCCGATCGTCAGCCCCTTCAGCACGCCTTCCCGGATCGTAAGTTGTCCATTCTGCCGGGTGAACTCGGCGCGCAAGCGCGAGAAGGAGATGCCGTTTTGAACGCCGGTCGATCCCCCCGCCGCCAGCCGATCAAGCGCGCCCTCGCCCTTGACGGAGAAGTCCCTGACGTTGATCAAGCCCTCTTTGGCGCTGGGCTCGACCGTCGGAGGGTCCATCGCCAGTTCAAGCTGGCCGCCCACCACCTTGGAGTAGGTGTCGGTGAAGCGCAGGAAAGCGCCGGCGTCATTGGTTTCGAGATAGATCACGTCGCGTCCCTGGGCGCGGCCGCGCAAATCCGCGGTCAGCGGCGTATCCCGTCCAAGCTTGCCGCTGAACGCTAGGCTTCTGATCACGCCATTGCGCCGGGATAATTTGACGTCGACGCTGCGCAGTGCCTCGCCAAAATAGCCGGCAACCGCTCCGAGCTTGACGTCGAGATCGAAATCGACGTTCTTGGATTTGCTTTTGGCGTCGGCTTCCTTGCCCGAGATCGCCGATTTGAGAAAGCCGCGACCGTCGAACACATCGCCGCGCATGGTTACCTTGAGAACGCCATCGGGACCGCGATCGGCCCTCAACGAGGTCTTGTCGCCTTCGGAGGGCGAATAGGTCGGGAAATTCGCATTCATCAGGTCGCTGTTCTGATCGACTTCGAGTGATCCCTTGATCGATACGCCGCCGCCGTCGATGACAATGTTTTCGAGGCGGGTGGATTGCGGCGTCTGGATCACGTTGAATACGGCGCGGCTCGACTTGCCCGGCAATTTGACCCAGCCCGGCAGGATATTGTCGAGCTTCAACGCGGTCAGATCGGCGTCGATGCCCATACGGGCGTCGCCGCCGATCTTGCCGACCAGCTTGATCGGAATGGGGCCGCTGACCGCCGGTCCGAGATCGAACCCGAGGCGCGCGCGGCTCGCTTCGTCGAGCGTCGCCTGCAATTTGATATCGGCGTCGCCGTCAGCCGGCTTGCGGTAGTCAAGCGAGGCCGACTGCCCGTTGATCTTCACGTCGCCCTTGACCTGATAGCCCTGATTGTTGGCGACAACCTTCAGCGAATTGGCCTCCAACTTCTGATTCATCACCAGGCGATCGGCGGCAAATCCGCCGAGGTCGGCGGTAACCGCATAGGTCGTGTCCGCCTTCGTCAATTCGCGCTTGATCGGCAAACCGAGCGTGACCACGGCCGAAATCGTTCCCTTGCTCGCATTGGGGTCGACCAGGGTGCCGGAAAATTCACTGAGGCGATCCGATGCGAGAATCTCCGCCGCCGCCGGCACCGGGCCGTCGATGCGGAACTTGACCCGCGCCGGCGCGGGCTTCGGCGCCATATCCGGCACCTCGAACACGAAATCCGAGATGTTGAGCTTGCGACCCGCCGGCGTATCGGCGGTGCCCTGCCCGATCGTCACCGTCGCGGTGCGACCCGTCACATGGGCTTTCAGATCCGCGTCGCGCACTGATGGCAATTCGTCCACCGGATGCAACGTCACGCCATTGGCGACGATGTTGACCGCGAGGCCGTCGTCGGGAATCGGGGGACCTCGCCGCGACAGGTTTCGAACCGGCGAGTTGACGCCGACTTCGATGCGCTGCAGCGAGCCGCGTTCCACCCTGTCGATCACCCATTCGCGGACCTCTGGAACGACCAAAGTCGGCCACATCCGCTTCAGTGCGGACGCCGACATCGGCGTTCCGGCAAAACCCAGCGTCAGGCGCGGTTCCGCCGCATAGTCGACGCTGCCGGTTCCGGCGATGCCGATGTCGCCGTTGCTGATATCGGCCTGCGTCAGCAGCACGCGGCGCTTGTCGGTGTCGAAGCGCACGCCGATGGCGATGCGATTGAAAATCAGCGGCGGTTCGCTGTCGATCCCGGCCAGCACGATGGTGCCGCCGCTGAGGCCCAACTGCCAATCGGTGACATTGCCGTTGGGCGGCTCGAGGTGTGCGAGCAGCGTGATCCGATTCTGCCCGGACACGATCTTGAAGGGTGCCAGCAGCACGCGCCGGGCGGAATCCCATTCGAGGTTCGCTTCCGCCGAATCGATCGCCATCGGATAATCCGGCGTATCGCTGTCGATGATGTTTCCGGCACCCGCGGTGATCTTGCCGCGGAAATAGGTCGGCAGGCCGTCCCGACCCAATTCCCCCTTCAACTCGCCGCTCAGCGGCAAATCCGCGCTGTAGGTCAGATCCTTCAGCCGCAATGCCAGCAGGATGTTTGTGGTCGAAACCTTGTCGGCTCGAATATCGACCGATCGTACGCCATTCGCGGAAGGTCCGACCGCCACACGCAGCGACCAGGCGCGACCGCCCTCTTCGCCGACGCTCAGCGCTATCCCGCCGCCACTGGGCCGCCGCAGACTGAGGGTGATATTTTCGAAATTCCATTTGTTGCCGCGTTGCTGGTCGTCAACGATCAGGTTACCGTTCTTCAGACCGATTTCATTGAGGTTTTGTCCGTCAAGTCCGGTCAGGCTCAGGCTGTCGAGCCAGTCAAGGCCGGCAAGCAGGCCGTTTTGGGTATCGGGACCTGCCGGCGCGGCGGCGGATTGACCAGCGGGCGAAGACGGAGAAGAAGCTCCTGGCGGCGCCCCCTGGCGCGGAAACGTGGCCGGAATGCCTGCCTCTCTCTTTGAGGCGACGCCGGTGGCGATCGGCCGGGCGTTGTCGCCGGTGGAAACGGTCACGTAGCCATCCGGTGTGATTCGCACCGCCAGTTCGGCGTCGACCAGATTGAGGCTCTCGGCGCGAAGACGCCCCATCAATAGCGCGTAGCCGGAAAGCTTCACCTCGGCTTTCGGCGCGCTGGCCACGATCGCATGGTCGCGATCCCTGACAATGATATCGCGGATGCGCACGGCGATGCGAATTCTGCCGGCGCGCTCGATCTGCGTGCCACCCACCTCGACGGTATTGCCGTGACCTATGTTTTCCGCAATCGCCGCGGCCAGCCAGGGCGTGGCCATCTCGAGGTTGATCGGACCGGCGCCGAGCCGCCACCACAGTCCGCCGAAGCACCCCGCAAAGATCACCAGCAAAGCCGCGATGACGATAGCAAGACGCCTTACCCAGCGTTCACTGGCGAGCCAGTGGCGGACCGCTCCGAGGCGATCGCCGAGGCGATAAAGGCGGGAGTTCGACTTCGACAGCAGCCGGCGCGCGCGACGGCCCGCCGCCTCGTCGTGTTCCTGATCCCAATCGGCATCATCCCACTGCGAGAGCTCGACGTCAGCACGCGGATTTGACCCCTGGGGCGACGTATTCCTTACCATTGCCTCTCGGTGCTGGCGCTGATTGTAAGATTGATAGCCGCCGGGGCCTCGCCCCCTCGACACGCGACGAGGACTCCCGTGCCGGCTTTGCTACCAATCCTCACCTGGTACCCACGCACGTCGTCCGGCCCAACCGGCAGGTTCAACGAGCGCGTGGGTGGCGAGTCGAATTCCTTTTAAGCATACTCCGAAGCGATCAGGCTTGCCCAGCAATCGGCTTGATTCCGGCTCGCATCAATACCCCAATGATTGATCCGCGGAAAGCGACGAAAGGAAGGCGTATGTCCAAGAAGACGCATGAGAAATCTCCCAGAGCCTCCGTCGGGAAGGCAACCCGTGCTCGCGCGACGAAGGCAGCAAAAACGACGCCCTCGAAAACCAGCAGACCGGCCGCAAGCAAGTCAAGCAAGAACGCAAAAGCCAGGCAAACCGGGAACTTGGTCTCGAAAGTATCGCGTGATCGCTCGTCGAAGGCGTTGAAATTACCCCGCGCAGCAAAGCCGGTTCAGCCGATCACCGCTGGATCGAAGACCAAGGCGGCGAACCCTTCCCCGAAGAAGGCTGGGGCATCGGCGGCCTCCCGATCGGCCTTGGCGGACGGCACGCAGGCGCCCTCGTTTAGTCTGCCGCGGGACGGCGGCGGCAGCGTCTCGCTTGGCGATTACGCCGGGAGAAAACTGGTGCTGTTTTTCTATCCGCGCGCGGACACGCCGGGCTGCACCAAGGAGGCCGTCGACTTCACCCGGTTGTCGGCCACGTTTGCGGCGCACCAGATCGCCGTCCTCGGGATTTCAGCCGACCCGGTCAAGGCGCAAGAAGCCTTCCGAAACAAGCACCAGCTCTCCATTCCTCTGGTTTCAGACGAGAACCACGAGATGCTGCAGGCCTATGGTGCCTGGGGTGAAAAATCGATGTATGGCAGAACCTTCCAGGGAATTCTTCGTACAACAGTTCTGGTTGGGGCGGATGGCCGCATTCTCCGAGTCTGGCGCAGTGTGAAGGTTGATGGCCATGCCGATGAAGTGCTTGCCGCCGCGCAGGCAGTCTAATTCGAGCGGTTCCGTTGGCGAAAAATTAACCATGACAGGGTCAAATCACCCCCGCAAATTGGGCCGTAAGGAACTCACCTCCGACCGGCGCGGGAGTGCCGATGTCGTACCGATCCGGTCATCATACCGAGTATCACCACAACCATGATCATGGCAGGCAGTCTGCCCGCCACCCGGTCGGAAATGCCCCGGCCACGCCGCAGCCGGCGCAAAACGGCTACACGCTGGTCCATGCCGGCAAGCAGGTTCGGTTTGGTCCGGTTGCGTTCTGGATCGTGATCGGCAGCGTGACGGCGCTTGGCATGTGGTCGGCTGCGACCGCGACCTATTTCGCGTTCCGCGACGACGTCCTCACCCGGCTGATCGCGCGCCAGGCCGAGATGCAATACGCCTATGAAGACCGCATCGCGGAACTGCGCGCCAAGGTTGACCGCACCACCAGCCGCCAGTTGCTGGATCAGGAACAATTCGACCAGAAACTCGAACAGGTCATGCGGCGCCAGACCACACTGGAATCGCGCGCGACCGCGCTTGGCGCCATTCCGGATATGCAGGCCACCGGATCGATCAGGGCGCCGTCGCGCGGTGCCGCCGCGACCGACCCGGCCGCGGCAGGCATTCCGAAGCCATCCCCGATCAGCGACACCGCCGTCTTCGTGGCGCCTCCGGACCGCGAAGCGCGGCTGGAATCGCGCGCGCCGATCGTCATCAATCCGCCGCCGAACAAATTTGCGAAAATCCAGGGCGTCGACAATGTGATCGTTCGCCTGCAGACCTCGCTCGACCGTGTCGAGGGGCGCCAGCTCGCCGCACTGAGCTCGGTCGAAGACGGCATGGAATCCCGCGTCCGCCGAATGCGCGGCGTGTTCAGCGATCTCGGTCTGGACATCGCCCAGCTGGAAGCCGCGACCCCGCGCGCGGGCATGGGCGGTCCGTTTGTTGCCGTCAAGCTTGGCGCCGACGCCGGCCCGTTCGAGCGCCAGCTCTACCGGATCAACGTCACCCGTGCCCAGGTTGAACGCCTGAACCGGACGCTAGCTTTGGTGCCCTATCGAAAGCCGGTGATCGGCGAAGTCGAATTCACGTCCGGCTTCGGGGTCCGCAGCGATCCGTTCCTCGGCCGCCCGGCCATGCACACCGGTCTGGATTTCCGCGCCGCAACCGGCGACCCTGTGCGCGCCACCGCGAACGGAAAAGTGGTGTCGTCCGGATGGGCCGGCGGCTATGGCCGCATGGTGGAAATCGACCACGGCAACGGCCTGTCGACCCGCTACGGGCATCTCTCGGAGATCGGCGTCAAGGTCGGCGATTCCATCAAGATCGGACAGGTGATCGGCGCCGTCGGTTCGACCGGCCGATCGACCGGACCGCATCTGCACTACGAAACCCGGATCGACGGCGAAGCGGTCGATCCGCAAAAGTTCCTGCGCGCCGGCGTGCGGCTGAGTGCCGGCTGAAAATCGGCCCCGGCCGATCGACCGATCCGCGACCGAATCGCCCAGGCCGATAAAGCCAAAGCGGGTGATGCCTTAATCCACGTCCTCGACCGCGCCCGGCGATTCACCGAAGGCGCGCTGTGCCAGCGTCGCCGCCATGAATTCGTCGAGGTCCCCGTCGAGCACGCCGGAAGTATCCGACGTCTGCACGCCGGTACGGAGATCCTTCACCATCTGATAGGGCTGCAACACGTAGGAGCGGATCTGATGGCCCCAGCCGATATCGGTCTTGGCGGCCTGGTCGGCGGCGGCCTGCTGCTCGCGCTTTTTCAGCTCGATCTCATAAAGCCGTGCGCGCAGCATGTCCCAGGCCTGCGCCTTGTTCTTGTGTTGTGACCGGCCGGCCTGACAGACCACCGCAACACCGGTCGGAATGTGGGTCAGCCTTACTGCGGATTCGGTCTTGTTGACATGCTGACCGCCCGCCCCGCCCGAGCGCATGGTGTCGGTGCGGACATCGGATTCCTTGATGTCGATCTTGATGCTGTCGTCGACCACCGGGAAGATCGCGACGCTGGAAAACGAGGTGTGCCGGCGCGCATTGGAATCGAACGGCGAGATTCTCACCAGCCGGTGCACGCCCGCTTCGGTTTTCAGCCAGCCATAGGCGTTATGACCGCTGATCTGGATGGTAGCGGACTTGATGCCGGCCTCTTCGCCTTGCGTCTCTTCCAGATATTCGATCTTGAAGCCGTGCTTCTCGGCCCAGCGCGTGTACATCCGCAGCAGCATCGCGGCCCAGTCCTGGCTCTCGGTACCGCCGGCACCGGCGTGAACCTCGAGGTAGGAATCGAAGCGGTCGGCCTCGCCTCCCAGCAACGCTTCCAGTTCGCGGCGCGCAACTTCCTTCTTCAGCGCCTTCAGCGCGGCCTCGGCTTCGGCGACCACACCTTCATCGTTCTCGGCCTCGCCGAGTTCGATCATGCCGACATTGTCCTCGAGCTCGCGCTCGACCTTGCCGATGCCGGAAAGCGAATCCTCCAGCGAGGTTCGCTCCTGCATCAGCTTCTGCGCCTTCTGCGGATCGTTCCAGAGATTGGGATCTTCGGCGAGCTTGTTCAGCTCCGCCAGGCGCGCGGTGGATGCATCGACGTCAAAGATGCCTCCTCAGCAGCCCGACTGACTGCTTGATCTCTTCAACGAGGCGTTCGACTTCGGCGCGCATGGGCTCTCTGATCTGCGGCGCTGGGCCGCTGTGACAAATGCTGCGAGGGATGTAGCGGCGGACGCCGCAAAGCGCAATCGGGCTGGTTCGGTTTGGCTGCTTTCTTGATGAACCGCGAACCGGCGGCCGCTTCGCTCAAAAAGCGGGCTAGTAAAGTCCGCCGGTGCCGGAGCGCATGATGCTGCGGTCGGCGTCCGGCGACACCGTCAGCTGGCGGCCATCGGCATCGGCAACACCGATGACGGAGTAATTATCCGGCGGCGCGGTGCCCGGCTTGAAGGCCTCGAGAATAGTCCTGCCGCCGTCGTTCGGACCGGCGCGCATGCCGCTCTTGGCATCGACGCGGATCAGCTTGATTCCCGCCGGCACCTTGAACGGGATGGCGGGCTTGTCGGCGAGCGCGAGCTTGAGGAAATCGCGCGCGATCGGCGCGGCCAGATGGCCGCCGGTCGCGGCATTGCCCCTGCCGAGCGGCCGCGGCTTGTCGAAGCCGAGATAAATGCCAACCACGATGTCGGGCGAGAAACCGATAAACCAGGCGTCCTTCGCTTCATTGGTGGTGCCGGTCTTGCCGGCGATCGGCTTGCCGACTTCCTTCACCGCGATGGCGGTGCCGCCCTGTACCACGCCTTCCATCATCGAGGTGATCTGATAGGCCGTCATCGTATCCAGCACCTGCTCGCGGCGGTCGACAAGCTGCGGCTCGGGCTGGTTCTTCCAGCCGCCGGGCACGTCGCAGCCGCGACATTCTCTGGCATCGTGCTTGAAGATGGTGTGGCCGTAGCGGTCCTGGATGCGATCAATCAGCGTCGGCTTCACCCGCCGGCCGCCATTGGCGAACATCGAATAGGCCGTGACCATCCGCATGACCGTGGTTTCGCCGGCGCCGAGCGCATAGGAGAGATAGTTGGGCAACTCGTCATAGACGCCGAACCGCCTAGCATATTCTCCGATCAAGGGCATGCCAATGTCCTGCGCCAAGCGCACCGTCACCGTGTTCAACGACAGGCGCAGCGCGTTCCTCAGCGTGGTCGGCCCCTGATACTTGCCGTTCGAGAAATTCTCCGGGCGCCAGACGCCGCCGCCCTGCCCCTGGTCGATTTCAATCGGCGCGTCCACCACGACGGTCGAGGGCGTATAGCCATTGTCGAGCGCCGACGAATAGACGATCGGCTTGAACGACGAGCCCGGCTGTCGATAGGCCTGGGTCGCGCGGTTGAACTGACTCTGGTCGAACGAGAAGCCGCCGACCATGGCCAGCACGCGACCGGTCCAGGGATCCATGACGACCATCGCACCCGACACTTCCGGCAATTGGCGCAGCCGATACTGGCCTTCGACCGGATTGCCGTCCTTGAACAACGGATCCGCGTAGATGACGTCCCCCGGCGACAGCACCTGCGACACCGAAGTCGGCGTCCTGCCCTTCGCGGATCCGGTCGTGGGCTTGGCCCAGCGGACGCCGTCGAGCGTGATGATTCCGGTTTGCCGTTCCTTGGCTACGGCGCCGCCGAGCTCGCGGCCGGGCTGAAAACCGATTCGCGCCGATTGATCGCTGGTCTCCAGCACCACCGCCATTCGCCAGGGCGAGATGTCCGACAACGATTTGATGTCGACCAGTTTCATGCCCCAGTCGCCCGAAATATCGAGCTTGCTGGTCGCGCCGCGCCAGCCCTGCGCCTCGTCGTAATTGACGATGCCGGCGGCCATGGTCTTGCGCGCCATCACCTGGATCTTCGGATCCAGCGTGGCTCTGACCGACAGGCCGCCTTCGTAAAGCTTTTTCTCGCCGTATCGCTCGAAAATATCGCGGCGGACCTCCTCGGCAAAATACTCGCCGGCGAAAATATGAGCGCCATTGGTCCGGCTGGTCACGGTCAGCGGATCCTTGCGGGCCTTGTCCGCATCGGCCTGCTTGATCCAGCCATTCTCCACAAGACGGTCGACCACGTAGTTGCGTCGCTCGATCGCCCGGTCGCGGTTGCGCACCGGATGCAGCGCCGCCGGCGCCTTCGGCAGCGCGGCGAGGTAGGCGGCCTCCGCGACGGTGAGTTCATTCACCGACTTGTCGAAATAGACCAGCGACGCTGCGGCGACGCCGTAGGCGCCGAGGCCGAGATAGATTTCATTGAGATAAAGTTCGAGAATCTTGTCCTTCGAATAGGCGCGCTCGATCCGCATCGCCAGCAAGGCTTCCTTGATCTTGCGGGTGAACGAAACTTCGTTGGTCAGAAGGAAGTTCTTCGCCACCTGCTGGGTGATCGTGGAAGCACCCTGCGGACGCCGGTTGGAACCGAAGTTTTGCGCGTAGAGAACGGCGGCACGCGCCATGCCGGAGAAATCGATGCCGCCATGCTCGTAGAAATTCTTGTCCTCGGCCGCCAGGAACGCATTGATCACCAGCTTCGGAACGGCCTGGATCGGCAGATACAGCCGGCGTTCCTTGGAATATTCGCCGAGCAGCGCGCCATCGGCCGCATGAACCCGCGTCATGACCGGCGGCTCGTAATCCTGAAGCTGCGAATAGTCCGGCAAGTCCTTGGAGAAATGCCAGATCAGCCCTGCCATGGCGGCCACGCCCACCAGGAACACGACGGTTCCGGCGGCGAACAGGAATCCCAAGAACCGCACCAGCAAGCGCATTATCGAATGTCCGTTTCAGCCCTTGCGCCGCAACCGGCGGCGCTCTCCTCATGTAGCGAAGTCCAGTACGGAACAACCTGCCGTCCCGCACCAGGCGCATCATACGTTGGCCGCGAGGCAAATTTGATCGATTCCGGAGACCTCGCGGTCGTTTTTTTATAGTGCCGCCGCTGTGGCCAAACTAGGGCTTCCAGCATGCTGGTGGCGTTTTCAGTTCCCCGCCCCGGCCGTTGCCAGACGTTTGGCGAAGAACGTGTCGATGGCGTGCGCCACGGATCCAACGGTACGGGAACGCCAGTTCTCCGACACCAGGTGTTCGAGGTCATCCTTGTTCGAGACGTAGCCGAGCTCGATCAGCACCGACGGCACGTCGGGAGCCTTCAGCACTCTGAAGCCGGCGGACTTGAGGGGATGCTTATGCATCCTTGTCGTCGTCTTCATATCCCCCATCAGCAGGCGCGCAAACCGGTTGGAGAAGGTGCGGGTTTCACGCTGCGCCAGATCAATCAGAATATCGGCAACGTCGGTCGGCTCCTCGGTCAGATTGACGCCGCCGATCGCATCCGCCTTGTTCTCTGCCTCGGCCAGCCTTTCCGCCTCCACGTCGGAGGCGCGGTCGGATAGCGTGTAAATCGTGGCGCCCTGGGCGTCACCCTCGTGACGCGGCAAGGCGTCGGCATGGATCGAGACAAACAGCGCGGCCGATTGATTGCGCGCGATCCTGACACGGTCCGAAAGCGGAATGAAGGTGTCGTCGGTGCGGGTCATGACCACGCGGTATTTGCCGCTTTTCTCGATGCGATCGCGCAATGCCAGCCCAAATCCCAACACCAGGCTCTTTTCGTTTTCGCTGCCCGATTGCGTGCCATTGTCGGGGCCGCCATGGCCGGGATCGATGACGACCACGGGGCGCAGATCGGGCGCCGCCGCCGGCTTTGGCGGCGCCGCCTCCTCCACCTTTGCCGGCAGCGCAACGGTGGCGTCCCTGGCGTCGGCGATGGCCGGCCTCAGCTCGGGCCGGCCGTCGGCCGACAGCGACTGCACGAAGGTCGTGCGATCCACTTCTTCAAGCTCAAGGACCAGCCGAGGCGGTTGGCCGTTGGCCGCCTCAAGCACATAGGCGTTGGCGATCCTGGCCGGGCCGGTGAGATCAAATACGATCCGCGAGCCGCCCGGCATCACCAGGCCGTAGCGGAATGCCTTGATCAGCCCGCGCCCCGCGCTACCGACGTCGGCCGGAAGCTGGAAGCTGAGCTGGGGGAGATCGACGACCACGCGATAGGGATCGGCAAGCGGAAAGGCGCGAAACGAGATGGTCTGGTCGAGGTCAAGTATGAAGCGGGTCTGCTTGCCGTCACCGGCCAGGCGGGCATCCGAGGCGACCGGAAAACGCGACGCGCCCATCGGTTTCGAGGGCTGGCCGTCGCTCACACCACCGACGGCGCCCTGGGAACACAGCAATGCTGCGGCGCACAACAGCCCACAGCTCAGCAAAACCCTATGATTTGCGCGGCTCGCCAACGAATCTATGCCTCCGAGCAGCCCTCTTACCGCAATAGAACCACAGGGTTAATCGCGGCTTAAGGCTCTTGCGGCGAATAAGACCGAGTGTTGCCGAGCGGCGACGCTTCACTTGCACCCGGCGGCCAATCCACGTATGTAAAGAGGGCTGACGGCTAAAACTCCCGGTTGTGTCGCGTTCAGCCTCCCGGTGCAGCGCCGGAACCTCCGAAATGTTGGAGATTCCAGCGTCCTTCCGATCCCTCCACAGCCAGCGCAGCGCGCGGTTGACTAGGAGCGGCGGTTTCGAGCCCGAGCGGCGTCCGGTCCCAGGTTACCATCTTGTTCCAGGGACGGCTTTAGATACGGCATAATCGATTATCGGGCCGCAGGGCTCCGATAAGATGGCCCCGGCGGGCGCCTTGGCGCCGCGCCGGTGCTTTCAGCGAAAGACAAGGCGGCGCCTTTTGCCGCCAACCTGTTCAGACGGGCCGACGCTTGATGCGCCAGACTGTGTTGCCGACCAAGATCCATGGGAGAACCGCGCCGACGCGGAGCGAAAGCTCTGCGCGTCGTTTTGCATCCATGGGATCCCGTTCGGTGCGGCGCCCCGGGTTGCGTTTTGGCCTTCCCCTCACCCCCGAATCAGGTGGACCGTCGCGTCACCCGGCCGCGCGATACGCGCGCACCGTGATACGCGCCCGCCGCCGTCAAGAGTTCCAAAATGCCCAACAAAATGCTTATCGATGCCACCCACCCGGAAGAGACCCGGGTCGTTGTGGTCCGCGGCAATCGCGTCGAAGAGTTTGATTTCGAGACCGCTCAACGCAAGCAACTTCGCGGTAACATCTATCTCGCCAAGGTCACGCGCGTAGAGCCGTCCCTACAGGCGGCCTTCATCGAGTACGGCGGCAACCGTCACGGTTTTCTGGCCTTCAGCGAAATTCATCCGGACTATTACCAAATTCCGGTCGCCGATCGCCAGGCACTGATCGAAGCCGACGAACGCGCCCATCGCGAGGCCGAGGAAGAAACCGAAAACCGCTCGAACCGGCGCCGTCCGCGTCACCGCAATTCGCGCCGCCGCGGCAATGGCGAGCGCGTCCAGAGCGAGGTCGTCGAGCACGCAAGCGCCGATCCGTCACAGGCTTCCCAGCCCCATGACAACCACGGGCACGCCGACGACGATCACACCCACCCGCATGACGCCGAACTTCACCACACCGACGCCGGACATCATGATGATGCCGAGCATCATGAGCATTCGCACGATCATGAACATGCGCATGACGAGCACGGCCATTTTGATGCGGACGAGACGCCGGCAGCGGTGACCGAGCCCGGTACGGCCGCTGTCGAGATGTCAGCGGATGCGCCGGACGTCTCCGGCCACATGGGAGCTCACGAAGAGCACCATGACGAGGCCAGCCACGAGGAACATGCGCGCGAAAACGCCGCCCATGCGGACGACGCGGCGCAGGCCGAAGACCGTAACGGGGAGCGCGCCGCCGGCGAGCCCGCCGCATCCGAACACGTCACCGCCCGGGATGGCGACGAAAACCACGACGATGAAGACGACGGCGACGAGGCCGAGGAAGAAGTCGTGGAATCCGTCGGCGGCGACGACGTGCTGGAAGAGGTACCGGAGCGCGCCTTCCGCCCGCGCCGCCAGTACAAGATTCAGGAAGTCATCAAGCGCCGCCAGGTGATGCTGGTGCAGGTCGTCAAGGAAGAACGCGGCAACAAGGGCGCTGCGCTGACCACCTATCTGTCGCTCGCCGGGCGCTACGCGGTACTGATGCCCAATACCGCCCGCGGCGGCGGCATCAGCCGCAAGATCACGAGCGCGCAGGATCGCTCACGGCTGAAGGACGTTGTGCAGGATCTCGACGTACCCGAGGGCATGGGTATCATTCTGCGCACCGCGGGGGCTTCCCGCACCAAGCCCGAGATCAAGCGCGACTTCGAGTATCTGATCCGCATGTGGGAAACCGTGCGCGACATGACCCTGAAGTCGCAGGCGCCGACGCTGGTCTACGAGGAGGGCTCGCTGATCAAGCGATCGCTGCGCGACCTCTACAACAAGGAAATCGACGAGATTCAGGTCGCCGGTGAAGCCGGCTATCAGGAAGCCCGCGATTTCATGAAGATGCTGATGCCCTCGAACGTGCGCGCGGTGAAACAATACCGCGACGGCCAGCCGCTGTTCTCGCGCATGGGCGTCGAAAGCCAGCTCGATGCGATGTTCTCGCCGACCGTGCAGTTGCGCTCCGGCGGCTACATCGTGATCAACCAGACCGAGGCGCTGGTCTCGATCGACGTCAACTCGGGCCGCTCGACCCGCGAACATCACATCGAGGATACCGCGCTCAAGACCAATCTCGAAGCCTCCGAGGAAGTCGCGCGGCAGCTTCGGCTGCGCGACCTCGCCGGCCTGATCGTCATCGACTTCATCGACATGGACGAGAAGCGCAACAACCGTGCGGTGGAGCGCAAGCTTAGCGATTGCCTCCGGCAGGACCGCGCCCGAATCCAGGTCGGACGCATCTCGCATTTCGGACTGCTGGAGATGTCGCGCCAGCGCATCCGCGCCAGCGTGCTGGAGAGCTCGACCGAGCCCTGCCCGCAATGCGGCGGCAGCGGCCATGTCCGTTCGGTTTCCTCGGTGGCGTTGCAGCTGCTGCGCGGGCTCGAGGAAATATTGATGAAGGGCGCGACCCACAATCTCGTGGTGCGGACCCGGACCGATGTCGCGCTTTACGTTCTTAATCACAAGCGCGGCCATCTGCGCGATCTCGAAAACAGCTTCAAGGTAACCCTTGCGGTGATCGCCGACCCGACGGTGAGCGGCCAGCAGTCGTTTGTCATCGATCGCGGCGAACAGGTGCACACGCTAGAGGCCGCCAAGGCGCTGCTGGCGGCGCAAGTGGCAGCGTTCCCCGTGCAGGTGGAGGAACCGTTCGACGAGGACGAGCCGTTCGACATCGAAGTCGAATCGGAAGTGGAAACCGAAGAGACCGAAGGGCTCGCCGAGGATAGCGCCGGCGGCGAAGAGGCCGGCACCGAAGCCGGAGCCGACGGCCCGCGGCGCAAGCGGCGGCGGCGGCGGCGTGGTCGCGGCGCCGAGCCGCGCGAGGGAGGCCCCGCGCGTGACGAGAACGACATGGCCCACACGGCGCCCGGCCCGGCCGAGGTTGCGGCCACGGACGAGAATGATTCCGACGAGGACGAATCCGAGGAGCAGCCCGGCCCGGTTCGCGCCGATCAGGCGGCAGCTGGCGAGCGACGGCCCCGCCGTCGCGGGCGTCGTGGCGGACGCCGTCGGCGCGGCGGACCTGAGGACGGCCTGGCCGGATCGATCGTGGACGAGCTCGGGCCGACATCGCCGCCGGAAGTGACGAGCGCTGTTGCCGATTTCGACGGGTATTCCGCTGAGCCATCGCTGTCGGTGCTCCAACCCGAATCCATTGCGCCACGGCCCGAACAGCAACCCGCGGATCGGAATCATCAGGAACCCGCGCGGGAGGAACCCGCGCGGCCAGCCATCGAAGCCGAGACCGCTCAGGAGGCCGAAAGAGCCGCCGCGCGGCGCCGCTCGACGGTGCGCGAGAAAGTGAGCTTCCTGGTCAATGCCCAGCCTGACGCGGTCGCGCCGGTCAACCACAGCCCGCCCGAGCCATCTGCGCCGCCCGCCCCGGCCGAGTCCGGTTCGGAGGCAACAGATTCCCAGCCTCGTCGCGCGGGATGGTGGTCGCGGCGCTTCGGCAACGGCGAATAAGCGATCTGATTTTGTGAAACGAAAAACCGCCCGGCAAAACCGGGCGGTTTTTGTTAGAGCGTTTTCCAGCGAAGTGGGCCCCGGTTCGCGTAAAGAAAACGCGTCAAAACAAAAAGCCTGTTCAGAGCCACGCCGCTGGAAAACGCCCTACCCCGTGGTGATCGCGGTCTCCACGTCGGTTGGATCGATCTGCTTGTTGAGATTGGCGTGCAGCTTGTCGCGATCGAGTTCGCCCTCCCACCACGACACCACCACGCAGGCAACGCCGTTGCCGCATAGGTTCGTCAGCGCGCGGCATTCGCTCATGAACTTGTCGATGCCGAGAACGATCGCCATGCCCGGGACCAGGCGCGGATCGACCACGGCCAGTGTCGCCGCCAGCGTGATGAAGCCCGCGCCGGTAATGCCGGACGCCCCCTTCGAGGTCAGCATCGCGACCAGCAGGATGGTGATTTGCTGTCCGAGGCTGAGGTCGAAATTGAGCGCCTGCGCGATGAACAGGGTTGCCAGCGTCATGTAGATGTTGGTGCCGTCGAGGTTGAACGAATATCCGGTCGGCACCACGAGTCCCACCACCGACTTGGAACAGCCGAGCCGTTCGAGTTTTTCCATCAGGGAGGGAAGCGCGCTTTCCGACGACGACGTGCCGAGCACGATCAGCAATTCGTCCTTGATATAGGCCAGGAATTTGAAGATCGAGAACCCGACAATTCGCGCGACGATGCCGAGGATCACCAGCACGAACAACGCTGCCGTGAGATAGAACGTCGCGATCAGGCCGATGAGATTGAGAATGGCGCCGGTGCCGAACTTGCCGATGGTGTAGGCCATCGCGCCAAACGCCCCGATCGGCGCGGCCCTCATGACAATGGCGATGACGCCGAAAACCCCGTGCGCCGCGTCGTCGATGAAGGAGCGCAAGGTGTGACCGCGCTCGCCAAGGCCCATCACCGAAAACCCGAACAGGATCGAGAACAGCAGGACCTGCAAGATCTCGCCATTTGCGAAGGCGCCGACCACCGTGTCGGGAATGATGTGCAGGAAGAAATCGACGCTCTTCTGGGCTTTGGCCTGGTCGGCGAAAGTTTGTACTTTCTGGGCATCGGCCATGGCGCCGCCAAAGCCGGCGCCTGGGCGAACCAGATTTCCGACGGCGAGCCCGATCACCAGCGCGAAGGTCGAAACGATCTCGAAATAGAGCAGCGCCTTGACGCCGATGCGCCCGACCTTCCGGGCATCCTGGATATGCGCAATGCCCGATACCACCGTGCAGAAGATGATCGGCGCGATCACCATCTTGATCAGCTTGATGAAGCCATCGCCGAGCGCCTTGATCCAGTCGTTGGTCGCAACACCCGGCCAAAGCCAGCCGACCAAGGCGCCAAGCATGATCGCAATCAGCACCTGAATATAGAGGACCTTGTACCACGGTTTCGCGGCGCGGGCCGGCGCCGCTATTGCGATCGTTGACGCCATCAATTTCACTCCCCCAACGAGCCTGGCTCTTTGCGTTTGGCGATCCGTGCGTCGCTTGTTGCGCGGACCGCCATGCTGCCGGACCAGCCAAAGGCAATTGGGTCCGCAGAGTCAATGGCACCGATCCATTTTCCGAGGTCAAGATCAAGCGCTGCGATTCGAGCTCGCGATAACCCGTTTCACCCAAGCCATCGCGTGATGCGCGCAACGGCCTCGCGCATCTCATCGGCCGAACGGGCGTAGGAGAACCGGATGAAGCGGCGGCCGTGAACCGGATCGAAGTCGACGCCGGGGGTTGCGGCGACCCGCGCGTGTTCCAGCATCTCGCCGGCGAATTTGAAACTGTCGCCGGTAAAATCCGAGACGTCGGCATAGAGATAAAACGCGCCGTCGGCGGGCAGAAACTTGTTGAGGCCGGCCCGCGGCAAACCCTCGATCAAAATTCGGCGGTTCTCCAGATAGCCGCGTTTCACCTCTTCCATCTCCTGGCGGCCTTCGAATGCGGCCTCGGCGGCGATCTGCGACAGCGTCGGCACCGAGATCGCGAGATTTTGCTGGAGCCGCTCGATCGGGCGAACCAGCGGTTCCGGCGCCACCATCCAGCCGACCCGCCAGCCGGTCATGCAGAAATATTTCGAGAACGAATTGATGACGAGCGCATGTGGAGAAAGCTCAGCCGCCGTTACCGCCGAAAACGCGTAGTCGAGCCCATGATAGATTTCGTCCGAAATGAACCGGATCCCGGCGCTTTCCGCCGCCATGATCAGGTTCGTAAGCGCCTCGCGAGACATCATCGTGCCGGTGGGATTGGCGGGGCTCCCGACCAGCACGCCCTTCAGCGGCGTCCGGCGATGGGCGGCCAGCAGCGCTTCTCCGGTCAGCGCATGCCGGGTTTCGTCCGATGTCTCGATCAGCACCGGTTCGCAGCCCAGTGCCGTGAGAATATGCCGGTAAGGCGGATAGCCGGGCACCGTGACCGCAACCCGGTCGCCGGGCTCGAACATGGCCAGAAAGCCCAGGATGAACGCACCAGACGAGCCCGTGGTGACCACGATTCGCTCGGCCTCCACCGCAAAACCGTAACTTTCACGGTAATGCCGGGAGATGCGTTCACGCAGCGAGGGAATGCCCAGCGCCGAGGTGTAGTCGATCCGCGCCCCTTCCAGCGCGGCGTGCGCGGCCAAAATCGCCGTTTTTGGCGCCGGGGCCGCCGGTTGCCCCACTTCCATGTGAATAACGTGACCGCCGGCCGCCTCGATGCGCGCCGCCGCCGCCATCACATCCATCACCATGAATGGCGGGACGTCGCTTCGCCCGGATGCCGTCAACAGGCCTTTCGCCCGCTCGCTTAGTGTCGCATCAAGCATCGATCTCTGCTATTTTGCCGGGTGCCCCAGACTAGCCTTATTCGGCGGTTTGGTAGGGCATATCCGGTATCAGACCCGCCGCCAATCATTTAAAGACTGCCCGATGCTGCTCCGCCTAGCGCTACTCAGGAAAACAAGGAAGCTCACCGCCGTCGCCACCGCGGTCGCGCTCATCCTTGCGCCGATTCCAGCGCTCGCGCAGGAGGAGAAGGGCCTCGCGATCCTCCGCGACACCGAGAGCGAGCAACTCCTGCGCGACTATACACGGCCGATCCTGCGGGTCGCCGGCCTGGAGAAGCAGAACATCCAGGTGACGATCATCAATCAGGCGGTATTTAACGCCTTCGTCGCGGACGGCCGCCGCATTTTCGTGAACCATGGCGCGTTGCTGCAGTCGGAAACCCCGAACCAGATCATCGGGGTGCTGGCGCACGAAACGGGCCATCTGGCCGGCGGTCATCTCGCCCGGTTGCGCGAGCAACTGGCACAGGCGCAGACCCAGATGATCATCGCCATGCTGCTGGGCGTCGGCGCCATCGCGGCCGGCGCAAAAAGCAACACCTACGGCGGTGGCGGCCTGAGCAACGCCGGCGCCGCCGCGCTCGCCGGGCCGCAGAGCATGATCATGCGCTCGCTGCTATCCTATCAACGCCAGCAGGAGGAAAGCGCCGACCGCGCCGGGGTCAAGTTTTTGACCGCGACCGGCCAATCCGCCAAGGGCATGTACGAGACCTTCAAGCGGTTCACCAACGACAGCCTGTTCTCCGCCCACGGGGCGGACCCCTATTACCAGTCGCACCCGATGCCTGCCGACCGCGTCGCCGCGCTCGAGGAACTCGCCCGCACAAGCCCGTATTGGGACAAGAAGGACGAACCGGGCCTGCAGCTGCGCCACGACATGATGCGCGCCAAGATCTCGGCCTTCATGGAGCGACAGGACACCGTCTATCGGCGCTATCCACTGTCCGACAACAGCCTGCCGGCGCGCTACGCGCACGCGATCTCGACCTATCTGCACGGCGATTTGCACAACGCGCTCGCCCAGATCGACGGGCTGATCCAGGTGCAGCCCAACAACCCCTATTTCTATGAATTGCGTGGGCAGGCGCTGATGGAGGGTGGCAAGCCCGCCGAGGCGATTGCGCCCTTGCGCAAGGCGGTTCAGCTCTCGAATAACGCCCCGCTCATCGAGATGTTACTGGGGCAAGCGCTCGTGGCGTCCGATAATAAGGCCTATACCGACGAAGCGATCGCGATACTGCGTGCCGCGGTGGCGCGGGAGACCGAGGCGCCGATCGGTTATATGCAGCTCGCCATGGCCTATGGCCGAAAGGGAGATTTGGCCGAGGCCGACCTGGCATCGGCGCAGGCGGCGTTTCTACGCGGCGACAACAAGACCGCGCGCGATCTCGCCTCGCGCGCCAAGACGCGCTTCGCCGTCGGTACACCCGGATGGGTCAAGGCCGACGATATCGTGACCGCAAAACCGCTGCCCGGCCAAAAGAATGGCTCGAAATTTGGCGTTACCACCCCGAACGATCCGGAAGCCAACACGGATGAACCAAAGGCGTTTTTCAGAACCGGTCCTGCCAGAAACTCGCCCTAGGAAACGCACTCACAAAGGATTTCCCGATGCCTACGTTCCGCCTGCTCCTTCCCGCATTGTTCGCGCTCGCATTCTGCGCCACGCCGCCGGCCGCGTCGGCACAGAGTTTCTCCGACGGTCAGCGCGGGGAGATCGAGACCATCATCAGGAGCTATCTTGTTGCCCATCCCGAAGTGCTGGAAGAGGCCATGGCCGAATTGAACAAGCGCCAGGCCGCCGCGGAAGCCGAGAAGCATGAAGCCAGTGTCGCTCAGAACGCGGACGCGATTTTCAATTCGCCGCGCGGCGTCGTGCTCGGCAACAAGGACGGCGACGTCACCTTCGTGGAATTCTTCGACTACAATTGCGGTTACTGCAAACGCGCCATGACCGACATGCTCGATCTCATGAAAGCCGACCCCAAGCTGAAAGTCGTGCTGAAGGAATTCCCGGTGTTGAGCGAGGGGTCGGTCGAAGCCGCGAAGGTCGCGGTCGCTGTGCGCATGCAGGACCCGAGCGGCAAGAAATATCTCGATTTTCACCAGCGGCTGCTCGGCGGCCGTGGTCCGGCCGACAAGGCGCGCGCGATCGCGGCCGCCAAGGAAGCCGGCCTCGATACCGCCAGGATAGAGAAGGATCTGGCGAGCCCGGAAGTGCGCGCCACGATCGAGGAAAACTTCAAGCTCGCGGAATCGATGGGCATGAACGGCACGCCGAGCTACGTGATCGGAAAGCAGGTGGTGATCGGCGCGGTCGGCCTTGACAATCTCAAGGAGAAAATCGGCCTCGCCCGCTGCGGCAAGGCGACGTGCTAACCCGCGGGAAGCCCGGCGTTTCCAACCGCCGAGCATTGCATTTCGAATCGAGGCCGGCGCATCTCGCCGGCCTTTTTTGTTGGCGAAATCTTTGCGGCAACGCGATTCATCTCATCGCGCATTCATAAAAGAAAATTGAAGAAACCGCGAACCGTCGGGGAACATCGCACATCCGCTTTCGTTGTCGACGCGGGCATAGAAACACGTGAGGAGATATTCGATGATGAATCGTTTGATGATCACTGCGGCCACGGCGGCATTGATCGCGGGAACCGGGTTCGCCAACGCACAGGGAACCGGAATGGGCCGCGAAGGGCCGTCCGCCGGTTCCGCCGCCCAGCAGAGCCAGGGCGCGGCGCCGTCAACCGAGCGCGGAAGCTCGGCTGCGCCGGCAAATCGAGACGCGACGGAATCGACCGGGCCTTCGGGCATGAAGAAGTCGACCCAGTCCGAGGAAAAGATGCAGCCCCAGGGCGGCAAGAACCAGCGCGCTCAGCAGGACATGAAGTCCGGTCCCAGGGACGAGAAATCGGCCCAGGACAACAATATGAAGGAAAACAACACCACGGGCGACAAGTCCAAGAGCATGAGCTCGCAGAATGACAAGGGCGCAGCGGGCAAGGACATGAAGGCCGAGGGCCGCGAGGGCCAGAACGGCGACGTGAAAGCCGAAGGCCGCAACGGCAACATGAACGCGCAGACCAAGGGTACTGCGGACAGCAAGGCCACCACCACCACCACCGGACAGGCCGGCGCCGGCGCCAAGCTCTCGAGCGAGCAACGCACCAAGATCACCTCGGTGATCCGCAACCAGCGCGTCGAATCGCTCAACAACGTCGACTTCAACATCTCGATCGGTACCCGCGTTCCGCGCGAACGCGTACACCTGTACCCGCTTCCCGAGGAAGTCGTCGTCATCTATCCGGAGTGGCGCGGCTATGAGTTCATCCGCGTCCGCGACCAGATCCTGGTGGTGGACCCGCGGACGCTCGAGATCGTGGACGTGATTCAGGCCTGACCAATTTCGCTGGATCCGGGGCGGGCCTTCGGCCCGCCCTTTTCTTGTCGCGGCCCGCGTTCGGCCCGCTCAGGTCGGAGCGGCGCGCGCCATCCTCCAACATTGGTTAACTTGTGGTTTCCGTAGGTTCCGCACAGGTTTTTATCAAGTGGATGAGGGATTTGGGGGCGATCCCGCGCGGCCTAAAGGCTTCCCCTCTGCCCCCAAGTTACCTATAACCCCGGCCACCTACCGCCACATTGCCGGGATCTGGATGGCCAAGACCACTGCCGAGACAATTTACGTGCTCAACGGCCCCAACCTCAATTTATTGGGGATTCGCGAGCCCGAGACTTACGGCCATGCCAAACTCGCCGACGTCGAGAAACTATGCGCGGAGACGTCGGCGCAATTCGGCCTGAAGGCCGACTGCAGGCAATCGAACCGCGAGGGTGAACTGATCGATTTCATCCACGAGGCCCATGCCAGGAAGGCGGCCGGGATTATCATCAATGCCGGCGGCTATTCGCACACCTCGATCGCCCTGCATGATGCGCTGGTGGCGGTGAAAATTCCCACCGTCGAAGTCCATATCAGCAATATTCACGCCCGCGAGAGTTTCCGTCATCATTCCTTCACCGCCAAGGCTGCTTTCGCAACGCTATGCGGCTTCGGCATCGACGGTTACCGGCTTGCGATCAACGGCCTTGCCGCCAGGATTGGCGCCAAGGCAAAAGCCTGACATATCCGCCCGTCACCACCAAAGAAAGCTCCGGATCAAGATCATGGCGCGCCAGCCTGACGACAAGACAGCCGCACAATCCAAGAGCGACGACAGCGCGCTGATCCGCGAACTCGCCTTGCTGCTTGACGAGACCTATCTCACCGAGATCGAGATCGAGCGCGCCGGCTTGCGGGTACGGGTCGCGCGCAACGTCTCGATCGCGGCATCGCTGCCGCCGAGCTATCAACCCGCCGCTGCCGCGCCGGCGGCTGCGGCGGTGACGCCTGCCGCTGTCGCCGATTTCGCCAAGCACCCTGGCGTGGTGCCCTCGCCGATGGTGGGCACGGCCTATTGGGCTTCCGAGCCCGGCGCCAAGCCCTTCATCGAAGTCGGCACCAAGGTCACGATCGGACAAACGCTGCTGATCATCGAAGCCATGAAAACGATGAACCAGATTCCGTCGACGCGCGCGGGCACCGTGACGCAGATTCTCGTCGAGGACGGCCAGCCGGTCGAATTCGGCGAACCGCTGGTCATTATTGAATAGAACTCGTCAACGTCAGGCGCCGCGATGTTCGACAAGATCCTGATAGCCAATCGCGGCGAAATCGCACTGCGTATCCTGCGCGCGTGCAAGGAACTCGGCATCGCCACGGTTGCGGTGCATTCCACCGCCGACGCCGACGCCATGCATGTGCGGCTTGCCGACGAGAGCGTCTGCATCGGCCCGCCGCCGTCGAAGGACAGCTACCTCAACGTGCCGGCGCTGCTTGCGGCTTGCGAGATCACCGGCGCCGACGCGGTGCATCCCGGCTACGGCTTTCTGTCGGAAAACGCCCGTTTCGCCGAAATCCTCGCCGATCACAATCTGCATTTCATCGGGCCCAAGGCCGAACACATCCGTCTGATGGGCGACAAGATCGAGGCCAAGAAGACCGCGAAGAAGCTCGGCATTCCCGTGGTGCCCGGTTCCGAGGGCGCCGTCGGTCCCAACGACGACGCGATGGCGATTGCCAAAGCGATCGGCTTCCCGGTTCTGGTGAAGGCGGCCTCTGGCGGCGGCGGGCGCGGCATGAAAGTCGCGCACACCGCCGACGACCTGATGCTGGCGCTGTCGACCGCGGCCAACGAAGCCAAATCGGCCTTCGGCGACGCCTCGGTCTATCTCGAAAAATACCTGCAGAAGCCGCGCCACATCGAAATCCAGGTCCTCGGCGACGGCCGCGGCGGCGCGATCCATCTCGGCGAACGGGATTGTTCGCTGCAGCGGCGTCATCAAAAGGTCTGGGAGGAAGGCCCCTCGCCTGCGCTCGATGCCACCGCGCGCGCCAGGATTGGCGCGACGGTCGCGAAGGCGATGCAGCAGATGAAATATCTCGGCGTCGGCACGGTGGAATTCCTCTATGAAGAAGGCGAATTCTATTTCATCGAGATGAATACCCGCATCCAGGTTGAACATCCCGTCACCGAGATGATCACCGGCATCGACCTCGTGCTGGAGCAGATCCGCATCGCCGCCGGCGGCGATCTGCCGGTGACGCAGGATGAAGTCATCATCAACGGCCACGCCATCGAGTGCCGGGTCAATGCCGAGAACCCCGTGACCTTCCGGCCCTCGCCGGGCAAGATCCTGCAATATCACCCGCCGGGCGGCCTCGGCGTTCGGATCGATTCCGCCGTCTATCAGGGCTACGTGATCCCGCCTTATTACGATTCGCTGGTCGGCAAGCTGATCGTCCACGGCAAGACCCGCGGCGAATGCCTGATGCGGCTGCGCCGTGCGCTGGACGAAATGGTGGTGGAAGGCATTGAAACGACCTTGCCGCTGTTTCGGGCCCTGGTGCGGGAGCCCGCCATTATCGACGGCGACTACCACATCCACTGGCTCGAACAATATCTGGCCGGCCAGCCCGCTAATTGAGCGGCCACCTTGTCCCCTAAAATGTCTGGAACCAATTGCCGCGACAGGCGTTTTGGTCGGCTGGGAACTTTTTGCTCCGGGGGGAAAACCTTTGCATCCCGCTGCCACATGACGCGAGATTGTCATGACCTCTGATGCCACGCGCCGTCGCGCGGTTGGGCATATCCTGCTGCTGGTCGCGGGCCTTGTGGTGCTGACCGTGATCAGTGCGGGCTCGGTCATTCTGGTAAACGAGGCGCGGGACGATGCGCGCTGGGTTGTTCATACGCTGGAGGTCGAGAGCCAGATATCGTTGGTTCAATTGCAGCTGCGCCGGGCCGAAAGCGCGCAGCGCGGTTATCTCTCGACATTGCTGCCGGCCTTTCAGGCCGATTTCGAGGAAGCCGCCACTCAACTCACACCGGCCCTCACACGGCTGAACCAGTCTACCATCGACAACTCCGTGCAAAGGAACATTCTCGTTGAGTTGCTTCCGCTCATTAAGCAGCGGATCGAGGAATTCCGCGAGACCATTGCACTGGCCCAGACCGAGCACGTCAACGACGCCGCCCGGATCGTACGCGAGGGCACCGGCCGCGACGCCATGAGCCACATCGACGATCTCGCCGGCCAGATGCGGAGCGAAGAAGATCGCCTTTTTGTCCTTCGCACCCGGAGCGCCGACCGCAGCCAAACCCTGGCTGCTTCGCTGACGGCCACGGGTTCGGGATTGGTTGTCGTGCTGGCCGGCATCTCGATTTTTCTGGTGCGACGCTCGGCACGCGCGCGTGACCACGCCGAAACGCAACTGCGCGACAACAACCTCAATCTTGAGGCCACGGTCGACGAGCGCACCGCCGACCTTCGCGAGGCCAACAGCGAGATCCAGCGCTTTGCCTACATCGTCAGCCACGATCTGCGTTCGCCGCTGGTCAATATCATGGGTTTCACCAGCGAACTCGAGGAGCTGCGCACCGACATCTTCAAACGGATCGGGGCTCTTCGCGCCACCGCCGCCTCGGTGCCGCCGGCGCCGGTCGCTGACGGGACGGCCGAGCCGGTCCTCGAGGGTGAGGACAAGCAGCTGCTGCAGGACTTTTCCGAGGCGCTGGAATTCATCAAATCATCGATCGCCAAGATGGACCGCCTGATAACGGCCATCCTCAACCTCACCCGCGAGGGACGGCGCGAATTCGAACCGGTGCGGATCGACACCCGCGAGCTGATCGAAGCCATCGTCACGACCGTCGCGCACCAGGCGGCCGAGGCCCATGCCGAGATTCGCATCGCGCCGCTGCCGGAAATCACCAGCGATCGCCTCGCTTTGGAGCAGATTTTCTCGAACCTGATCGATAACGCGCTCAAATATCTCAGGCCGGGGGTTCCCGGCGAGGTCTCCGTCCGGGGCCGGACAAAATTGGGCTTTGCGATTTTCGAGATCGCCGACAACGGCCGAGGCATCGATCCAAAGGACCATCAGCGCATTTTTGACCTATTTCGACGTGCTGGTACGCAGGACAAGCCGGGACAGGGAATTGGACTTGCCCATGTGCGCGCCCTCGTGCGGCGGCTCGGAGGAACCATGTCGGTATCTTCGGAACTTGATCATGGCAGCACATTCACCATCACGCTGCCGATCCATTGGACGGCCGCTAATCGGAACAGGGATGCATGAGCAAGCCAGTCACCATCATCATGATCGAAGATGACGAGGGACACGCCCGCCTGATCGAGCGAAACATTCGTCGCTCCGGCGTCAACAACGAGATCATGCCGTTCACCAACGGTACAGAAGCGGTAAACTATCTGTTCGGCAGCGACGGTTCCGGCCTCGATCACAAGGGCAGAGCGCTGCTGATCCTGCTCGATCTGAACCTGCCGGACATGACCGGCATCGAGATCTTGCGGCGGGTCAAGGAAGACAAATATTTGAAATGCGCGCCGGTGGTGGTGCTGACCACCACGGACGACTCCCTCGAAATCAAGCGCTGCTATGAGCTGGGCTGCAATGTCTACATCACCAAGCCGGTGAATTACGAAAGCTTCGCCAACGCCATTCGCCAGCTCGGATTGTTCTTTTCGGTCATTCAGGTCCCGCCCGCCGCCACATGAACCCCGCGACACCCACACTGCTTTATATCGACGACGACGCCGGGCTGGCCCGGCTTGTCGATCGCGGCCTGACGCGGCTCGGCTTCAAGGTCGTTCATGCCGCGAGCGGCACGCAGGGTCTGGATCGCCTCGCGCAGGGCGGTATCGACGTCGTCGCGCTCGACCAGTACATGCCTGGCCTGGACGGGCTGGAAACCCTCGAGCGGATTATGGCAGTCCCGAACGCGCCTCCGGTGGTGTTCGTCACCGCTGCGCAGGATTCGAGTATCGCCGTGACTGCCCTGAAGGCCGGCGCCGCCGATTATCTGATGAAGGATGTGCACGGCGATTTCATTCCCCTGCTTCAGGTCGCGGTCGACGGCGCGCTGCGGCAGGCACGCATTCAAAAGGCCCGTGACGACGCCGAGGCCGAAGTGCACGCCTCGCGCGACCGCTTCGCCGCGCTTGCCGCCGAGCGCGAAATGCTGTTGCGCGAGGTCAATCACCGCGTCGGCAACAGTCTGCAGATCATCGCCTCACTGCTGCACCTGCAAGCCAATTCGAGCACGCAGGACGACGTCAAGGCCGCGCTGACCAATGCGATGGGACGGGTCGCCGCGGTGGCCCAGGTTCACCGCCGGCTTTACACCTCGCACGACCTGAAGAGCGTGCTCTTGAACCAGTATCTCGACGCCTTGCTTGAGGATCTCAGAAGGTCGGCCGAGGGCAACAGGATGTCGCGCCTGACGTTGGCGGCGGAGCCGATCGAGATCGATCCCGATCGCGCGGTGGCGATCGGCATCATCGTCAACGAACTGGTGATGAACGCGGTGAAATACGCCTACCCCGACGGCGCGGGTCCGATTCATGTCGTCCTCAACGCGCAGGACGACAACCTCGTGCTGTCGATTGCCGACGATGGCGTCGGCCTCAACGTCAGGACCGACCCGCGTTCCACCGGCATGGGGCAGCGCATCGTCAGCGCCATGGCGTCAAAGCTCGACGCCAGCGTCGAGCGCGATTCCGCCCATGCCGGCACCCGGATCGTGCTGCGGTTTTGCCGTGTCGACAAGCCCGCGGCGAAGCCCGGCTGCGTGGAGGCGAGCTAGCCGACCACGGTTCGTTTTTAGCCTTCATCCTGCTATCCTCCCGGCCATGACATCGCGCGACTCCGCCTCTTCCGACATCACGCCCGAAGTGCTGCTGCGCGCCTATGCCTGCGGGATCTTCCCGATGGCCGAGAGCGCCGACGATCCGACCCTGTTCTGGGTCGAGCCGGAAATGCGCGGCGTGATTCCGCTTGCCGGCTTTCGCATCGCTTCGCGCCTGGCGCGCACGGTTCGCGCCGATGGCTTCACGGTCACGGTCAATACGGCATTCAAGGCTGTCATCGCCGGCTGCGCTGCGCCGCAGCCGGGCCGCGACGATACCTGGATCAACACGCGCATCCGCGATCTCTACGTCGGACTGCACGACCTCGGACACGCTCACAGCGTCGAGGTCTGGCAGAACGACGACCTCGTCGGCGGGCTCTATGGCGTCAGCCTCGGCAGAGCCTTCTTCGGCGAGAGCATGTTTCACCGCGCCCGCGACGCCTCGAAAGTGGCGCTGGTTCATCTGGTGGCCCGCCTGATCGCCGGTGGATTCGAACTGCTCGACACGCAATATGTGACCGAGCACTTGCGCAGCTTTGGCGCGGTCGAGATCCCGCGGCGGCGCTATACCGCCCTGCTCGACAAGGCGATCAAGGGAGAAGCGGATTTCGCGATGTTACCGATTGATCGGCCGATCTGCGGCGCGCGGGCGTTAGAGATCATCGCGGGCCGAAGCTAGGCGACGCCCCGCTCTACTGCCTGAAAATCCCGAACAGGCCGCCGGGTTGCTGGGGCGGCGGTGGTGGCGGAGGCGGAGGCTGCTGCTGGAATTGCGGCTGTGGCGGCGGCGGCGGACGCTGCTGGGCCTGCTTTGGCGGCGGCGGACGTTTCTGCGCCGGCGGCGGCGCGGGTTTTGGCAGGTCGGGCTGAGCGCTGACGACGGTGGCGTCAGGGCCTTTGCAGTCGGTCAGCCAGATGTCGTAGATCGGGTGCTCGACGCCGTGCAGGCCGGGGCTTGCCGCGAACATCCAGCCCGAAAAAATCCGCTTCACCTCGCCCTGCAACGTGATCTCGTCGACCTCGACGAAGGCGTCGGTGTTAGCGGCTTCGGTGGCCGGGCGCGTATAGCAGGCATCGGTCTTGACGCGCAGCGCGCCGAACTGGACGGTCTCGCCGATATCCTCGTCGAAATTGATGATGCGGCCAGTGATCTTGTCGAGCCCCGAAAAGCTCGCCTTCTTGTTGACGATCTTCTGCGCCGGCGGCTCGGAGACCACCTCGTCGCCGGGCTGCAACGTCGCAGGAGTCTGCGGCACGCCCTTCTGCTGACGCTGTCCCGGCGGTTGCGGATTGGCGCCGGGCGGCGCGACCGCGACGCCCTGATTGGGCTGCGGCGGCGCCACGGCGACGCCCGGCGGCGTATTCTGCGGAATCACGGTGGTGCCCGGCGGCGGGGCGAGCGGTTGCGACTGCACGCTTCCCGGCGGAGGTACGCCCTGCCCGGGCAGCGGACGATTGGGGGTCGGCAGCAAGCGGCCCTGCGGAAGTTCCGGCACTTCCTCTTCGTCCTCAGGCATCTGCTGCTGCTGCTGCTGCTGCTGCTGATTGCCGCGGGGAACGGCGCCGGGTGGCCGCGGCTGATCGGAAAAAATGTTGCCGATCTGCGCGCGCGCCGGCGGCGCAAGCGAGATCGCTGTGGCGGCAACAAGGGCCGCAAAACCGGTCAGGACAATGGTTCGAAACATCTCGCGGCTTTATCGGGCGAATCGGGCTCGCGACATTGTAAAGGCTACCGCCGCTCGCAGGGTCTCCCGTTAACACGCCGAATACGGCAGGGAAAGGGCGGCTTGCCGCCTGTTCCGGCCAGTGATGTCCCGATTCCGAAGACCGCCCGGCAACCTGACGGGAGCTTCCAGTCCACCGCACTAGCCAGCCCGCGCCGCAGATGAAATAGTCGGGCCAACACGGGCTCGCGCGCCACACGCAACACCCCAAAAAAGCCGGGGAATCGCACGAGCCAGGGGAACGCCGCGCATGCCCGATCGCATTCGTCTGGACGGCCGGGTCGCCGTCGTCACCGGCGCCGCCGGGGTCATTGGCACGGCGACCATGCGGCTGTTGGCCGAGCGCGGGGCGCATATTGTCGCAGTCGACCGCAGCCAGCAGCACCTGCAAACGGCGATCGCGGATTTACCGGCTGCCGCGCGGGCGCTTGCGGTCGCCGCCGACGTGACCCGCGAGGATGAGGTCGCCGACTATGTCCGCGTCGCCGTCGACGCCTTCGGCACCATCGACGTGTTCCATAACAATGCCGGCGTCGAGGGCGACATCGCGCCGATCACGCGATGTTCGCTCGAGGCATTTCGAAGGGTGATCGACGTCAACGTGGTCGGCGTATTCCTGGGATTGAAGCACGTGCTGCCGGTGATGCTCAAACAGAACAAGGGCAGCATCATCAACACCGCCTCGATCGCCGGCCTGATCGGCTCCCCCGACATCGCGGCCTACAGCGCCAGCAAGCATGCGGTGATCGGCCTCACCAAAAGCGCCGCGCTGGAATGCACCGCAACCGGCGTGCGCGTGAATTGCGTCTGCCCCGGATTGATCGACAGCCGCATGCTGAGCGCCATCATCGAAGGCCGCAATCCCGGCCAGGCGCCGATTCCCGATGGCAAGATCGTGGAGCGGATTCCGGCGCGCCGGCTTGGACAGGCGTCGGAAGTCGCGTCCGTCGTGGCGTTTCTTGCCTCCGACGAAGCAAGCTATGTCTCGGGCTCGGCCTACACGATCGATGGCGGACGCACCGCCGGTTGAAAACCGTCATTCCGGGGCGACGCGTCGCGTCGAACTACGATGTGCAGTTGCACATCGGAGAATCTCGAGATTCCAGTTCTGCGCTTCGCGTATCCCGGAATGACGTGTTCAGGTATCAGGATCAAGTATCAGGAAGTCCTCTGACCATGCCCGTGACCCTCGATCCCGACGCTGCCTTTGTGTTCAAGGCATTTCAGGAGGCCGGCCGGCCCGCTTACGAAACGCTTTCGCCAGCCGAAGCGCGCGACTATTATTTGCAGGCTCGCCTCGTCACCAATCCCGAACCGCCCGAACTGAAATCGGTCGCGCCGCTTGCGATCCCCTCCCCGCACGGACTGATCCCGGCACGGATCTACACGCCGAAGGCGCTGAACCAGACCAATGGGCTGGCGCCCGGCCTGGTGTTCTTTCATGGCGGCGGATGGGTGATCGGCGATCTCGAAACCCATGACGTCGTGTGCCGAAGATTGGCCGACGAAGGACGGCTCATGGTCATCTCCGTCGATTACCGCCTCGCGCCCGAGCACAAATTCCCCGCCGCCGTCGATGACGCCATTGCCGCGGCAACGTGGATCGCTGCCCATGCCAGGGAGCTCGGCATCGACGCGGCGCGGCTTTTGGTCGGCGGCGACAGCGCCGGCGGCAACCTCGCTGCGGTGGTCGCGATAGCCGCGCGCGACGGCAACGGCCCGGCGATCGCGGGCCAGCTGCTGATCTATCCGGCAACCGATTTTGCGATGACGCATCCCTCGCACAGCGAACCCGAGACCAGCATCCTGCTCACCCATTCCGTCATCCGTTGGTTTCGCGATCACTATCTCAACGATGCCGCCGACGTTCACGACTGGCGCGCATCGCCCGCGCGTGCCGGGACGCTGATCGGCTTGCCGCCGGCCTATGTGCTAACCGCGGGCGCCGATCCCCTGCGCGACGAAGGCGACGAATATGCCAGACGACTGAAGCAAGCCGGCGTCCCCGTGACGCACCGGACCTTTCCCGGACAATTCCACGGCTTCTTCACCATGGGAAAGCTGCTGCAGCAGGCCAATGTCGCGGCGCGCGAAATCGGCGTCTGGCTCAGGGCGCTGCATGAGCCGGGCCGCGCTGATTGAAGCCGTTTCAGGCTGAACGATATTCGAGGTTTGCTACTCTGGATTTCGATCAAAGCGAATGACGAAGCGATCGCCGCACCAAAGTTCGATGTCGCGACCCTCGACAAGACCCTCCATCTTCTCGGCTGCCTCGACGTCGTCGGCACAATCCAGCGCCTTGACGGCGATCAGGTGACCGTCGGGCCCGATGGCATAAGCCATATATTCTGGCATCCCAATCCCCCGCCGGATCCTCTGCCTTGACCGAGGTGGTCCTATTCCAAAGCTTCGGTTGTGAGTCAGAGGCGAATGGACGCGGCTCCGGCTCCGACGCGCACCTGACTGAAATAGCGCGGCACGATCGCAGATTAATAAGCCGGCCCGTGCTTGTCGGTCCGGTGCCCGACAAAACGCCGGGGGCCGCGTTCGCGGTTGCGATGGCCGTGACCGCCGATGTCGGCTTTGGATCGAATGACAGATTCAAGCCGGACATCACGCCAAGTCCGCGAGAC
>NZ_SSNA01000106.1 GCF_004799445.1 Bradyrhizobium sp.
ACCAGATGCGCGCCGGCATCGATCCGGATCACTTCGCCGGTCATGTTGCCTGATGGCGGCGTGGCGAGGAAGCACACCAGGCTGGCGACGTCTTCCGCGGTCGAGGCGCGCTTGAGCGGCACTTTCGCGATCACGGCATCGCGAACCTTGGCGGCGGCTTCGACGCCACGACCCTTGGTGAACCAGGGCGTGTCGATATAGCCGGGACAGACCGCGTTGACGCGGATCAGCGGCGCCAGTGCGCGCGCCAGCGAAAGGGTGATGGTGTTCAGCGCCCCCTTGCTCGCGGCATAGGCGACCGAGGAGCCGATGCCGCTGATGCCCGCGACCGACGATACGTTGACCACCGCGGAAGCGCGGCCGGACGCTTCCGCGCCGGCTTCGAGCAGCGATCTGGCGGCCCGCACCATCTGGAAAGGCCCGATCGTGTTGACGCCGAACAATCGCTGAAAATCCTCCGCCGACAGGCCGTCCAGATTATTGTGCGCCATGTGCTTGGTGACGCCGGCATTGTTGATCAGCGCATCGAGCCGCCCCCAGGGCGCCGCCGCGGCGGCGATTTTCCGGCAATCCTCGTCGCGCGACACATCGCCCTGAACCACCACCACTTCGCCGCCGGCGCTGCGGCACAAATCGGCGGTCTGTTCGGCTTCATTCTGGCTGGAGGAATAGTTGATGACGATGCGCGCGCCGCCCTTTGCCAGAATGGCCGCGGTCGCGGCACCCAGACCCGACGCAGAACCCGTTACAATCGCGCACAAACCATCCTTCGACATCGCATTCCTCGTGTGATTTTGAGCATTTCCGCTAGTCAGCGGCGACCTAGCATAGCGCGCGGAACATTGCCTGCAAATTCCCCGCGAAACTCCGCTGCGCGGAAATAATCACGCCGCGCGGCCGTCGCTTCATGCCATGTTTGCAGGGAGCCTTGCGGACATCGGCGCTTGTCAGGGCTGTGGCTTTTCCTCCATCATGCGATGCAAGAAAAAGACCGCATGTGAGGCCCGGCGCCATGGCCGCGCAGGTCATGTGCTGAAACGGGGAACGCCGTGGCGGAAGTCGAGAATATCGTCGCAGAGACCGCCGAGAGGATATTTGCCGATCTCGCCGACGCGCAAACCGTCAACCGCGACAAGAAGGGCGGCTGGAAGACGCCGCTGTGGCGGGCGCTGACCGAGTCAGGCCTGCCTCTGGCGTGGGTTGCCGAGGATTGCGGCGGTTCGGGCGCGAGTCTCGCCGAAGGTTTCAGCGTGCTCAGCGCCGCGGGGCGTTTCGCACTCGCGGTGCCGCTGGCCGAAACCATGCTGGCGGGATGGCTGCTGTCGCAGGCGAAAATCGCCTCGCCCGACGGCGCGATGACGGTGGCCCCGGCAGGCCCGAGAGATCGCATCACGGTCGGTGCCGACGGCACCTTGTCGGGCCGCGCGCGCGGCGTTCCCTTCGCCGGCGACGCCGGGCACATCGCGGTGCTGGCGCAGGCAAGCGGCGGTGTTTCGATCGCGCTGGTCGATGGGTCCGCCTGCCGGATCGAGCCCGGCCTCAATCTTGGCGGCGACGGCAGCGATACCGTGACGTTCAGCAGCGTCACACCTGCGGCGATCAAGCCCGCGCCGCAGGGTTTTGACCAGACCTCGCTGCTGCTGATGGGCGCCGTGGCGCGAAGCCTGCAGATCGCGGGCGCGCTGGAATCGATGCTCGACATCAGCGTGCGCTACTCCAACGAGCGCGTCGCGTTCGAAAAGAAGATCTCCAAGTTCCAGGCGGTGCAGCACAATCTGGCCAGGCTCGCCGGCGAGTCGGCGGCCGCGATTGCCGCGGCGACCTCCGCCGCCGACACCTTCGCCAGCGGCGCGGCGTCGGATGATGCGGCGTTTCTCGAGGCGGCTTCTGCCAAAATCCGCTGCTCGGAAGCGGCCGAAAAGGGTGCTGCGATCGCGCATCAGGTGCATGGCGCGATCGGCTTTACCATCGAGCACATCCTGCATCGCTATAGCCTGCGGGCGCTGGCGTGGCGCGACGATTTCGGCTCCGAAAGCTATTGGGCGGTCGAACTCGGCAAGCGCGTCGCCGCGCGCGGCGCCGACGAATTGTGGCCGCTGGTGGCCTCGCGCTGATTCAAATTCGAAAGCCGGGATTCTAAATGACCGCAGCCCTCCGTTTCGATCCGATCCGCCTGCCGAGCGAATGCGTCGAGCTGCGCAAGCAAGTACGTGCCTTCCTCGCCGAGGAAATCGCCGCCGGCACCTTCGATCCGCATCAGCCCAATCGCGAGGATACCGACGCACCGGAATTTTCCCGCCGTGTCGGCGCGCGCGGCTGGCTCGGCATGACCTGGCCAAAGAAATATGGCGGCCACGAGCGCAGCTTTCTCGAACGTTATGTGGTGACCGAGGAAATGCGCGTCGCCAACGCGCCGACGCGGCGCTTCTTCGTCGCCGACCGGCAGAGTGGACCGGTGCTGCTGAAATACGCGCCCGAGCGCATCAAGCTGGACATCCTGCCGCGGATCTGCCGCGGCGAGGTCTGTTTTGCCATCGGCATGAGCGAGCCCAACTCCGGCTCGGACCTGTTCGCGGCAAAAACCAAGGCGACAAAAACCGACGGCGGCTTTTTGATCAACGGCACCAAGATCTGGACCTCGTCGGCGCATATCGCCGACTACATGATCGCGATCTTCCGCACCTCGCCGCCGACCAAAGAGAACCGCCGCCACGGCCTGACGCAATTCCTGGTCGACATGAAGACGCCGGGCATCAAGGTCAATCCGATCGGCCAGATCACCGGGCAATTCGAATTCAACGAGGTGGTGTTCACCGACGCCTTCATGCCCGACGATCACGTGCTCGGCGAGATCGACGGCGCCTGGAAGCAGGCGACATCCGAACTCGCCTATGAGCGCAGCGGCCCGGAGCGTTTTCTGGAAACCTATTATGTGCTGACCGAACTGGTTCGCGCGGTGGGACCGGCGCCCGACACCAGAACCGCCGAGGGCATCGGACGGCTAGTGGCGCAGCTTCATACCATGCGGCGGATGTCGGTCTCGGTGGCCGGCATGTTGCAGGCCGGCAAGGAGCCGGTCGTCGAAGCCTCGATCGTCAAGGACATCGGCACCGTCTGGGAGCAGGAATTGCCGCATCGGGTCCGCGATCTCGCGGCCTTCATCGACACTGAGGCGACCAACCGCGAGACGCTGGAGAATCAACTGGCGTTCGCGATCAAGACCGCGCCAAAACTCACCATTCAGGGCGGCACCACCGAGGTGCTGCGCGGCATCATCGCGCGCGGGCTTGGCTTGCGCTGATTCAAATCGATTCAATCGAGGATCATATGACAAAATTCACGGATATCGGCGTCGAGAAGACCGGCCACGTCACCACGATCGAGATCCAGCGGCCGCCGCTGAACTTCTTCGACATCTCGCTGATCAACCAGATCGCGGATGCGCTGACCGACATCGACAACGATCCGGAAGCCCGCGCGGTGGTGCTGGCTGCGCAAGGCAAGGCGTTCTGCGCCGGCGCCAATTTCAACGATCCGGCGCGGCAGGCGCAGGAGGCGCGCGCGAAGGCCGATCCGGCTTCAAGCCTCGGCCAGATCAGCCATCTTTACATTCAGGCGGTGCGCATCTTCCGCAACAAGAAGCCGATCGTCGCCGCCGTTCATGGTGCGGCGATCGGCGGCGGCCTCGGGCTTGCGGTGTCGGCGGATTTCCGCGTCACCTGCCCCGAGGCGCGTTTCGCCGCGAATTTCACCAAGCTCGGCTTCCATCCCGGCTTCGGGCTGACGGTGACGCTTCCCGAGCTGGTCGGCAAGAACAATGCCGAATTGATCTTCTACACCAGCCGGCGGGTGACCGGCGAGGAAGCCACCCGGATGGGTCTCGCCAACGAATGCGTGCCGCAGGACCAGGTGCGCAGCGCCGCCATGAAGCTGGCGCAGGAGATCGCCGAGTGCTCGCCGCTCGGCCTGCTCTCGACCCGCGCCACCATGCGCGCCGGCCTCGCCGACCGCGTCATGGCCGCCACTACCCACGAACTCGCCGAGCAAACCCGGCTGCGCGCGACCGAGGATTTCGCCGAAGGCGTCAAGGCCACCGCCGAGCGCCGGCCCGCGAATTTCAGGGGGCGGTGAGGTTTAGCGCGCTCTATCGCTCCCTCCCCCCTTGCGGGGGAGGGTTGGGGTGGGGGGTGGCCGCGGGCGAAACCATGGCGATCTGCGATCATGGCGCCACGCATTTCCTCGCACCGCCGACGCGGCACCCCCACCCCCGACCCCTAAGAGCGAGCTTCGCTCGTCTCGACCCCGCAAGGGGGAGGAGAGAAGAAAGCAAGCGCCGGCGCCAGGGTATGACGGAACGACACACTACTTCACCCCTTCCTCACCACCAGCGCATCCACAACCGTCACCCCCTGCCCCTGCGGATGCACCAGCACCGGATTGAGCTCGATCTCGGCGACGTCGTGGCGCAAACGCGCCGCTAGCAGCGAGACTTGCTCGATCAGATCGCACAGCGCCGCGACGTCCGTCCCTGCCGCGCCACGGAATCCCCGCAGCAACGGCGCGGCCTTGAGCTCGGACAGCATGGTTGCGGCTTCGCCCGCGCTCACCGGCGCGGGGCGGTACACCACGTCGCGGAACAATTCCGTGGTGATGCCGCCGAGGCCGACCATGACCATGGGGCCGAAGGTGGCATCCCGCATGGTGCCGATGATGATCTCGACGCCCTTTTTCGCCATCGGGCCGACCAGCACGCCCTGGATCGCGGCATCGGGCCGGTGCTTGCGCGCGTTGTCGAGCAGTGCCTGATAAGCGATAAACGCCTCGCCCTTGGTGTTGATATTGACGCGGACGCCGCCGACCTCGCTCTTGTGCGGAATGTCGGGCGACTGGATTTTCATCACCAGCGGAAAGCCTGCCCGCGCGATCGCGGCATCGAGCGCGCTTTTTTCGGTGACCAGCGCTTCCTCGGCTAAGGCAATGCCGGCCGCGCGCAGCAGCGACTTGCTGTCGAATTCGGACATTGCTGCCGAGGTCAGATGCGCCGAGAGGTCGCGCGACGCCAGCGCGTCGCCCTTCGCCGGCCGCGCCAACGCGAACTTGGCCCGCGCACGGATCTGCCGCAGCGCCACCCCGACATGGGTCAGTCCCGACAGCACGACGACGCCGGAGGCTGCAAGTTCGGTGCGCGCGAACCGCGACGGCAGCGTGTAGGAGTAGAACACGATCGGCTTGTGCTGCGCCGATATCACCGGCTTCAGCTCCGCCTCCTTGAACGGCATCCGGGTTTCGCTCGACAGCGACAGCACCACCAGGATGGCGTCGACTTCGTCCGACGCCGCCAACAGATCGATGCTGTTCTGCAGGCCGCCGCTGGTCACTCCCTGCGCGGTGACGTCGATCGGGTTGCGCGCCGAACCGTAGGACGGCAGCAGTTTGCCGATCTCCTGCTGGATGGGCGTGGACAATTCCGGCACCTGCAGGCCCTGCATCGCGACCGTGTCCGCGCCCCAGATCCCGGCGCCGCCCGACACCGTGAGAACGGCGACGCGGTCGCCCTTGGGCAAGGGGTTGGTGGTCAGCACGGCGGCAATGGTGACGGCCTCGTCGAGATCGTTGGAGATGATAAAGCCGTAACGCGCGAACACCGCGTCATAGGCCGCCGACCAGCCGGCCATGCTGGCGGTGTGCGAGGCCGCCGCGCGCTCGCCCGCGCCGGAGCGGCCGACTTTTGTGACGATGACGGGCTTGCCGGTCTCGGCGGCGCGGCGGGCGGCGGCGAGAAATTGGTCGACGTCGCGGATGCCCTCGAGAAACAGCAGGATCACGTCGGTCGAGGGATCCTGCACCATGTATTCGAAAAACTCGCCGGCGCCGAGATCGGATTCATTGCCGGCGCTGACGACGTAACTGAGCGCGATGCCGAGCGCCCTGGCGCGGTGGTAGAACGCAAAGCCGATACCGCCGCTTTGCGCGACAATGCCGATCCGCTTTTTGGTCGCCACCAGCCGGAGCTCGCCGGGCTTGACGTCGACGGTCGGGCTGAAGGTGGCCGCGACGCGCTGGATCTCGCTGTAAAACCCTTCCGCATTGGGACCGGAAATCCGCATCCCGGCCTTCCTGGCCAGCGCGACGATGGCCTGCTGCATCGCGGCGCTGTCGCCGCCCTCCTCGGCAAATCCCGACGAGATGATCACCGCGTTGCGGACGCCGGCCGCCGCGCATTGTTCGAGCGCGCCAAACACCGCGCGCGCCGGGATGACGATGATGGCGAGATCGATCGGCTGGCCGACATCGGCGATCGAGGGGAAGCATTTCAGCCCGTCGATATCGCCGTAATTGGGATTGACCGGATAGAGCCGGCCCGGAAATTCGTTCTTGCGCAGCATCGACAACAGCCGGCCCGGGATTTTCTCATGATCGCGGGAGGCGCCGATCAGGGCGATGCTGCTCGGGGCAAAGAACGAGTCGAGCGGATGGGGCATTCGGAGAGGTCCTTTTGTTCTTGATTAACTGACTCGGTGCGGCACCGTCATCCCTGCGCAACGGCTTCGCCGTTGCGCAGGGATGACGGTTCAAGAGGCGATGACGGGTGAGCCTCACGCCGCAAGACCAAACGTAACCCCGCCCAGCAGAAACGAATCGCCCGACACCGCGTACCCCCTGGCTTTCGCCGCCTCGCGCACGGCCGCAATCTCGCTGACCCTGAACGTGAGTCCGCTCATGATCTCGCTGGCGCCCGCAACGAAACGAAAGCTGCCATTGGCAAGCCTGAGTTCAGGCTCGCCGCCCTGATTTTGGCTGACGGGAATGTCGAGAATCCTTCCCCAGTGCCCGGCGAGAGCGTGCGGCTCCGGGCTCTGCATTTCGACGCCGATCAGGGCCTGGGTCACGTCGTTGCGGATCGATCGCTGCCAGTCCGGCCCCGCCGGCGGATAGGGACCGAGAATATCGTCACTGCCCTCGGTGTGATTGAATTCGATGAAGGCGGCGCGGCAATCGCGCGGATGAAGTTGCACGCCATGATAGGGCGGGTGATCGATGATGTTGGCGACGCGCACGCCCACCTCCTTGGCATGCGCGGCGCGCCGATCGGGATCGTCGCAGCCGAAGATCGCCATATAGCCGCCGCGACCGCCGGTCTTGTCGAGAAAACGTCCCGCCGCGGTGCCCGGCCGCAGCGGCGAGACGACTTCCAGCAGAACGGTATCGACCGGGAGCAGCGCGTTCTCCAGGCCATATTTGGCGACGTTGCCGTCGCGATAGCAGATGGTGAGGCCCATGATGGCGGCGATATCACCGGCCAGCGGTTCGAGGCGCGGCGCCACCAGGCAAATTTGCCGCAATCTCAAATGGCCGGCCACCTCAATGGCCTCGGTCATTTTCAGTGGCCCTGAAACACCGGCTTGCGCTTTTCGACGAAGGCCTTGGCGGCTTCCTTGTGGTCGGCGGTCTCGCCGGCGCGCGAGTGATGGATGGCCTCGCCGTCGAAGCAGGCTTCCAGCGACAAATGCTCGGCGTTGTTGATGTTGCGCTTGATGTAGCCCAGCGTCACCGAGGGTCCCTGCGCCAGCGACATCGCCAATTCATGCGCCGCCGCTTCGACCTCGGCATCGGGAACGACACGCGTCACCATGCCGAGCGCCAGCGCTTCCTGCGCCGTCAGCACCGGCGACAACAGATAAAGCTCGCGCGCCTTGGCGCTGCCGAGCATCTGGGTCAGGAAATAGGTCCCGCCGTAGTCGCCTGACAGCCCGACCTTGGCGAAGGCGGTGGTGATCTTGACGGAGGCCGAGGCGACACGCAGATCGCAGGCGAGCGCGATCGAGAGCCCGGCGCCGGCGGCCGCGCCATCGAGCTGCGCCACCACCGGCTTTTGCATCTGGTGCAGAATACGCGAGACTTCCATGCCGCGCCGCAGGTTGGTCATCTTGGCCTCGAACGGCAACGGCGCCCTTCCCGACGCCATCGACTTGACGTCGCCGCCGACGCAGAACGTGCCGCCCGCGCCCTTGAGCAGCACGGCGCGGACCTCGTGATCTTCCGCCGCCCGCCGCGCCGCCTCGACCAGCCCCAGCGTCATGTCCGGATTGAGCGCATTGCGGCGGTCGGGACGGTTCATGGTGATCGTGAGCAGGCCGGAATCGAGATCTTGCAGGACGATGTCGCTCATGGAATTGCCTTTGTTGTTTTTGTATTGAACCTCAAACCGTCATTCCGGGGCGATGCGAAGCATCGAGCCCGGAATCTCGAGATTCCGGGTCTGGTGCTAGCGCACCATCCCGGAATGACTGCGTGACTTCGTCACTCCGTCACTTCTTCACCAGCGGGCAGCGTGACTGTTCGAGCGACTGGAACGCCTCATTGCCGGGAATCGTCGACAGCAGCTTGTAGTCGTCCCAGCGGCCTTTCGATTCCGACGGCTTCTTGACCTCGAACAGATACATGTCGTGCACCATGCGGCCATCCTCGCGGATCCGGCCGTTTTTGGTGAACACGTCGTTGATCGGGGTCTCCTTCATGACCTTCATGACCGGGGCCGCGTCGGTGGTGCCCGCGGCCTTGACGGCTTTCAGATAGTGCATCACCGAGGAGTAAACGCCGACCTGCGCGCCGGTCGGCACCCGTCCCATGCTCGCCATGAAGCGTTTGGAAAAGGCACGGGTGTCGTCGTTGAGATCCCAGTACCAGGCCTCGGTGAGCAGCAATCCCTGAGCGGTCGGCAGCCCGACACTGTCGATATCGGTGACGAAGGCGAGCAGCGGCGACAGCTTCTGGCCGCCCTTCATGATGCCGAACTCGGCGGCCTGCTTGATGGTATTGATGGTGTCGCCGCCGGCGTTGGCGAGCCCGATCACCTTGGCCTTGGAGGCCTGGGCCTGCAGCAGATAGGACGAGAAATCCGCGGTGTTGAGCGGGTGCCTGACACCGCCCACCACCTTGCCGCCGGACTTCAGCACGACATTGGTGGTGTCTTTCTCGAGATCGTGTCCGAAGGCGTAATCGGCCGTGATGAAGAACCAGGTATCGAGACCCTGCTTGACGGCGGCAAGACCGGTCACATTGGCCTGCGCGAAGGTGTCGAAGACATAATGCACGGTGTAGGGACCGCAGGCCTCGTTGCTCAGCCGGATCGATCCGGGGCCGGAGAACATGACGATCTTGTTGCGTGCCTTGGCGATCTCGCCGGCCGCCAGCGCGGTGGCGGACGCCGCCACGTCATAGATCATCTCGACGCCCTGATTGTCGAGCATGTCGCGGGCGATGTTGGCGGCGAGATCCGCCTTGTTGAGATGATCGGCCGCCAGGATCTCTATCTTGCGGCCCAGCACCTCGCCGCCGAAATCCTCCACCGCCATTTTCGCGGCCAGCTCGCTGCCGGGCCCGGTGATGTCGGCGTAGAGCCCGGACATGTCGAGGATGCCGCCGAGCTTGAGCGGAGGCTTGCTTTGCGCGATGGCCGCGGGTGCGGCCAAAGCCAGCGCCGCGCCCAGAATGCCGGAAAGAACCCGTCTCATCGAAGCCTCCCTGTCGAACCGCCGCATTGCGCTGCGACAGCTATTTCCGTTGCCGCAATCATGCCGTATGCGTCAGGAGGCGGCAAGCAGCGGCCGGTTGCGTCTTGCCGTCCATCGGAATCAATCGTTGGCATCAACAGGTCGCCATGCGCGCGTCGGCAAAGCCTTCCGAACTTCGATGCGCGCGCCGGGCGACGATGGCGTTCGGCGTCGTTCTGCTCATGGCCGTCCCGCCCGCTCCGGCGCTCGCCGCCGGCTGTGCCTACCAGCCGCAAGGCGAGGGCCGCGTCGCCGCCATTCTCGATGCGCGCAGCTTTCGCCTGGAGGACGGCCGCGAGATCCTGCTTGCCGGCATCGAGCCCATCGCCCCGGACAAGGCGGCCGTGAACCGCGCGCCGGCACTGGCTGCGATCCTGAGCGGCCGCGAAGTGGAACTGCGCGGCGCAGACGACACGCCCGATCGCTATGGTCGCCAAACCGCCTTCGTGTTTGTCGTTGCTTCCGAAACTTCGGTGCAGGCTGAGCTGCTGGCGCGGGGCGAAGCGCTGGTCTCGGCCGCCGTGACCGACAAGGAGTGCGCCTCGATCCTGACCGCCGCCGAGGCGACCGCGCGGCAGGCCAGGCGCGGCATTTGGGCCAACGCCGCCGCCATAAAAAACCCCGAAAGTCCGGGCGATATTTTGGCCGGGATTGGGCGTTTTACGGTGGTCGAGGGCAAGGTTCTGTCGGTCCGGCAATCGGGGGCAACGACTTACCTGAATTTCGGCAGGAACTGGACACGGGACTTTGCTGTGACTATTTCGAGGCGGACGCTATCTGCTTTCGAGGCGGCTGGTATGGCGCCTAAGTCCCTCGAAAATCAGCGAATTCGTGTCCGTGGCTGGGTTGAGGCGCGCGGCGGGCCGCGAATTGAAGTGCTCCGGGTGGGGCAGATCGAACTGCTTGGCGGAAATTAGGGCGCGATCCGGAACAGCGGGAACCAGCTTTTTCGAAAAAGACCATGCTCAAAGCTGAGAGATGTGGTCATGATCCGATTCAACCTGACCGGATCATGATCCGGAGACATAAGAGTAGCTGACGTGGTGGATGGTGCGGGACGGGGCGAGGACAGGATGAGCCGCCGGCTTTGGGCTGCGCCCGTTCTGCTGTGCGCGGCCCTGGTGCTTGCCGCCTGCGGCGATATCGGCCGGTTCCAGACCGCGTCCCCGGCACCGAGCCCTGCCGCCAAACCCAACCGCACGGTGGCACAAAGCCCGGCCGCCGAAAAGGAGCATGAGCGGATCCTGTCCTCCTATGGCGGAGCCTATGACGATCCGAAGCTCGAAGCCCTGATCGGCAAGACCGTCGACCGGCTGGTGGCGGCGTCGGATCGTCCCGATCAGGCCTACAAGGTAACGATCCTCAATTCGGGCGCGGTGAATGCATTCGCGCTGCCGACCGGCCAGCTTTATGTGACGCGCGGCCTGATCGCGCTGGCCTGCGACACTTCGGAACTGTCTTCGGTGCTGAGCCACGAGATGGCGCACGTGTTGGCCAAGCACGCCTCAATCCGCGAGGACCAGGCGCGCCAGGCCGCCGTGGTCACCCGCGTCGTCACCGAAATGGGCAGCGATCCCGATTTGACCGCGCTCGCGCTGGCGAAAACCAAGCTGACGATGGCGAGCTTTTCGCGCACCCAGGAATTCGAGGCCGACGGCATCGGCGTCGGTATTTCGGCGCGCGCCCATTTCGATCCGTTCGGCGCGGCGCGTTTCCTGTCCGCGATGGAGCGCAACGCCGAACTGAAAGCGGGCAAGATCTCGGACCCGCGCGCCCAGGACTTCCTGTCGTCGCACCCGGCAACGCCCGAGCGGGTTGCGAACGCGCAGAACAGCGCCAGGCAGTACACCTCGCCCGAGGGCGGCGAACGCGATCGCGATACCTATCTCGCCGCGATCGACAACATCGTCTATGGCGAGGATCCCAGCGAGGGATTCGTGCGCGGCCGGCGCTTCCTGCACCCCAAGCTCGGCTTCACCTTCGCCGCGCCCGAGAACTTCACGCTGGACAATACCGCGCAGGCCGTGATCGGCGTGCGCGAGGGCGGCACGCAGGCGATGCGCTTCGACGTCGTGCGGGTGCCGGCGGAACAGACGCTCGGCGATTATCTCAATTCCGGCTGGATGGACAATGTCGACAAGGCCTCGACCGAGGACCTGACCATCGGCGGTTTTCCGGCCGCCTCGGCGGTCGCCCATGGCGATCAGTGGCAGTTCAAGGTCTATGCGCTGCGCTTCGGCAGCGACGTCTACCGCTTCATCTTCGCCGCCAAGCAGAAGAGCACCGAAAGCGACCGCAATGCCCGCGAAACCGTGAATTCCTTCCGCAGGCTGACGCTGGAGGAGATTCAGGCGGCGCGGCCGCTGCGCATCAAGGTCATCAACGCGCAGCCCGGCGACACTGTCGAATCGCTGTCGCACCGCATGGCCGGCCTCGACCGTCCGATGGATCGCTTTCGCATCCTCAACGGCCTCGACGCCCACGCCCAGATCAAGGCCCGCGACCGGGTGAAGATCGTGGTGGATTGACGGCGCGAGGCGCGGCGTCTTCCATGCGCGATGGCGACCGATAGTTGCGGCCGTCATTGCGAGCGAAGCGACGCAATCCATATCGCCACGCGAGCAAAGAATGGATTGCTTCGTCGCTATCGCTCCTCGCAATGACGAGATAGCGCGACCCAACAAAAAAGCCCGGTCGTATCGACCGGGCTTTTGATTGTTGGGCTGTTCGAGACGCGTTACGCGGCTTCGTCCGCGACAGCGGCATCGTCGCCATCGGCGTCCGCTTCACCGTCGGCCTCGACTTCGGTCTCGGCCTTGGCGCCGCGGCGCGGGCTCTTGGCGAGCTGGCTTTCGATTTCCTTCACCGCCTCGGTTTCCGTCACATGCTGCACGACGGCGATTTCACGCGACAGCCGATCGAGGGCTGCTTCATAGAGCTGACGTTCGCTGTAGGACTGTTCGGGCTGCGAGTCCGAGCGATAGAGATCGCGCACCACTTCGGCGATCGCGACGATATCTCCGGAATTGATCTTGGCTTCGTATTCCTGGGCCCGGCGCGACCACATCGTGCGCTTGACACGGGCGCGGCCCTTGAGGGTTTCCAGCGCCTTCTTGACCAGCACCGGCTCCGACAGCTTGCGCATGCCGACATTGGCGACCTTCGCGGTCGGCACCCGCAGCGTCATCTTGTCCTTCATGAAATTGATGACGAACAGTTCGAGCCTGGCGCCGGCGATCTCCTGCTCTTCGATGGCCAGGATCTGGCCAACGCCATGGGCGGGATAAACCACGAATTCGTTGGTCTTGAAGCCTTGACGCTGGGTCAGCGGCTTCTTCGGCTCTTCGACGCGCGGAGCGACCGCCACCGGCTTGGCGGCGGGCTTGGCGGCAATCACGGGCTTGGTGGCGACGACAGCCTTGACCGCCACCTTGGGGGCGGCGGCTTTGGGAGCGGTCTTGGAGGGAGCGACCTTCGAAGCAGTGGCCTTCGAACCCGTCGCTTTCGCGGCAGTTTTTGCAGTCTTGTTTGGCATTGCGCTTCTTTTGTTTTTGGAGGATTTGGCAGCCGGGGCCTTGGTGGCCTTCCTGGTATCCTTGGGAGAAGTCCGGGCACGGCCTTTGGTTGCGCTACGACTGGTGGCCGCAGCGGCTTTTTTGGAACCCTTGGAAGCACTCTTTTTACGCGTTTTCTGTGACACAGCCTGCGCGCGGAACTGCCACGCCCCTGTTCGATGTTTTCACGGGAACCCTCGGGCCAGAACAACGCATGGCCGGATTCGGCTTGTAATGTGCCCAATATAGCACATTTTCCGTAAAAATCAATGATTTACGCCCTCCCGCGACGCTTTACGGGGGAGTTTGTCGATCTCACGGGGATTAGGGTTAAGTGAAAGCGGGATTCCGGTCAGTCGCCGGTCCCGGGCGCGGGAGAAAAATATTTCTCGAATTTGCCTTCCACGCCCTCGAAATCCTTGGCGTCGGCCGGAGATTCCTTCTTCTGGGTGATATTCGGCCAGCTCTTGGCAAATTCGGTATTCACCTCAAGCCATTTTTCCAGGCCCGGCTCGGTGTCCGGCTTGATCGCGTCGGCGGGACATTCAGGCTCGCATACCCCGCAGTCGATGCATTCGTCGGGATGGATCACCAGCATATTGTCGCCTTCGTAGAAGCAGTCCACGGGGCAGACTTCAACGCAATCGGTATATTTGCATTTGATGCAGGCTTCAGTGACGACGTAAGTCATCCAGGACTCCGAAAGAGGTGGCTCCGAAACGGTCAATTTTGAGTGGTTGGCGTAGCGCAGGAACACTCACGCCGCAAGTCAAGCAAAGCGCCTGCTGGCATGCTTTCCTGGCCGTCCCGCATTGAGCGAATGGCTCTGAATACAGATAGTTACTGCTGCCGCTGCTGCAAATCGGCATAGAGCACGCGCGCCGCAGCGGCATCGCCGCGCCGCTCCGCAAATCCGATCACCTTGAGAAGGCGTATGCTGCGATCGAGCCCGATCGTCAGCACGTCGCCGCTCTTCACGGCATGGCCGGGCGCCGTCTCGCGGACCCCGTTGACGCGGACATGGCCGGCCTCCACCAGCGCGGCCGCACTGGAGCGGGCTTTGACTACCCGCGCGTGCCACAGCCATTTGTCGAGACGCTGGCGCTCCAAGCAACACCGTCAGAAGGATGAACCGATTCTTGCACGAGGATCTTAGCTCGAAGCGGCACATTCAAGCCATCTCCGTCATCTCCGGGATGAACGCAATTGCGTTCACCCGTAGGAGGCGCGCTAGCGCCGTCTCGAAGGACGACGGCCCGGACCGCTCATCCTTCGAGGCTCGCTGCGTTCGCACCTCAGGATGACGGACTTAGCTAGTCCTTGCGGTTGGCGGTGAGCTGTTCGCGGAGCGCCGCCAGTTTGGCGAAGGGCGAATTGGGATCGATCGGCCGATCACGCTCGCGCGGGTTGGCGCTGGTGGCGTATTGCCGGTGCGAGGGCCCGCTGTCGCGGCCGCCCTTGTCGCGATCGCGCCCGCCTTTGTCACGGCCACCCTTGTCGCGGCCGCCCTTGTCGCGGTCGCCACGGAATTTGCCTTTGTTGGGGTCCTCGGTCCTCGGCTTGCCCTCGAAGCGCTCGCGAGAGGGACGGCCTCTGTCGCCGCGCGATTCGGGCACGGGCGCCCCCTCCGCGGCAGGTGCTGCGGCGACCTCGGCCGGCGCATCGGGGCGGGCTTTGCGGAAATCAGCGCTGCGGTCGCGCCGTCCGTGCCGGTGCCGCCCGGGTTTGGCCGCTTCGCCCGGCTCGCCAGTCGCGGCTTCGCCGGCGGCGGCAGGCTGCGCTGCCTCGGTGGCACGGTCCGGACGGCGGTGCCGGTTGCGGTCATGACGCGGCGGCCGGCGCTCTTCCGAGCGGCCACCGGGCCGCCAGACCTCGACCAGTTCGGGCTCGGCGGGTGCTGCGGTTGCCTCGGCTTCCGCCGGCGCCGCATCGCCGTTTGCTACGACCTCTGCGGTGGCTTCGGCGGCGGCGGGCTCCTGCGGCGCTTCGACCGCTGCGGCAGCGGTTGCCGCTTCGGTGACGGTTTCGGCGGGGGTCTCCGATTCCACTTTCGTTTCGAGGGCCGCGGCCGCGCTCGATTCGGGCGAACTCGGTTGCGTCGAGAACACGACCTCGGGCAGCAGCGTCGCCGAGGGCGCCGCGACCTCTTCGCTCGCCGGCGGCGCAGCCGCGGCAAGCTCGGCAACCGCCGGCTCAGTCGCGGCTTCGATCACGGGCTCCGCAACGCTCTCGGCCACAGCCTCGGAAGCAGCTTCCGCTGCGACCTCCGTGGGCGTTGCCTCTGGCTCTGCCGGTGCCGCCTCTGACTCCGCGGGCGCTGCCTCTGACTCTGCCGGCGCCGCTTCCACTGCGGGCACCTCAACCACCGCCGGTTTCGGCGGCGGCGGCGGGCGGCGCTCCATGCGATAGCCGAGCGCGCGCAGGATCGAGGCGAAATCCTCGCCGGCCGAGCCGGTCAGCGACGTCATCGCCTGCGTCACCACGAAGCCGCGGCCGTCGAACGCGCCGGTGGGTTTGGCGCCGGGCGAGCTCTCGCGCCACGCCAGCGCCGGGCGGATCAGATCGGCGAGCCGCTCGAGGATATCGACCCGCACCGCGCGCTCGCCGCACTGGCGGTAGCCGAGCACGCGATAGGCGTCGCGATCGAGCGTCTTGTCGACCGGAAACGAGGTGCGGCCTGATCCGGCCAGATGCTGCGCGCCCGACAGCACCGACAGGTCGACATTGTCCTGCTTCAGCGCCCACAACAGCGAGGCCAGCGCGCGCGCCGCGGGCTTGAGCAGCGGCGGGATATAGATGTGATAGGCGCCGAAGCGCACGCCGTATTTGCGCAAATTAGCGCGCGACGGCTGGTCGAGATCCTTCATCTCGGCGGCGATTTTGGCGCGCTCCAGCACGCCGAGCGCCTCGATCAGCTGGAACGCGATGCCGCGCGCGATCCCGGTGACGTCCTCGGCCTTGCCGAGGTCGAACAGCGGCCCCAGCAGTTTCTCGACATGCGTCTTCAGCCACAGATCGAGCCGGGTCTGCACCGCCTCGCGCGGCGCGCCATTGAGACGGTCATCGCAGATGATGCGGATGCGCGGATGCAGCGCGTCGTCGGCCGGCATCAGCTTGGCCACCGCGTCGCCGGTCCAGCGGATGGTTCCGTCCGAGGTCAGCACGAACTGATCGTCGGGGGCGGCGGCTAATTTTTCGGCACGCGCGTCGATTTCGCCGGCCAGCGCCTTTTGCGCGGTCGCCTGCAGGGCCTTGGCATCGGAGCCGGCCTCGGCCGCGTCAGGTGCAAAGGTGAATCCATCGAGCCGGCCGATCACATGGCCTTCCACGATCACTTCGCCGGTCTTGCCGATTTCCGTATTCAAACTCGCATTCTCCCGCAGGCGGCGCATTAATACACTGGTACGGCGATCAACGAAACGCTCCGTGAGCCGTTCATGCAGTGCATCGGACAATTTATTTTCAACATCGCGTGCGATTCCCTGCCAATGCTCGGGATC
>NZ_SSNA01000107.1 GCF_004799445.1 Bradyrhizobium sp.
ACGGCGAAGTCGTGTGGTCCTGACGCCCCGACGCTGGCGTCAAGTCTTGCGGAACGCAATTCCCGCGAGTCGACGGTGGCAAGAAAGCCCGGTCACCGGGGAGAGCACGAAGCAAACCGTTAAAACCATTGCGCGGGGAATGCCGGGTGTTTCCGGTGTGACCGTGGTGACTAGCGCGTGTGCTTTCTACCACTGCACACGCGGCTGCGGACGCGCCGAGCGTCCGGCATTCCCTGCGCCCTCTGTTGTCGAGGGTGAGTGGATCGAGCACAACTCGGGCGCGCCGCGCTGCGGGAAGGCGGATCTGTGCTCCTCTGTGGCGCTGCATTTGCAGTGGTCTCATCTTTTTTTGACTCCTTGCAAACGCGTCCCGCGTTTGTCGCGAGGGAAAACCGATTCCCACTTTCCGCTAATGCGGCCCGGCGGGTCCGGATCATGCTCCCGATGTCGCCAGATTGTCGCAAGGGACTGTTATCGCGGTGCAAAGTGAGATGCGTCCGATTCGTGGTGGATGGGCAGCGCGAAGCCGTGATTTCGGCCCGGGACGGACGGTTCCCTCAGGTTCTGATCCAATCAGAACCGATGGGTTCTCGTCATCGCACTGTCATGGGAATCTGTTAGGTGCGCGCATGGGAAGTGACTCGATGGGTGAAGAGTTGCCGGAACGGCGATTTCGCACTTTGTTTATCTCCGACGTCCATCTCGGAGCCCGCGGTTCGCAAGCCGACCGATTGCTGGACTTTCTCCGCAGCCATGACGCCGACACCATCTATCTCGTCGGCGATATCGTCGACGGCTGGGCGCTGCGATCGAACTGGTACTGGCCGCAATCGCACAACGACTTCGTGCAGAAAATGCTGCGCAAGGCGCGCAAGGGCGCCAAGGTCGTCTATGTGCCGGGCAATCACGACGAGTTTCTGAGGAACTATTACGGCACGCATTTCGGCGGCATCGATGTCGTCGAGAACACCGTCCATGTCGGCGTCGACGGCCGGCGCTACCTCGTCATTCACGGCGATATCTTCGATCTCGTGGTCCAGAACGCGCGCTGGCTCGCCCATCTCGGCGACAAGGCCTACGACTTCGCCATCCAGATGAACCGGCTGGTCAACTTCTTCCGCCGCGCGTTCGGCGTGCCCTATTGGTCGCTGTCGCAATGGGCGAAGCTGAAGGTCAAGAACGCGGTGAACTACATCGGCGCCTTCGAGGCGACGCTCGCCGCCGAGGCGCGGCGCCATGGCGCCGACGGGGTGATCTGCGGCCATATCCATTACGCGACGATCCGCGACGAACACGGCATTCGCTACATGAATTGCGGCGACTGGGTGGAAAGCTGCACCGCGCTGGTCGAGCACGAGGACGGCCGCTTCGAAATCATCACCTGGACCGACCCGCTGCGCCGGGCGGTTCCTGTCGCCCCGGTCGCAGCGCGCGCCGCCTGATGCATATCCTGATCGCGACCGATGCGTGGCATCCCCAGGTCAACGGGGTGGTGCGGACGCTGGCGATGACCGCGGAAGCGGCGAGGGCGCTCGGTGCCGAGGTCAGTTTTCTCACGCCGAAATCGTTCCGCACCTTCGCGCTGCCGAGCTATCCCGACCTGCGCCTGGCGTTGCCGTACGCTGCGAAGATCGCGCGCCTGATCCGGGAGGCGCGGCCCGACAGCATTCATATCGCGACCGAAGGCCCGATCGGGCTGTTGGTGCGCCGCTATTGCCGCAAGCATGGCCTGCCGTTCACCACCGGCTTTCACACCCGCTTTCCCGATTACGTTTCGGCGCGCTTGCCGGTTCGCCAGTCCTGGATCTGGGCCGCGCTTCGCCAGTTTCACCGCGGCAGCCAGGCGGTGATGGTGGCGACTCCCGCTTTGGCAAATGAATTGCGCGCGCGCGGCTTTCGCAATGTCGTGTTGTGGCCGCGCGGGGTCGACACCGGCCAGTTTCATCCGCGCATGGCCGACCTCGGTTTGCCGCGCCCGGTCTTCCTCTGCGTCGGCCGTGTCGCGGTGGAAAAGAATCTCAAGGCGTTTCTCGATCTCGATTTGCCGGGCACCAAGGTCATCGTCGGCGACGGGCCGGCGCGGGCGGCCTTGATGCGAAAATATCCGCAAGCGGTGTTCCTCGGGGCAAGGCATGGCGAGGAACTGGCGAAGACCTATGCCGCGGCCGACGTCTTCGTGTTTCCGAGTAGGACCGACACCTTCGGCCTGGTGCTGCTGGAGGCGCTCGCCAGCGGCGTGCCGGTGGCCGCCTTTCCCGTGACCGGTCCCCGCGACGTGCTCGGCTCGGCGCCGGTCGGCGCATTGAACGACGATCTGCGGCTGGCTTGCCTCTCCGCGCTGCGGATCTCGCCGCAGGCCTGCCTCGAATTTGCCGCAAGGCATACCTGGGAGGCTTCGGCGCGCGCCTTCATCGACAACATGGCCGATATCCGCGCGGTTGATTCGACCCGCGACGCGGTGCCGTTTTCGGCCGAGCATCCGCGCTTCGTCGCATGAGTTTTTATTTTGACGCGTTTTCTTTGCGCGAACCGGTATCCACTTCGCTCGAAAACGCTACTGCAGCTCTTGCCCGCCTGTCGGGGTACGCGTTACAAGTCGGGCATGACGATGTTGCCCTTGCCTGTGAGTTCCGCGGATATCGACGCGGCGGCGCGCGTGCTGGCGCCGTTCGCGGTGCGAACGCCGCTGTTGTCGCCCCCGGTTCTCTGTGACCGCGTTGGCGCGAGGATTTTTCTAAAGCCGGAGGTGCTGCAACGCACCGGATCGTTCAAGTTCCGCGGCGCCTTCAACAAGCTTTCGTCGATACCGATGGCGGCGCGCGGCGGCGGCGTGGTGGCGTTCTCCTCCGGCAACCATGCCCAGGGCGTGGCGGCCGCAGCCCAAATCCTCAACATGCGGGCGACCATCGTGATGCCGTCAGACGCTCCGCTCTCCAAGCGCGAGCGCACCAAGGCCTATGGCGCCGAGGTGGTGCTGTACGATCGCGACCGCGAGGACCGTGAAGCCATCGCCCGCGACATCGCCGGCAAACACGGGGCGACGCTGGTGCCGCCTTATGACGACCCGATGGTGATCGCTGGCCAGGGCACGGTGGGCAAGGAAATCGCCGACGACATGGCAGCACTTGGCCTTACCCCCGATATCGTGGTGGCGCCGGTTTCCGGCGGCGGCCTGATCGCCGGCGTCGCGACCGCGATCAAGGCGCGCTTCCCGCTGGCCATGGTGATGTCCGCCGAACCCGAGGCCTTCGACGACCACGCGCGTTCGCTCCGCGCCGGCCAACGCGAACCGCACGGTTCCAAGGGCCGCACCATCTGCGACGCGCTGATGGCCGCGATTCCCGGTGAAATCACCTTCGCCATCAACTGCCGGCTGCTCACCAAGGGCGTCACCGCGTCGGATGCCGAAGTGGGAACGGCGGTCGATTTTGCGTTCCGTGAGCTCAAGCTGGTGGTCGAGCCCGGCGGCGCCGTTGGCCTTGCCGCATTGCTCGCCGGCCGCGTCGATATCGGCGGCAAGAATGTCGTGATCGTGCTGTCCGGCGGCAATGTCGATGCGGATTTGTACGCCAGATTGATCGGCTGACGGTTTGAAGCAGGCGCGCTCCCGGCCGATATGATCTCGCGGGGACCCCGGCCGTTTGCTAAACTTCGAATGCCCAGCCTTGGCAAAAAGGCGGGTTAGATCAAACCGGGAGGAATCGGATGTACAGGCTGCTCGTGCTCTACAATGAGCCCAAGGACCCCGCACATTTCAGGAAATATTACGTCGAGACGCACCTGCCGCTGGCGAGCAAGATCCCGGGCGTCAAGAAAGCCAGCTATTCGTTCGACGTGAAGCCGATGGGTCCCGGCAAGTCGCCTTATTTCTGCGTCTTCGAAGCCGATTTCGAAAGCGAGGCGGCGATGATGAGCGCCTTTGGATCGAAGGAGGGGCAGGCGGTTGCGGGCGACGTGCCGAACTACGCCTCCGGCGGCGTCACCATGGTGCATTTTCCGGTCGGGTGACGGGCCTTCTTCGGGACCATGCGCTAGGAAAACAGCGCGATCTTCTCGGTCTGGCTCATGCGCCGGATCGAGGCCAGCGGATCCGGCCGCGGAGGCCGGGGCCGTGGCACGATTCCGTTGGCGATCAGGCTCGAACCGAGAGAAGGTTCGATCGCGGGTTCTAGGGAAGGTTGAGGCGAAGGTTGAATCTCCGGCGCGGCGATCTGCGGTTCGGGCTCGGCGGCGATAACGGAGGCGGCCGGCGGTAACTCGGCCGCCTCGATTTGGTAGGTTTCGTCATCGGGCGGGTCGTCGGCATCGGCAGGATCCAGCGCGGCCATCTCATGCGCGATCAATTCCAGCACCGCATCGTCGTGGGCTTCGGCAGCTTCGGCCGACACGTCGTCAGATTCGGAACTCATGTCCGCGGCCTCAGCCGTCGCGGCGGTCGGTTCGGCCGGTATCGCTGCGCTGCTGATCGCGTCTTCGGCCTCGTATACGATGGTCACCGTCTGCACCGTCTCGACCGCGGCATCGGGCGCCGCGTCGTGCGCTGCCGAAGTGGGCGAGGCGACCGCTTCTTCAGAGGCAGGCGCGGAAGCGGGGACCTCTTCATCGGCGGCCGGCGGCGAGGACGCCATCGCCTGCTCGGCCGGTGGCGGGGCCGCTGCATCGCCATCGTCGAACGTCGCGATCCCTGCGTCGATCAGATCGAATGCGGCGCTGACGGAGGATCCGGGATCGGTTTCGGCTACTGTTTCGCAAGCCGCTTCAATGGCGCTGACCTGCGAATCAATCAGGTCGCAAATCCGGCCATCGGCGCCGATTTCCCGCAAGCGCCATGCGATTTCCCGGATGACCCGGGCGCCCTTGCGCGCCGGCGCCAGATTTTCCTCCAGCGCCATCCCGCCTAATGCTGCGGACGCAGCGGCTCTGGCTTCCTCGACAGCCCCCCTGATCGCGGCCATCGTCTCGGCGAGCCCGTTGTCGGAGGCCGGTTGTTTCTGCGCGGCAAGCGTTTCTTCGATCCGCGCCACCGCATCGAGCACCATCCGGGTGTCCGCATTGCGATTGCGTTTGGAATACTCGCCGAGGAACCAGCGGCCCCGCGAGGTCTCCATGAACGCTTCCCTGATCGCGTCATAGTCTTCCGCGCTCGGCTGCGCCGCGCGCGCGGAGATCGGTGACAGGGCGAATGCTTCGTCGGCCATGGCAAACTCATCGCGCAAATCATCGCGCGTTACGTTAACGATCACCACGATATCGAGCGAATCGCAATTGAATTGATGCCATCCGAATCAACAATCCCCATCGCATCTGCGACCGCGCCGAGGCGATTCGCGGTCAGGCTGGCGCTGTTTTACGGCGCGGTGTTCGCCTTGATCGGCAGCCACCTGCCGTTTTTCCCGATGTGGCTGCGGGCGGTCGGGATCGACGCATCGTGGATCGGGATCATCACGGCGGTTCCTGCGGTGACGCGATTTACGGTGCTGCCGTTCGTCACCAGCCTTGCCGAAAGGCGGGGCTCGCTGCGCGGCGCAATGATCGTCACGGCCTTCCTGACCACGCTGGGGTTTGCGGTGGTCGGGACCCAACACCAGCCGATGCTGGTATTCCTCGCCTTTGCCTTCACCGCCTCGATGTGGACGCCGATGGTGCCGCTGACGGATGCCTATGCGTTGCGCGGCGTGGCACGGTACGGCCTCAAATACGGGCCGCTGCGGCTATGGGGCTCGGCCGCCTTCGTCGTGGGCGCGCTGCTGTGCGGGCTATTGGTCGATTTCATCGCCGCCCGGCACCTGATCTGGATCATCGTTGGCATGGCCGCCCTCGGCGCCGCGATCAGCCTCGGGCTCCAGCCACTGGACAATCCCAAGGCGCCGCGGGTGATGCCGCAAGGCGCGCCAGCATTGCTGCGCGAGCCCGGCTTCCTCGTCATCATCGCGGCCTCGGCGCTGATCCAGGGCAGCCACGCCGCATACTACACCTTCGCCTCCATCACCTGGCAGCTATCCGGCCTCGGTGGGCTGACGATCGCCGGGTTGTGGGTGCTGGGGGTGCTGGCCGAGATCGTGGTGTTCGCGCTGTCGCCGCGCTTCACGCTGCCGCCTGCGATCCTTGTGGTGATCGGGGCGCTCAGCGCGGTCGCGCGCTGGTTGATCACGGCGCAGGATCCTCCAGTTGCAATTCTCGCGGCGGTCCAGCTGGCGCACGGGCTGAGCTTTGGCCTGACGCAAGTCGGCACCATGGGACTCCTGGTGCGCCATGTGCCCGTCCATGTCATGGCGAGAGGGCAAGGTTATCTTGCCGCCTGTGCCGGCATCGTCGCCTCCAGCGCGTCGATCCTGTCGGGTGCGATCTATGCCCGTCACGGGCAGGGCGTGTACTACGTCATGGCCGCGATGGCGCTGTCGGGCGCGGTCCTGATGGGGTCCGGCCGGCATCACCTCAGCAATCACCCCCAGAGTACGGCGTCCGGCGGATAGATCAGGCTGCCGTCGTAGCGCAACCCGCCCTCGCGGTCGCGCGCCAGCAACAGCGGGCCGTCGAGATCGACATAGCGGGCCTGTGCGGTGAGCAGCAGCGCCGGCGCCATGGCCAGCGAGGTCGCGACCATGCAGCCGATCATGATTTCGAACCCTTGCGCACGCGCCGCATCCGCCATGGCAAGCGCTTCCGTCAACCCGCCGGTCTTGTCGAGCTTGATATTGACGGCATCGTAGCGTTCGCGCAGTCCCGCCAGAGAGGCGCGGTCGTGCACGCTTTCGTCGGCGCAGACCGCGAGCGGCCGCTTGATGCGCGCCAGCATTTCATCCTGGCCGGCGGGCAGCGGCTGCTCGACCAGGGTGACGCCGACATCGGCACAGGCGGCGAGATTTCGCTCCAGATTTCGCGGTGTCCAGGCCTCGTTGGCATCGACGATGAGTTCGGACTCCGGCGCCGATTTGCGCACGGCGGCGATCCGCTTGCCGTCGCCGTCGCCGCCGAGCTTGATCTTGAGCAGCGGCCGGTGGGCCGCCTTGGCGGTGGCCGCAGCCATCGCTTTCGGCGCGGCAAGCGAGATCGTGTAGGCGGTGGTGCAGGGGCGCGGGGCAGGGCGTCCGAGCAGGTTCCAGGCGCGCCGGCCGCTGGTCTTGGCCTCGAGGTCGAGCAACGCACAATCCAGCGCGTTGCGGGCAGCACAAGCAGGCATCGCCGCCTGCAAGGCGTCCCGGTCCAATCCTCGGCCAACGGCTTCGCGCAGCGACAGGACAGCAGCCAGGGTGGCTTCCGGGGTCTCGCCATAGCGGGGATAGGGAACGCATTCGCCGCGCCCGGTATGGCCGCCTTTGCTGATCTCCGCCACGACCGTCACCGCCTCGGTTTTGGCGCCCCGGCTGATGGTGAAGTGGCCGGCGATCGGCCAGCGTTCGATTCGCGCGGCAAGCGTTGGCGATTTGCTGGAAGTCATTTTAATATCTGGCAATTCTTGAACGCCCGGCTTGCCCGGCGCGACCAAGTATGGCTGGTTAGGGATGTGTTCTACAAGGTCATCGCAGCGTTGTCGGATTTTCCTCGTCGGCGGCTAGCGGGAGAATCGGCACGGGAGTGGGCATCGTGAAGGGCGACCCGACATTGGAGCGGATAGCACAGGGCAACGGGCTTGCACTGTGCGCCGCGGGGACGTGGACCGCCCGCTTTGCGCCTGTCCTCGAGCAGATGGTGGCGGATGCCGAAAAGTTGACTGGAACCCGGCCCAACATCTTCATCGATGTATCGCAGGTCTCCAAGCTCGACACTTTCGGGGCATGGCTGATCGAGCGGCTCCGCCGCAGCCTCACCCAGGGAGGCGCCGAGGCGAAGATCGCCGGGCTTTCCGCCAATTATTCGAGCCTGGTCGACGAGGTCCGCCGGGTGAAGGCAACGCCCGCGGCCGACACCACGTCGGTGACCATTACCGGCATGCTGGACCAGGTCGGCCGCACCATGGTGGGCATCGGCGGCACGGTCATCGGCCTGATCGACATGCTCGGCGCCGTGCTGGCCGCGAGCGGGCGGGTCCTGATTCACCCCCGGGCCTTCCGGTTGACCTCGACCGTGCATCATCTGGAGCAAGTATGCTGGCGGGCGGTGCCGATCGTCGTGCTGATCACCTTTCTGATCGGCTGCATCATCTCCCAGCAGGGCATCTTTCATTTCCGCAAGTTCGGTGCGGATATCTTCGTGGTCGATATGCTCGGTGTGCTGGTGCTGCGCGAAATCGGCGTGCTGCTGGTGGCGATCATGGTGGCGGGCCGCTCGGGGAGCGCCTATACCGCCGAGCTCGGCTCGATGAAGATGCGCGAAGAGATCGACGCGCTGCGCACCATGGGATTCGATCCGATCGAGGTCCTGATCCTGCCGCGAATGCTGGCGCTGATCATCGCGCTGCCGATCCTGGCCTTTCTCGGCGCCATCGCGGCGCTGTATGGCGGCGGGCTGGTGGCGTGGCTTTACGGCGGCGTCGATCCCGAGGCGTTCCTGCTTCGGCTGCGCGACGCGATCTCGATCGATCACTTTACCGTCGGCATCATCAAGGCACCGGTGATGGCGGCGGTGATCGGGATCGTCGCCTGCGTCGAGGGGCTCGCGGTGCAGGGCAGCGCGGAATCGCTTGGGCAACACACCACGTCCTCGGTCGTGAAGGGAATTTTCTTCGTCATCGTGATGGACGGCGTGTTTGCGATCTTCTTCGCTTCGATCGGAATGTGATGATGGCGCCTGACACGCAAAATGCCATCATCCGGGTGCGTGATATCTCGGTGCAGTTCGGCTCCGCCAAGGTTCTGGACGGACTCAATCTCGACGTCAGGCGCGGCGAAATCCTGGGGTTTGTCGGGCCGTCCGGCGCGGGCAAATCGGTACTGACACGCACCATCATCGGGCTGGTTCCCAAGATATCCGGACGCATCGAGGTATTCGGGATCGATCTCGACGCCGCCAGCACCGCGGAGCGGCGCGGGGTCGAGCGGCGCTGGGGAATCCTGTTTCAGCAGGGCGCGCTGTTTTCCTCGCTGACGGTGCGGCAGAACATCCAGTTTCCGGTCCGCGAATATCTCAACGTCACCCAGCGGCTGCTCGACGAGATCACGGTGGCCAAACTCGGCATGGTGGGATTGCGCCCGGAAGTGGCCGACCGCTTCCCCTCCGAACTGTCGGGCGGCATGGTCAAGCGTGTGGCGCTGGCGCGCGCGCTCGCGCTCGACCCCGAACTGGTTTTCCTGGACGAGCCGACCTCGGGCCTCGATCCGATCGGCGCCGGCGACTTCGACGAGCTGGTCCGGACCCTGCAGCGGACTTTGGGCCTGACCGTTTTCATGGTAACCCACGATTTGGACAGCCTTTATACCGCATGCGACCGTATTGCCGTTTTAGGGAACGGTAAGATCATTGCCGCAGGATCGATGGCCGACATGCAGGCCTCGCAACATCCCTGGTTGAGGGCCTATTTCCACGGCAAGCGCGCCCGCGCGGTCATGGGCTAATATTTTGGCTAGTACAGCCGGTATCGGAGTTGGTTGATGGAAACGCGGGCGAACTTCGTTCTGATCGGATCGTTCACGTTGGCGGTGATTGCCGCGGCGTTCGGCTTTGTTCTCTGGTTCCAGAGCCTTCACACCACCAAGGCGCGCAGCCCGCTCCGCATCATCTTCGAAGGCCCGGCGGCGGGCCTGCGCAACGGCGGCAGCGTGAATTTCAACGGTATCCGAATAGGGGAAGTGATGTCGGTGAAGCTCGACAACCCGCGTCGCGTTGTCGCGCTCGCCATGGTCGAGAACAACGCGCCGCTGCGCAAGGACACCTTGGTGGGGCTGGAATTTCAGGGGCTGACCGGGGTCGCCGCCATCTCGCTGAAGGGCGGCGAGGAGGCCGCACCCGCGGTTCCCCTGGACGAGGATGGCGTTCCCGTGCTGACGGCCGATCCGAACGCGCTCCAGGACGTCACGGAGGCGATCCGCGGCACGCTGCAGAACATCAACAGGGTGGTCGCCGACAACCAGCAGGCGGTGAAGAACTCGCTACATAACCTCGAGACCTTCACCTCGTCGCTGGCGCGCAACGCCCAGAAGATCGACGACGTCATGCTGAAGGTCGACGGCGTGATGGGAAAAGCCGACAGCCTGATGCTTGGCCTCAATACGCTGGCCGGCGGCAAGGACGGCGGCGAACTGTTCCTGACGGTGAAATCGATCCGCGAACTGGCGGAAGATTTCGACAAGCGCTCCGGCGCCCTGATGGCCGACGGCCGCCGCACGCTCGGCGATATCAGCCGCGCGGTGAACAATCTCGACCGCAACCCGACGCGGCTGTTGTTCGGTGCGGGCAACTCAAGCACGCCAGCGGCGGCCTCCGCCTCGACGCCTACGCCGCCGCCCGCGGCGCCTGCGACGCCGAGGCGTCAGTAAGGAAGCGGTCGCCGGTCCTAGCTTCAGCGCTGCGGACCGTATCACCCATTGATGCCCGATCGACGCCACCTTACAATCTCCAATGGGTGCGTTGGGTGCGGGTGGGGGTAAGGTTTAGTGCGACATGGAAGGATTCTTCTCGTCCTGGCGCTCATCGCGCCGGGGCTTGTGGCTTGCGCGACACAAGAGGCCATGACCGTCGCCGGTGGCGCGGTCGCAAATCCCAGTCCGAAATATCGAAATGCAATCGCGGTCCGTTCGGTGAGTGGCGGTCAGGTGATGAGTGTGTTGACGGTGCCGGGCGTCGCCAATGAACCACTCAAGGCAGCGCTTGAAAGCACGCTTGCGGCTAACGGCTATCTGGCCCGGTCTGGCACGCCAAAATTCTACCTCGACGCCGAAATCCAGAATTTGGATCAGCCCTTGATCGGGCTCGATCTGGATGTGATTGCGGACGTCACCTACAAAATTTCGGGCGCCGGCGCCGCCGCGACCTATCCGATCAAAACCAAGGGTACTGCGACCTTCTCCGACTCGCCGATTGCCGCCGATCGCATGCGTATCGCGAACGAGCGTGCGATGCACCAGAACATAAAGGAGTTTCTTCAAGCGCTGCGCTAAGCCTTTGAAGATACTGCATGCAGGCCTCTACCATCATGACTTGAGATTGTTGTAGAGGAAGCGAACGCCAAAAACAAAACGGAGGCATCGCTGCCTCCGCTTTTCATTTTTGTACTTCCGCTCGAGCCTTACCCGAGCCGTCCCGCGGCATGCGCGAGCAGGGTATAGACGAGGCCGGTCTCGGAGGTGAGGTGGCTGCGCAACGCCGCCGGTCCCCGATCCTCGCGCGCGACTTCGTCGAGCAGCCGCTCGAACTCGGCGATGTAGCGGTCGACCGTCTGCTTGAAGTTGCGGTCGGCGCGGTATTTGCGGGCGACTTCGTCGAACGCCTTCTGGCCGGCTGGCGTATAGAGCCGCTTGGTGAAGGCCTTGCTCTCGCCGCGCTGATAGCGATCCCACATTTCGGCGGCGAGGTTGCGGTCCATCAGGCGGCCGATGTCGAGCGACAGCGACTCCAGCGGGTTGCCACCGCTGGCCGGCTGGGCCGGGCGGCTGCGCGCGACATCGCGATTGCCCGAACCGGTGCCAGTGCCTGCGCCGCCATCGGTGCGGCTTAGCAGATCGGACAGCCATCCATCGCGTCCCTGGTCGGCACTCGCCGGCGAAACCGGCGGAGCCTCCGTGCGCCGCGAGGCCGGCAGCCCAAGGTCCGGCGGCGGCAGGCTCGAGGCGCTGCTGGCCTCGCGCATGCGCGGCGCGGAGCGCGACTCGCCGCGTCCGCCGGCGGTGGCCAGCATCGGCTCTTCCTCACGATGCACGCTGGTGCGGCCGGAGGTCACGACATCCAGGCCGCGGCCGTGATGGGCGACGATCCGGTTCAGTTCCGCCAATGCCTCGATCTGGTCGACGATCACTTTGCGCATTTGCGCGGTGCTCTCGGCGGCTTCCTGCGGCATTTCCAGCACGCCACGGCGAAGTTCGTTGCGCGTGGCCTCCAGCTCGCGATGCATTTCCGCGGCCATCTGCTTCATGCCCACCACCATGTTGGCGAACTTCTCCGCGGACTGCTTGAACATCGCATCCGCTTCCTGGGTGCTCTGCTGATAGATTTCGCTCATGGCGTCCGATGTCAGCCGGCGTTCCTCTTCGGCAGCCGAGCGAACCGCTTCGAACTGCCGGCTGATGGCCGCCGAACCGGCGCCTGCCGTTTCCGCCACCACGCGAGCGATATCGCGCGCGCGCTCTTCGGCGGCCGCCAGCGATTCATCGAGCAAGCCGGTGAAGCGCGATAACCGCTGATCGAGGTCCGTCGTGCGCAGGTCGATCGTGGTGACCAGCGATTCAAGCGCGGACTTGCGTTCGGCGAGCGAGGCGGTGGTGTTGCGGTTGCTTTGCTCGACCACCGAAGCCGCCTCGACCAGCGCCTTGCCGTGGATATCGAACTGGCTGGAAAGCGAGCCGAGGTCTTCCAGCGCCTTCGAGGTCTTCGAGTTGAACACGCTCAACTGGTCTTCCAGCGTCTGGGTAGCCGCCCCGTTGCGCGAGGTAACATCGTTCATGGCGGAGACGAAGTCGGCCACACGGGTGACCAAAGCGCGCTCAAGCGAATTGAGATTGTCGTGAGCGCCGGTAAGCACTTCCTGCAGCAGGATATTGCCTTCGCGCAGCCGTTCGAACAGGGCGACCGTATCGGTGCGCAGGATCTTGCTGGTTTCCTGCATCTCGGTCACCGCCGCGACCGAGACCTGGCGCGACTGGTCGATGGCCGCCCGCGAAGCCTGCTCCAGCTCCTTCAGCGACTTGTTGACGGCGCCGGTGGCGAGTTCGCCGGCGGATGTGATCGTCCGTGCCACGTCGGTGCCGTTGCTCAGCATCGATTGCGAGAAGGTCTGGCCGCGGGTTTCGATCGATCTCAGCGCCTCCGAGGTGACGCGATCGACATCGACCGTGAGCTGGTTGGTCTTGGTGCCGATGGCCTCGACCAGCGATCCGCGCTTGCCGTCGATCATCTGCGCAAGACGGTCCGTCTGCTGTTGCACATAGGTGACGATTTCGTCGGTCTTGCCGGTCATGGCGGAACCGAAGGTGCCGCTGGCGGCGAGAACCGAGCGTTCGACTTCCGCCGTGGTCGACTTGACCTTCGAGCTTACTTCGTTGGACGCGGCCACCAGTGCGCTCTGCGCATTCTGGGCGCTGGTTGCAATATTATCCGTGGTGTTGGCGGTAACCGTGCTGAGCGAGCGCTCGATATCCGTCGAGATCGCCCTGATCTGGCTGGCGGCGTCGGCCGACGTTGCGGTCAGCGAACTCTGGGCCTCGCGCGCGCTGTTCAGGATGGAGGCGGCGGTGTCCGCTCCGACCGCCGTCAACGTACGTTCCACATCCATCGCTAGCGACTTGACGTGGTTGGCGGCCTCCGACGATGCGGTGACGAGCGTGGTCTGGACTTCACGCGCGCCCGCGAGAATCGACGCAGCGGTCGCCGAGCCGGCGGCCGAGAGCGAGCGTTCGACATCGGCGGCCAGGGACTTGACCTGACCGGCCGCATCCGCGGAAGCCGAGACCAGCGTGGACTGCGCTTCACGCGCACCGGCGACAATCGAACCGGCGGTCGCCGAGCCGGCGGCCGAGAGCGTTCGCTCGACGTCGGCGGCCAGGGATTTGACCTGGCTGGTGGCGTCCGACGAAGCCGTCACGAGGGTGGCCTGCGCATCGCGGGCGCTGTTCACGATCGAGCTCGCGGCACTGCTGCCGACGGCGGTGAGCGCGCGCTCGACTTCCGCCGAAGTCAGCTTCAGCTGGGCGCCGACGTCGGTGGAAACCGTAAGCAGCGCTTGCTGCGCCGTGCGTGCGCCGGTCTGGATGGTCTCGCTGGTATTGACCACAAGGTTGGTCAGCGAGCGTTCCGCATCCTCGACATGGGACTTGATCCCGAGCGACAATTCCTCGGCGCGGGCCATGAGATCGTCGCTGGCTTGCCGCCCGCTGCTCTCGATGCGGCCGGCCACGGCTTCGACGCGCGAACCCAACAGGTCTTCGAACTGCGCGACGCGGGTATCGATATCGGTAGCGACCGCGCCCACCCGGGCCTCGATGCCCTGATGGATCTCCTGGAACCGCGCCGTGATGGTTTCGGTCAGCTGCGCGCTGCGACCATCGATGGTCTCGGTCACGTTGACGATGCGCCGATCGACGGCTTCGATCGCCTGCGCGGCGCCTTCCGTCAGAGAAGAGGTGAGCAGGCTGAGGCGCGAGTCGATAGAGTGGATCGCCTGCGCGGCGCCGTCGGTCAGCGAGGAGGCCAGCGAACCGAGCCGGCCGTCGATAGTTTCGGTGACTGATTTCGCCCGCGAATCGAAGGTCTGTTCGAGCGATTTGAGACGGCCGTCGACCGATTCATCGAAGGATTTGATCTTGATGTCGAGCGAGCTGTCGAGATGGGCGACGCTGGTGCCCAGCGTCGTCTCGAACTGCATCAGGCGCTGGTCGAGCGAGGCGGTAATCTCGCCGCCGTTCGAGGTCAGCCGCGTGTCGAAGGTATCGACATAAGTCTTCAGGGTTTCCGCGATGTCCTGGGTGCGCTGGCCCATGCGTTCGACGATTTCGCCGCCGAAGGTTTTGACGGTGCGATCGAACTCGGAAATATGGCGGGTGATTAGCGCGCCGAGGGTGCCGCTGTCGCGGGCGAATTTCTCCGCGAGCTCTCCGCCCTGGTTCTTCACCAGTTCGTCGAAGGCGCTCATCTGCATACTGAGGGTGTCGTGCGCGTTTTCGGTCTGGCTGACGACCTTCGCCACCAGCGAGTTCACCGTCACGTCAAGCGCGTCGCTCGCCTTGTCGCCCGAGGAGAGGATGGTCGTCGCCAGGCGATTGCCGGCATCGTCGATCTTGCTCACCAGATCGCCGCTGCGCAGTTCAAGCTCCAGCAGCAGCGAGTCGCTCGAATTCTTCAGCGAGTCGTGAACCTGTTCGGTGCGGTCGGAAATTCCGTCCACGATCGTGGACGAGCGTTGCTCGAATTCGGATGTGATGCGGTCGATCCGCTCGTTCAGCATCTCGTGGACGCGGTCGGCCAGTTCGACGAATTCATCGTGGACGTGTCCGGTCTTGAAATTGAGGCTGGTGGTCAGCCGCTCGCTGGCGTCGAGCACGGCGCGCGTGGTTTCGGCGCTGGCTTCCTCGAGCCGGTCGAGCAGGTCGCCGCCGCGCTCGCCGAGCGCCAGGATCATGTTGTCGCCGGCATTGCCGAGCGCGCTGGTGATGTGGGCGCCGCGTTCTTCCAGCGCACCTGTGATGCTCTTGGCAACCTCGTCGACCCGCGATGCGATCGCGTCCGATATCAACGCGATGTCGTGGCGCAGGTCGATCTGCACGCCGGAGATGGCGCTGCGAACCTGTTCGGCCTGTCCGACCAGGTTGTCGCGCTGATGGGCGATATCCTGCAGCAGGGCGCGGATCCGCACCTCGTTGTCGCTGTAGGCGCGCTCGAGCGCCGAAACTTCATTGGCCACGAGGGTTTCAAGCTCGCCGGCGCGCGCGATGGCGCGCTCGACGCCGTCGCCCATCGCCGCCACTTCGCGGCGGATCGCCTGACCGACCGTCACCATCGAGTCGCTGGCAGCGCCCTCGGGCTCCGAAAAACGGATCGCAACCTGCGCCATCGACTGCGCGATCATCCGCAATTCCTGACCGCGCCAGGAAATGCTGGCCAGAAAATAGAGCAGCAAAATCGGCGCGAGGAACAAGGCCGCAAGTCCGGCCAGCGCCAGCGTGCCGCCGCCCTGACCGATGACGGCCTGTATCGACGGGAGAAAGGAGAAGGTCAGCACCGCGGCGCCCAACACCCATACCGCCGTGAAAAGCGTAGCCAGCGTGTAGACGTTGCGCGCCGGGCGGCCCTTCTGAATGGCCTGCAGAATCTGGCCGATGGTTTCGCGGTCGTCATTGGCGGCGCGGCGAGTCGTGCGCGGCTCTTCGAGGGGTTCGAACATCGGCCGGTCGTCGCTCGGCCGGGTGTCGAAGGCAGACTCATTATAGGCCGCCGCCGCGGACGGACTTGCCGGCGCGGCATCGCTGCGGACCGAGCCCCTGTTGTTGCTATCGTCGCTGATGTTCAAGGCTTCCTGAATGGCAGAAAGCGCGACTTCCGTAGGGTCTTTGACCTTCTTGGGATTGTTCGCCATGTTCAGTCTGACCCCTCGTTTTACTTTTTACGCATCCCGAAAACAGTCTTGCGCGAACGCCCCCGCAAGCCCGCAACCGGCGTCATACCCCCGTGCGGCGGCAAGGCGCAGTCGTTCGGTCGGCTTGTCCGCCAGCTTCGCAAACATCCTATTGGCAAGGCGGCGCGATTGAAATGGCTGCGATTAATACAATCTTAATCATCGTTAACAGCGCCACGCCGTAAGGCCTTATAGACCTTCGAAATTCTCATACGCTTGGGTTAATTGAGGCAAGTGTTTGCCGAAAACATGGCAAACTTGCGATGGCGCGGCAAACGTTCCGTTAACCCTTTCCGTGATTGGCTGGTGAAACCTGCTCTGTCAGATCGCTAAACTGCGGAAGGTCGGATCAACGCCATGCCGCTTCATCTGGAACGGGTTACCTGGATGCCATCGCCGCCACTCGTCCCCGACGACGGTCCGATCGATATCGAACATATCAGGCGAATGACGCTCGGCGATACCAGCCTCGAGCGCGAGGTGCTGGCGATGTTTTCGGCACAGGCCGTTGGTCTGGTCGGCGCGCTCGCCACGTTACCCTCCGACGCCGGCGCGCTGGCGCACACACTCAAGGGTTCGGCGCGCGCCATCGGGGCGTTTGGCGTGGCCGATGCCGCCGAGGGTCTCGAAGCCCTGATCCGGAGCGGCGGCGATCCGGCCCTGGCGCTGGCCGAGCTCACCGATGCCGTGGCGCGGGCCCGCGCGGCCATCGACGCGATCCTGAACCGGTCCTGATCCCGAACGATCCCACGTGCCGCAAAAACCGCGCCTCGGGTTTTCATCCCGGTTGCCGGTGGCCCGGCGTTCGATATTCGCCCGCCGGCGCGGCAGGCGCTACGCGCAAGCCTGGCACCCAAGCAGCACCGGTGGATCGCGGATTCCCGCGCGGTTGTCGGATTTGACATCGGCATGGCGGACATCCCGGACACGCTGATGCGAATGCCAAAACCCCCGCACTAGCGCCGGGCGGATCGACCCGTTATAGGACTGCCCGGACCTCTCTCATCCGGCAGCACGAGCGAACATGGCCAAGATTCACTTTGTCGACCATACCGGCGAAACCCGCACCATCGATGTCGAAAACGGTGCCACCGTCATGGAAGCGGCGATCCGCAATGCGATCCCGGGCATCGAAGCCGAGTGCGGCGGCGCTTGCGCCTGCGCCACCTGCCATGTCTATGTCGATGAGGCGTGGCGGGAAAAGGTCGGCGCGCCGTCGCCGATGGAAGAGGACATGCTGGATTTCGGGTTCGACGTGCGGCCGAATTCGCGGCTGTCATGCCAGATCAAGATCAGCGATGAACTCGATGGCCTCGTGGTCTCGACGCCGGAACGGCAGGCCTAGGGCCCGGTTCTGATCGAACCAGAGCCGGGGCTTCGCTCGAATCGCCCTAGAGCTTCGGCGGCGCTATTTCCACGCCGCGGCGCAGCCAGGGCTGAAAATTCCTGACAATCTCCGATGTCAACGGCGTCGGTTTGCGCGTCGCCTCATCGATCAGCACGGTCACCGATTGCGCCGATGCGACACATTTGGCTTCGGAAAACACCACCTGATCGAAGGTGACCGATGTCCGGCCGAACTTCGAGACGCCGAGCCCCATCTCGATGGTGCCCGGCCAGCGCAGTTCGGCGCGAAAGTGGATATCGAGCCGCACCATGATCCAGGCGAGGCCTTCGGGCATCAATCCGTAACTGCGGTCCTTCATCAGCGTGACGCGGCCGGTCTCGAAATAGGTCGCATAGACCGCGTTGTTGACGTGCTGATTGGGATCGAGGTCGGCAAAGCGCACATTGTCGGTCAGCCGGTAGGGAAAATCCTCAAGGCGCGGGGTTGAATCGAGACGGGCTGGTGCGTTCACGGCGACGATCTCCATGCTTTCACGCCGTTACAGCGCAGTTGTCGAATGGCGGCAAGGGGTTGCCGGGCGCCTTGACGGCATAATATGGCTTTCCTCGTCCCGTCCCGTTGGCTAGACAGGCGCAGCCAGAGGCTGCCGGCTGTTCAACCGAAAAGAAGCGATATGAGCGAAGCGATCAAAACCGACGTGCTGATTATCGGCGCCGGCCCGTGCGGGCTGTTTGCCGTTTTCGAATTGGGCCTGCTCGACATGAAGGCGCATCTTGTCGATATCCTCGACAAGATCGGCGGCCAATGCGCCGAGCTCTATCCGGAAAAGCCGATCTACGACATCCCGGGAATTCCCTTCGTCACCGGCCATGGGCTGACGGAGGCGCTGATGGCGCAGATCAAGCCGTTCAATCCGACCTTCCATCTCAACGAAATGGTGGAGACGGTCGAGAAAATCGGCGATCCCGGCTTTCGCGTCACGACCGATGCCGGCAAGGTGTTCGAGTGCAAGGTGGTGGTGATCTCGGCCGGCGGCGGTTCGTTCCAGCCCAAGCGCCCGCCGGTGCCGGGCATCGAGGCCTATGAAGGCAGCTCGGTGTTTTACTCGGTGCGCAAGATGGAGCAGTTCCGGGACAAGGATCTGCTGATCGTCGGCGGCGGCGATTCCGCGCTGGACTGGACGCTCAACCTGCATCCGATTGCCAAGCGGGTGACGCTGCTGCACCGGCGCGACGATTTTCGCGCAGCGCCGCACAGCGTCGAACAGATGCGCGCGCTGGTGGCTGCCGGGAAGCTGGACCTGAAGATCGGCCAGGTGACGGCGCTCGAAGGCGAGGGCGGCAGGCTTTCCGGCGCCACGGTGAAGGGTAATGACAACGTCGTATCGAGAGTCGCGTGCGATACCATGCTGCCGTTCTTCGGCCTGACCATGAAGCTGGGGCCGGTCGCGAACTGGGGCATCGCGCTCGAGAACAATCTGGTGCCGGTCGAGACCTCGGCCTTTGAGACCAGCGTGCCCGGAATCTTTGCGATCGGCGACATCAACACCTATCCCGGCAAGCTCAAGCTCATCCTGTGCGGCTTCCATGAGGGATCGCTGATGGCCCAGAAGGCGCACCGTTACGTCTATCCGGACAAGCGCCTGGTGTTCCAGTACACGACGTCTTCCTCGAGCCTGCAGAAAAAGCTTGGCGTGAACTGAGCGGCGTGACGCCGCTCTCGCAAGAGGGCCCGGCAAGGCCGGCTTCGATGTTGCGACATATTTGTGGCGAGGCCGGGTCGCCGCGGAAGAGCGATGGATGTGCGACGCCGGGGCACTGGAACCCGCGGCGAAATGGCCGTAATCTGCGGCATCGTTCGACGGGCTGATCAGGTGATCCGATGTGGAATATTTCATCCAGATTGCGACCGGCGCTTCCGATCGCGACCGGCCTTGCCGTGTTGTTCGCGGCCGCGCTTCCGGGACGGGCCGCTGAGCCGACCGCCGCAGGGCTGTGGCAGAAGATCGAGGACGGCAAGCCGGTGGTGTGGGTTCTTATGGTCGATCATCGCGACGGCTTCTTCGAAGGCGTGATCGCCAGGACATTTCCAGTGCCCGGCGAAACTCCACATGATGTCTGCTCGAAATGCACCGACGATCGCAAGAACGCGCCGGTGCTCGGAATTTCCTTTATCCGCAACATGAAGCGCAATGGCCTCGAATACGAAGGCGGTAACATTCTGGATCCGCGCGACGGCGAAGTCTGGAAGGCGAAGATGACCGTCAGCGCCGACGGACAGGATCTCATTCTGCGTGGCTACGTCCTCACGCCGATGTTTGGCAAGAATGAAACCTGGCACCGTTTGCCGGACACCGAGCTCGCTTCCGTCGATCCCACCATTGTAGCCAAATACCTGCCGGCGCAGGCCCCGGCGGTGAAGCCGCCGCTGCCCGCAGCCGTGAAAAAGCCGGCACCGTTGCCCGCGCGCTGAGACGCGCGCAACGATCGAACCGAGACGAATTCGACCGCGGCGCGTTTGAATTATTGGCGCGAGCGGACGCGCGAGCGAGGTGCGAAAGGCAGCGGGGCTTTCGCCTTGGCGGCTTCGGGCGCTTCGTCGGGGATGGCGGCCTGGCAAGCCTCGCTCAGCCGGCGGCGTCTCTGCCAGGGCAGCACCACACTGAGCCAAAGCTCGCGGGTGCCCATGATGGAAACCGCGATCCCGAACGGGATCATGAAATACAGGATCCGAAACACCACCAGCGTTGCCAGCAGTTGCTCCCTGCCGAATTCGGGCAGCGCGACCAGCATCGCGGCATCGAATACGCCGATGGAGCCCGGGGCATGACTGGCGAAGCCGAGCAGGGTGGCCAGGATGAACACCACCGCCAGCGAGATGAAATCAATGTCCGGCTGCGCCGGCATCAGCAAATACATGGCCATCGCGCAGAATCCGAGATCGAGCACGCCGATCAGGATCTGCACCAGCGTCAGCGGTGCCGAGGGCAACCTCACTTTCCAGCCGTTCTGCCCGAGCTCGCGCCGTTCCTCGCCGAGGGTGAGCCAGACGAAGTAGGCGACGATGGCGCTGATGACGCCGAGCGCGATCAGCCGGTTGATCGCAGGCGGTAGTTGGTCCATCGCGGATGCGGCCCACGGATGCCAGGCCATGCCGATGCCGAGCACGAAGGCGTTGCCGAGCCAGAATGTCAGGCCGGAGAGAAAGCAGATCTTGGCGACATCGACGGCGCTTAGGCCGTAGTCCGAATAGATCCGGAAACGTATCGCGCCGCCGGTAAACACCGTGGCGCCGATGTTGTGGCCGATCGAATAGCTGGTGAAACTCGACAGCGCCGCGATCCGGTAGGGAACGTGTTTCTTGCCGATCGTCCGCAGCGCAAAGAAATCGTAGAACGTCAGCGTGCAGAATGCGCCGATCACGCACAGTGCGGCGAGCGCGATATGATGGGCGGGTATTTCGGTCAGCGCGACCAGCATCACGCCGGTATCGACGCCCTTGAGGGTACGGACCAGCGTCGTGATCGCAAAGGCGATGATGACGAGGCTCGCGGCGATCCCGAGCCGTTTCCAGCCGATCCGTTCCTTGAAGCCACGCCCGAGCGTGGTCAACAGTCGATACATTCTTCCTCCCGGCAGGGCGGCAACGGGTTGCGGCCTTTCGAAGCGACCGTCGGCAGGTGGATCGCCGTCGATGCGAAGACCCATAAGGCAAAAACGTCCCGTTGTGCAGCCCTTGACAATGCGAGCGCCGGTCCCGGACCGGCGTTGGCGTCATCTGCCCCATATATGGCGCAACGCACGGGAATCGAGCCCTGAGTCGCTCCCCGCGCGCGCCGTGGATGCGCCATTGATCAACGCCGCACAGGCCGTCGAGCATTACGAGATCGCGCACGATGGCAGCCTGATCGCATGGGCCAAACAGCTGGGGCGCAACGATTGCGGCGGTATCTTGCAGAAGACGCTCGATGAGGAACGGGCAACCGACAAGAAGTTGACGATGCTGGCGGAAAGCAAGGTCAATCTTCGCGCGGCGCGCCGACCCTTCGGACGCAAGCCTAGTTGAGACAAAACGTCGCGCTGGCAAGATCGCCGCGACGCTTTGCACTGGGGCGATCACGGGTAGCAACGTGAAACCCTTGTAATGCCATTACCCGGCGGTTCCGCAACATTCGGTGCCGCGATCGGCCAGGGATCGTGTACAAGGACTGCTCATATCGCGAGAGCAGGGCAATCGATGCATGAAGTTGGCAAGGCCAACACGGGTTTCGTCGCGTCGCGGGTGCTATCCCTGCCGCTTCCAATCGGTGCAGGTGAGAGACGGGTCAAGTGGCGATATGCGGTTCCGGTTGGGACCTACCACCTGCTGGCCTTGTTGGCCTTCGTCCCCTGGTTCTTCAGCGCGACTGGCGTGACGATTGCGGTCGTCGGGGTCTATGTCTTCGGCGCCGTCGGAATGAATCTTTGCTATCACCGGCTGCTCACCCACCGCAGCTTCAGCTGCCCGCTCTGGCTTGAGCACACATTGGCGATCATCGCGGTTTGCTGCCTCGAGGACACCCCCGCCCGGTGGGTGGCGACGCATCGTCTGCACCACCATCGTTCGGATGATCGGGCGGACCCGCACAGTCCGCTGGTCAACCTGTTCTGGTCCCATATGGGCTGGTTGTTCCTCGAAAATACCGACTTCGGCCGCAACGTGGCGTATGACCGCTATGCGCGCGACATCTTTCGCGACAGCTTCTACCGATGGATCGAGCGCTTCGTGTTGGGGATCGTGCTGGCCCAGTCGGCGGTGTATTTTGCAGCGGGCTTTTTGACCGAGCTGGCAGTCGGCGGCTCGACAGGTGAAGCGGTTCAACTCGGTGCGAGCGTCTGGCTCTGGGGAGTAGTCGTCAGAACCGTTCTGGTCTGGCATATCACCTGGAGTGTAAACTCTTTCTCCCACGTGTTCGGTTACCGCAATTACGAGACCAACGATAACAGCCGCAACAATGTCTGGGTGGCCATCCTCACCAACGGCGAAGGCTGGCACAACAATCACCACGCCGAACCCAACTCCGCCTCCAATCAGCGGCGCTGGTGGGAGATCGATCTGACCTATCTCATACTGCGCCTCCTGGTTCTGCTGGGTCTCGCCTGGGATGTGCAGTTGCCGCAACGTCCCGTTCCGGTGCGGGTGACTTGAACTTTTGCGGCTGGTGAGCGGCGTTCAAGCCCTGCGCAGCGCAAAATGCGCGCCGCAGAACGCCACCACGGCGCCAAGGCCCAGCGCCGCCAGCCCCGCCAGCACGCCCGAGATCGTCGGAATCGGACTGGGCGCCGAAGCGGCCTGGCCGGCGCCCGCCAGCACCAGCACGCCGACCGCGATCAGGAACTGCCGCATCCGCTGGGGAATTTGGCCCGATACCGCGCTGTCCATCAGCGTCGCGGTGAAATAGCCGCCGCAGAAGCCGACGGTTGCGATCAGCCACCACGCCAACGCCGCGCCCGCGGGCATGAACTCACCCGTATCGGATCGCCACAGGCCGCCGAGATCGAGCCCGAAGCGGGCGCCGAGCATGTGCACGGCCAGCGCCAGCAGCACGCCTGAAATCACGGCGCCGGCAAGGATCAGTCGGCGCGGAAAATAGGTCGTCTCGGTCATGCTCCGCTTGTAAGATAAAGCCGGCGACGGGCGCAAGTCGATGCGAGGATTCATTCGATCTTTTCGGCGAGGGGCTTGAATCATGACTTTCGGTATTCTCGCGTTGATCGCCTCGGCGATGTTCGGCGGTGTGGCGCTTTACGTGAATATTGCCGAGCAACCCGCACGGCTGTTGCTGGATGATCGCGCACTGCTCACTGAATGGAAGCCGTCCTACAAGCGCGGAGCCGCGATGCAGGCGCCGCTCGCCCTGGTTGGCTTTCTGCTTGGACTGCTCGCGTGGTGGCAGGTCTCACATCCCGGCTTTTTGATGGGTGCCATTGCGATCATCGCGCCGTGGCCGTGGACGCTGATCGGCATCAAGCCGACCAACGATGCGCTGCTGGCAACGGATCCCGAGAATGCCGGACCGCAAACCAGAGCGCTCATCGTCAAATGGGGCGTAATCCATGGCGTGCGTACGGTTTTGGGGGCACTCGCAACCGCCGCTTTTTTCTGGGCATGTATGTCGCGCTAGCGGCGTTTTCGAACCAAATGGATATCGGTCCGCGTGAGGAAAACGTGGCAAAACAAAAGATTAGAGCCTGATTTGTCGAACGAGGCTGCCCCCGCCATCCGTTACGCCTACAAGGCATCGCTGATCGGCGCGGCGCATCGGTTCGAACTGACGGAGCAAGGGCTGTCTTGGCGTATCGCCGGCAAGTCCGGGATGTGGCCCTACGCCGACATCGCAACCGTCAGGTTGTCGTATCGCCCGGTGTCGATGCAGTCGCGCCGGTTCCGCGCCGACATCGGAAATGCCGATGGCGCGCGCATCGCCATCCTTTCGACCAGCTGGCAGACCGCGGCGCTGATGGCGCCGCAGGACCGCGATTACCGCGCCTTCGTGACGCAGTTGCATGCGCGGATGGCGGGCGCCGGAAGCAGGGCGGTGCTGGTCGGCGGTCTCGGGCCGCGCGTCTATGTCGCGGCGATTGTCTGCGTGACGCTGGTCGGCATTGCGATGGCCGGACTTTTCGGGCGTTCCATCGCAACCGGCGAATGGGCGGGCGCGCTATTTTTGGTCGGCTTCACGGCCTTGTTTGCGTGGCAGGTGGGCGGCTTTGTCATGCGCAACCGGCCGCTGGCCTACACCTTCGATCGTTTGCCGAAGGCGTTGTTGCCCTAGACCGGCTTCCGCAATCCAGCGCAGACGTATGGCACGCGACCGGGACTCATGCGTCACGCGGTCGCCAGGGTACCCCCGGCCGTGCCGAGGCCGCGGCCATCGCCGGATTGATCGGAACTGGGGGGCTTCGCCAGGCGCGCAGGGTTGCGCCGTTGGCGCGGCCTGACGATCCGTGCAAGGGGATGGACGATGGCGGCCCTCGCCACCCGCATCGCGAACCGTGCGAAGCGCGCTGCGAGTTGCAGCATATGCCTGAAGTGCTCCCTGCCGGCGGCGAGCCGGACCATCACCGCGAATTCCAGATACATCAGCGTGTCGCCGGCAAACAGGAATGCCAGGTCAATCGGGGCCGTCTGCACAAAGGCCATCACCAGAATGGCGATTGCAACAAACTCCAGAACCCGCCGGACCGTCAGTCGGCCCAGAAAATCAGCGAACTGCACGACCAGTACTTCCCAAAGCGCGTCACCGAAGGCCAACGGGATTTCGTAACTCCATCTGTGCCACCAATTTTTCACCGGGGATCTCCGTCACTCACATCCGCCTGCCGCTTCAGTCAGTGCCGCACCACCAGCACCGAGCACTTGGCGTAGCGCACGACGTGGCCGGCGTTGGAGCCGAGAAAATAGGTCCGCATCGCCGGCCGGTGCGACGTCATGACGATCAGGTCGGCCTTGATCGCGGCGGCCTCTTCGAGGATCTCGTGATAGATGCCGCCCTGCCGCACCGCGGTGGAGATGCGCTGGGCATCGATGCCGGATTCACGCGCCACGATGGCGAGCGCCTCCTCCGAGGTCTGGCGCTGCTGGGTGTCGAAATCGGCGGGGACATATTCAGCCAGCATCACAGGTGTCATCGGCAGCACATTGAGAAGGCGCACCGTCCCGTTCCAGGTTTGCGACAGCGTCGCCGCCGTGGCGATCGCCGGTTTGGCCAGGTCGGTATCGGCGAGGTCGAGCGGCACGAGAATGGAGTTGAACATCTGCGCCTCCGTGTTGGTGATCGGCTTCGCGGCCTCTTGGGTTCAGATCGAGTGAGAACCGAAGGCTCTAATGTTTTGTTTTGACTCGTTTTCCTTACTTCGCTCGAAAACGCTTTAACACGATTTGGGCCGATCACCGCCAGAGCTCAGTCGCCCGAAGTCTGCTTCAACAGTTTTGGGCTGACGAACAACACCAGCCGGCCGCGACGGATTGCCACGTCGGTCCAGTCGTCGATCTCAAACTCGAATACCGCAAGACCCGAGGTCGGCAGATTGTCGGCGAGCGCCTTGCGCGCGGCGCCATCGCCGCTACCGGCCAACGCGAGTGCCAGTTCATGCATTCCCGGATTGTGTCCGACGATCATCAGCCGTCGCGGATCGGTCGATGACGCTTCGCGGATGGTTTCAAGCAGCTGCGATACGTCGGCGCCATAGAGTTCCGGCAACAGCTCGACCTGCGGTTCCGGAACCCGCTCCTTCATCGCTTCCCAGGCGATTTCCCAGGTCTGGTGGGCCCGCACGGCGTGCGAAACCAGCACCAGATCGGGAAACGTTGAATGCCGGGCGATCCAGCCGCCGATCTCGGCGGCGTCGCGGCGGCCGCGGTTGTCGAGCCGGCGGTCCTGATCGCGGCCGCTCGGGGCTTCGTTTTCGGTCTTGGCATGCCGCAGCAGCATCAAACGGCGCATGGCGCATCTCGATTCGGTTCAAGCCGCCCAGATTAATGTACAGACTGACGCGCAGGACAAGGTGACAAGCACCGGATCGGCCCGTAAGAAAACGATATGAGCGAGATTTATACAAGCACGGCCAGCGGACCGGACAGCGGGACGGCGCGCGAGCGCTCGCGGCTCTCGTTCGATCTGGATGTCGACATCTGCGTGGTCGGCGCAGGGCTTGCCGGCTTGACGGTCGGCCTGGAGGCCGCCCGCCTCGGCGCCAGCGTCGCCGTGCTCGAAGGCCGGCACGTCGGCTGGGGCGCATCCGGCCATCAGCTCGGCACGGTCATGCCAGGCTTCGGTCTTCCGGTCGGAGACCTGATCGCGCGCATCGGTTTCGAAGACACCAGGGAACTCTGGGCGCTGTCGAAGCAAGGCGCCGAGTTTGTTCGGGCCAACGCGTCGGAACAATTGATTCCGGGGATCGCGATCAGCGAGGGCGCGCTTGAGGTTTCCAACGTCGATGCCGGCGATCAGTTGATCAGCCGGCTGCAGATGCTGGCTGAGGATTTCGAAACCGAAGTCGAGGGCTGGCAGGTCGAACGCGTCCGCGATCACCTCAGGACCGATCGCTATTTCCATGGCGTGTATTTTCCCCGGGCATTCCAGATCGACGGCCGCAAATACGTCCATGGCCTGGCGGCACTCGCCAGGCGGGCGGGGGCGCGGATCTTCGAGGACACGCCGGTGGTCAGCATCGATTCATCGGGCATTCGCAAGCGCATCGTCACGCCTTCGGCGCGGTTGCGCGCCTCCCACATCGTGCTCGCCGGCAACGTCCATCTCGGCGCGCCGCTGCGGCGGTTGTCGGAAACCCTGCTGCCGGTCTGGCGCTACGCCGCGATCACCGCACCGCTCGGCGAGCGTCTGGCCGAGACGATCGCGTTCAAGGGATCGGTGACCGACACCGATGGCATCGATCATTTCCGGATCGTGGACGGCGACCGCTTGATGTGGGCCAGCCCCGAAACCACCTGGGATGCGCGGCCGACGCGTTTTGCGTCCGCCATTGCGCGCAGGATCCGCACGGTGTTTCCCCGGCTCGGACCGGTCGAGATCGCCGAGGTGTGGGGCGGCGCGGTCGGCGAGACCGTGCATGGCATGCCGCAGATCGGGCAGTTGCGTAAGGGATTGTGGGTCGCGAGCGGCTTCGGCCGTCAGGGGCTGAACACCACGGCGATGGCCGGACAGTTGATCGCCCGCAGCATTCTGTGGGGCGACGAGCGCTGGCGGCTGTTTTCGCCCTTCGAGCTGGTCTGGGCGGGTGGCTCGACCGGCCGGGTCGCCGGGCACGTGATCGGGATGTGGGGGCGGGGCAGCGCCGCCGCCGCCGGCGCATTGGCCCGTTACCGGGAGAGGGTGCGCAAGCAGGAGCGTATACGCGAGGCGCGTCTGGCCGAGGCCAATCGGCAGGCCGGCACCCGGCCGCCGCGGCCCCGTCCGCAGCCGGGCCGGCCGCGTCCGGAACGCGCTCGACCGGACCGTGCTCGTCCGGAAGGTTCCCCGCCACCTGCGGTGGCGAACCCCGGCGGAAGCGAGGGCGCCTCCTGACCTCGTTCCGGCTGCAGGTCGGGGAGGCGGCGGGGAAACGCTTCCTCGCAACAAAGTGAGAGGTTTCCCGCAGGATCGGTGTAACTATCGCTGTTGCGCCCCGTATTTGAGAGCGAACAGTCCATCAGTTTGCCTGGCACGGAGACCACCATGATCGACCGCCGTATCCTGCTCGCCTCTACCGCCGGTTTGCTCGGCTTTGCGGCTCTCCGCTGGCTGCGAGGTAGCCCGGCAAGGGCGGCGGAGAAATTCGAGATTGAAAAGACCGACGCGGAATGGCGCGCCCAGCTCACGCCGCAGCAATATGACATCCTGCGCAAGGAGGGCACCGAACGGCCGTGGTCGAGCCCGCTGCTCAAGGAGCATCGCAAGGGCGTGTTCGCCTGTGCCGGCTGCGATCTGCCGCTGTTCTCTTCGGAGACGAAATTCGAGAGCGGCACCGGCTGGCCGAGCTTTTATCAGCCGCTCGAGAATGCCGTCGGCAAGACCGAAGACCGCACCTTCGGAATGCTGCGGACCGAAATTCATTGCCGCCGCTGCGGCGGCCATCTCGGTCATGTCTTCGATGATGGGCCGAAGCCGACCGGGCTGCGCTACTGCATGGACGGCTTCGCCCTGCTGTTCCATCCGGCCGCGCCGACGGCGAGCTGATTTTTTCACTTGCTCCCCGGCAATTGTTGCCCGCCCGGCAATTGTGCCCCGGTCCCCGGACCGGGGCATTCTTGTTTAAGTATCTGAAATAACAGGATTCTCGAGTCTGGCACGACGATTGCGATGTCCCCTTCGATGACGGCCATGCTGGCAATGCGCCCTGGCCGCCCGGATCGAATGTGGAGGCAACGTTATGGGTATCTTCGACGCGCTCAACACCGCGGTTGGTGGCTTGCAGGCTCAATCTTTCGCGTTGCAGAACATTTCCGGCAACATCGCGAACGCCTCGACCACCGGTTACAAGGGTATCGGTACCACGTTCGAGGATCTGATCCCGGACTCCACCACGCCCAACAAGCAGGTCGCCGGCGGCGTCACCGCGTTCGCCCAGGCTACCATCACCACCCAGGGCACCGTCACCGGCACGACGGTCGGCACCAACATGGCGATCAACGGCGACGGTTTCTTCTCGGTGCAGAAGCC
>NZ_SSNA01000108.1 GCF_004799445.1 Bradyrhizobium sp.
GAGGCGCTGCATCTGGCCTGCGCCTTCGACATGAAGATTCCTTTAGCCCGCCGCGCCGAGGTGCAGCGGCTGATCGCGGCCATCAACGAGCAATTATGGGTCGGGCATTTCGATATCTGGACCCACACCGGCATGATCATGTACCGCCAGGCGCTGGTGCTGCCGGGCGGGCTCACCGCCTCGACCGCGCAATGCGAGACCATGCTGGTCAGCGCCATCCACGCCTGCGAACGCTATTATCCGGCATTCCAGTTCGTGGTCTGGGCCGGCAAATCGGCGGCCGAGGCCATGAGCGCGGCGATGTTCGACACCGAAGGCGAGGCGTAAGGCGCTGCGCAGCCAAAACGTCAGAGGGAACGACAACGCATTTATCCACGTCATGCCCGGACTTGATCCGGGCATCCACGTCTTTGCCTCAAATAACCAAAGAAAGACGTGGATGGCCGGGACAAGCCCGGCCATGACGAATATGTTGTCGGGAAGATACCGTTCCGGGATGTCACAATGAACGCCGCTCAACCGCTCACACATATCCAGGGCACCGTCGTCCTCGCCGGCGCGGGGAAGATGGGCGGCGCGATGCTGTCGGGCTGGCTGGCGCAGGGCCTCGACGCAAACAGCGTCGTGGTGATCGAGCCGCATGCCACCGACGAGATCCGCGCACTCGTGGCCAAAGGCGTGCGCCTCAATCCGCCACCCAACGATGTCGGCCAGATCGCAGCCCTCGTGGTGGCGCTGAAGCCGCAGGCCTTCCGCGAGGCCGCACCGAGCCTGAAACCGTTCGCCGGACCGACCACGCTTGTCGTGTCGATCATGGCGGGGACCACGATCGCGGGGATTGCCGAGGTCTGCGGGGGAAACGTGGTGCGCGCGATGCCCAATACGCCGGCCGCGATCGGCCGCGGCATCACTGTGGCGGTGGCGGCGAACAATGTCGGCGCCGCGCAGCGCGCGGTCGCCGATAGCCTGTTGCGCGCCACTGGCTCGGTCGAGTGGGTCGAGGACGAGGGCTTGATCGACGCAGTGACCGCGGTCTCCGGCTCCGGCCCGGCCTATGTGTTTCTGTTGGCCGAAGAACTGGCACGCGCCGGAGTCGCAGCCGGGCTCCCTGAAGCGCTCGCCACCAAACTGGCGCGCGAAACCGTCGCCGGCTCGGGCGAATTATTGCATCGCTCTGAACTGTCTTCCGCGACGCTGCGCCACAACGTCACCTCGCCCGGCGGCACCACGGCGGCGGCGCTGCAAGTGCTGATGGGCCCCGACGGAATGCAGTCGCTGCTGACCCGCGCCGTTGCGGCCGCGACCAAGCGATCGAAGGAACTGGCGAAGTAAGTCACGTCAGGCCCGCAGCAGGGGTGCAATGCCACCCGCCGTCTTGAGGGTGGGCAGCATTGCACCTTAAGCAGTAGAAAAATCGACCTCTGCAAAACCAGCTTGATGGCGGCTTCCGGGATTATCCCGGAAGTCTCATCAGAAAACTAGCTTCCAGAGGGGTTGAGCGACGGATCTTTGCCGCCTACCCAGGACGGATCCCTTCCACCAAAGCCAAAGCCGTTGGTGTCCAGCATTCGTGGAGCGGTATCGATCGGCCCAAGCACCTGATTATAGGCTCGGCGAAGATCGGACCGATCATAGCCTCGGTCGTACGCCTTGCGCCCGTGATGCTCGGACGCCGCGGCCACTTGCACTGCCAATCCAGAAATCAGCAGCGCGCCGAAAATAGTAATTGCTGTCTTCCGCATGCTCGCCTCCGTTGGTTGACATAGGTTGAGGCAACTGCCTCGCTTTGCGTGTGTCATGATGAGACAATGCGCCTCATCAAACGCTGCCACCATGACGTGGCGCGCCCGGAGTGCGTGTGGTCCATCCCACATTTCACGAAGTCTTGACAGCCAATCGGGCGTCGCTGCTGACGCGCACCGTTGCGGTCGCGACCAAGCGATCGAAAGAACTGGCGAAGTAAATCACCGGTCCTCATCCTGAAGAGCGGCCCTTGGCCGGGTCTCGAAGGATGGGCCACGGCGTATCTCCATCCTTCGAGACACGCGCAAGTGCGCACTCCTCCAGCGATAACGGCGAAGCCGTTACGCTGGGATGAGGTCCGTGGTTGTGGCGGCTTCAGCCCGCCCCCAGCCGCTTGGTGAACGCCTCGACATTGACGAGGCCACGGGCATGGCGGCCCTCGCCGATGCGGCGCTTGTCGTCGAAGGCTTCAACTTCGAAGCGGATGATCCGGCGTTCCACCGCGATCACCCGCGCCGTGGTGCGCACCAAGGCGCCGACCGGGGTGGCGGCGAGATGCCTGATATCGACCTCGGTGCCGACCGTGATCCAGCCCGGTTCGAGACACGACTTGATCGCGTCGGCGGAGGCGAGCTCCATCTCCAGGATCATCATCGGCGTCGCATAGACCATCGGCATATCAGGAACGAAATGCCCGACCGTGCGCTCCGGCGGCACCACCAGCCTGCGCTCGGCGCTCATGCCGATCTTGATGACGTCGCGTGCATCCATGGGATTCAATCCGTCATTCCGGGGCGCGCACCGAACTCGGGTTTACGCGAGTTCGGCAATTTCAATGTCCAAGTCGGCAATAGCCGACTTGGATGGCGCGAACCCGGAATCTCGAGATTCCGGGTCTGGTCCTTCGGACCATCCCGGAATGACAATGCTAGGGGGTTGGCCGACGCCTTACTTCTTCGCCGCCGCGGCGCGCTCAACAAAAGTCTTGCCGCCTTTCATCTTGTGGGCCAGCGGGGCTTCGTTGATCTGGATTACCACCGCGTCGGCATCGACGCCGAGATTCTTCACCAGCGCCTGGGTGATGTCGCGCATCATGCCGGCCTTCTGTTCGTCGGTGCGGCCCGCGGCCATGCTGACGGTAATTTCAGGCATTCTTGTCTCCTATTCTTCTTCTTTTCGTCATGGCCGGGCTTGTCCCGGCCATCCACGATCTTCCTATCAAACAAGACGTGGATGCCCGGCACAAGGCCGGGCATGACGGCTTGGATGGGCTAACCCCATTTCACCTCATGCCGCGCCAGCACTTCACGCACCCTGGCGACAAGCTCGTCCTCCTTGCACGAAAACTGCGCGGGCCGGCTCTCGCGCCACTCCTGGTTGGAGGCAATCGCGGCCGCAGCCCTGGCGCCCTCGATCAGATCCTTGATCTGAACCTCGCCGCGCGCCTTCTCGTCACTGCCCTGAATGATCACGCAAGGCGAGTTGCGCCGGTCGGCATATTTGAGCTGGTTGCCCATGTTCTTGGGATTGCCGAGATAGAGTTCGGCGCGGATTTTTGCCGCGCGCAACACGGCGACCATCTTCTGATAATCGGCGACGCGGTCGCGGTCGAACACGGTGACCACGACGGGGCCGAATTCAGGTTTTGTGTCGAGCATCCCGATAGTCTTGAGGAGGGCCTGCAGCCGCGACACGCCGATCGAAAAACCTGTCGCGGGAACGGGCTCCCCGCGAAAGCGCGACACCAGGCCATCATAACGCCCGCCACCACCAACCGAGCCGAATGATATCGGGCGATTGTTGTCGTCGATCGCAGACACCTCCACTTCGTAAACAGGCCCAGTGTAGTATTCGAGGCCGCGAACAACAGACGAAGAGATCTCGATCCTTTTCGATCCGTATCCACAGGCTCGGCAAAGGTCCAGCAGAGTTCTAAGCTCCGCAACGCCTTCCACTCCAACCTTAGAATCGCGGACGCTATCGAACAACATATTGAGCAGCTTATCTTGGTCCGGATAAAATTGTTCGCCTCGCCCTTTATCGTACTCTGGGCCCTTGTTTGCGAATAGCAACTCTCCCGAAATATAAGTTTCGTCATCTGTTGGCGGGGAAGAATCGGGCTTTGGCGATATCCACGCTTCGGCTGCTCCACCAATGATATTGAGCACCTTTACGATGTCACTGTCAGCTAGACCGGCACCTTCGGTGAAATCCCCCTTTTCCGGTTCACCGCCATCCCACCTACCAGGGCCTAGTAGCTGTCGTACTCCGGGCACGCCCAATCGATCGAGCTTGTCGATCGCCCTGAACACGGTGAGCCTACGTTTTGCGTGGCTGTCTCCACCAAGCCCGATACTCTCCATCAATCCGTCAAGAATTTTGCGATTGTTCACTTTGACGCGATAACTGCCGCGCGGGATGCCGAGCGCTTCCATGGTGTCCGCCGCCATCATGCACATCTCGGCGTCGGCGGCAGCGGCGGACTGGCCGCCGGATGCCGTGCCCACGGTATCGGCGTCGAACTGCATGAACTGGCGGAAGCGGCCGGGGCCCGGTTTTTCATTGCGATAGACGTAACCGAACCGGTAGCTGCGGTAGGGCAAAACGATGTTTTCTGTTCCGTATCTCTCCGCCACGTAGCGCGCCAGCGGCGCGGTCAGGTCGTAGCGCAGCGAGATCCACTGCTCGTCGTCGTCCTGGAACGAGAACACGCCCTCGTTGGGCCGGTCCTGATCGGGCAGGAATTTGCCGAGCGCGTCGGTGTATTCCATCGCCGGGGTTTCCACCGGCTCAAAACCGTAGCGCTCATAGACTTCGCGGATTTTCTCGACCATGGCGCGGGTCGCCGCGATCTCGGCGGGGCCGCGATCGGCCAGCCCGCGCGGCAGGCGGGCTTTGAGTTTTTGGGTTTTTTTGGGTTTATCGGCCATCGGCGGCGTTGGTATCAGCGCCGGCGCGATGCGGCAACCGGGGTTACTGCCTAACCTCCCCCCGCTTGCGGGGAGAGGTCGAAATTCGGGCAATGCCCGAATTTCGGGTGAGGGGGACCATCCGTGAGTCCGAATGCGTGGAGAGTCCCCCTCACCCCGACCCCTAAGAGCGAGCTTCGCTCGTCTCGGCCCCGCAAGCGGGGCGAGGGAGAAGAAATTCCACCGCCGGTCACAGCACCTTTCTGATCCAGTTATGCGGGTCGGCTGCCCGGCCGTACTGGATGTCGATCAGCTTCTTGCGCAGCCCCATGGCGACGGGGCCGGCCGCGCCGCCGCTGATGAGAAAATCGCCGCTTGCCGAACACACCTTGCCGATCGGCGAGATCACCGCCGCGGTGCCGCAGGCGAAGGCCTCCTTCAGCTTTCCGCTGGCGGCATCGGTGCGCCACTGGTCGATCGTGTAGGCCTCCTCGCGCACGCGCGTGCCGGAATCCTTTGCCAGCGCGAGGATCGAATCGCGGGTGATGCCCGGCAGGATGGTGCCGAGCGGCGGCGTCGCGAGCGAACCGTCGTCGAACACGAAGAAGACATTCATGCCGCCGAGTTCCTCGATATAGCGGCGCTCGATTGCATCGAGGAAAACCACCTGATCGCAGCCGTGATCGATGGCCTCGGCCTGCGCGCGCAGGCTGGCGGCGTAGTTACCACCGCATTTGACGGCGCCGGTGCCGCCGATCGCCGCGCGCGTGTAGTTCTCCGACACCCAGATCGACACCGGCGCAGGTCCGCCCTTGAAATAGGAGCCGACCGGCGAGGCGATGACGGCGAAGATGTATTCCGCCGAAGGCTTGACGCCGAGGAACACCTCGCTCGCGATCATGAAGGGGCGGAGGTAAAGACTGCCCTCGCCGCCCGGCACCCAGGCGCGATCGACGCGCACCAGCTGCTCGACCGCTTCGATGAACACGGGCTCGGGCAGCGGCGCCATCGCCATGCGCTCAGCCGAATTGTGGAAGCGCCGGGCATTGGCGTCGGGACGAAACAGGTTCACGCCGCCGTCGTCGCGCTTGTAGGCCTTGAGGCCTTCGAAAATCTCCTGCGCGTAGTGCAGGACGGCGGTGGCCGGATCGAGCGGGAAATTGGCGCGGGACTCGACGCGCGCGCCATGCCAGCCCTTCGCTTGATTGTAGCGGACCACAGCCATGTGATCGGTGAAAATCCGCCCGAAGCCCGGATCCACCAGCCTTGCCGCGCGCTCCTTCTCGGACGCCGGATTGGCCGCAGGGTGGATTTCGAATGGCAAACCCACCCCCTTGTTTCCCGACGCCGGAACCGGCGCGATTTCCGGAGCCGGCCTGTCCCGCCGCGCCTGTTCGAACGAAACTGCCATGGGCTCTCTCCCGGATCGACGCGCTACCCCACGCGCCTTGCGCCTTGGCGCTGTTGTTACGCCTGGCCCCCGTGTGCGACCGGCCTTGCAGCCGGTGTCCACGCCGGCACGGCCGTTAGGACATGCTTTTGTGGGACGCGGAAGTCCAGTATGTTTGCCGAAATGCCGCTCGACAATCGTACGGTCAACAAATTCGCGGCTTCTCGCCGCTACCTCTGGGCCTTGAACATCGCCACGATCGAAACGACTTAATATTTCGCGGTGGCTGGCTGTTTTGTAACATTGAACCCAAGATATGTCAATATGGCTGACTTAAATTTCTCAAACCCATCCGGCGCCCCTGATTCGAGGGCGAACGAGGGGCGTTCTTCGGCCACGGCGCCGGCCGGTTTGCGCTGGGACATCATCGAGCTCTTGTTCTTCGCCTACCGGGATTTCGTCGGCGATGCCGACCATGAGCTCGAGGCCTTCGGCTTCGGGCGGGCGCATCACCGCGTGCTGCATTTCGTCTATCGCTACCCCGGGCTGAAGGTGGCCGATCTGCTCGACGTGCTGCGGATCACCAAGCAATCGCTGGGTCGGGTGCTCAAGCAACTGCTCGACGAAGGCTATATCGTGCAGAAGGCCGGCAATAACGACCGCCGGCAGCGCCTTCTTTTCGCCACCGCCAAGGGCGAGGCGCTGGTGGCGAAGCTCGCAGGTCTGCAGACCGACCGGCTCAACCGCGCGTTGCGCGACATCGGCCCGTCTGGCGCGGATGCGGTCCGTCAGTTCCTGCGCGCGATGATCGATCGCGACGATCCCGACAAGGTGCTGGAGGCCATTTTTGGAGCCGGCAATCCGACCGCAAAGGCAAAAGAATGATGGTGGCTCTGGCAACAACCGTCGCACGAACGCCGCCGCGACCGGCCGACGACGCCCCGCATCTGCTGCTGGTCGATGACGACCGCCGCATCCGCGATCTGCTGTCGCGTTTTCTTTGCGGCGAGGGCTACCGCGTCACCACCGCGATGAGCGCCAAGGATGCCCGCGCCAAGCTGCTCGGCCTGCATTTCGACCTGTTGATCCTCGACGTGATGATGCCCGGCGAAACCGGCTTCGATCTGGCCCGGTTCATTCGCACCTCGTCATCGGTACCGATCGTGATGCTGACGGCGCGCCACGAGGCCGAAAGCCGGATCGAGGGCCTGCAGATCGGCGCCGACGATTATGTCGCCAAGCCGTTCGAACCGCGCGAGCTGGTGTTGCGGATCGGCAATATCCTCAAGCGCACCGCGCCGCCGCCGGTGGAGACGCTGGAGCAGATCGCGTTCGGGCCCTACGTCTATCATCTGGATCGCGGCGAGCTTCGCCAAGGCGACGAGACCATCCATCTTACCGACCGCGAGCGCGACATGCTGCGCATTCTCGCTTTGGCGCGGGGCGAGACCGTGCCGCGCAGCGCGCTGACCGGCGACGGCACCGTCAACGAACGCGCGGTCGACGTCCAGATCAACCGCCTGCGGCGCAAGATCGAGCGCGACCCCGCCAATCCGCTGTTCCTGCAGGCGGTGCGCGGTATCGGCTATCGCCTGGTCGCATCACCTTGAGCGGTTCCAGTGAATCCTGTCGGATCAATGTTGTGAATCCTGCCCAATGAGCACGCTCGACACCGGCCTCACGCTGATCCGCACCGCCGCCGGCCGTGTCTCCGCGGCCAATGGCTGGATGGGCAACGCGTTCAAGAGCTGGATGCCGACCGGGCTTTACGCCCGCGCGCTGCTGATCATGATCGTGCCGATGGTGGTGCTGCAATCGGTGGTGGCGTTCGTGTTCATGGAGCGGCACTGGAATACGGTCACGCGGCATCTGTCCGCGGCGGTGGTGCAGGATATCGCCGCCTTGATCGACGTCTACAAGGGCTATCCGCAGGACAAGGACCGCGCGCAGTTGCGGCGCATCGCCCAGCAGCGGCTGGGGCTGGTGGTGGATTTCCTCCCGGTCGGCGACATGCCGCCGCCCGGCCCGAAGCCGTTCTTCTCGCTGCTCGACCAGACGCTCTCGGTCCAGTTGGGCCGGCAAATCGCAAAGCCGTTCTGGATCGATACCGTCGGCCGCTCCAACCTGGTCGAAATCCGCATTCAGCTCGACGACGCGGTAATGCGCATCTTCGCCCAGCGCAGCGCGGCCTATGCCTCGAATTCGGAGATCTTCCTGTTCTGGATGGTCGGCACCTCGTCGATCCTGCTGATTGTCGCGGTGCTGTTCCTGCGCAACCAGATCAAGCCGATCCTGCGGCTTGCGGATGCCGCCGAGAGCTTCGGCAAGGGCCGCGAGGCGCCCCACTTCCGGCCCCGCGGGGCGCGCGAAGTGCGCCGCGCCGCGCACGCCTTCCTGGAGATGAAGGGGCGCATCGAGCGCTCGATCGAGCAGCGCACCGCGATGCTGGCCGGCGTCAGCCACGATCTGCGCACCATCCTGACCCGCTTCAAGCTCGAACTGGAGTTGATCGGCGACAGTCCCGAGGTCGACGGCATGCGCAAGGATGTCGACGAGATGGCCGGCATGCTGGAGGATTATCTCGCCTTCGCGCGCGGCGACAGCGGCGAGCAGGCGCAGCCGACCGACATGACTCTGGCGCTGGAGGAGTTGCGCGGCGATGCCGAGCGCAACGGCCACATCGCCACCGTGGCGTTTCACGGCCTGCCGGTGGTGACGGTGAAGCCGGCGGCGTTCAAGCGCTGCCTTGCCAATCTCGTGTCGAATGCGGCACGGCACGCCAACACGATTTCAATCACCGGTTATCGCGATCACCGCTATCTGACGATCACCGTCGACGACGACGGGCCGGGCATTCCGCAGACCATGCGCGAGGAAGTGTTCAAGCCGTTCCTGCGGCTCGATGACGCCCGCAACCAGGATGAGGGCGGCACCGGCCTCGGTCTGGCGATCGCCCGCGACATCGCCCGCTCGCATGGCGGCGACATCACGCTTGGCGACAGCCCGATGGGCGGGCTTCGCGCCGCGGTGCGGATCCCGGTGTGAGCGACAATTGTGGTGGGTAGCGCTGCTGCAGTACGGCGCGCTGTGCCCTCTCCCCCCTTGCGGGGGAGAGTTGGAGAGGGGGGTAACCACGAGCACCGAGCTTGCGGCTTACCCCTCTCCCTAACCCTCCCCCGCAAGGGGGGAGGGAATAATGGGAGCCGCTACTTCGGCACCAGGCCCTTGAGCTTTTCGGCGTCCTTGATGTTGAGCTTGAAGCCGCCGGGCATCACGATGTCGCCCGGTTTCTGGTCGGGCTTGCAGGCCCCCAGCCACTTCGCCTCGACCGTCATGGTGGTGTCGCGCGGCACGCCGGCGGGGCCATGTTCGCTGTGCGCGGTGGTCTTGATGGTGTAGGCGGAATTGAAATCGCCGGATATCTCCGCATGCGAGGTCATCGACATGCCCGCCACGCTGCACTCGGAATCGGTGACATAGCCGGTCGCGGTCCGCTGGATATCGCGCTTGGAGCAAACTTCCTTCGACATCGGCGAGAACGAGGTAGCCATCTCCTTGTCGGTGGTCTCGTCGGTGCAGTGCTGCATCGTCATTTCGGGCAGCGGCGAGCCGGTCCGTACCATCTTCATTTCCCACAGACCCGCCTTGCGAAGCGGCATTTCCACCGCGCCGGCGTCGAGCGCCGGCAACAACGCCAGCAGACAGGGCCCCAGGCAAATTGAAAGAAGCTGTCGCGTCATGCTCCGCACTCCCGGTGAAATGCCGAAGACGGATTAATTGGATTCAGTATTTGGTGCGTAGCGGCTGCTGGTCGGCGCCGTAGGGCACCCAGCGGCAGGCAAAGGAAACGTAGCCGCCATATTGCGGGTCCACGGCCAGGAATTTCACCACCTTGCCGTATTTGGCGCAGTGATCGACCGCGATCTGGCGGGCATCCGTCGTCGTCGCCATCTCATAGGCGATAATGCCGCCGGTATCGTTGCCCTTGAAGGGTGGCACCCAATCGGCCAGCGCCGGCGCGGACGCCAGCATTGCGCAGACGGTAACCAGGCTCGCGGCCCCAATGATTCGCATCGCAGACTCCGTTTTTCTTGGGGACTACCTTAGAGCGCCTCGGTGGCCATGAAAAGAACGGCAAAGGGTTTGCTGCGGACTTCTTGGCAGGTGTTGCCGCGTTGCACTTGACCTCGTGCGCGCGGCGCGGCACGGTTCGTTCGTTCGATCATCCGGCGGACCGTCCATGCACGACTTCTTCACATTCTCTCCGAAAACCTGGCTTTCTCGGAAAACAGGCTTTGGCGCGGCGCTGGGCGCCCTGCTCGGCCTGTTGGCGTTCGGCCAGGCGGCCGAAGCAGCCAATCCGCTGGAGCTGAATTTCTGGCTGTCCGGTCCGAAATATGAGGGGCGGATCAAGTCTTGTGAGGCCGCGCTGGGGACGATCACCTCGCAGTTCCAGGAAAAAGAGAGCACCTTCTGGAATTCGTCGCTGCAGATCACAGCCTATGGCCGGATCCACGAGACCGCCTACCGGCCATGGCAATCGGACAATATTCCGCGCCGCTACTGCAGCGGCGACGTGATGCTGAGCGACGGCAAGCTGCGCGCCGTCCATTACTCGATCATCGAGGATGGCGGTTTTGCCGGCTACAATGAAGGCGTCGAATGGTGCGTGACCGGGCTTGATCGCAACTGGGCCTATAATCCCGGCTGCAGGGCCGCACAGCCCTGATTCCAGGGCGGGTTTCTCCCCAACTTTTTCTAGGTCTTGACCCCGGTGCTTCTACCGGTTCACCTTATTTCCACTTTTGTTCTTGAAATGTTCCGGCCAACTGCTAGGCTTCCGGCATCGTCTGGCATGAGGGCATCACCATGTTTGGTTTTCAGTCGGGTTGGATGGCGCGGATTCCCGTCGGCTTCAGCCGGTTCATCTTCGTGGCGCTGATCGGCATCGCCGGGGTCTCCTTCTCCTGGGTCGGAACCGCTTCGGCGCAGGATCGCCGGCAGAACACGCCCGGTGAGTTCGATTTCTACGTGCTGTCGCTGTCGTGGTCGCCCTCCTTCTGCGAGGAGGCCTCGGAGCGCGGCAGCAGCGGGCGTTCACAAGCCCAATGCGGGGCACGGCCATTTTCCTTCGTGGTCCATGGCCTGTGGCCGCAATACGAACATGGCTTTCCCGATTATTGCGAGCGGCCCTCCCCGCGGCTCGATCGCAACATCATGTCGTCGATGCTGGATCTGATGCCAGCGCCCGGGCTGATCTTCAACGAGTGGGACAAGCACGGCACCTGCTCGGGGCTGTCGCCGCGGGCCTATTTCGAGACCATCCGCAAGGCGCGCTCCGCGGTGAAGATTCCCCCCGAATTTCTTGAACTTTCCGATCCGAAGACCGTCGCGCCGTCGGAAATCGAGGACGCCTTCATCAAGGCCAATCCCGGCCTGTCTGACGCCGCGATTGCGGTCACCTGCAACCGGACACGGCTCAGCGAAGTGCGCATCTGCATGAGCAAGGATCTCCAGTTCCGCGCCTGCGAAGAGATCGATCGCCGCGGCTGCCGACGTGAGCAGGTGGTGATGCCGCCCGTCCGCGGCGGGTAAGCAGCAGTACGTTCCCCGGATGCTGCGCAGCGTCATCAGCGCGTTCACGCGCGTCTTCGACGCGCTATGTCTTTCGGCGTGGTGCGCTGCTGGTCCGGGGGCCCTGCCCCGCCGCCAAACGTGTGGGTCCCGGCTCCGCGGAGCAGCGTAAAGAACGCTGCACCGCGTCCGGGACACGTAAACCAACGCCTCTTTGCTCATTAGCCCACCGTGGCGTACTGCTGGCGGCATGAACTATCGTCACGCCTTTCATGCCGGCGGCTTCGCCGATGTCATCAAGCACATCGTGCTGGTGCGCATGCTCACCTATCTGCAGGACAAGCAGGCCGCGTTTCGCGTCATCGACACCCATGCCGGCGCCGGGGTCTACGATCTCACCGGCGAGGAGGCGCGCCGTGGCGGCGAATGGCTGACGGGCATTGCGCGCATCATGCAGGCGCGATTCTCGGAAACCGCGCTGCCGCTGCTACAGCCCTATCTCGACATCGTCAGGGCCTTCAATCCGGAAAGCCCGCTCAAGACCTATCCGGGATCGCCGCTGATCGCGCGGGCGTTGCTGCGGCCACAGGATCGCCTGACCGCCTGCGAGGTCGAGCCGAAAGCGCGCAAACGGCTGATCGAGGCGCTGCGCCGCGACACCCAGGCCCGCGTGGTCGACCTCGATGGCTGGACGGCGTTGCCCGCCTTCGTGCCCCCGAAGGAGCGGCGCGGCCTGGTCCTGATCGATCCGCCGTTCGAAAAAAAGGACGAGTTTGGGCGCCTGGCCTCGGGCTTTGCGGAAGCCTTCGCGAAATGGCCGACCGGCAGCTACCTCATGTGGTACCCGGTCAAGAGCCGGCGCGCCACGGACGACCTGGCGCGGCAGGTCGCGCAGGCAGTTGCGGCCGGCACGCCGCCGGGGACGTGCCTGCGACTGGAGTTCAGCGTCGCGCCGCGGGCCGCCGAGGCCGGCCTGGTCTCGGCAGGGCTCCTGATCGTCAATCCACCGTGGAAGCTGATGGGCGAACTCAAGGCGATCCTTCCCGAACTCGAAAAGCCGCTCGGCCAGGGCGGCGCCGGCCGGTTCAGGCTCGAGACGCCCAAGCCTTAGGCCCGGTCCCGCGCGGTGCGCCGTGAAAAGTCCAATAGGCAATGTGCCGGAAACCGTATTAAGCTTGGGCCCATTGATCGGCTTTACGTTCCGCTTCCGCAAATGGTAGCGGCGGAGTGACAAGGCCTCAGATATTTTAAAGGCGGATCGCAGCTCATCGCCCGATCCGCCCGGATGGCCAAGGTTTCCGGCAGCGAATGTCCGGTCGGCCGATACGCGGGGGGCGTAGCGGCGGAGCAATGCGGGGGAGGAGTTTCCCGATGGCCATGACTGGAACGGTCAAGTTCTTCAACGGAGAACGTGGCTATGGCTTCATCAAGCCGGATGACGGCGGTCGCGATGTATTCGTCCACATCACGGCGGTCGAGCAGGCCGGCTTGAAGGATCTGACCGAAGGACAGCGCATCACATTCGAGGTCGAACCGGACAAGAAGGGCAAAGGCCCCAAGGCGGTCAACCTCGTGATTTCCTCGTGAGCTCAAGGCACACGGCGAAACGGAATGAATTCCTGCGTGGGAAATCAAGGCCCTGGGCCGGCGTTGCGGCTCAGACGGTCGCGGCGTGCATGATGTGGCCACCCCTGGCGGGCGCCGATCGTTCGGCTTCCGGGAAGAAGCGCGCGGCCAGGCGCTCCGGCCCGATATCATCGACGTGACCAAAGCCGATCGCGCTCAGTTCGGCGCGCAGCCGCTCGGTATCGAAATAGCACTGGATCCGCTCGCCAAGGGCTGCGACCCGTTCGGCAAGCGCCTGGTGCGCCATGCGACCGGCCGGCGCGATCGAGGCCGGCGGGTTGACGTAGTCGAACACCACTTCGCCGCCGCCGGGCAGCCCGGCAATCAGCGCAAGCGTCGATAAGACGGCTTGTTCGGTGAGATAGGGCACGACGCCAAGCCAGCTGAAGAAGGTTCGCGCGTCACGATCGAAGCCTGCAGCGCCAAGCGCGTCAGCCAATGTCTGCCGTTCGAAATCAACGGGTACGAAGGCAAGCGTATCGGGCACCGCAATCGCGGCGGCGCTGAGCTTGTCGCGCTTCCACGCCTGCGTGGCGGGATGATCGATCTCGAAGATCCGCAGGCGCCCAGCAAGACCGATGCGATAGGCGAGCGTATCAAGCCCGGCTCCGAGCACGACAAGCTGCCGCGCGCCGTTTTCGACCGCGACGTTCAACGCGTCCTCGGCAATGCGCGAGCGCGCCGCGATGAACCAGCGCAGCCGCGGGCCCGACGGATGCGCACGCGCATGGTCAAGCGAAGCCTCGTTGTCGGAGCCGAGAATACGCGCGGCGAGCGGGTCGACGAGGATCGAGGCGCTGTCCAGCACCTGATGCGCCGCGCGCAAGCGGGCAGCGCCCAACGCGGTCAGACTTGGCTGTCCCGGCTGCATCCTTCAATTCTAGGGCATGATCCAGAGACTGGATACCGGCTTTCCGAAAAGCCTGCCCTCGGGCCCGACCCGAGGGATCATGCCCAAACCACGTCCGCACGAGGCAAAAAAATCCCGGCCGCGATGCGGCCGGGAGTTGGTGTCCGGATATTTTCTTGTTGCTCTCAGAAGTGATAATTCACGCCGGCGCGAACTGTCCCAAACCGGTAGCCGTTCGGCAGGCCGGTGATGGTGAAGGTGCTGTCGGCGAGATCGACATAGAGATATTCGACCTTGGCGCTCCAGTTCGTCGCAAGGCCGAATTCGGCGCCGACGCCCGCGGTCCAGCCGGCGTTGGTGTGGGTTTCCGACAGCCCGAATGTCTCACCCTTCAATTCGCCGAAGGCCAAACCCGCGGTGCCGTAGAACAAGACATTGTTGAACGCATAGCCGGCGCGGCCGCGCACCGTGCCGAACCATGGATTGGAGAACTTCCACGGCGCGAATGTATTCGAGGCGCCGGTGGCATCGAGGTCGCCTTCAATACCGAACACCCACGGACCCGATTGCCAGTTGTAGCCGCCCTGCACGCCACCCACGAGACCCGATGGCTGGGTCAGATTGTTGTCGACGGAGCCCCAGGCATAGCCGAGATTGCCGCCGAGATAGGGACCGGCCCAGCTATAGGCATTCAACGGCTGGTTGACGGTGTAAGGCGCGCGCGATCCGTAGGGAAGGTCGGCTGCCTGCGCCGACGCCGTCCAACCCGCGGCGATCACCGCCACGGCGCCCAAAACGATCCTGCTCATCACTCACTCTCCCCAACACAACTGCCATGATCGTTCGTTTCACAGGCATCAAAGACCCGCGGCGACGTGGACCGGCATGGTTACGGAATTCCACTCTTTACTGATCAGATTTATCGAGACTTTTAAGTTAAAGGGTTGTTAAGGGCGGTTACCGCCCGCTCAGCATTGTTAAGAAAGCGTTGCAGGCGATCCGCCGCATGCCGGCTGCTGGCAGGGAGGCAGCGCTAGCGATGCGCGATGCCGGCGCTTAAGTTTGGGACGATGGATCACGATTCTACCGACAACCCGAAGGCGTCACGCCGCCGCAAGGCACGGCCCGGTTCCGAGCCGGCCCGCCTGCAGCCGGATTTGCCGCCGCAAGACCTGTCTGGAACAGACTTGGCTGGACAAGGCTTGGCTGGACAAGGCTTGGCTGGAGACGGGCTGGCCGCCGATGATATCGACCCCGCCACGGTCAATGCCGAGGAGGACGACGAGGCGCGGCTGCCGGAGGTTGCCGAGGAAAGCGGCGAGCCGCTGGCCGAAGGCCGGCTCGCGGTCGGCCACGCCGCGATCGAAAACGCGGTGCGCCTGGCGCCGACCTCGCCCGGCGTCTATCGCATGCTGAATGCGGCCAGCGACGTGCTCTATGTCGGCAAGGCGAAGAATGTCAAAAAGCGGCTTTCCTCCTATGCCCGGGTGAGCGCGCCGCAGCCGGCGCGCATCCTGCGCATGATCGCGGCAACCGTTTCGGTCGAGATCATATCGACCTCGACCGAGACCGAGGCTCTGTTGCTCGAGGCCAACCTGATCAAGCAATTGCGCCCGCGCTTCAACGTGCAGCTGCGCGACGACAAGTCATTTCCCTATATTCTGATCACGGGCGATCACTGGGCGCCGCAGATCCTCAAGCACCGCGGCGCCCAAACCCGGCCCGGGCAGTATTTCGGGCCGTTCGCGTCCGCCGGCGCGGTCAATCGCACCATCACGGCGCTGCAGCGCGCCTTCCTGGTGCGTTCCTGCACCGACGCGTTTTTCGAAAGCCGCACGCGGCCCTGCCTGCTCTATCAAATCCGTCGCTGTTCGGGGCCTTGCACCGGCGAGATCGATTTTCCCGGCTATACCGAGCTCGTGCGCGAAGCCCGGGATTTCCTGTCCGGCCGCAGCCGGGCCGTGAAGCAGGAACTGGCGGGCGAGATGGAAAAGGCCTCCGTCGAGCTCGAATTTGAAACCGCCGCGCTCTACCGCGACCGCCTCGCCGCGCTGTCGGCGATCCAGTCGCAGCAGGGCATCAATCCGCGCACGGTCGAGGAAGCCGACGTGTTCGCCATCCATCAGGAGGGCGGCTATTCCTGCGTCGAGGTGTTCTTCTTTCGCACCGGGCAGAACTGGGGCAACCGCGCCTATTTTCCGCGCGCGGAGAAATCGTTCACCCCCGAGGAAGTGCTGGCCTCGTTCCTCGCGCAGTTTTACGACGACAAGCCGCCGCCGAAGCTCATTCTGCTCTCGCATGCCATCGAGGAATGCGAGCTGATGGCCAATGCGCTGTCGATCAAGGCCGGCGGCAAGGTCGAAATCGTCACCCCGCGGCGCGGCGAAAAGAAGGAACTGGTCGCCCACGCGCTGACCAACGCGCGGGAGGCGCTGGGGCGCAAGCTCGCCGATACCGCGACGCAAGGCCGGCTGCTGGCCGGGCTCGTCACCACGCTCGGGCTATCGCATGCGCCGAAGCGGATCGAGGTCTACGACAACAGCCACATTCAGGGCAGCAACGCGGTCGGCGCCATGATCGTGGCCGGCCCCGACGGCTTCAGCAAAAACCAGTATCGCAAGTTCAACATCAAGTCCGAAGGGCTCACGCCGGGTGACGATTATGCGATGATGCGCGAGGTGCTGCAGCGGCGCTTCAAGCGGCTGACGGCCCCCCCGGCGGAAGGCGACGCCGCCAAGCCGCAGCCCGACGACGATTCGTTTCCCCAATGGCCCGATCTCGTCATTATCGATGGCGGCCGCGGCCAGCTCAACGCGGCGCGGGAGATTTTCGAGGGGCTCGGATTGAGCCAGGTCGCGTTGCTGGCCGTGGCAAAAGGGCCGGACCGCGACGCCGGCCGCGAGACCCTGTTCATGCCGGGGCGCGAGGCCATCAAGCTCGAGCCGCGCGACCCGGTGCTGTACTTCATCCAGCGGCTGCGCGACGAGGCGCATCGCTTCGTCATCGGCTCGCACCGCAAGCTGCGCAAAAAGGACATTCGCGAAGCCGGATTGCAGGAGATTCCCGGCATCGGCCCCTCACGCAAACGTGCCTTGCTGCACCATTTCGGAACCCTGAAGGAGATCGAGCGGGCGTCGATCGCCGATCTCGGCAAGGTTCCAGGCGTCAGCGCGGAAAGCGCACGCAAGATTTTCGAGTTTTTCCATGCCCGGCCGGGGTAAAGGAAGGTTTCGACTCACCCTGGCGTCGCCTCCACCAGATCATGTGCGCCACCCGGTTGACCTTCATGCTGCAGCGGTATTGGTAAGAGGAATGAACATCGCAACGACAAGAGGGGCGGCGAAAAGCTCGCTGTCCCTGCCGAATATCCTGACCTACGCCAGAATTGCCGCCATCCCGGTGGTGGTCGGCTGCGTGTTCTGGGAATCCATCCTGGACGGTCCGATGTGGCTGCGCTGGGTGGCGCTGGCGGTATTCATCGCCGCCGGCGTGACCGACTATCTCGACGGCTATTATGCGCGAATCTGGGACCAGCAATCCGCCTTCGGCCGGATGCTCGACCCGATCGCCGACAAGCTTTTGGTGGCGTCCTGCCTGTTGATGCTGGCAGCCGACAACAGCATCCATGGCTGGACGCTGTGGGCCGCCATTGTGATCCTGTGCCGCGAGATCCTGGTCTCGGGTCTGCGCGAATATCTTGCCGGCCTGCGGGTCAGCGTACCCGTGACCAAGCTTGCGAAGTGGAAGACCACCATTCAGCTGGTCGCGATCGGCTTTCTGATCGCCGGCGAAGCCGGCGAGCAGATCATCCCCATGACCACCCTGATCGGCATCGTGCTGCTGTGGATCTCGGCGATCTTCACGATCTACACCGGCTGGGACTATTTCCGGGCCGGCATTCATCACCTCATCAAGGAGGATGAGGCATGAAGGTCAAATATTTCGCCTGGGTGCGCGAACGGATCGGCAAGGCGGAGGAAACCGTCGAGCCGCCGCCGGGCGTTCGAACCATCGAAGACCTGATGGCGTGGCTGGCCAAGCGCGGTGAAACCTATGCCTATGCCTTCGAGACGCCGCGGGTGATTCGCGCCGCGATCGACCACACCCACGTCAAATCGGATGCGGCAATCGCCGGCGCCCGCGAGATCGCCTTCTTCCCGCCGATGACCGGCGGCTAATTCATTGCAAAGCGTCGCGATGCTCTTATGACCGCCAATGTGACCATCCGTATCCAGCAAGCCGATTTCGACATCGCGCAGGAGATCTCCGCGCTGACGGAGGGACGCACCGATGTCGGCGCGGTCGTGAGTTTCAGCGGCATCTGCCGGGGCAGCGAAGGCGGCGAGACCATCGCGGCCTTGACGCTCGAGCACTATCCCGGCATGGCGGAAGCCGAAATCGCGCGCCACGCCGACACCGCGATGTCGCGCTGGCCGCTGACCGGCGTGAGCATCATCCACCGCGTCGGCCGCATCACTCCCGGCGAAAATATCGTGCTGGTCCTGACGGCATCGCAGCATCGGCAGGCGGCTTTTGCCGCCGCGGAGTTCCTGATGGATTATCTGAAGGCCAACGCACCGTTCTGGAAACGCGAGGAAAATGCCGGCGGGACCAGCTGGGTCGAGGCCCGCCATCACGACGACGACGCGGCGGCGCGCTGGACCAAACCCTGATGGCCAAGCGTGCCAAACCCAGGGCGAAGCTCCCCCGCGTCGCATCGAAGCTTCCGAAGGTGGCGCCCGGCGAACTGGTGACGCTGCTCGATTTCGTCCGCTACGCGGTAAGCCGCTTCACCGAGGCCAAACTGACATTCGCCCACGGCACCTCCGACCCGGTGGCGGAGGCGGCATTCCTGGTCTGCGAGGCGCTGCATCTTCATCCCGACCGGTTCGAGACGTTCGCGACCGCGCGCGTTACCGCGCGCGAAGCCAAATCGATCCTCGAATTGATCGCCCGCCGCGTCGCTTCGCGAAAACCCGCCGCCTACCTCGTCAACAAGATCTACATGCGCGGCCTGCCCTTCTATGTCGACGAGCGGGTGATCGTGCCGCGCTCCTTCATCGGCGAATTGCTGGATTCTCATTTCAGTCAGGGCGAGGAAGCAGCCGGCGCGCTGATCGACGATCCCGGCGCGGTGGAAAACGTGCTCGACCTCTGCACCGGCTCCGGCTGTCTCGCCATTCTGGCCAGCCGGAACTTTCCGAACGCCCAGGTAGACGCGGTCGACATCTCCAGCGACGCGCTCGACGTCGCCGCCCGCAACGTCGCCGATTTCGGCCTTGAAGACCGGGTGATGCTGCACTGCGGCGACCTGTTTGGGCCGATCGGCAGCCGACGCTACAACCTGATCATTTCCAACCCGCCTTATGTCGATGCCGAAGGCATGGCCGGATTGCCGCGCGAATGCCGCGCCGAGCCGAAGCTCGCCTTCGACGGCGGCGCCGACGGACTTGCCGTCATCCGCCGCATACTGGACGAGGCCGGGCGGCACCTGACGCCCAAAGGCGGGCTGTTGTGCGAGATTGGCCGCTGCCGGCCGGCGCTCGAGGCTGCCTATCCGCAGACCGATTTCCTCTGGCTCGACACCGAGGATTCGCAAGGCGAAGTGTTCTGGATCGGCGCCGCCGATCTGTGAGCCGGAACGGGAGCGGTTCATCCTGAAAACCGCCCGATTGGGCGGAAATAGTCCGGCCCGCAGCGTTCCAGTCCCGCGCCGAAGCTGCTACTTTGCGGGAAAGCCGCCCCGCCCAAAACTTGAAGAGGCCCCCCATGCTGGACAAGAGCCCACGCCCCGCCGCCGTCAACGTCCCCAACGACCTTGCCGCGCACTGGATGCCGTTTACCGCCAACCGCGCCTTCAAGAAGGCGCCGCGGCTGCTCGCCGGCGCCAAGGACATGCATTACATCACGGTCGATGGCCGAAAGATCATCGATGCCGCCGCGGGCATGTGGTGCACCAATGCCGGCCACGGCCGCCCCCAGATTTCCGAGGCCATCGCCAAGCAGGCCGCCGCGCTGGACTATGCGCCCCCGTTCCAGTTCGGCATCCCGCAGGCCTTTGAGCTCGCCAGCCGCATCGCCGATCTGGCTCCGGCCGGTCTCGATCACGTGTTCTTCTGCAATTCCGGCTCGGAAGCCGCCGACACCGCGCTCAAGATCGCGCTGGCCTATCACCAGATCGCGGGCCAAGGCAGCCGCATCCGCCTGATCGGCCGCGAGCGCGGCTATCATGGCGTCGGCTTCGGCGGCACCTCGGTCGGCGGCATCGTCAACAACCGCAAGATGTTCGGAACGCTGCTCACCGGCGTCGACCATCTGCCCCATACCTATGACCGCGACAAGCAGGCCTTCACCAGGGGCGAGCCGGAATACGGCGCACATTTTGCCGACGAACTGGAGAGGCTGGTCAACCTGCACGGCGCCAACACCATGGCCGCCGTCATCGTCGAACCGATGGCCGGATCGACCGGCGTTCTGCCGGCGCCCAAGGGCTATCTCAAGCGGCTGCGCGAGATCACCCAGAAGCACGGCATTCTCCTGATTTTCGACGAGGTCATCACCGGCTTTGGCCGGCTGGGTTTTGCCTTTGCGGCGGAGCGTTACGGCGTGCTGCCGGACATGATCACCTTCGCCAAGGGCGTCACCAACGGCGCGGCCCCGATGGGGGGTGTTCTGGTGCGCGATACCATCCACGACGCCTTCATGAGCGGCCCGGAGCATGTCGTCGAGCTAACCCATGGCTATACCTATTCGGCACATCCGCTGGCCTGCGCGGCGGGTCTGGCAACGCTGGACATCTACCGCGACGAAAAGCTGTTCGAGCGCGCCCGCGCGCTCGAACCCAAATTCGCCGACGCCGTGATGTCGCTGAAGGGTGAGCCGAACGTGCTCGACATCCGCACCATCGGACTGACCGCCGGCATCGACCTTGCCTCGCGTCCGGACCTGCCGGGCAAGCGGGGCTTCGACGGGCTGAACAGCGCGTTCCACGACAATGACCTGATGCTGCGCGTCGCCGGCGATACCCTGGCGCTGACCCCGCCCCTGATCGTCAGCGAAGACCAGATCGGCGAAATCGTCGAGAAGGTCGCCAAGGTGATCCGCGCGGTGGCATAGGGAATGGGGCCCGGCTCTGCGGGGCAGCGCTGAAGAGGCGCTGCACCGCTTCCGGGACACGATGGAACCTGGCGTTCCCGGTGCGCTCTTCGCGTTCCCGGCGCGCCCAAAGAACACTAGCTTTCCGAATCAACATTAATGCTAAGCTTGCGGCGCTTTGGGACGCGCGAGATGTCTGTGCGGGCGCTCCCGGACCAGGGGATAGAGGACTTGAGGGCCTTGCGCGCAACATGATCCGCATTTCCACGATTTTCATTGCCATTTGCATGGTGCTGGTCGCAGCGTCGCTCGGACTGGTGCTGTATTCCGTTGCAGGTATCAGCGGATCGGAATCCGCGATCGTCGCCCTGACCGCGCTGACCTTCCTGATCCTCTACAACGCGGTGTCGATGCGGCTGCGCGACCGCACCGACGTCGGCGGCCAGATCGCGGATTTGTCGCGCGGCACGGCCGATCTCGCGCGCCAGGTCGCTGAATTCGGCCGCCGTCTCGCCGCGGTCGAGGGCCGGCTGGCCTCGGTCAATTCCACCGGCGCCGACCGCATTCAGGCGGTGGTCGGCGAGATCGGCGAACTTGGCGTGCTGGTCAAGCAGCTCGCCGTCTCCGTCGCCAACCATGACGACATCCTGTCCGCGGGCGTGCCGATCCCCGCACCCGCGAGCAGGCCGGAGAGCCAGCCGCAGAACGAGCTGCCATTCCCCGCGCTGGCGGAGGGCAGCAACGTGGTGGCGGCGCCTTCTGTCGTCGCCGCGCCATCCGTCGTCGCCACCGCCAAGCCCGCACCCTCCCGCAGCGATGCGCAAATCCTCGCCGCCGTCAGAACCGCGGTCGAGGAAAATCGACTGGACATCTATCTGCAGCCGATGGTGACCCTGCCGCAACGCAAGGTACGCTTCTACGAAGCGGTGACGCGGCTGCGCGACGAGAACGATCAGGTTCTCACGGCCGACGATTTTATCGGGATCGCGGAGGCTGCCGGGCTGATCGGGCGGATCGATCACATGGTGATGCTGCGCAGCGTTCAGGTGCTGCGCCGGCTGATGGTTCGCAACAAGGATGTCGGAATCTTCTGCAACATGGCCGCGGCGACGCTCGGCAATCCAGTCACCTTCGCGCAATGCCTGGATTTCCTCGAAGCCAATCGCGCGCTGGCGCCGACATTCGTACTCGAGTTCAAGCAGGCGGTGTTTCGCAATCTCGGCCCGGCGGAGAGCGAACATCTCGCGGCGCTGGCGCAGCGCGGCTACCGTTTCTCCATAGATCACGTCACCGATCTGCGGATCGAGCCGCGCGAATTGGCCGACCGCGGGGTCCGCTTCATCAAGGTGCCCGCCGCGCTGTTGCTCGATCCGCGGCAGTCCTCGACGGCGGACATTCACCCCTCGGACCTTTCGGATCTGCTCGGCCGCTTCGGCATCGACCTGATCGCCGAGCGGATTGAGGGCGAGCGTGCCGTCGTCGATCTGCTCGATTACGACGTGCGGTTCGGACAGGGCTTTCTGTTTGCGCCACCCCGGCCGTTGCGGCCTGAGGGAGCGTCGGCCACCGGCGGGGCTTCCCCGAACAAGACGCAAGAATCCCAGCAAGCCACTGGCCCATCCAATGGCTCTGGCAAACCGGCTTCCGTGGATGCCCCGGCCATCGAACCCTCGCGGGCAGCCAGCGGCAACGCCGCACTGGCGCGCCGCGCCGCCGGTCCGGGCTGACCGGCAGGCCATGCCATGACGACGCTGAGGTTTGCCGAGAGGCTGCGCGATCTTGTCGGTGGTGTGGACGTCCTGCTCAGCGATATCTGGGGCGTGGTTCACAACGGTCTGGTCGCGTTCCCCGAAGCCTGTGAAGCCCTTCACAGCTTTCGCGGCCAAGGCGGCACCGTGATCCTCATTACCAATGCGCCGCGGCCGGCGGATTCGGTGCAGCGGCAATTGCGCAAGCTTGGCGTCGCCGACGAAACCTATGACGCCATCGTCAGTTCAGGCGATCTGACCCGGCATTTCGTCGCCGACCACCCGGGGCAGAAAATGTTCTGGCTCGGCCCGGAGCGCGACAATTCGATCTATCGCGGACTTGATGCGGTGCTTGCACCGCTGGAACAGGCCGACTACATCGTCTGCACCGGGCTGTTCGACGATGAAACCGAATCGGCTGAAAATTATCGCGCGATGATGCTGCAGGCGCGTGAGCGCAAGCTGACGCTGGTCTGCGCCAACCCGGACATCGTCGTCGAACGCGGCGACCGGCTGATCTATTGCGCGGGCGCCATCGCCGAACTCTATCTCGAACTCGGCGGGGAAGTGATCTTCTACGGCAAGCCGCACCGGCCGATCTATGAGCGCGCGATCGCGCTTGCCGCCGAGCGCCGCGGCCAAACGGCGCCACTCAGCCGCGTCCTTGCGATCGGGGATTCCGTGCGGACCGATCTGGCCGGCGCCCACGGCTTTGGGATCGATTGCCTGTTCGTGACCCGGGGCATCCACGCCGAGGACTTCGAAGGCATCGATCAGCTGGACCCCGCCTCGGTCAAGGAATTGTTCGGCCATCCGCCCCGGGCGCTGACGCGGGAACTGAGGTGGTAGGATGCTCAGCCGCTCCTTCTATGCGTCGCCCCGGCGAACGCCGGGGTCCATAACCATCGGCGGATCGATATGAGCGGGCTGGAGTCCCATCCCACGTAACAGCAAAAAGTTGTGGTTATGGGTCCCTGCTTTCGCAGGGACGACACGAGGGTGTGGAGCGGGGCGAGGTTAAGAAAGGCCGCGAGCGGGGCGATCTGAGCTTACGCGCTCGCCATGTCCGGAAATACCGCTTCGATCTTGGTCTTCAGCGTCGCGGCATTGAAGGGCTTGACGATGTAGTTGTTGACGCCGGCCTTCTTGGCGGCGATCACGTTTTCGGTCTTGGATTCGGCCGTGATCATGATGAACGGCGTGGTGGCGAGGTTGGGGTCGGCCCGGACCTCCCGCAGCAGGTCGTAGCCGGTCATCGGCTCCATGTTCCAGTCGGAGATCACCAGCCCATACTTCTTGGTGCGCATCTTGTTCAGCGCCGCCGATCCGTCACTGGCGTCATCGATATTCTCGAAGCCAAGCTGCTTGAGGAGATTTCTGATGATGCGAATCATGGTGTTGTAGTCATCCACCACCAGAACCGACATCGACAAATCAACCGCCATCTTCAATCCCCCGCGCAACACCAAAACGCCACGAAAACCGTCAGCGAACCGGCCAAGGCGAAAGACGCCCCGCAGTCCACCTCAAGCACTACCATCAGCCATTAAACAGCCCGTTAACCGACCGCCGCCGGAAAAATGGCCCAGCCATGCGCGGGGGACACGGATCGGGTCCGGCTTGACTTCCTCGCGGCCCCCGCGCCACCGTCCCGCGCTCCGAACAAGTTAAAGAATTGCTGAAATGGCGTCCGACTTTACCGTGATCCGCGATACCACTCCTGCCGCCGCGATCCCCAGGGGAATGGTGGTAGCGATGGGCAATTTCGACGGCGTCCACCTCGGCCATCGCGCTGTTATTGATGCGGCGCTGCAGATGGGACGGGCACATCGCCGGCCTGCGATGGCGGTAACCTTCGAACCCCACCCGCGCAGCTTTTTCAGCCCGAACACCCCGCAATTCCGGCTCACCGACGAGGCCGGAAAACTACGGCTATTGGCCGGAACCGGGCTCGCCGGGGCCGTGGTGATGACTTTCGACCAACGCCGTGCCGGGACCACGGCGCAAGATTTCATTCACCATGATCTGATCGAACGACTCGGAATCAGCGGCATCGCGGTCGGCTACGACTTTCATTTCGGCAAGGGCCGGGTCGGATCGCCAAGCCTGCTGGTCGGCGAAGCGCCCCGGCTTGGCATCGAAGTGGATGTGCAGCCCCATGTCGACTTCGCCGAGCGGCCGGTCTCCTCCTCAGCGATCCGGATGGCGCTGGCGGAGGGACAGATCGAGGATGCCACCGCGATGCTGGGTGGCCCGTGGTTCATCAACGGCGAGGTGATCCATGGCGAGAAACGCGGCCGCGACCTCGGCTACCCCACCGCCAATATCCGCCTCGACAAGAATTGCGGACTGAAGCACGGCATCTATGCGGTGCGGGTCAGCCATGATGGGGCGCATTTCGATGGCGTCGCCAGCTTCGGGCGCCGCCCGACCTTCGACAATGGCGCGGCGCTGCTGGAGGTATTCCTGTTCGATTTCAAGGCTGACCTGTACGGAAAAAGCCTGGACGTCGCCTTCATCGGCTTCATTCGCGACGAATTGAAGTTCGACGGCATCCCAGCGCTGATCCGCCAGATGGACGACGACTCAGCCCGCGCCCGCGAGCGGCTGGCCGCCGCACCCGGCGCCTTCCCCAGGCTCGGCACGTTAACGTCATCCTGAGGCGGGAGCCTCTCCGGCAAGCCTCGAAGGCTGGCGCCGGCATAAGGCAGGGCTTTGCGATTTCGCCTGCTGGCTGCTATGGAAAGCCCCATGTTTGCGCGGCGCACCATCAGCATTAGCGGCCCGGCTTCCGCCTGAGCTTCTCAAGCTTGGCGCAAGACCGGGATTTTCGTCCTTCCCGCGATTGATCGCGTATCTCGCGCCCCTTGAGCCAAACCGAGCATTCATGTCCGAAAAGCCGCAAAAGTCCGAAACATCAGACTATTCCAAGACCCTGTTCCTGCCGCAGACGGAATTCCCGATGCGCGCCGGCCTGCCCCAGCGCGAGCCGGAAATCCTTAAAAACTGGAACGAGATCGGCCTCTACCAGCGCTTGCGCCAAGCCAGCGCCGGGCGGGCGAAATTCGTGCTGCATGACGGCCCGCCCTATGCCAACGGCAACATCCATATCGGGCACGCGCTCAACAAGATCCTCAAGGACGTCGTCACCAAGAGCCAGCAGATGCTCGGCTTCGATTCCAATTACGTGCCGGGCTGGGACTGCCACGGCCTGCCGATCGAATGGAAGATCGAGGAAGAAAATTACCGCTCCAAGGGCAAGGCGAAGCCGGATTTTCGGGATTCCGCCGCGATGGTGGCGTTCCGGAAAGAGTGCCGCGCCTACGCCACGCACTGGCTCAACGTGCAGCGCGAGGAATTCAAGCGGCTCGGCATCATCGGCGACTGGGATCACCCCTACGCCACGATGGATTATTTCGCCGAAGCGCAGATCGCCCGCGAGCTGATGAAATTCGCCGCCAACGGCACCTTGTATCGCGGCTCCAAGCCGGTGATGTGGAGCGTGGTGGAGAAAACCGCGCTCGCCGAAGCCGAGGTCGAGTACGAGGATTACACCTCAGATACGGTGTGGGTGAAGTTTCCGGTCACCTCGCCCGCGCATGGCGCGCTGGCCCAGGCCAGCATCGTGATCTGGACCACGACGCCATGGACACTGCCCGGCAACCGCGCCATCAGTTTCTCGCCGAAAATTGCCTACGGCCTTTACAAGGTCACCGATGCGCCCGCCGACAACTGGGCCAAAAACGGCGACCTCCTGATCCTCGCGGATGCGCTGGCAGAAAGCGTATTCAAGCAGGCGCGCGTCACGGCATATGAGAAAGTCCGCGCATTGCCGGCCGAGACCCTCGACGTGGTGGAATGCGCCCATCCGTTGCAAGGTTATGGCGGAGGCTACGGGTTCACGGTCCCGCTGCTTGCCGGCGATCACGTCACCGACGACACCGGTACCGGCTTCGTGCACACCGCACCCGGCCACGGCCGCGAGGACTTCGATGTCTGGATGGCGAATGCGCGCGAGCTGGAAGGCCGCGGCATCTCGACCGCCATCCCCTACACCGTCGACGAGAACGGCGCATTGACCGATCACGCCCCCGGCTTCACCGGCAAGCGCGTGATCAACGACAAGGGCGAGAAGGGCGATGCCAACGAGGCGGTGATCAAGGCGCTGGTCGATGCCGGCATGCTGCTGGCGCGCGGCCGGCTGAAGCATCAGTACCCGCATTCCTGGCGTTCGAAGAAGCCGGTGATCTTCCGCAACACGCCGCAATGGTTCATCGCCATGGACAAGGACATTGCCGACGGCGGCAAGGCCAAGTCCGGCGATACCCTCCGCGCCCGCGCGCTGCGCGCGATCTCGGTCACCCAATGGGTGCCGCCCGCCGGCCAAAACCGCATCAATGGCATGATCGCAGGGAGGCCTGACTGGGTGATCTCGCGCCAGCGCGCCTGGGGCGTTCCGATCGCGGTGTTCGTGCGCGAGAAAGCCGATGGCTCCGCCGAAATCCTGCAGGATGACGCCGTCAACAAGCGCATCGCGGATGCATTCGAGCGGGAAGGCGCCGATGCCTGGTACATGGACGGCGCGCGCGAGCGCTTCCTCGGTTCGCTTGCCAACGAGGACTGGAAGAAGATCGACGACATCTGCGACGTCTGGTTCGATTCCGGCTCGACCCATGCCTTCGTGCTGGAAGATCCCGTGCACTTCCCCGGTCTCGCCGGCATCAGGCGCAAGGTCGATGGCGGCGCCGACACCGTGATGTATCTGGAAGGTTCCGACCAGCACCGCGGCTGGTTTCATTCCTCGCTGCTGGAAAGCTGCGGCACCCGTGGCCGGGCGCCCTATGACGTCGTGCTGACCCACGGTTTCACGCTCGACGAGAACGGCCGCAAGATGTCGAAATCGCTCGGCAACACCGTCGAGCCGCAAAAGGTCATGGCGCAATCCGGCGCCGATATCTTGCGGCTGTGGGTCTGCGCCACCGACTATGCCGACGACCAGCGCATCGGCCCGGAGATCCTCAAGAACACCATCGAGACCTACCGCAAGCTGCGCAACTCGATCCGCTGGATGCTCGGCACCTTGCACCATTTCAACCGCGATGACGCGGTGGCGCATGCCGATATGCCGGAGCTGGAGCGGCTGATGCTGCATCAGCTCGCCGAGCAGGCGAGCATCGTGCGCAAGGCCTATGCCGAGTTCGACTACAAAACCGTGGTGGCCAGCCTGTCGGCATTCATGAACACCGAGCTGTCGGCGTTCTATTTCGATGTCCGCAAGGACACGCTGTACTGCGATCCGCCGTCGTCGCTGGCGCGCAAAGCCGCGCTGACCGCCATCGACATGATCTGCGACGCGATCCTGCGCTGGTTCGCTCCGGTGCTGAGCTTCACCTGCGAGGAAGCCTGGCAGCTCTACAGGCCCGGCGCGGAACCGTCGGTGCATCTGACGCTGTTTCCCGACGGGATCGAGGCCTTCCGTGACGAGACGCTGGCCAGGAAGTGGGAGACCATCCGCCGCGTGCGCCGTGTCGTTACCGGCGCGCTCGAACTCGAGCGCGCGGCCAAGCGCATCGGCTCTTCGCTGGAGGCCTCGCCGCTGGTCTATGTCTCGGACAAGACGATCTTCAGCACGCTGTTCGATATCGATCTGGCCGAAGTCTGCATCACCTCGAATGCGATGGTGAGCAACGAGGATGCGCCGGCCGATGCGTTCCGGCTGAGCGACGTGCCCGACGTCGCCGTCGTGGTCGAGAAGGCCGCCGGCACCAAATGCGCGCGCTCCTGGAAGATCCTCCCCACCGTCGGCGACGACCCCGAATATCCCGACGTGTCGCCGCGCGACGCCGAGGCGCTGCGCGAATGGAAGAAGCTGGGGATGGTGGTTTAGTATCGATCGTCGTCCCCGCGAACGCGGGGACCCATAACCACCGGCCTTCGAGACAAGCAAAAGGACGATGTCCCAGAATTTTTCAAACAATATCCGACACGCCGCATGGGTCCCGGCTTTCGCCGGGACGACGTCGCGTTCTGTATCGGGCGTCAGATGACCGCCCAGCTCCGCGCCGGCCTCTTTGCAGCGATCACTGTGCTTGCGCTCGACCAGGCCTCGAAACTCTGGCTGCTGCGCGTGTTCGACATCGGTCACCGCGGCGCGGTGAAGGTCACGCCGTTCTTCGATCTGGTGCTGGCCTGGAACACAGGCATCAGCTACGGCTGGTTTCAGAACGAAGGCGCGGCCGGCCAGGCGGTCCTGCTCGCGGTCAAGGCCGTGGCCGTGATAATACTGGCGGTCTGGATGGCGCGGTCGCGCACCCTGATCGCGACCATAGCGCTCGGCCTGATCATCGGCGGCGCCATCGGCAACGCCATCGACCGCTTTGCCTATGGCGCGGTGGTCGATTTCGCCCTGTTCCACGTCCAGATCGGCGGAAATACCTTCAATTGGTACGTGTTTAACCTTGCCGACGTGGCGATTGTTGCCGGCGTTGCGGCCCTGTTGTATGATTCATTCCTAGGGATACCCGCCGCAAAAGCGCCCTGATCCCGGGAGAATACGAGCCCCTGAGCTATAGCTCGCGGGTGTGTTAGGGTTGTGCGCCCAAATCGGTGGCCTGCGGGAAATTTTGGACAGGAACAGCGCGATGCGCCAGACCAAAGCTAGCGGTTGGATTGTACGGAATTCGTCGGCAGCGACGATGCGTGCCCTGCGGCTCGCCGTCGTCCCATTGGGCATCGTTCTGGTCATGACGGCCGGCGCCGCGCGCGCCGGCGACGACCAGGATGACAGATCCATCACGGAAAAGATCACCGACGGTTTCAAGTCCGCGATCCGCGGCACCAATATGGACAATCGCGGCATCGACTATCGCGAGCGGTCTCCGCTGGTGGTGCCGCCGAAGCTCGATTTGCCGCCGCCGGCCGCCTCCACCGACGCTGCAAAGGTGGCGAACTGGCCGCAAGATCCCGATGAACGCCAGCGCAAGGCTATCATCGCGGCCAAGAAGAAGAACGCGCCACCCGTGGCCCGTGTCCAGGCCCCCAGCGAAGTCGCTGCCGCCGGCACGCCTCGCCCGATCAACATCGCTCCTCCGCCAGAAGACCCACCCATCCCCGGCACCAAACGCCCCGCTTACGCGAACGATAACAACGGCACGGCCCGAACCGATCCGGTTTACGACCAGCCGGGCGATTTGTTCTCGGGCGGAGCTGCGGCCCTGGGCTCAACGAGCGTCGGCGAGACCTTGGGCATCAATAGCTGGTTCGGCGGCAAGAATGCCGATGCGGCAGCGGTGGCGCCCGGCAGTGAGCCGACGCGAGAAGCCCTGACGCAGCCGCCATCCGGGTACCAGACGCCCTCCCCGAATTACCCCTACGCCCAGCAGTCGAAGGGATTGTTCGGCGGACAGGCTAACCCCGATCGTAACCCGCTCGCCTCAAGGTCCAGCGCAACCAGCATGGAAAAATAGAGCCATCTGTCTCCCGGCTTCCCGACGCTTATCGGCTGCCGCGCAATGTGCGGCGTCATGATTTCTCCCCGAAGCGATTTTCGGGCACCCAGACAGGCCATGATGCCGCCAAACCGCTTTAGGGTTTCTCTGTTCGCCGCTGTGCTGTCGGGGCTCGCCGTCATCGGCGGCGGCGCTCTTGCCCAGACCACGGTGACCTCGGCGCCGCCAGCCACATTTACCCTCGGCAATGGCCTTCAGGTGGTGGTGATTCCGGACCACCGCACGCCGGTCGTCACACAGATGATCTGGTACAAGGTCGGCTCGGCCGACGAGACGCCGGGCAAATCCGGGCTGGCGCACTTTCTCGAACACCTGATGTTCAAGGGTACCAGCAAGCATCCGGCCGGCGAATTTTCCCAGACCGTGCTGCGGATCGGCGGCAACGAGAATGCCTTCACCTCGACCGACTATACAGGCTATTTCCAGCGGGTGCCGAGCGAAGAGCTCGGCAAGATGATGGCGTTCGAGGCCGATCGCATGACCGGCCTGATCCTCAAGGACGAAAACGTGCTGCCCGAGCGCGACGTCGTGCTTGAGGAATACAACATGCGGGTGGCCAACAACCCGGAAGCGCGGCTGACCGAGCAGATCATGGCCGCACTTTATCTCAATCATCCCTATGGTCGCCCCGTGATCGGCTGGCATCAGGAAATCGAGCAGCTCGATCGCGAGGATGCGCTGGCGTTCTACCGGCGCTTCTATGCGCCGAACAATGCAATCCTGGTGATCGCCGGCGATGTCGATGCCACCGATGTTCGCCCGATGGCGGAGCGCACATTCGGCCCCATCGCCGCGCAGCCGGCGATAGCGGCGCGGCGGCTTCGCCCCCAGGAACCCGAGCCGGCCGCGCCGCGCACCGTGACGCTGTCGGACGCCAGGGTCGAACAACCCAGCCTGCGGCGCTATTATCTGGTTCCGTCCGCCACCACGGCCGCCGCCGGCGAAAGCCCGGCCCTCGACGTGCTCGCGCAACTGATGGGTGGCGGCAGCAACTCGTATCTCTATCGCGCGCTGGTGGTCGACCGGCCGCTCGCGGTCAACGCCAACGCCTCGTATCAGGGTACCTCGCTCGACGCGACGCAGTTCGCCATATCGGTCTCGCCGAGATCCGGCGTCGAGTTCGCGCAAATCGAGCAGGCAGTCGACGAGGTGATATCGGATATCGGGCAGAACCCGGTTCGCGCCGAAGATCTTGAGCGCGTCAAGACCCAGCTTATCGCCGAAGCCATCTATGCCCAGGACAACCAGGCCACGCTGGCCCGCTGGTACGGTGGCGCGCTGACCACTGGGCTCAGCATCGAAGACATCCGAAGCTGGCCGGATCGCATTCGCGCCGTCACCGCCGAGCAGGTCCGCGCGGCTGCGCAAAAATGGCTCGAAAAGAAGCGCTCGGTGACCGGCTATCTGATCAAGGATGGCAAGCCGAAACACGAGGAGAAGCGATCGTGACTCATTCCAGGGCTGGCACGCGGCGCGTTGGGTTGCTTTTTGCCGCATGCATGGCAATGACGGCCATGACGTCGACCCCCTCGCTCGCCGCAGCCAAGATCCAGCATCTGATTTCGCCCGGGGGTATCGAGGCCTGGTTCGTGCAGGACGCCACGGTGCCGTTGGTCGCGATGGAATTTGGCATCAGCGGCGGCGCGGCACAGGACCCGGTCGACAAATCCGGCGTCGGCAATATGGTCGCCGATCTCATCGATGAAGGCTCGGGCGATCTGGATTCCAGGACATTCCATGAGCGCCTTGACCGCCGCGCCATCGAGTTGAGTTTCAGCGTAACGCGGGATTATTTCCGCGGCAGCCTGCGCATGCTCAAGGACAACAAGGACGAGGCCTTCGACCTGCTTCGGATGTCGCTGACCTCGCCGCATTTCGAAAGCGCCGACGTCGAACGCATTCGCACGCAGCTGATCTCGGGGCTGAAGCGTGATACGTCCAATCCCGGCGCGCTGGCCAGCCGCAAATTCCTGGAAATCGCCTTTGGCGACCACCCCTATGGCCGGCAGGCCGGCGGCACCCTGGACAGCGTTCCAAGGATCACGATCGCCGATCTGAAGGACTACGTCCGCCGCGTGCTGGCCAGGGACACCCTGAGGATTGCGGTGGTCGGCGATATCGATGCGGCCTCGCTCGGCAAATTGCTCGACCAGACGTTCGGCGGGTTGCCGGCCAAAGCGAGCCTTACGCCGGTGGCCGATGTTGAAGCTGCAAGGCCGCCGCAACGCGCCTTCATTCCGCTCGACGTGCCGCAGACCGTGGTGACGTTCGGCGGCCCCGGCATCAAGCGCAACGACCCGAATTTCATGGCGGCCTATGTCGTCAACCATATTCTCGGCGGCGGCAGCCTGTCGTCGCGGCTCTACCGCGAAGTCCGCGAGAAGCGCGGCCTGGCCTATTCGGTCTCCGATTCGCTCATGTGGATGGATCACTCCGCGCTGTTCGTCGGAAATACCGGAACCCGGTCCGATCGCGCCGGCGAAACGGTCGATGCCGTCAACAAGGAAATCCGCCGCATGGCCGAGGACGGGCCGACCCAGCAGGAGCTGGATGAGGCCAAATCCTATCTCAAGGGCTCGCGGATGCTGTCGCTCGATACCTCTTCGAAGCTGGCCGCGGCCCTGCTGCAATACCAGCTGGACGATCTTCCGATCGACTATATCGAGAAGCGAAATGCCATCGTCGAAGCGGTCACCCTCGACGACGCCAGGCAGGCCGCCCAAAGGTTGTGGCAGCGTGGCCTTCTCACCGTGATCGTCGGCCGCCCTCCGCTGGTCGCCGCCCAGCCCGCCGCCCAGCCCGCCGCCGCCACCAGGGCGAACTGAAGCCCTTCTGGCGACGGGTCCCTCCGCACGAGACACGCTGTTCTCTCCCCCCTTGTGGGGGAGAGCTAGAGAGGGGGGTATCGCGAAGTCCGGCATTTGCGGCTCACCCTCCTCCCTGCCCCTCCCCCACAAGGGGGGAGGGAACGGTTAGAGCGCGGCAACGCCAACCCCTCACAAAACCGCTATCCTCCGCGAACCCGATTCCCAACGGGAATCATTTCCCGGTTCGGTGACGCCATGCTGCGGATCTCGCGCGACCTCATGATCGACGACAACGACATCGATATCTCGTTCGTGCGCGCCTCGGGACCGGGCGGCCAGAACGTCAACAAGCTCTCCACCGCCGCGCAATTGCGTTTCGACACCCGCCGGATCGCGCTGCCGCCCGATGCCGAGGCGCGGCTCGCCCGGCTCGCCGGTCAGCGCATGACCAAGGACGGCGTGATCGTGATCCATGCGCAGCGCTTCCGCACCCAGGAGCGCAACCGTGCCGACGCGATCGACCGTCTGGTCGAGCTGTTGCGCGAGGCCATGACACGCCCGATTCCGCGACGGCCGACCAAACCGACACTGGGATCGAAAAAGCGCCGGCTCGAGGGCAAAAAGCGCCGCAGCGACGTCAAGGCCAAGCGCGGTTCGGGCGGCTTCGAGGATTGAGACCACGTATCCCCGGTCTTGGTGTCCCGGACGCGGCGCCGCACCTCGGGGAACGGCATCTTTCGCCATGAAGAGTGGGGAGAGACGGTGCCTCCGCCCTCCCGCCGGGCGGCAAAAGCCCCTAGATTGCGGGTCCATTCCACGAGTCGCCCAAGACCATGCCCGTTCGCCAGCTTCCCGAACAGATCGTCAACCGCATCGCCGCCGGCGAAGTGGTCGAACGTCCCGCGAGCGTGGTCAAGGAACTGGTCGAGAACGCCATCGACGCCGGCGCCAGCCGGATCGACATCTTCAGCGATGGCGGCGGGCGGCGGCGGATCGGCATCACCGACGACGGCAGCGGCATGACGGCGAGCGATCTTGCGCTGGCCGTCGACCGTCATGCCACCTCCAAGCTCGACGACGAGGACCTGCTGCAAATCCGCACGCTGGGGTTCCGTGGTGAGGCGCTGCCCTCGATTGGCGCCGTGGCGAAGCTCGGCATCACCACGCGTCATATCAGCGAGCCGCATGCCTGGTCGCTGTCGGTCGAAGGCGGGGTGAAATCGGCCAACATGCCGGCGGCCCTTTCGCAAGGCAGCCGCGTCGAGGTCAGCGATCTCTTTTATGCGACGCCGGCGCGCCTGAAATTTCTCAAGACCGACCGCACCGAGGCCGAAGCGATCCGCGAGGTGGTGCGCCGGCTGGCGATGGCGCGGCCCGATATCGCCTTCACGCTGGCCGGCGAGGAACGCGCGCCCGTCACCTGGGCGGCGGCGCTGCCCGGTGGCGCGGGCCGGCTGACGCGGCTTGGCGATATTCTGGGCGCGGATTTTCGAGCATCCGCGATCGAAGTGCGCGCCGAACGCGACGGCGTCGCGGTCGAAGGCTTTGCCGCAGCACCCTCGCTGACCCGGGCCAACGCGCTCGGGCAATATCTGTTCGTCAATGGCCGCCCGGTGCGTGACAAGCTCATTTTGGGCGCGGTGCGCGCGGCCTATTCCGACTATCTGCCGCGCGACCGCCATCCCGTCGTGGCGCTGTTCGTGACGCTGGATCCGCAGGAGGTCGATGCCAACGTGCATCCCGCCAAAACCGAGGTCCGGTTCCGCAATGCCGGCCTGGTCCGCGCGCTGATCGTGCACGCGCTAAAGGACGGGCTTGCCCGCGAGGGCAAGCGCACCGCGGCCAACAGCGATGGTGCGGCCATCGCCTCGTTTCGTCCATCGTTTGCCCCACGGGCGAACTGGGATTGGCGGCGCTCGCCGGCCCACCCGGTCGGGCCGTGGCCGGCTTTCGAAGGCGCGGCGGCGACCGCCTTTGCCGAACCCGGACAGGCCGCGTTCGACGTCGGTACGCCGACCGCCGACGTACGCTTTCAGGAACAGCCTTCGGCCGATCTGCTCGATCGTCCGCTTGGCGCGGCGCGGACGCAGATTCATGAAACCTACATCGTGTCGCAGACCCGTGACGGCCTCATCGTCGTGGACCAGCACGCCGCGCACGAGCGCATCGTCTATGAACGGCTGAAGGCCTCACTGGCGAAGAACGGCGTGCAGCGGCAGATCCTGCTGATTCCGGAGATCGTCGAACTGGACGAGGCCACAGTGGAGCGGCTGCTGGCGCGAACCGAGGAACTTGCTTCCTTCGGGCTTGCGATCGAATCCTTCGGCCCGGGCGCGCTCGCCGTGCGCGAGACGCCGTCGCTGCTCGGCAAGACCGATGCCGGCGCGCTATTGCGCGATCTCGCCGAACACATGGCGGAATGGGACGAGGCATTGCCCTTGGAACGCCGGCTGATGCACGTCGCGGCCACCATGGCCTGCCATGGCTCGGTGCGCGCCGGCCGCCGTCTCAAGCCCGAGGAGATGAACGCGCTGCTGCGCGAGATGGAAGACACGCCGAATTCCGGGCAGTGCAACCACGGCCGGCCGACCTATGTCGAGTTGAAGCTATCGGATATCGAGAAGCTGTTCGGGCGGAAGTAGAAGCGACCTGCATCGGCGCATACAACTGTCATCGCCCGGCTTGACCGGGCGACCCAGTACGCCGCGCCGTTCGAGATTGTTTTCCGTATCGTCATACACCCGACGATCGAGTTGAGCCGTAGGGTGGGCAAAGGCGCTTCGCGCCGTGCCCACCATTTTAGTCCGTCCTCGCGCGTTTGTTGGGCTGGTGGGCACGCCGACGCTTTGCCCACCCTACGAGCCAGTGCGAGCCCGCAAAAATACAAACTCGGTATCGTCGTACACCCGCCGCTCCAGTTCTTCGAAGCCTTCAGGCGCCGTGAACTCCGCCGCCTTGGCTTCTTCAACCACCAACAGCGCGTTCGGCGTGAGCCAGCCGCCATCGCGCAGCGAGGCCAGCGCCTTTTCCGCGAGCTTCATCCGGTAGGGCGGATCGAGGAACACCAGCGAGAACGGTTCCACCGGATGCGCCGGACCGAGATCGGTGGCGTCGCGGCGATAGACCTTGGTGACGCCGCCGAGGCCGAGCGCCTCGACATTGTTGCGCAATAGCGCGCGGGCCTCGGCGCCGTTGTCGACGAACAGCGCGAATTTGGCGCCGCGCGATACCGCCTCGATGCCGAGCGCGCCGGTGCCGGCAAACAAGTCGAGCACGCGCGCGTCTTGAATCGGATCGTCATAGGCGTGAATCAGGATGTTGAACACCGACTCGCGCAAGCGGTCCGCGGTCGGGCGGATGTCGCGCGAGGACGGCGACGCCAGATTGCGGCCCTTCAATCGTCCGCCGACGACACGCATTAGAACACCGAGCTGCGCTCCCCTCCCCCTTGCGGGGAGGGGTCGGGGGTGGGGGTGCCGCACACGCGGAGTCCCCGTGGGGTACCCCCCTCCCCAACCCTCCCCCGCAAGGGGGGAGGGAGTTGGACGGCCTCGCGCGTGGTGGTGAGGAAGCGAGACGAGAACGAAATTCCAAATCGCATGAACTCCGCCCCTACTCGTCCCGCGGCTTCAGGTCGCGCTTGCCGTGATAGCCGCGCTGCGGACGCCGCGGCGGGCCATAGCCGCTGGCCTCGGCCTCGTTGCGGGCGCGCGCCTCCTCGCTGCCGGTACGCTGCACCAGCACGCGGCGGCCCTTGCGGTCGGCGATCAGGCCGCTCTTGCCGGCCGGCTTGAACGGCTTCTTGCCGCGCGGTGCGTCTCCATCTTCGGTCTCGACCCCCGCCTGAGGCTCGCCCGGCATCGGCCGGTTGAAATCCGCGCCCGCAAGGGCGGCGATCTTTTCGCCGAGCTGCTCGCGCAGCACCCGCGTCTTGACCTCCTCGACCTCGCCCTCGCCGAGTTCGGCGAGCTGGAACGGACCGTAGGACACCCGGATCAGCCGGTTCACTTCGAGGCCGAGATGCGCCATCACGTTGCGCACTTCACGGTTCTTGCCTTCGCGGATCGCAAACACCAGCCAGACATTGGCGCCCTGGTCGCGCTCCAGCGTGGCATCGATCGGACCGTATTTGACGCCGTCGATCTCGACGCCCTTTTTCAACGCGTCGAGCTGCGCCTGGGTCACTTCGCCATGGGCCCGGACGCGATAGCGCCGCAGCCAGCCGGTGTCGGGCAGTTCGAGCGCGCGCGCCAGCCCGCCGTCATTGGTCAGGAGCAGGAGGCCTTCGGTGTTGAAATCGAGCCGGCCGATCGAGATCAGCCGCGGCAGGCCCTCCGGCAGATTGTCGAACACCGTCGGCCGCCCCTCGGGGTCGGCATGGGTGGTCATCAAGCCGCGCGGCTTGTGAAACAAGAACAGCCGGGTGCGCTCGCGCGCTGGCAACGGCTTGCCGTCGACGGTGATGACGTCGTTGGCGGTGACATCGAGCGCCGGCGAATTGATGACGCGGCCGTTCACCGTGACGCGGCCTTGCACGATCCATTCCTCGGCGTCGCGGCGCGAGGCCAGTCCCGCTCGCGACACCACCTTGGCGATGCGCTCGCCGGATTTCTTCTCGCGCGGCGGACGCGGCGCGCGCTTGTCGAACTCAGGCTTGTGCTCGCGATAGGCGCCGCGGCCGCCGAAGGCCGGACGTTTGGCAAATATCTTGCTGTCATCCTCGTTGGCGCGGCGCGGCCGCTCCTCACGCGCCTCGCTGCGGGGATGCTCCTGCCAGGAACCTTCACGGTCCTGACGCGGCCGATCGAATTTGGGACGATCGTCGCGGGCTTCCCGCGGCCGATCGAACTTCGGTCGCTCGCCTTGAGGCCTGTCGCCGCGCGGACGGTCAAACTTCGGCCGCTCGCGAAATGGGCGATCGCCCTGTGGACGGTTACCCTGGGGGCGATCCTCACGCGGGCGCGAGAAACGCGGACGTTCCTCGCCGCCGCGGTCCTCACGCGGCTTGTCGAAATTTCGTGCGCCGTCGCGCGGGGGCCGCGAATTGCGGCCGGCATGGTCGGGGGAAGAGGCGTCGCGCTTCTGCCACGGCTTGGAATCGCCGCGATCCGCCCCGAAATCCTTGCCCCGATCCGGGCGGCTGCCAAAATCCTTGCGGGGCCCGCGGTCGGGCGCTCCGCGTGAGAATTTCTTGTCGCCGCCAAATTTTCTTTCGGGACGATCGCCGCGGGGCCGGTCGGCATCGCGCGGCGGCCTTGCGCTATACGGACGGTCTCCGCGCGGCCGGTCGCCGTCTTTCCGAAAACCTTCGCCACGCGGGGTGTAGGGACGCTTCTCGCCGCCGCCTTCGCGGGGCGTGTAGGGTTTCCGGTCGCCGAACTTCTTGTCGGAAAAACGCGCCGCCGGGCGCGCATCGCCGGCGTCGCGCTTGCGATCGCCCCGGTCGCCCTTGCGATCGCCGGCATCGCGGTTGTAATTCGGGCGATCGCCGCGCGGGGTATAGGGGCGCTTGTCGCCGCCGCGGTCGTCGCTGCGGCCCTCGCGTTTGCCGGCGTAGGGTTTGCCCGCGCCCGCATACGGCTTCTTGGCATACGATCGCTCGCCCTCGGGCTTGCCGGCGTAGGGGCGCTTCTCACCCTCGCTCTTGCCGGCGAAACCGCGCTTGGCGAATTTCTTCTCGGGTCCCCTGGCGGCGCCGGAGCGGCCCTTGCCGCCCGATGGACGGTCACGCCGGCCACGGGAATCGTTGTTTTTGTCGTTGTCGCGGGGCATGAATGGTCTCTCGGCAGGAATGAATTGGCAATCAGGCGGATGTGGATAGGCTGTCATAGCGATCACGCGCGCGCACTTGGCTCAAGGCGCATTCTCACGCAAAACCGGCATCCACTTTTGCTGAAGGCGTATCTCATAGCAGAGTTCTCCCGGCGATACGAGACATGACCGCACCATCTTTCATGGATTTGGCGCTGAAAGCGGCCGAAATGGCAGGAAAATCGGGGGAAGTGCCGATCGGATGCGTGATCGTGCTTAACAACGAGGTGGTCGCCACGGCCGGAAACCGCACCCTGACCGACCGGGATCCCACGGCCCACGCCGAAATTCTCGCGATCAGGCAGGCCACATCGGCCGTCGGCAGCGAGCGGCTGATCGATTGCGACCTCTATGTCACGCTGGAGCCATGCACGATGTGCGCGGGCGCGATCTCGTTGGCGAGGATCAGGCGGCTCTATTACGGCGCGGCCGATCCCAAGGGGGGTGCCGTGGAATCGGGCGTGAGGTTCTTTGCATCAAAGACCTGCCATCATGTCCCGGAAGTCTATTCCGCCGTCGGCGAGACCGAGGCCGCGACGCTGTTGCGGGATTTTTTCAAGGCAAGAAGGTGATCGGGTCGCGGTGCAACTCCCCCCACTGCTGTCATCATCCGCCACCGGGTCTCGCCTCCGGCGAGCCCGATGACAGGCTCCAGCGGATGATCCAGTATCCCGGAGACGCCGGTGATTGACCGATAGGCCGCGGCGTACTGGATACCCGCTTTCGCGGGTATGACGCGCCGAAAACTACCCCGCCATAAAAAACCCCCGCAGCGCCTTCGCGGTGGCGTCCGGATTTTCTTCGGTCAGGAAATGTCCGCAATCGACCGGTATGCCCGAGACGTTGGTCGCCCATGTCTTCCAGGTGTCGAGCGGCGTCGCCGCGGCACGCGCGATGCCGGCATCGCCCCACAGCGCCAGCATCGGGATCGTGATCTTCTTGCCCGCGTCACGATCGGCCTTGTCGATCTCGACATCGGCGTAGGCGCCGGCGCGGTAATCCTCGCACATCGCATGCACCCGCGAGGGATCGCGGAACGCCGCGAGGTAATGCGCCAGCGCGCGCGGATGGATCGCGTCGAGATTCTTTGCCTTGGTCTGGCTCGCCATTTTCTGCCTGAGGAAGAAGTCGGGATGGCCACCGATCAGCGTTTCCGGCAGCGGGAAAGGCTGCGCCAGAAACGTCCAGTGATAGATCTTCAGCGCATAGAGCCGGTCCATGCGCGCCCAGTAGTCATAGGTCGGCAGGATATCCAGCACCGCCAGCCGCGACAGCCGGCCGGGATGATCGAGCGCGAGGCGATACGCCACACGGCCGCCGCGATCGTGCCCGGCGAGCGCAAAATGCACATGGCCGAGCTGCTCCATCGCCTCGATCATGGTCAGCGCCATCGCGCGCTTGGTGTAGGGCGTATGATCCTGGTCGCTCTCCGGCATATCCGACCAGCCGTACCCGGGCAGGTCCGCGATGATCAGCGTGAAGGCGTCGGCCAGCTGCGGCGCGACGCGATGCCACATCACATGGGTCTCGGAAAAGCCGTGCAGCAACAACAGCGGCGGCCCCTTGCCGCCGACGCGGGCAAAGATGCGCCCGGATTGGGTGTTGATCCATTCGGAAGAATAACCGGGGTAGAGGTCGGCGAGATCGGGCATGGGGAGGCTCATTTCGAAGCTGCGATTCAGTTTAACCGTCATTGCGAGCGAAGCGAAGCAATCCATGGAGCTAAGGATGGACTGCTTCGTCGCATACGCTCCCGTGCGCAAACGCTTCGCGTTTGTCGCAGGCAATGACGGCGGTCCAGGACACAGCTTCGCGATCTCGCCGCGCATTTCGCGCGAGTTTTGAGAGGAAACGTGCCGCCCCCGATAGTCAGAGGGCGCAGGGAAAGCCGGGTGCGCGCTGCACCCGCGGTCTCGCGTGCAAAATACACAAAGAAAAGCGCACACGAGCATACAGGTTCAGCGGAAGCAGTCCGGCCTTCCCTGCGCAGTGGTTTACGGCTTACTTCGAGCTCTCCCCGGTGATCGGGCTTTTTTGTCACCGTCATCCCTGAGAAGCTTGCTTCTCAAGAACTTGACGCCAGCGTCGAGGCGTCAGGACCACACGACTTCGCCGTCCGCGTCGGTGCCGTTCGTCAGGGGCACGTCCACGTCCACCGCATCCCGCACCCAACGTCCGTGACGACCGCGAAGCGCCCCCTCTTGTGGGCACGAGACGGCGACCATATAGAACTGATTTGGCATTTCTGAAAATCAGAATATTTTTTCAGAAGGGGCTGGACAGAGGGGGCGAGAAATCGTCCAGGTGATTTGCCCGTCGGGTCGTTTTTCCGCACACCCGCCTTGGACGGACTTGACCCGGGTATCCTGTACGAGGCCTGGCGGCGAGTGAGACACCGGGCATGCGAACGGTCGAGATTCTTATCGGTTAGCGGTTCTGCGGATAAGCCATGTCCGCTTCCCGGCGTATCTCGGACTCAAGTCGGAGATCGCGTGAGGACCGAAAATTGCCAACAACGGCCATCAAACAAGAATGCTTCTATCTTTACGATTGCGCGGTTATTGACAGATCAGTCCAAATTTACTAGTTCACATCCATGGCAAGACCGAGGGAATTTGATCGTGATGAGGCCGTAGAACGGGCGATGTCCGTTTTCTGGCGAAAGGGTTATGCTGCAACTTCTACAGACGATCTGCTGCGTGCGATGAATATCGGCCGACAGAGCATGTACGACACGTTCGACGACAAACACCGGCTTTATCTGGAAGCGCTTGAGAAATATCAGCGAGACAGCGTTGCCGAGAACATCAGGCGGCTGCGATCAACCGCTTCGCCCCTGGCCGGAATTGAAGCGTTTGTTATCGGCATCATTGCTTCCGATAAATCCGTTCGCGAGAGGGGCTGCATGGGTGTTGGCTCTATCTGCGAATTCGGAAACACCGATGCCGACCTGGTAACACTGCGCGCCAGGAGCGGCGGCGCGCAACACAGGGCTCTGATCGAGCGTCTGCGGCACGCGCAAGCGGCAAATGAAATAGGGGCGAATGTCGATATCGAGCGTGCCGCGCGCTTCGTGGAAACGATGATGTTCGGACTCCAGGTCTCAGCAAAGGCAGGAGCTTCTCTTCAATCTCTGCGCGACACGGCCGCCTTTGCGGTCGCAAGCTTAAGAAAGCTGTAGTCGCGCAGCAGTCTGCAAACAGGGCCTGAACAATTATGGACTTATCTGTCAATAATGGAGAGAATGCATGAGTAACCAACCTGCGCTAGTCGATAAGGTCGCACTTGTCTTGGGAGGCTCTCGGGGTATTGGCGCGGCGATAGCGAGACGGCTTGCCGCGGACGGTGCGATGGTCGCCCTGACCTACGCCAACTCGGCGGAAAAGGCGGCCGAAACCGCCCGTGCGGCAGAGGCGCATGGCCAGCCAGCGATCACAATTAAAGCGGACAGCGCCGATCCCAAAGCCGTCGTGGATGCCGTGGCGCAGACCATCGCACACTTTGGCCATCTCGACATTCTAGTTGTCAATGCCGGCATTTTAATACTCGGCACGGTTGACATGTATGACCTTGCAGACTTTGATCGAATGGTGGCGACGAATGTGCGCGGTGTCTTCGTCGCGATCCAGGCATCGACCCCTCATCTCAGGGAAGGCGGACGGATTATCACCATCGGCAGCAATACTGCAGTTCGAACTGCATTCCCGGGAGCAAGCGTTTATTCAATGACGAAGGGCGCGGTTGCCTCGCTGGTCCGAGGCATCGCTATCGACCTCGCGCCGCGCGGGATTACGGTCAATAACGTCCAGCCCGGACCCACCGAGACAGACATGACAGCTGCTCACGCCGAGATGGTGAAGCCACTGGTACCTCTCGGACGCTTGGGCAAGCCTGAAGAAATTGCGGGGCTGGTGGCCTATCTCGCACGCCCCGAGGCCGGATTCATTACCGGCTCCAGCCAAACGATCGACGGCGGTTATGTTGCATGACGTACAAGTCTGGACACCAATGATCTCCGCAAGGTTCTAATTCGGTCGGGAAATCGTTACGTTGAGTACACGCGCGATCGGGCGCCGACGGCCGCTTTGGGTCATTCGCGTCGAATGTTGGTATTTCCGTCGACGTCCCTTTAGCGGGCATCTCCGGAACATCCTGGCAATAAGGACCAACCGGCCAAACCTGGACTTCCGGCCTATCCCGCCGGGTTCAGCCGCATCAATTGCGCTCCCGCTCCACCGCCTGCCAGCCGATATCGCGCCGGCAGAAACCTTCGAGCCATTTGATCCGGTCGACCGCCGCATAGGCGCGCGCTTGCGCTTGCGCGACCGTCTGGCCTGACGCGCAGACATTCAGCACACGCCCGCCATTGGCGAGAATGTCGCCGTCCTTCGCGAGCGTGCCGGCATGGAAGATTTCAACGCCCTCGATCTTGCCGGCCTCCTTCGGTCAACTAGCCCGCATGAGCGCAGCGACATGCGGCAACCATAGCCAGACCCCGGATATCGCTTCGCTCATCCGGGCTACGCTCTGCGGCTACGACCGAAACTTGCTTATGGGACTACGCCAAGCGCCTTCAGTTCAGCATTGGCGGCATCCCACTCGTTGAAACCGTGCGGGCAATCGCTTGCCGCCAGACGGAAAAGGCGAGTTGCTTCATCTTTCAACCCCTTGGTCAACGAAAGCTCCCCGCTATAGAAATTCGCCTCGCAGACTTGGCCCTTCTTCTTGGTGGGATCCGGATCGTCAGCGGCAGCGAGTACAGCAGCAGGCGTCATCTGGTCCATGAACAATCTGATGACCGGCGCCGGCCAGACGGTCATGTCGATCCGGGAACTGGTTTGCGCCAGACGGCTCGGGCGTTTGTTCCGCTGACTGACGATATCGACCCAAAGCGCCAGATAGGCATTCTCCGGGTCCTGCGCACTTGCCTGGTTAAAATCGGCCAGCGCCTTTTCGACCGAGCCAGCAAAGAGATATGAACGCCCGCGGGCAAAGTAGGCCAAGGCGGATTTCGGATTGAGCCGGATCGCCTCATCGTAGTCGGCGATAGCGCGCTCGAAGTCACCC
>NZ_SSNA01000109.1 GCF_004799445.1 Bradyrhizobium sp.
CTCATAGTGGAAAAATAAGTCAATCCGCCAACTCAGCACCGAGATGCCGAGCGTAGGCTTTGGAATTTCTATCGGATTCACTTTCAGAATGTTTGCAAGCTTGCCTGTGACCCTCACGTATAGTGCTGCACTTCAATACAATGCATCTAAGCGCGCGGCTCAGTCGCCGATGCGCATCAGCACCCGCGGCAGATGGTCAGGCGTTTATCCAGCTCCGCGTCGTCCTTTTGCTGCTCGGCATCGAAGGCTGACATCCTTTCTTGCACAGATAGCTCCGCCGCAGAGTTGGAAGAAAACCGCTCTGCTCGCGGCTGAAAATGGCCCATTGGCGCGCCACCAGACACTCCGGCTGCCGCGCCAGCGATTGTCTGGGCGATGACAGTCGTGCCGCCCGAAGCGGCGATCGCGCTCCCAAGAGCTATGACGAGAAGCGTTAAGCGCATGGATTACTCCTCCAAGGTTGAACGCGAGGCCAAGCGAATAATTCACGAATATGCCGATAATTATCGCGCGTGCCCACCAACCCAATATGGATGGGCTGGCTTCGGCTTCCATCAAATATGATTTCATCCAGTCGGTTCGCCGATCACGCCCGCTTGAAGGGATCGCATTTTAGAGATCAACACGACCGATATGGCTGCCTCTAAAACGCAATTTAGTGGTGCTGACGAAACGTGATCCTATGTCAGCTGTACAAGAGATCAACATGCTGGCGTTCGGTCGCGTGCAGTGTCGCTCTAACGAACACTGTCACCCTCCCATCGCCCGGTGAAAGGAGAATGTGTTATGACGAACTTCCGACTGATTGGAGCGGCCGTGCTCTCGCTTATGCTCGCCACTCCGGCGATGGCAATGCACCACGGTTATCATTCCCATTACGGTCAAGTCGCTCAAGAAGAGTTGCCGGTTCAGGACGCGCTGAGGTTGGGCTACGGTACGGGTTGCAGAACCTACCACTCGGGTTACGGTGGGCTGTATGGAGACGGCGAGTACCCTGGGAACGTCTACGACAACTGCCCCCACCTCGACCTCGCCCCCACCGGCACCTTTAACTGACTCTCAAACGAGCTACCCGGGGCTCCGCCGTCGCCTCAGCAAACGATCTTGCTGGAGGCGGCGGTTGAGATCGTTCTCGGAATCGATTAAGGGGCGAGACGAATGCCTGTCAAAGATGAACGTCGAGAGCCTGTCCCGGTGATGATTGCCACAATCGTTGCGGTGATCGGCGTACTTTGCTTGTGGTCTGAGCTCAGAATTGATTCGCGGGATCGTGGAGACGGCGTGATCACGTCCGAGGTCGTGTCACAGGCCGGCGCGACTATGGCTCCAACCACCACCTTTAACCGACTCTCAAGCGAACTAACTGAGCCACGGTCGCTTCACATATCTGCAAGCGATTTTGTCGGAAGCCATACAGGGCTGCGATCGCCGGAAGAGAAGAAAGAAGGCAAATCGCTAGTAGCCGGGATTGCCGGACACCACAATGAAGACAGCAGATGATGTTGCCCCCGGGCGGAGGATTGATCGGCTCAGCAAGACAACGCCGAGCAATGTCGCTTGGCACCTTTGCTGCCGTCGTCAGCCTCGTCGCGTGTCTGCATCTCGCATTCTGGGCGTCGAGAAATCCGCATGCCACTGCGCCTTCCGTCGAAGGAAGGTTGCCGAGCGTTTCATACAACCGGTTTGCCGAACCATCTCCGGTCGGTTTGAGGGTACCCGAAGCGCAGATCCGCGCTGACCTCACTGCGATCGCCAACAACGCCAAGGCGGTGCGCACCTATGCTTCGACTCAGGGCCTGGAACGCGTTCCAGCGATCGCAGCTGAGCTCGGGCTCACGGTCACGCTTGGCGTCTGGCTCGACAAGGACAAGGCCCGAAACGAGCGTGAGATAGCGACCGCGCTCGACCTCGCACGCCGCTACCCGAACGTGACCCGTCTGGTCGTGGGCAATGAAACCGTCTACCGGCACGAGCTTACCGTGGCCGATCTAATCAAAATTGTTCGGCGCGTGAAGCGGGACAGCCTGGTTCCGGTAGGGTCCGCGGAGAACTGGCAAACCTTCATCGAACATCCAGAGTTCGGCGACGCCGTCGATCAGATCTTCGCCCATATCATTCCTTACTGGGAAGGCTTCCCCAAGGAAACCGCGGTCCAAGAGTCTATGGCCATCTACGACAAGCTGCGGGCCGCCTACCCCAACAAGAAAATCGTGATCGGCGAATTCGGCTGGCCGAGCGCCGGGCACAATTTCGAAAGCGCGGTGCCTAGCCCGATCAGCCAGGCCGTCATCCTGCGCGATTTCGTGGCGCGCGCCAACGCAAGCGATATCGATTACAACATCGTCGAAGCGATCGATCAGCCGGGGAAATTGTTTGAAGGGAATGTCGGTCCCTATTGGGGCATTCTCGACGCGTCGTTGCGGCCCAAATTCTTCTGGAGCGGACCGATCGTCGACCCCAACTACAGGAAGACAGCGTGGCTGGCCGTTCTCGTCGGATCCTTATTGTCGATCACGATTCTGGCGCTCCCGGGAGCGACTATCAGCCAGGCAACCCTGCTCGCCGCCGCAGACCATTTGTTTGGCGGCTGGTGCGCAGGCGTGCTCGTGTACTGGCACGGCCACTACCTACTGCATGGCGAGGTGATCACGTTCGCCATCGCGCTTCCGCTCTTGGGCCTGCTCGCCCCAATCGTGCGCTTACGCCTAAACGAGATGGCGGCCGTCGCCCTTGGACCTGAACCTACGCGGCTCCTCGACGTGGCGGCGCAAAGCGCAGGCGCGCGTGCGCCGAACGTATCCATCCACATCCCCGCTTACCGGGAGCCGCCGGACATGCTGCTAAAGACCATCGATTCAGTGGCGCGGCTCGACTATCCGAATTTCGAGTGTGTGGTTGTCATCAACAACACCCCTGATCCAGCCTTCTGGCAACCGATCGAGGCACGCTGTCGCGAGCTTGGCCCGCGCTTCAAGTTCCTTTGCGTCCAGAACCTTGTGGGATTCAAGGCCGCAGCGCTCCGACTGGCGATGGCCGAGACGGCAGCCGATGCCGAGATCATCGGCGTCATCGACGCTGATTATGTCGTCGATCCGGACTGGCTCAAGGACCTGGTCCCCAGCTTCGCCGACCCTGAAGTGGGGCTCATTCAGGCGCCCCAGGATCACCGCGACGGCGACCGTAGCTTTATCCATGCCGCCATGAACGCCGAATATGCTGGCTTCTTCGATATCGGGATGGTGGAGCGCAACGAGGTCAACGCCATCATTGTCCACGGCACGATGTGCCTGATCCGTCGCACGGCCCTGGAAGCCGCCGGCGGCTGGTCAAGCGACACGATTTGCGAGGACAGCGACCTGGGACTGACCATCATGGAACTCGGGTGGCGTGCCCATTACACTAACCGCCGCTATGGCTGGGGATTGCTGCCGCAGGATTATCTGGCCTTCAGGACGCAACGATCGCGTTGGGCCGGTGGCGCAGTGCAGATTGTCAAGAAGCACTGGCGGCAGTTCCTTCCAGGCATGAGCCAACTCGACCATGATCAGAAGCGAGAATTCGTTTTCGGCTGGCTGACCTGGTTCGGGGCCGAAATCATCGCCGTCGCGGCGGCTCTGCTCAATCTGATCTGGGTACCGTTCGTTGCGTTCAAGGTCGTCGCCATCCCGGATGCACTGCTGACTATGCCGATTCTCGCTGCGTTCTTTGTATCGCTCATCCACTTTGTCTCTTCATACCGGTCGCGCGTCGGCGTGCCGTACCGGCAAATGCTCGGTGCCATGGTGGTATTCATGTCCGTTCAGTGGACGGTCGCAAGCGCTGCTTTTCAAGCGGCATTGCCAGCCAGCCGCAACAACTTCCATCGCACCCGTAAAGGTAAGGGCGCTATCGTCGGCACCCGCATCACAACGATGCCGGAAACAGTGATCGGCGGGCTGCTAGTCGCCGGCGGCATCACCGTCTTCGTGACAAACGCTTATCGGTTCTTCGAAACTGATCTCTTTGCCGCAATCCTGCTCATCCAAAGCCTGCCTTTCCTGTCGGCCGTGGCATTGGTTTGGCTCGAGCGCGTCAGTGACAGCAAAATGAAGAAATTGGCTCCTGTTGAAGCGGCAACCTGAGTCGGCTCTTCGGTGCTTGCGGGTGGAGGCCTTGGACTGAGAAGGTTGTGTCAATTGCATGTGTCAGATCACCGTTTACGCGACATCACATGCCGAGCGACCGCCGCCAAAAGTGGTCATTCGATTGGCACCAATGGTTTGACGCGGCCGCAATGGTGTCCCAGGCTGTTTAAAAGAGTTTTCACTCGGCGTGGACGACCGAGTGCAGCTCGTTGACGAGCACGCGCATGTTCTCACTGTAATCGACGGGCGCCACAACGAGATGCACGCCGCCTCCCCTGAAAGCAGCTTCCAGCATCGTCGAGAGTTCCGAGGCCTTGCCGACGCGGGAGCCCTTGGCGCCGTATGACTTCGCATAGGCGACGAAATCAGGATTGCCGAAGTCGAGGCCGAAGTCGGAAAACCCGTCGACTTCCTGTTTCCAACGGATCATACCATAGGCGCGATCCTCGAGCACAAGCACGACGAGGTTCAGCTTTAGCCGCACGGCCGTCTCAAGCTCCTGCGAATTCATCATGAAGCCGCCATCGCCGCAAACGGCGAGCACGCGTCTATCCGGATGGATCAGCGACGCCGCGATTGCCGAAGGGAGACCCGCACCCATGGTCGCGAGGGCGTTGTCGAGCAGCAGCGTGTTGGCGACGCTGGTGCGATAGTTGCGGGCAAACCAGATCTTGTACATGCCGTTGTCAAGGGCAACGATACCGTCCGGCGGGATGACCTGACGGACGTCGTGCACGATGCGCTGAGGCGTCAGCGGAAACCGATCCTCCGTCGAACCCTCGGCGAGATGGGCAAGAATCCCCTCCCGCAGACCCAGCAATGCCGAGGCATTAGGGAGCTTGCCTTCCAGGCGATCGGCGATGGCCGCGAGGCTGGCGCCAACGTCTCCGACGATCTCCGCCTGCGGGAAGTATACTTGCTCCACCGTCGCCGGCGTAGCGCCGACATGGATGACCTGCGGTCCACTATGGCCCATCAGGAAAGGGGGTTTCTCGACGGTATCATGGCCGATTGAAATAATAAGGTCGGCCTGGTCGATGGCCTCGTGAACCCAATCCCGTTCCGACAGCGCGGCCGTGCCCATATAGAGGTTGGAGCCCGCATTGACGGCGCCCTTCCCCATCTGGGTGTTGAAGAATGGGATCTTGCATCGTCGCACGAACGCCGACAGCGGCTCGGCGAGCTGCGGGCGGCTTGCCGCGGCGCCCAGCATAACCAGTGGCCTGCTGGCGCCCATGATCATCGCTGCGGCGCGCTCGATGGCCACTGCAGGCGCAACCGGAAGCTCGACGACATGTGGGGGAATGATGTCCACAACAGCTTCATCGGCCGCGATATCCTCGGGCAGTTCGAGATGCACCGGGCCCGGCCGCTCCTGCTGCGCGACCCGGAAGGCGTCGCGAACCAGAGTCGGAATACTCTGCGCGGAGACGATCTGCGTCGCCATCTTGGTGAGCGGTCGCATGGCCGCGACGATGTCGACGATCTGGAAGCGCGCCTGACGGCTACTCCGGATCGCCTTCTGTCCGGTGATCATGACCATCGGCATCGCGCCCAAATGCGCGTAGGCCGCAGCCGTCGTCAGATTGAGCGCACCGGGACCCAGCGTCGTCAGGCAGACGCCCGCGCGTCCGGTGAGACGTCCGTAGGTCGCCGCCATGAAGCCGGCAGCCTGCTCGTGCCGCGTCAGCACGAGCTTGATCTTCGAGCGCCGCAGCGACTCCAGCACGTCGAGATTCTCCTCGCCTGGAATGGCGAAGATGTACGCGACGCCCTCGTTCTCGAGGCCGGCCACCAGCAGATCGGATCCTTTTGTCACGCCGCTGAAACTCCGTCCGCGCTTGAATCAGCTTTCTCCGCCCGGTGCGGCAGCGTCCAATTCGGCCGAATGAAGTGACAGGTGTAGCCGTCCGGATATTTCTCCAGATAATCCTGATGCTCGGGCTCGGCCTCCCAGAACGGCCCAGCGGCTGCCACCTCGGTGACAACCTTGCCCGGCCAAAGGCCGGAAGCATCGACATCGGCAATGGTGTCTTCCGCGATCCGCTTCTGCTCGTCGCTGGTATAGAAGATGGCCGACCGGTAGCTCGCTCCCCGGTCGTTGCCCTGACGGTTCAACGTCGAGGGATCATGGATCTGGAAAAAGAATTCCAGCAGCTTTCGATAGCTGATGGTCTGCGGATCGAAGGTAATCTCAATGGCTTCCGCATGATTGCCGTGGTTGCGATACGTCGCGTTCGGCACCTCGCCTCCGGTGTAGCCCACCCTGGTTGAAATCACGCCGGGATACCGGCGCAGCAAATCCTGCACCCCCCAGAAGCAGCCGCCGGCAAGGACTGCTCGTTCCGCCGAAACCGTCATGTCTGTCCCCCTTCGGTTCGTCGCGGGCGTCGTTCCCGAAGCTCTATCAAAGACACATAATGAGGCCGAACGATGCAGAAGTGCAAATATCCACGAAGTCTGCTTAAGCGATTGCTCGCTACTCTGCGTTGAAGCTCCTTACAGCACTTTGGGAGCGGACCAGCGCACCGCTGTTGCGGTGATCCTCCCTTGGGTGAATCGAGTTGGCAGCGTGGCGTGCCATTCCGAGCTAACGGTAAACTGATCGCTGAGGCGCATTGGTTTGCGACAGGGACGGCCGTCGAGACCGAGGTGAATGCACGATTCAAAACGGCGTGAAGCAACCGGATTTAGCTGGATCAGACGCGATAATCGGCGGCCGACGTGAGGTCCGTGCCACGAGTCGCCAAGATCTGGTTGAACAGCAGCGAGAGCACGATGCTCACTGCAAAATTGATCGCGAGCGCATAAAGCGCTGCGTAACCGGGCACGGTGAAGCCGTCGACTGCCAACGGGAAAACGGCAGACTGAAAGCTGAGCGAGGCAGCCATCCAGGTACCTGCGATAAGACCCGCTGCCCAGCCTATGATAAGCGCCCAAGGATTAAGCCAGCGCGTATAGAGACCGACGATGACCGCGGGAATGGTCTGGCTAATCCAGATGCCACCGAGCAGTTGGAGCTGTATCGCATATTGGAGAGGCAGAAAAATAATGAAAAGAAGGGCACCGAACTTGACAATTAGTGACGTGATTTTCGCGTTTTGCGCTTCTTGCTTCGGAGTGCAATTCGGTCGAATGAACTGGACATAGATATTGCGTGTAAACAGATTCGATGCCGCTATTGACATGATAGCCGCCGGCACCAGGCCGCCTATGCCGATAGCCGCGAACGCTACCCCGGCGAACCAGTCAGGGAAGGTGTGGAGGATAAGGGCGGGCACAGCAAAATTCGACCCATACTGAGCGAATTGCGGTGCGAACTCCGGCAGTTTATCGACCCCCACGGCCAAGGCCATGAAGCCCGTGAGCGCAAGGAGACCCAGCATAAAGGAATATGCTGGCAGATAAGCTGCATTGCGCCGAATCACTTCCCGGCTGTTCGAGCTGAGCACGGCCGTCATGGTGTGCGGATAGAGAAATAGGGCAAAAGCCGAGCCGAGTGCCAAGGTTGCATAGGCAGAGAATTGGCCAAGATTGCCGTCCTTCGGACCTGCGAGCAAAAGCTTCGCAGGTGGAATCATCGCAAACATCTTTCCATAGCCACCAAGTTCGATCGGAATCACGATCACCATGGCAAGCACTGTGATGTAAATAAGCGTGTCTTTCACCACCGCGATCATCGCTGGGGCGCGGAGCCCACTGGTATAAGTAAATGCCGCAAGGATGATAAAAGCGATGATGAGCGGCAGATCGCCATAGAACCCGACCGTACCAACGCCCATCGCGCCGATTACAACCTGCAATCCGAGCAACTGTAGCGCGATGTAGGGCATGGTCGCGACGATGCCGGTGATCGCTACGGCAAGCACGAGCCACTTGTTGCCGTACCGGCCTTGGACAAAGTCGCCGGCGGTGATGAAATTGTGTTTATGCGCGACCGACCACATACGCGGCAGAATCAGAAAGACCAGCGGATATACAATGATCGTGTAAGGCAGCGCGAAAAAGCCAATAGCTCCTGCGCCGAAAACAAGGGCCGGCACGGCAATAAACGTATAGGCGGTATAGACGTCACCGCCGAGCAGAAACCAGACGACGACGGTCCCGAGGCGGCGTCCTGCCAGACCCCATTCATCCAGCACGTCGAGATCGCCACGGCGCCAATGGGCTGCAGCAAAGCCAATAATCGTCACGGCTCCGAACAGCAGGACGAAGACGATGATCGCGGTCCAGTTCATGTTCGTCTCGCAATTCAGCCGTGTAAGTACGAAGTACCAATTGAGGCTAATCGTTCTTGTAATGCACCCAAATGATCAGAGCGGAGGTGAGAATCACCCAGAGGAACTGATACCAGTAAAAAAACGGGATACCCCACAGAGCCGGCTCTACAAAATTATAGAACGGCACCCAGAGTAGGGCGATGAACGGTATCAGCAGCAACCAATTCCAAAGGCGCGAACTGCCGCCTGACCTAGTCGGATGTCTTGCCATTGAACTTTTGCTTCTTTATCGAGAGAAACGATAAGAGCTGTATCTGATCTGTTTCCATGTTAGTTTGGCTCAAGATCCAGTTTGGGCCGTCTCTCGTAGGATAAAGGCTAGTTTAGAGTAATTGACGACAAAGACTATTCAAAACTGCTCAGTTTAATCTTTTTAGTGTGCCGGCCTCGCGATCAACGATCGCCAGATCTCGGAGATGCGGGGTCGGTCCGCGCCTGGAACGCCTTCAATTCGTTGGCCTCGCCGATTGACTTTTCGAAGATCAAAGGATTCGGGCTGCCTATTCGTCGTAGTCGTCGAGCATGTCGCCACTCCGGGCGAGCATGAACGCGGTCGCTGCCACCATCACCGCTGCACACCAGTCTATTCCACCAAGCAAAAGCGCTGCGAGGACAGCGAACCACGCCCCAGATGCGGCAGTCCAGCGGCGCTCCCACCGGATTTGCAGAATGCTCTTGGGCGCCTTCCTCGCATCGGTGAGAAAGCTCTGCAGCCGGGACAGCGCGCTGTGGCGTGTCAATACGAGTTCCGGTTCTCCCGGCGCTGGGGTTAACCCTTGTCTCGAGCGGGACAATTGTGAATTCGGATTGCATTTGACGGTCATTTGTTCCTCGTCGATCTCCTTGCGCAGTCGCTGGGCGCGCAAGGCCGCCCTAACATCTCCCGATCGGTCAATTTGAACCACCTGCGCCTTTATGACGCCCTCCTACATGCGGTCGATCGCCCGTCCGGCAACCGAACACGTTAGCTTGTCGATCTTTCAACGACATCCAACATCAGCGTCGAATGGGCGAAGGCGGCGCCTGCTCTCATTTCCGCGGCGACCCAGACCGCTTCCATCAACTCTTGCGCGGTCGCTCCTGACCGCAGCGCGGCCTTCGTGTGGCCCTGGATGCAGTAAGGGCACTGGGTCACATGGGCTACCGCCACCGCTATCAGCTGCTTCGTCTTGCTCGAAAGAGCGCCATCTGCAAACACAACCTGGCTGAACGCCTGAAAAGCGGCTTCGCACTTGGGCTCCAGCTCGCGCCGCCTTTGGGCGAGCTCAAGCGTGGACTTTGGGTACATTTCATTGCTCATCGTTTGATACCGTTGGACGTGAAGATCCTTGCCTGCTGTAAGCCGCTCAGAAAGGTCGTTTGCTCTCACTCCTTGAGCAAAGGACACTTCGAGTCAGAGAGCTTACCACCGTACGGTCGTGCCGATTGCTGTCGGCGACGTGCTCTCCTTCGAAGCTTCGCTTAAAACCGCAGATGCCGCGATGACGAGAGCCAACAACGCAATAATCGCAGCGATATCGATAGATCTTGGATCCCGGCGGCGCTTGTCTGAGTTTCTCTGCATGAACCGCGCTCCTGCTGCGGATGCTTCAGGATAACGTTTCTTCGGAATTCCAAACTCGGCAGCAATCAACGCTCGCCTCACGTTTACGATCGAGACCGCACCGATTTTCGATAGAAATCTATGCCAAACAATACTTTTGACAAACGAATAATATCGAGCCTTGATATCCATATGATAGATATCAAAGGAGCTGCCAATGGATACCGAACTGGCTAGAACCTTCCTCACGGTTGTTACAGCGGGCAACTTTATCAGTGCCGCGGATCGACTTCACGTCAGCCAGTCGACGGTCAGCACACGCATTCATACACTCGAAGACCAACTGGGTTGCACGCTTTTCGTCCGCAACAAGGCTGGTACGACGCTGACGTCTGCCGGCCGCCAGTTTCAACGGCACGCGGCCACGCTGGTCCGAACAATAGAACAGGCGCGCCACGACATCGGAATTCCTGAGGGGTTTAGCGGAACGCTCGTTGTTGGCGGCCGAATTGGTCTGTGGGAGGAATTTCTGTTGCAGTGGCTCCCATTGATGAGGGAGGCTAGACCGGAGATATCGATACGCGCCGAAAGCGGGCTTGAATCAGCGCTTATGCAGGGGCTCGTCGAAGGTCGGATGGATATTGCAGTCATGTACACTCCACAAAGTCGTCCCGGCTTGAAAATCGAGCAATTGTTTGAAGAAAAACTTATCCTGGTTTCGACAGATCCGAGCGGCGAACCTGAGCCCCAACCTGGCTATGTCTACGTGGACTGGGGACCGGAGTTTTACGCAAGACACAGTGTCTGCTTTCCGAATTTCGGTGGTCCTTCGCTAACCGCGAATATCGGCTGGCTGGGATTGCAGCACGTTTTGGCGAACGGCGGTTCCGGCTATTTCCCCAAGCGGATCGTGTTGCCCCATCTCAAGGCCAAACGGCTCAACGTGATCGGCAGTGCGCCCGCATTTTCAATGCCCGCATACGTCGTTTATCCTCTTGAGTGCGATCATGACCTGTTCGGCAGTGCGCTCGAGATCATGCATCGAATCGCTAACCCGAAAGCGACAGCTAAAGCTGGCAAGACGATCGCGAAGCCATCTACGCGAAAAGCTCGCTAGATCGTCATCACGCTCGCATTCCTACGTTTCGCGCAGCAATCCAAAGCAACAGCTTGGCGTCGTGTCTCACCACCTTCTTCCAATTTAATGTATCTATTTTTCCGCACTAACACGCCAATATTTATCGTTTGTAAAATTGGAGAAAGGGTCGAGAGTACTTCGCTCGACCAAAGATTTTATCCGGCACTACAAATGGTGGACGACGCGAGCGTGCTTTCGCACGCCAGTTTGGGGCCATGGGATCGAAGCAATGGGCAACACTGAGTTGCAACAACCAACGAACCTCGGCGATACGGTTCACGATTATTCATCGCCTGCTTGCTGGATGCATGAAGTCGATCCGGGCTATCTCGGGTATTGGTCTCGCGAAGAAGTCCTCGTCTTTCTCAAATCGCTACTGGAGCAGGAACGCGGTGGCACCAAAGCTTTCGCAAACATCGGTCAAGCAGCCAACCTGAAAATTGCCGACCTAATCCTCGGGTCTGAATTGGACCAAGGAGAGATTTGCGTGCTGCTCCAAAAGGAAATAGCGATGAGAGGGGGAGCCGTCGCAGTTCCCCGCAAACGGCTGACCAATGAACATCGTACCAAATGCAGCCTTGAGCACGCGATTGCGTCCGCGACAGCTAATCAGACTGAGTTGGTCCAGGCGATCGAGCAAGCCGTTTCAAATATTTTTGATGCAGAGTTGAGCTCTCATCTCAATAGAATGCTGCACCTGCATCGGAAGCAACTAGTGCGGATCAAAACCCTTTTCACATAGAGGCGTGGGATCATGCGCGTTCTTCCATACGACCGTCGATCCAACCGCAGGGCATGAATGAGGTGCGACGGCAATGATCGTCGAGACGGACTAATCGTGATGCCGGGAGATGGGCTTGTGCCGCCGCAATTTGCCCTCCTCGCTTTCATTTGCGGCCGTCATCCTTGAGAACGGATGGCATCAGCATGAGACTTGACTTCCATCCCAGTAAGCGCGCGGCGTAATCGTCATCGAAGAACCTACCGATGCTCTCTGCTGCTGATACAACGGACGATTTCGATACGCACGGTCACCCTACCGGTTGGCGGCGCTATCTTTATTCAACCAATCACAAAGACATCGGCACGATGTACTTCGTGTTCGCGATGTGCGCGGGGTTGATTGGCGGAATCCTTTCCGTCGTAATCCGGATGGAACTGCAGCAGCCGGGTTTGCAGATTTTCACCAATACGCACACCTATAACGTGTTCGTGACAGGCCACGGCCTGATCATGATCTTCTTCACGCTGATGCCGGCGATGATGGGCGGATTCGGCAACTGGATGGTGCCGCTGATGATAGGTGCCCCGGACATGGCGTTTCCGCGCATGAACAACATCTCGTTTTGGCTGCTGCCCGCGTCGTTTGCGCTGCTCATCATTTCGATGTTCGTCGAAGGCGAGCCCGGCTCGAACGGCGCCGGCACGGGCTGGACGCTCTACGCACCACTCTCGACGTCCGGTCACCCTGGCCCGGCGGTCGATTTCGTGATCCTGTCGATCCATATCGCGGGCGCGTCTTCGATCCTGGGTGCGATCAATTTTATTACCACCATTTTTAATATGCGCGCACCAGGTATGACCTTGCATAAGATGCCGCTATTCGCATGGTCGGTCCTCGTGACCGCGTTCCTGTTGCTGTTGTCGCTGCCTGTGCTTGCCGGCGCGATTACCATGCTACTTACCGACCGCAACTTCGGAACGACGTTCTTCGGCGCCGAAGGCGGCGGGGATCCGGTGCTGTTTCAGCACCTGTTCTGGTTCTTCGGCCATCCCGAGGTTTACATCATGGTGTTACCGGGCTTCGGCATAGTCAGCCATGTTGTCTCCACTTTCAGTCGCAAGCCGATCTTCGGCTACCTCGGAATGGTCTATGCAATGGTTGCAATTGGATTCATCGGCTTCGTGGTCTGGGCCCATCACATGTACACCGTCGGCATGTCGAGCAGCGCCCAGGCTTACTTTGCTTTCGCCAGCATGGTGATCGCGGTACCAACCGGTATCAAAATCTTTTCGTGGATCGCCACCATGTGGGATGGCTCGATACAATTCAAAACGCCGATGCTGTGGGCGATTGGTTTTGTTTTTGTGTTCACGATCGGGGGCGTCACCGGTGTGGTGCTCGCCAATCCGGGCGTCGACCGGGTACTACAGGATACATATTACGTGGTTGCACATTTCCACTACGTGCTGTCCCTTGGCGCCGTTTTCTCAATCTTCGCGGGTTGGTACTACTGGTTTCCGAAAATAACCGGGTACATGTATTCGGAAATCATCGGGAAGCTGCACTTCTGGCTGACCTTTGTCGGCGTCAATCTAGCGTTCTTCCCGATGCATCTTCTCGGCCTGTCGGGAATGCCCCGGCGCATTGCCGATTACCCGGACGCCTTTGCTGGCTTGAACCAGATTGCGTCTGTCGGGTCCTATATTTCTGCCGTGGGCTTGATCGTGTTCTTCGTGGGCATGGCCTATGCCTTCTTTCGCAAGGAGGCGGCTGCCGACAATCCGTGGGGGCCCGGTGCCACCACGCTCGAATGGACCCTGTCTTCGCCACCGCCATTTCATCAGTTTGAGGTCTTGCCGCATATCGAATAATTGCACCGGAGAAACCACGTACATCACAGGTCAGTTGGAGGACACCCGATGCCAAAAGAGACGCTCAAGCAGCGGGACAAAAGGAAATTGGATCTTCAACTGGACGAAGAATTGGAAGGAACATTTCCGGCCAGCGATCCATTGAAAATAACTCGCTACTCCAGCGAAAACCCCTGCCTCGAAAAGACTGTCGCGGCGCACCAATACCGCGCTCGGAGACTAGCCTCTCACGGGACAAAATATTAAGCGCGCCCTAGCTGATGAGATAGTATCCGCTCTTCAACGACACTTAAACAGAGTGAGAGCGTGGACCGACTTAGGAAAACATGAATTATGGGAGTCAGGATGACGGAGGACCGCGCGGACATCCATGATGAACTGGTTCAAGAGTTCTACGGTATCAATCCTGGAACGTTCAAAGTCGATAGCGTTGCGGTAACGCGCAGCGGCAAACTTTGGCAATGGACTGATCGTGGATATCAGCTTCACCAATTACAAGGCAGCGACGTCCTCGCAGAGATCCTCGCCTTAACTGGTTTGATCGAGTTAGTAGATTTGCATCCAAAAACACCAAATCTCGAAAGACATAAGATCTTAGCCGATCTTACAAAGAAAGCGTTGAATATGCTCGAAAATCGCGGTGAAAAAGGCTCGTCGACGTCTTGAGACAACTGACGATCGCAAGGCTCGTTGGCACGCACTACCACTTCGTACTTAGACATCGGAAAACATCATGTCTTTTAAGACCCGGGTCACAACCGAGCTAAACATTCAGCATCCGATTCTGCTGGCGCCGATGGCCGGAGTGAGCGGCGGAGCCCTTGCCGCCGCTGTCAGCAACGCCGGTGGCCTCGGCGTGATCGGCGGGGGTTACGGCGATAAGGAGTGGTTAGAGCGCGAGCTTCTCGCCGCTGGGAACGCGCCGGTAGCAATAGGATTTATCAGCTGGGCATTGCAAAACTGCCCGGATCTGCTGCACGTCGCGCTGGCTCGCGAGCCAAAGGCCATCTTTCTATCCTTCGGTGAAATCCGTTCATTCGCCCCCCAGATAAGGAGAGCCGGTATCCCGCTGATTGCCCAGATCCAAACGGTTGCGCAGGCAACAGCGGCAGTCAACGAGGGCGCGCAATTCATCGTCGCATAGGGGACGGAAGCCGGCGGACATGGCGGAACCCGATCTACATTTCCGCTCGTCCCTGCCGTCGTCGATGCGGTCGAAAATATCCCGGTCATCGCGGCTGGTGGCATCGCCGACGGTCGGGGCCTTGCGGCAGCTTTGATGCTGGGAGCGGCCGGTGTGCTGTGCGGAACCGCGTTCTTTGCGAGTCGAGAGGCTCTCTCACATCCAAATATGAAGCGCGCCGCTTTTGCCGCATCCGGAGACAACACTATCCGCAGTTCGGCCGCTGACATTGCCAGGGGCATCGATTGGCCAGCGCAATGGACGATAAGAACGTTGAAGAACTCCTTTACCGAACGATGGTGTCGTGACCTCGACGGACTTCGTCGCAACGCATCATTTGAGCAACCGAAATACGCCGAAGCCCGCCAGGCAGGCGATACGGACGTCGCTGCTGTCATCGTTGGGGAGGCCGTCGATCTCGTTCATACCGAGGAAGCTGCGAGCGAGATCGTCTCGCGGATTCACGAGCGTACCTTCTTGGCTGAGGGTCGGGACGCTTTGCGGATAGCGCCAATCGCGGCAGCGTAATCAGGTGATCCAAATATCGCACTCCCGGCCGCGATGGACGTTGAGGGATCATGGATCTGGAAAAAGAATTCCAGCAGCTTTCGATAGCTGATGGTCTGCGGATCGAAGGTAATCTCAACGGCTTCCGCGTGATTGCCGTGGTTGCGATACGTCGCGTTTAGCACCTCGCCGCCGGTGTAGCCCACCCTCGTTGAAATCACGCCGGGATACCGGCGCAGCAGATCCTGCACACCCCAGAAGCAGCCGCCGGCAAGGACTGCTCGTTCCGCCGAAACAGTCATGTCTGTCCTCCTTCGGTTCGCTGCGGGCGTCGTTCCCGAATTTCTATCAAAGAAGCATAATGAGGCCGAACGATGCAGAAGTGAAAATACTCACGAACGGCCGCTTTGCGCCAACAGCGGTCGTCAGCGATTATCTCCCGCGAGGGAGCCGAAGCTGACGAAATACTGCGCAGTCGGCCACGCAGTGCACATCGAACCGGATCCGCGCGCCTGTCATTTGGGGTAGTAAACTTCATCCAAACCGGTTATCAGCCGAGGATTGACCGGTACAAACGCAAATATCTATCGGCCATGAGGTCTACCGTAAATCGCGCGGATACCGCAGCACGGCAAGCAGCGCGATCGATTTCGTCGATGCGATCTATCGCATCTGCCGCCGCATCGAGGCTGTCGACCAGAAATCCGGTCACTCCTTCATCTATCAGCTCGGGCATCGATCCCCGGTTGCAGGCTATGACTGGCGTTCCGCAGGCGAGCGCTTCCACCACCGACAAGCCAAATGGCTCATCGAAATTGATGAGGTGGAGCAGCGCGCGCGCGGATCCGAGAGTCGTTGCGCGCGTGGCTCCGCCGACCGGGCCAAGATAGATCACGGACCGGCCGTCGAGTGCGGGCACGACTTGCTCGTTGTGATAGTTCTGGTCCTGGACGATACCGGCCATGATCAATCTCCGTCCAGATCGATGTGCCGCCGTGATTGCTTCAGCTGCGCCCTTGTCCGGGTGAATACGGCCGAAGAACAACAGATCTTCGCTACCATGCGGATGGAACGGGAAGTCCTCGAGCGGGACACCGTGGTGGATCGTTGCTGCATAACGCAAGTCCGGATGGCGATCGGCCTGGCTGATCGCGACATAGTGGACGTGATCGTCGTATTCCTTGAAGGCGGGCAGAATGCGCTCAGACGAAAAACCGTGGATCGTTGTCACCATCGGGGTCCCGACCAGCCGCGAGAAGGCGAGCGGTACGAAATCGGCATGGTTGTGAATGAGGTCGAACTCACCGGCCTGCTCGAAGACATGGGCGACGTGGAGCATCTCCCATACTTTCGCATCGATCGCCGGATCCTCGGAATAGGGCGCCGGGCAGATGCCATCCAGCTTGCCTGCCGTCCTGCTATCCAATGTGGCGAACAGGGTGACGTCGACACCGCGCGCCACCAACGCCTCGGTCAGGAGACTCGTCACCTGCTCCCAAGGGCCGTAATGGCGCGGCGGTGTACGCCAGGAGATCGGCGCCAGCATGGCGATACGCAAGCAACCATCCTTCCCTGCTCTGTGCTATCCGGCCTTAAGCACGACGGCTTCATTCGACCGTAGCAGGACGGCGCCGCCTTCGACCAGCGGCGCATCCTCTTCAGTGGACAAGAGCAACCGGCTCCCGCGCGCCCAGTCCAGCAACTGCAGTCGATGCGGCTGTGCTCCGAGATTGAGCGCTACAATCAGCCGTTCGGCGGCGTGTCGGCGTTCGTAAGCAAGTATCTCATCTTCCCCGCTCAACAGCACGAAGTCACCAATCGACAATGCCAGCCAATCGCGTCTGAGAGCAAGTAACCGGCGATAAAGTGTCAGGATAGATCGAGAGTCTTCCGTCATCCGCGCCACGTTGCGCGTCGGCCAGTCGGCATTGAGCGGCAGCCACGGTTTGGCCGTGGTGAAACCGGCATTTTTGCTGTCATCCCATGGCATCGGCGTGCGCACGGGATCGCGGCCCAACGCCAAACCGGGCTCACGCAACTCGCGGGGATCCTGAACCTGGGACGGTTCGATCGCGACATCGCTCAAGCCCAGTTCGTCGCCATAGTAGAGCGTGGGCGTGCCGCGGAGCGTCAGCAACAACACCGCCGCGACGCGGGCCTGGGCCTGATCCCGCTTGGTGGCAACGCGCGGCCGGTCATGGTTGCCGAGCACCCAGTTTGGCCAGCCACCGGGCGGTAGCGCGGCCTCATAGTTGGTGATCGCCGCCGCCAGGGAACGCGCCGCCCAGGGCGTATCGATGAGCTGGAAATTGAAGGGCAGGTGCACCCCGGGGCGTTCCCCGCCGTAATAGTGCATCAGCCGATCGACTGGCAGGTAGATCTCGCCAATCAGAACCCGCTCGCCCTGTCCCTTGGCGCCATAGCTGTCGGCGATTTCACGCATCTCGGCGGCAATCTTGTGCACCTCAGGCTGGTCGGTCGAATGGAGTTGCAGCAGGCGGTGCATTTCACCCATTCCCGACCGATAGGCCGGGTTGGGCGGATTGTCCGGGAAGTCTGCCGCCTTCAGCATGTGCCACAGCACGTCGATGCGGAAGCCATCGACGCCACGGTCGAACCAAAACCGCATCACATCGTACATCGCCGCCTGCACGGCTGGATGACGCCAGTTGAGGTCGGGTTGCTCCTTCAGGAAGGCGTGGTAAAAATATTGTCCGGTGACCTTGTCCCATTCCCAGGCTGAGCCGCCGAAATCGCTGATCCAGTTGTTGGGTGGTCCGCCGTCAGCGGCAGGATCGCGCCAGATGTACCAGCTTCTCTTCTGATTATCTTGCGAAGCGCGGCTCTCGACAAACCATGCGTGCCGGTCGGATGTGTGGTTGGGTACGAAGTCAAGCAGAACCTTAAGCCCCCGCCGATGGGCTTGCACCAGTAGGTCGTCGAAGTCCGCCAGCGTGCCGAAGCGTGAATCGACGTCGCAATAGTCGGCGACGTCATAGCCGAAATCAACCATCGGCGACGGGTAGATGGGAGAGATCCAGATCGCTTCGACCCCAAGGCTGACAAGATAATCGAGCCGCCGCTCTATCCCTCTAAGGTCGCCTATGCCGTCATCGTTCGTGTCCTGAAAGGACCGCAGGTAGATCTGATAGATCACACACGTCTGCCACCAGTGCACGGTCATGCAAACAGACCTTTGGCATGTGCGCCGATTACCGTCTTTCGGCCGCGTGCGGTCAACAACTTGTGGCCGCGCGCTCTATCTGCGCGCGCAACTCTTGCCGGAAATCGATCGAAACCATGGTGACCTCCTGTAGTACAGGGCATAGCACGGTTAGTTGATCGGCACTAAAGGCCGCCTAAGTTGGCAGCAGTCTTTCATACCAAGCCAAGCCTTACGATGTCGCCCAATGGGACTTAGCTTCCGTCAGCCCGTCGCCGTAAGTCCGCTTCGCGCCAGGAGCCGTCATTCAATGACTGATCGGCTTTTCTGTGTTTGTTCAAAGTCGACCGACTTACTCAATTTAGCTTCTTTGCTTATGACAGTGCGCTCGTTGGCTCCAGTCCGTCCTGCCGCTAATTTCGCGCGCGAGTTCGCGGCGCAGAAAGGAGACCATCTAGAATTTGCCTTTTTTGGCAAGGCGCTCGTTGAACGAACGAAGATCGATCACCATGCGCTGATGAGTTCCGATGCCGATCTCTTCCATCTCGTCGCTCGCTGACACCTTGAATTCGATTCGTTTTCCCTCGACCTTGACTACCTCGGCTTCGGCACGAACATCATGACCTACTGGTGTAGCGGCAAGATGCCGTACATTTATCGCCGTACCGACCGCGCTCTCACCCATATCCAGAAATGGCCTGATGGCGCTGAGGGCGGCGTTTTCCATGATCAGGATCATCACGGGGGTCGCCAGCACCTGCGGTAACATGGCGTCCTTGAACCGATTGGCGAGATGCTCCGGCAGCACACGCAACGTGAATGTTCCTTTTGCTCCCAGCGGAATTTGGCGCATACAATCATCCTCTATCTGCGACGTTCCTGCGGTTGATGTTTGGGTAGCTTAAACGATACCTGGTTCCATCCATGAAAAATCGGGTCCCCGCTTTTTTCAATTCACCACGGTCTCCGTATCGTGGCCTACGTGGCTCCGCCGATCCCACGCCGCCTTTTCGGCGGGGCCGCGCTTTCTTCCTAGAAGGAGGCTTCAATGGCACGGTATATTGTTCAGTTTATGAAAGACGTCCTAGGCGAAAACGGGCACGAAGCTGAAGTTTGCCAGCGTTCAATAGAAATCGACGCTGCAGACAAGCTGCATGCCTCAGACTTGGCCAAAGTCAGGTTCTGTGAAACCGAGAGACTGAAGGAATGGTCCCTCCATGCAGATCGAGTTCACGTTATCGAGGCTGAGTTTCCGTCTTAGAGAAAATCAAGTGCGATTGGCCAAGACCGACGCGGCTCGCCAAACAGACTATTCGGATCGTAGAACTACGGAGTTCGCTGAATATGTTCCGAATTGCGTCGTCTTCCGTACATAAGGTGAGTACGGTTCCAACATCACCGCCCCATCCTTCGGCTACTATCGGTGACAGGGAGTGTTGTGCTCCCGTCTGCTAACAGGGGTGCATCACATGCCTGAATCTCATATTCGTCCGGAACCATCACTACTTCCGATCGAACGGCCACGTTGCCCTAAGTGTCAGGGTCGCATGATGCTGGGCCGCATCGAGCGTGGCCCTGCCGGATCTGATCTACGGACCTTCGAGTGCCCGAAGTGCGAACGCGTCTGCAAAATGCAGGTCGATGACCCGTTGAAGTCAGTCCACACGGGCTGGATGGCAAGCGAGCTTAAGCCGCCAGTGTAAGGCCGCCTCAGTTGGCAGAACATTGCTCAAGATCAATATGGTCCGCGATCCGAGCCATACGTTTATAAGAGCATCTGCCGAGCGGCCCGAGGGGGTGCAGTTCCGGTTTATGTCAGGGGTCCGGGATACCCTCGTCCGGGCCCCGCCTCAGTTAGCGGCCTCTTTGGTTGTTTCTTCGGATAAGCTCGAATTCAAGTTGATCGATGGCCACATAGTTTGCGAAGACGCTGTTGTCGATCCACCAATGGGTCGTAATCGTTTCGCCAAGGCTCTGGTGGCACCAACCTGAATGCGCCCCATGTGGTCGAGATGGGATGGCTCAAAAGCTACCCCGGGAAGGTGGTCGAGCTCACGGCAGCTGGAACGGGTGCCGGCGAAAGTTTAACGGTTAATCACTGGCCCCATCTACTACAAGCCTACTTCGCGTAACCCTGAGAGCGCAGCCACGAGATGCGGCGATCACTGATCATCCACTCGTCGATTTCGGTTTTGCTTTTGAAACCCGAAATGTGAACCGGTTCGACACCCGGACACTCGGCCAAGATATTCCAGTCGTCTTCGGAAATTCGCATAGGTTTGAAACTTACTTTTGCTTTCGCCATGCGCTGTTATGCCAACAATTCGAAATCAAATCAAAGGGTATGGCAGCAAAGCTCGATTGGCGAAAATCGCTCACCGATCCTGCGCCAGCGTGCCGGATTGAACACCCGCTCGACATGCCGGTTCAGCGCGTTAACGAAGCGTTAACTAATTGGTGGGGTAATCATTGCTTAAATTTTCGATAATTCCAAAAGGAGTTCTCGATGTCGAAGTTTGCAATTGGCGAGCAGGTCGATAATGCAGCCGACGACCACGAGAGTGGCATGGTCGTCGCCGTGTTTCCAACAGTTGACGACAATTTCAGATACGCCGTTGACATGGAAGGGTACGGCGCGCTCCAGTTTTTCGTTGAGGAAAAATTGGTCATTCATCCGTCCGCCATGCGGCTGCACTGACGAGACGCGCCGGTGATCTCGCGGCGCAAACTGCCAGTAGTTTGACAGCGGCGGTAGTCGTAACGACATAAGAACTGATGGCGCGCGGGCGGATGCACCGCCGATGGCGGATGTCAGCTGTGGGTCCATTCGCTACCAAATTGGGCTGTCCGCGCCACGTCCGGTTTACCCCTGTTAGCGACCGAACTGCGGACATCGCTGGTGGTCCGGTTTGTGCCAAACTCGGACATGCCTGATGTAAGTCATACGAAAGAAAAGGCCGCCCGAAGGCGGCTAACAATTCAAACTTGATGATCGTAGATTAGGCCATCGATTTCGATTTTGACTTCGGAAGATAGGCCATGAAGCCTACACTGTCGAAGCTGAGTGCATCAAGGCTGGCGCGGGATGGGCACTGACGAAATCCCTGCATCGGCAGCCAGCGACACGCAGATCAAGCGATAGAGAACTTTCGCGACGATGCAAAACCCTCTTCCTTCTTCACGAGCTCGAATATGAGCTTAACTATCTGATCACCAGTTAGCAGTTTCGGATTGAACTCTCCTTGAATATCCATTTTCGCCCAAAGCTCCTTTATCAATTCTGGGGTAGAGGCGAAGCCCATTGACCACGCGGCGAATAAACGCTCGCGAACGTCCTTCACCTCCACCAGTTCGATCTGATCATGACGTAGATCGACGGATATCGTCGAAAAGACTTTAGTCACATTGGAGCGACCACCCTCGAGGACTTGCAGAAAATAATTCCGATTGAATACCAGACCGCCCGTCACTGCAAAATGAACGTTGTTTTTGATCGAGCTCGCGAGGATCTGTTTTAGTTGAACCGCCACGCTGCCGTCAGTCGGTCTCTTACTCGTGCTGAAATAAACAAGGCGAGTTAACGGCATGAATACCACCGTGTGTTTGGGACTGCGTCGCGACAGCGTAGTCTAGCTTTCCAAACTTAACGTCCAATTTATTCGCAACTCCGTACTTCTACGAGTGCGATGGCCTTAGTCCGCGAAATTTGGGCGCCTCTCAAACGTGGCTAGACCGAACATGACGACTTCCGGTTCGGGTCATTAGCGCCGTTTTGACAGTCGGCCGCTCACTTCCGGTCTGCCCCCAACTCCGGACATGTCGCTGCATCGCACTAAGTGACGCGAATGGGCCAAGCCAAACCCAGACCTCAGCGACCGCTCATTTTCGAAAGGCTTAGAACCAAGCGCGGTTTACCAAAGTCCTGACGTCGGATCGGAAATACACTAGGCTCCGCCTATACCGCCCTCAGAAGAGGATCGGTGAAAAACTCAGGGAGTAACGTCATGCAACCGTCCGGGCTTCGTCGTACCGCCATCGCTCTCGCCTCGACCTTCACCTGTGCTCTGGCCGCTCCAGCGGGCGCGCAACTGCTCAGCCACAAGGACCTAACCGCTTCCATCGCAATAACCATTGTGCAAACTGCAATCGAGACTTGCAAGGCTAATGGCTACGCCGTGTCCGCGACCGTGGTCGGCCGCAACGGCGAGATCATCGTGCAGGTGCGCGGTGACAATACGGGGCCACACACCATCGAGAACAGCTTCCGCAAAGCCTACACCGCGCGCACATTCCGTGCGCCATCGGGCGCGCTGGTCGACCGGGTGAAGGCTGATCCAACGCTCGGCTTGATCCATCTAACTAACGTCATCGCCAACCAAGGCGCGCTCCCGATCAAGGTGGGGGATGAGGTCATCGGCGCGGCCGGCGCATCAGGCGCGCCAGGCGGCGAAAAGGACGAGGCTTGCGTCAAGGCCGGTATCGACAAAGTGGCGGATCAGCTGAAGTGAGGGCGCAAAACGCCACTGTCCGGGACGGCGGACATTGAGCCCGCCGTCCTGATCTTCGCTTCTAGCGGGCTATCGTCAAACACCTTAGGGAGGCCCCGGTTAGGGGTCTTTCTTCCGCCCGCAAATGGATCGAAAACCCTACTTTCCGGGAGAATAATCGGTCATTTTCATGAAAACGCGTTCCGGTGGTTTGCCCATGATCATGAAGGGACTCCAGTCGATCAACCTGGTGGAAAATTCCTCGGGGGTGTGTGGGGTCATGTTGTTGCTCCTCGGGTTTGGACCTTAGGGGATTTTGACATCGTCAGTTCGAAAAGCTACGTCCGAAAGGTGCCACAAGTGGAACGGAAGCAGACGCAATCACTTCTAACGAGATACCTAAGCGAACTGTCCAACGATAGCCATGAACGCCGGCGAGTTTGGGCGGGCGAACCAATCGGACCACCATGTCCTCCAGCTCCAACACCAGTATCGCCAAGAAAGCTCGCACGAAAGCCGAGGCGGATTTTGCCACTTGGCTCATGATGGCCGAGCTCGGTGGTTTCGATGACCTTCCGTCAAACGCACAGAGCTTTCTGACTAACTATCGAGCCCGACTCGAGACGATGAGCGAGGCCGAGTCCACGGCCGTGGCCGTTCGCGAGGTCTACAGCGCTTATTACAGCGAGATGGGAGGCGTGGGCGCGGCGCCGGAACCAAAGGCTCGCAC
>NZ_SSNA01000011.1 GCF_004799445.1 Bradyrhizobium sp.
GGCCGCGCCGCGAGCCATCGCGCCATTTCCAGCCCCGATCGATGATGCTGCGCAAGCCGCACCGCGAGCGTGCGCAAACCGCGTATCGCAAGGAAGACGTCGTCGGGCCCGGCGCAAACACCGAGCAAGCGGATCGATTCGGCGATCGTCGGCCAGGCTTTCGCATTCGCCGAAATGGTTCCGAACATGATGTCGGAATGTCCACCGATATATTTGGTGGCGGCCTGGATGCTGATGTCGACTCCCTGATCGAGCGAGCGGTGATAAAGCGGGGTCGCCCATGTATTGTCGTCGATCACAAGCGCGCCGCGAGCATGCGCCACCGAAGCGATGGCTGGAATGTCAGGCATTTCGAAGGATTGCGAACCGGGTGCCTCGACGAGCACCGCCCTGGTGTTGGACTTGAACAATTCAGCGATGCCGGCGCCGACCATGGGATCGAAATAGGTGGTCTCCACGCTGTAGCGGGCAAGCAGGCCGTTGCAGAAATTGCGTGAGGGTCGATAGACGTTGTCGCAGACCAGCAGATGATCGCCCGACTTCAGCACCGCGAGCAGCGTCGTGGTAATCGCCGACAGGCCCGAGGGCGCAAGACCGACGCCCGCGCATTGCGGGCCTTCGAGGGCCATCAACGCCTCCTGCAGTGCCCTGGTGGTCGGCGTTCCGTGGCGCCCGTACTGGAACTCGGCGCGATGCGCATGCAGGTCGTCCGCCGTCGGATAAAGCACGGTGGAACCATGGACGACCGGCGGATTGACGAATCCCTTCTGCGCCCTGGTGTCGCGGCCGGCGGTCACCAGCGTGGTTTCCACCCTCAGCGGTGTCGTTGGTCCGTTTCCTGGAGAATTCATGTTTTCCGCCACCACCAAAGGTTTTGCCAACCACCGCGCTACGTGAAAGTCCGCTGAAGCAGCGGACTGCGGGCGGGATTGCTAATAGCAGGACAGGGAAGACGGACGTCAACCCCTTGACCCGGCCCTCCAGTCGTTCTGTGATGCGCGGCAGCTATTCGTCGCAGCAGCATGTTGAGGGGCCGCCGCGACCATCGATTCATTGCTGAACCGGACCATGGGCCAAGCCGCCCATTCAGGCCGGCATTTGCAGTGATGGATCATTGGGCTGGCCCATCAGCGTATGCGATGACAAGCAACCGTTCCCGGACGACCCTCGAAAGGCTTCGCCATGAAACGTGCATCTCTGGTCCTCACCTTGGCTCTCGCAGCCGGTCTCTCGACCCAGGCGGTTACCGCGCAAACGCTCAAGACGGTCAAGGACCGCGGCATGTTGTCCTGCGGCGTGAGCCAGGGCCTACCCGGCTTTTCGTCCCCCGACGACAAGGGTAACTGGACCGGGCTCGATGTTGACGTTTGCCGTGCGATCGCCGCCGCCATCTTCAACGATCCGACCAAGATCAAGTTTGTGCCATTGTCAGCCAAGGATCGCTTCACCGCGCTGCAGTCCGGCGAAATCGATGTTCTCTCGCGCAACACCACCTGGACGCTGTCCCGCGATACCACGCTCGGCGCCAATTTTACCGGGGTGACCTACTATGACGGGCAGGGCTTCCTGGTGAAAAAATCCCTCAAGGTGAATTCGGCCCTGGAATTGAACAGCGCCTCGGTTTGCGTGCAAACCGGCACAACCACCGAGCAGAATCTCGCCGACTACTTCAAAGGCAACAACATGAAGTACGAGGTGATTGCCTTCGGCTCCAACGACGAAGCCGTCAAGGCCTACGAGTCGGGCCGTTGTGACGTCTTTACCACGGACGTGTCCGGGCTCTATGCCGATCGCCTGAAGCTTGCGAATCCGGCCGATCATGCCGTGCTGCCGGAAGTGATCTCAAAAGAGCCGCTCGGCCCGATGGTGCGCCATGGCGACGATCAATGGTTTGATCTCGTCAAATGGGTGCTGTTTGCGATGGTTGATGCGGAAGAACTCGGCGTAACCCAAAAGAACGTCGATGACATGGTGAAATCGGACAAACCGGAACTCAAGCGGGCATTCGGTACCGACGGCAATCTCGGCGAACAGCTCGGCCTGACCAAGGATTGGGTGATAAGGATCGTCAAGGCGGTCGGCAATTACGGCGAAGCCTTTGATCGCAATGTGGGCGCCGGGTCGAAACTCGGGATTGCCCGCGGATTAAACCAGCTCTGGAACAAGGGTGGAATTCAGTACGCGCCGCCGATTCGCTGATTCACCGCGGCATCGGCGGCGATGAGCATCGAGCCCCGAAAGCCACCGTTGCAGTTTGCCATCAAACTGCAACGCGTGCTCGGCGGCCAGGCAGGGTGGGGCGGCTTCGTTCTGCAGATCTTGTTCGTGGCCGGGCTCGCCTGGATCTCTTACGAGATCGTTTCCAACGCCAGCGAAAATCTCAAGGCGCAGCGGATCACCGCCGGATTTGGCTTTTTGGCGAATACCGCAGGTTTTGACGTCAGCCAGAACCTGATCCCCTATACCGGTTCCGACACCTATACCCGCGTGTTCTTCGTCGGTTTGCTCAACACACTGTTGGTCTCGGTCATCGGTATTTTCTTTGCGACCGTGATCGGGTTCCTGGTGGCGCTTGGCCGGCTGTCGCCGAACTGGCTGTTGGCCCGCATCTCCGGCGGCTATGTCGAACTGATCCGCAATCTGCCCTTGCTGTTCCAGATTCTGTTCTGGTATCTCGCCGTGCTCGCCGCGTTGTCGAATCCGCGGCAAAGCATCTCGCTGTTCGGCGCCTTCTTTCTCAACAATCGCGGATTGGTGATCCCAAAGCCCATCGGCGAACCCGGTTTCGAGCCGTTTGTGGTTGCGGTCCTGATCGCGATCGTTGCCGCCATCGTGTTGTGGCGTTACGCGCGCCGGCAACTGTTCCAGAGCGGCAAGGTGATCAAGGTCTGGCCCTACGCGCTCGGTCTCATGACCGGCCTGCCGCTCGTCTCGGCGCTGATCTTTGGCGCGCCCGTCATATTTGAAATTCCCGAACTCAAGGGGTTCAATTTTTCAGGCGGCTCGCCCATCCGTCCTGAATTTGTGGCACTGACGCTGGCGCTTTCGACCTATACCGCGGCCTTTATCGCCGAGATCGTGCGCGCCGGCATTTTGGCCGTGCATAAGGGGCAGATGGAGGCCGGCTCGTCGCTCGGGCTGCAGCGAGGGTCGGTGCTGCGGCTGATCGTGATTCCGCAGGCGTTGCGGATCATCCTGCCGCCGCTCACCAACCAGTATCTCAACCTGACCAAGAACTCGTCGCTGGCGGTGGCAATCGGCTATCCCGACCTGGTTTCGGTGTTTGCGGGTACCGCGCTGAGCCAGACCGGGCAGGCGATCGAGATCATCGGTATTACGATGGGGGTCTATCTGCTGATCTCGATGGTGACGAGCGCGATCATGAGTTTCTACGGATGGCGGCTCGGACGGAGCCTTGGCGGATGAGCGATATCACGGCGTCCGCATTCGTCCGTCAGGACCTCGTTCCCGAGCGCGCCGCGCCGGTAAAGACAACCGGCCTTGTCGGCTTCCTGCGCACGCGGCTGTTCAACTCCCCGACCAATATCCTGATCACGATCGTGAGCGCGTTGCTGCTGTGGTTTGTCTTGGTCCCCACGATAAAATTCCTGCTGATCGATGCGGTGTGGAGCGGCAAGGATCGCACCGCTTGCCTTGCCGAAAATGCCGGACGTTCCGTCGGCGCCTGCTGGCCGTTCATCCAGGCGAAATTCAGCCAGTTCATTTACGGCTTCTACCCTGAACCGGAGCGGTGGCGGGTCAATTTGACTTTCCTCCTCGCCGCCATCCTGCTGCTGCCGCTGTTGATTCCGCGGCTCCCGGCCAAGGGCATCAATGCCGGTCTGTTTTTCCTGGCATTTCCGGCTGTCGCTTTCTTCCTGTTGCATGGCGGCGGACTTCAGGGGTTTGGCGTCAGCTGGACTGCCGGCTTGCTTTCGGGCCTGGCCAGCAGCGTCGCCGAGGCGGGTTCGGCCTTGTCGCGCGCTGGCGCTTCGCTGGGCGAATCCACCGCGATTGCCGGATCATTGCTGAAATGGCTGGGATGGCTTGTCGTTCAGCTCGGCGTGGCGCTCCACTATCTGATCACCCCGCTGACGTGGCTGCGCGAACAGATCCAGATGTCGGGACGTCCGGTCTGGACCGACCTTGCGGTGACGGCTGCCATTGTCTCGATCCTGCTGTTTTGGCTGAACGGCGGTACGCGCGCCGGCTGGCGTCCTCTGATCACAAGCCTTGCGACCTTTGCCGGCATCGGGACCATCATTGCGATGATGGGCCTCGACCGCGGCGGGTTGCCGGTGGTCGATACGCGGCTTTGGGGCGGTCTCCTGGTGACGCTGGTAGTGTCGGTCACCGGCATCGTGGCGTCGATGCCGGTCGGGATCGCGCTCGCCCTGGGCCGGCGTTCGTCGATCCCGCTGATCCGAGTTTTTTCGACGACCTTTATCGAACTCTGGCGCGGCGTGCCGCTGATCACGGTGCTGTTCTTCGCGACCTATATGCTGCCGCTGTTTCTGCCGACCGGGTTTAGCGTCGATGGACTGATGCGCGCCCTGATCGGAATTGCACTGTTCGCCGGCGCCTACCAGGCTGAGGTCATCCGGGGCGGCCTGCAGGCGATCCCGCGGGGGCAGGACGAGGCGGCCAGCGCGCTTGGCCTCTCATGGTGGCAGACGACGGGCCTGATCGTGATGCCCCAGGCGCTACGCCACGTCATTCCCGGTCTTGTCAACAGCTTCATCGCGCTGTTCAAGGACACTTCATTGGTCTCGATCGTTGCACTGTTCGACTTGCTCGGACAGCTTCGGGCCTCCTTTAGCGATCCGGCCTGGGCAACACCATCCACGCTGTTTACCGGGTTTGCTTTTACCGGATTGATCTACTTCACTTTCTGCTTTGGAATGTCCCGCTACTCCCTGTTCGTCGAGAACAGGCTGAACGCACATCGGCGCAATTGAGTAAACCAAAATGACCGCAGATCCCATTGTCAGCATTGCCGGCCTCAACAAGTGGTTCGGTGATTTTCACGTGCTGCGCGACATCGATCTTGATGTCGCCAAGGGCGAGCGGATCGTGATCTGCGGCCCTTCGGGTTCGGGAAAATCGACGCTGATCCGCTGCATCAACGCCCTTGAGGAATTCCAGGAAGGGCGGATCGTCGTTGACGGCATTGAACTCGGACCGAATTTACGGCGGGTCGACGAAGTCCGGCGCGAAGTCGGGATGGTGTTCCAGAGTTTTAACTTGTTCCCGCATTTGACCGTGCTGGAGAACTGCACGCTGGCGCCGATCTGGGTACGCAATATTCCGAAGAAGGATGCGGAAGCTGCGGCGATGAAATATCTGGAGCGGGTGAAAATTCCGCAGCAGGCCAACAAATATCCGGGCCAGATGTCCGGAGGCCAGCAGCAGCGCGTCGCGATCGCCCGCGCGCTGACCATGAACCCCAAGGTCATGCTGTTCGACGAGCCCACCTCGGCGCTGGATCCCGAAATGGTCAAGGAGGTGCTCGACACCATGGTCGACCTCGCCAACGAAGGCATGACCATGCTGGTCGTGACCCATGAAATGGGATTTGCCAGGGAAGTGGCCGACCGCGTCGTCTTCATGGATGCCGGGCAGATTATCGAGGCGAACACGCCGGCAAGCTTCTTCGCCAATCCGCAGCACGCCCGGACCAAGCTGTTTCTCAGTCAGATATTGCGGTGACTTTCGTTCTCTTGCGAGAGCCCGCTATTGCGCGCGTCTCGAACTACGCGGCCGCAGAAGCTCAGTGGCCGCGATGGCGCCTGGAGGCGCCTCCTCAGAACAGGGATTGTGCGTGAAGCGATCAGACTTTCTCGAACGGCACGCTGATCGCGATCTTTTGCTCGAGCCAGTCCGGCACGGGCAGGTTCTTGGAGCGCATGAAATCCGGATTGAACAGCTTTGACTGGTAGCGGGTTCCGTAATCGCACAGCACGGTCACGATGGTATGGCCCGGCCCAAGCTCCTTGGCCAGTCGAATGGCGCCGGCCACGTTGATGCCGGTCGATCCGCCGAGGCATAGCCCCTCATGTTCGAGCAGATCGAAGATGATCGGAACCGCTTCCTCATCGTGTATTTGGTAGGCGTCGTCGATCGTGGCACCTTCGAGGTTGGCGGTAACGCGGCCCTGACCGATGCCTTCGGTGATCGAGGAGCCCTCCGATTTGAGAACGCCGTTCTTGTAATAATTGTAGAGCGCCGAGCCCATCGGGTCGGCAAGCACGATACGAATTTTCGGGTTCATTTTCTTCAAGCCGATCGAGACCCCGGCGAGCGTGCCGCCTGACCCGACCGAAGCCACGAAGCCGTCGATCTTGCCGCCGGTCTGCTGCCAGATTTCCGGCGCCGTAGTTTCAATGTGGGCCTGACGGTTGGCGGTATTGTCGAACTGGTTGGCCCATATCGCTCCGTTCGATTCGGTCTTCGCAAGCTGCTCGGCGAGCCGGCCCGACAATTTCACATAGTTGTTGGGATTGGCGTAGGGGACCGCGGGCACCTCGATCAGCTGGGCGCCGCAGAGCCGCAGCATGTCTTTCTTTTCCTGGCTCTGCGTATTGGGGATCACGATCACGGTACGGAAACCCAGCGCATTGGCAACCAGCGCCAGTCCGATGCCGGTATTTCCCGCGGTGCCTTCCACAACCGCGCCGCCAGGCCACAGCTTGCCGCGCTTGATCGCGTCGCGGATGATGAACAGCGCCGCGCGGTCCTTGACGGACTGGCCGGGATTCATGAACTCGGCCTTGCCGAGAATGGTGCAGCCAGTCTGCTCGGAAGCCCGCTTCAGCTTGATGAGCGGGGTATTGCCGATCGCTTCGACGACGTCATTATCGATGTTCATGTGCGAGAAATCTTGCCAGTCAGCTGCCTAGTCCGGCAACGACCCTAGAGCGCAGCGGGCAAAAGTAAAAGCCGGTTTTGCACCCGATTTGTGCGGCGCGGGCTATTTCAGCTTCGCGAACACAACCTGGCGGACGTCGATATTTCCGGACAGAAACCCGGCTTCGCAATAAGCGAGGTAGTACTCCCACAACCGCCGGAACCGGTCGTCGAACCCGAGCGGCATCAGGTTCGGCCAGGCGGCGCGGAAATTATTTCGCCAGGTCGCGAGCGTCTTGGCATAATCTTGTCCGAAAATGCGTTCGCGAATTACGGGAACACCGAAGCGCTCGCCGAGTGACTTGAGTATCTGCGGCGATGGCAGCATCCCGCCGGGAAAAACATAACGCTGGATGAAATCGACTTCGCGGCGATAGCTCTGGAACAGACTATCCTGAATGGTAATGGCCTGAATGCCGGCAAGTCCGCCGGGCAGGAGCCGGTCGCGAACTTGCGAAAAATATTTAGGCCAGAACTGCTCTCCCACCGCTTCGATCATCTCGATCGAGGCGATTCGATCATACCGGTCGCGCTCGTCGCGGTAGTCCTGCAGTCGGATCTCAACACGGTCGTTAAGGCCGGCGGACTGCATCCGCGCCTGCGCAAAATCGCGCTGTTCCCTGCTGATGGTGAGCCCGACCACCTTCGCGCCGTAGGCTTTGGCGGCATATTCGGCAAAGCTGCCCCATCCGCACCCGATCTCGAGGAGTTTCTGGCCGGGCCGCAGCTCGATCGCTTCGGCGAGCCTGCGGTATTTGTTGTTTTGCGCGGCGGTCAAATCCGCCGTGTCGTCCTCGAACAAGGCCGAGGAATAGGTCATGCTCGGATCAAGCCAGGCCGAATAGAAGGCATTGCCGATATCATAATGCGCATAGATGTTGCGCCGCGCCTGCCGTCTGGTATTGCGGTTGAACCAATGCCTGATGGCCTGGATGGTGCGCATCAGCGGCTTGCCGATGAGCATGGTCTGCATCCAGTCCTGATTGACGCAGAAGAGATAGAGAAACTGGGTCAGGTCGGGCGTGTCCCATTCGCCATGCAGATAGGCCTCGGCGATGCCGATGTCGCCGCTCCGGAGCAGCCGCGATGCGAAGCCGTAATCGTAGACTTTCATGGCGGCGGCCGGTCCCGGCCCGTTGTCGCCCAGCCTGACCGTGCGGCCGTCCGGCAGGGTCACCTCGAGCGAGCCATGCCGCAGCTCCGAGCCGAAGCCAAGCGCCACCCGGACCAGACGGGGCAGTTCCGGAAGTACAAAATCAACAGTCTCGGACGTAACCGAAATCAACTCAGACGTGGTCCGACCTGGCTTCACCTTTTGCTCCGGGCAGATAGCACCGGCGAAGTATACTCGCGGCTTTTCCCGATCGCCAAGCTCTCATCGATGGCGGCGTTCTGACGCGGAACCAGCCGTACTCCCTTGAGCCAGAGCCGCAGCGCTTCCCAGTGGATCGCGGCGACGATCTTCAATGTGACAAGCGGCAACGCGCAAAACGAACGCAGCAACTCCTCCGTGTTCAGGGCCCGGCGGTGGCCCTTAAAGGTTGCAGCGAGCAGGGGACCCTCGTGGTCGATCTCAAGAATGCGCAGTTGGACGCTGTCTGCTGGCGGTGAAATGCGGAAATGATAGCGCATCGCCATCTCGACGAAGGGCGAGACGTAAAACAGCTTGTCCTGCTGTTGCCGGATGCCGGCGTGGCTCACCTCGTCGGGATTCACGGGTAGCGCGTAGGCGTGGATATCGCCGAAAGTATTGCGGACCTCATAGATGATGAGGGCAAGCCCCCCGTCCACGCGATAGCAAAAATAGACAGACAATGGATTGAACGTGTAGCCAAGCAGACGGGGATAGCACAACAGCATCACGCGGCCGCCGGTCAGGTCGATGCCATGCTCCGTCGCGCGTCCTTGCGCATAGGTGCGCAAGGACGATCCGTCGCGATGGCCGTGATCGGCCTCGTTGAAACTGTAGAGTGCAGCCCGGTTGACGCCGAACAAGGGCGTCTGCCGGTCCGCGGCGTCGAGCCGGTCGAGATC
>NZ_SSNA01000110.1 GCF_004799445.1 Bradyrhizobium sp.
CGCGGTGATGGCCTGGGCGACGTTGGCAAACCCTTCTTTCGAGCCCAGCGTCGCCACGATCTGGGTCTCGGGATTGAGTTTCACGCCGAAGCGCCGGTCGTAATAGGCCGCCTGCGCCTTGCGCAGGCCGGTAATTCCGCGCGACGCCGAGTAGCGATCGGTTCGCGGCTTTCCCAGCGTTTCCTTGAGCTTTTCGATGACATGGGGAGGCGTCGGCAGGTCCGGATTTCCCATGCCGAGATCGATGATATCGGCGCCGGCATTTCGCGCAGCCGCCTTGGCCCGGTTGACCTGCTCGAACACGTAGGGCGGCAGGCGGCGGATGCGGTAAAACTCTTCCATGGGACCTTGCTCCGGCAACCGGTAGGACAGATTCGCCAACACATCTTGCAACGAAACCGGGTCTGGCTTCGTCCAGAAAACGCGTAAAATCAAAGATTTAGTGCGAATTCATGCGCGAATTCTGGAATCTGCCCTGATTTGCGGTTGAATTGGGTTCTTTTACCACGGACGCCCCGCCGCGCCAGCGGTCAGATCACTTCGCGGCCGAGTCTTTGGCGGCGGCCGCGGAGGCCTGGCGTTCTCGCGCAGCCACCAGTTCGCTCTGGATCTTGGCCCGCTCGGCCGGATTCATCGCAGCCTCGTCGCGATCGGGAGGCAACTGGTTCACCGGCAGATAGGCACCCGTCTCCTTTGCACGCGCCGGCGCATCGGCTGGCGTTCCGACCAACGGAAGATCAGCGATCGATATCGAGCAGCCGCCAAGCGTCAGCGCTGACAGCAGCAGCGCTCCCCAGGCCAAGCCTCGTTTTTTTCGATCCACCGACATCCGTCCGCCAGTTCCCAAAACGCGTAGTTTTTCAGCCGCCAATGCCTATTTGAACGGCTGTTGCCGCGACGCCCAAACCATTGTCGCCCGAAATCATTAAATCCCAAACAACAAATCGCATCCCTGCGGCCTCAATATGACAGAACCAAGATGGTTGTCGCAGTGCAGCACAGGGGTTGCCGAGAATGGGTTCGGAATTGACTTGGAAAATGTCATCGCGATCTGCGCGGTGACGAACCGGAAATGAACCTATAGTGTCAGATCATGGCTGACGTCACGATCGAAACCAAGACTGCGGAGAAGTTCGACCCCGAGGCTTTCGCGATGAACCTCGCGCGGGCGATGGAGAGCAGCGGCCAGGCGCTGGCCGCCTATCTCACGCCGCGTGAAGGTGGCGATTCAAAGGACAGGCCGCCGAGCGAACTCAGCGAGGTCATCAAGACCTTCAGCGCGGTGGCGGAATATTGGCTGTCGGACAACGACCGATCGACGGACCTGCAGACCAAGATCGCCAAGGCCTATCTCGATCTGTGGGGCTCATCGGTACGCCGCCTCGCCGGCGAGCAGGCCCCGCCGGCGATCGCGCCATCGCCACGCGACAAGCGATTTGCCGACCCCGAATGGAAATCAAACCAGTTTTTCGATTTCGTGCTGCAACTCTATCTGCTCACGACGCAGTGGGCGCACGACCTGGTGCGCAACGCCGAAGGCCTCGATCCGCACACCCGCAAGAAGGCCGAATTTTACGTCCAGCAGATTACCAACGCGCTTGCGCCATCCAATTTCGTGCTGACCAATCCGGAAGTGCTGCGCGAGACCTTGACGTCCAACGGAGAAAACCTCGTTCGCGGCATGAAGATGCTGGCGGAAGATATCGAGGCCGGGCACGGCTCGCTGCGCATCCGCCAATCCGATCCCTCCAATCTCGCGGTCGGCGTCAACATGGCGACGACCCCGGGCAAGGTCATCTACCAGAACGAGCTGATGCAGTTGATCCAATACGCGCCTTCCACGGAAAACGTGCTGCGCACGCCGCTTCTGGTCGTGCCGCCGTGGATCAACAAATTCTACATCCTCGATCTCAAGCCGGAAAAATCCTTCATCAAATGGTGTGTCGATCAAGGCCTCACGGTGTTCGTGATTTCCTGGGTCAATCCGGACAAAACGCTCGGAGCAAAGACCTTCGAGGATTATATGAGGCAGGGCCCGCTGGCGGCGATGGATGCGATTGAGCGGGCAACCGGCGAAATGAAAGTCCACACCATGGGCTACTGCGTCGGGGGCACCCTGCTCGCCTCGACGCTGGCATGGCTCGCGGAAAAGCGCCGCGTGCGCGTGACCTCGGCGACCTTTCTGGCGGCGCAGGTCGATTTCACCCACGCCGGCGATCTTCTGGTGTTCGTCGACGAGGACCAGATTTCGGCGCTGGAGCGCGACATGCAGGCCTCCGGCGTGCTCGAGGGCAGCAAGATGGCGATGGCCTTCAACATGCTGCGCTCGAACGACCTGATCTGGTCCTATGTCGTGAGCAACTATCTGAAGGGAAAATCACCCTCATCATTCGATCTGCTGCACTGGAATTCGGATGCGACGCGAATGCCGGCGGCGAACCATTCCTACTACCTGCGCAACTGCTATCTGGAGAACCGGCTGTCGGCGGGAACCATGGTGCTTGACAACACCATGCTCGATCTTTCGAAGGTCAAGGTGCCGATCTACAATCTGGCGACGCGCGAGGATCATATTGCGCCGGCGGATTCGGTGCTTTACGGCTCGCAGTTTTTCGGCGGCCCGGTGAAATATGTCCTTTCAGGGTCGGGGCATATTGCCGGCGTGGTCAACCCGCCATCGTCAGGCAAATATCAGTACTGGACCAACGACGATATCAGGGACGTGACGCTGACGGACTGGCTCAAGGGCGCCCAGGAACATAAGGGATCGTGGTGGCCGGACTGGCGCGAGTGGCTTCAAGCCATCGATCCGGAGGAAGTCCCCGCCCGCGCCGCCGGTGCTGCCGCGCTGCCGCCAATCGAGGACGCACCGGGCAGCTACGTCCGGGTCCGCGCATAGCGCGACGATCGGTGTTCGAATAGGATACATCGTCCCGCCGCGGCGAGATTCGGAGTTTGGAATGAGGGGGAAACCATGACGCGCGAACTGTTCTGGCTAACGCTGACGGTCATTTTGACGGGACTGCTGTGGATCCCCTATGTGCTCAATCGCTGTCAGGTGCGTGGCCTCGGCGGCGCGATGGCCAATCCGTCGCGCAACGACAAGCCGCATGCGGAATGGGCCACCCGCCTGATGTTCGCGCATGACAATGCAATCGAGAACCTCGTCATCTTCGCACCCCTGGTGCTGATCCTGGCGGAGATCGATTATTCCACCAAGTGGACCGTCTATGCCTGCGCCGTGTATTTCTGGGCCCGGGTCGCGCATCTGATCGTGTACACGCTGGGCCTGCCGGTGTTCCGCACGCTGGCCTTCACGGTCGGCTTTCTGGCGCAGGCCGTGCTGGCGCTGGCGATCTTCAAGATTCTTTGAGAACGCAGCGGTCAGAAGTTTTTCCGCGCCACGACGAACAGCATCTGCGCTGACTTGCCGTCGAAGCCTCTGACCTCGCCGGTCTCGATCGACAGTGGATTCCAGCTGCCCGCCTCAGCGTAGGCGGCTTGCAGCGAATTCGGCGTTGGGTAGTTGTAATAACGACTGAGCGAATCTCGCCCTTCGGCGGCACCGGTCTTGAAGCTGGCGTAGAAATAACCGCCAGGCTTGAGCGCACGCCAGATGAGAGCCAGAACCCGCGCCAGCTCTAGCCTCGGAACATGCAGCAGACAGGCGTTGGCCCACACGCCGTCATAGGCGTCGACCTTGTCGATGTCGTGGAACAGCAAGGTCTCGACCGGACGACCGAGACGGCGCGAGGCTTCGCTCGCCATTTCCGGGGATCCGTCCGTCGGATGAGCATCGAATCCGCGGGCGAGCATTTCCGCCGAATCTGCACCCGCGCCGCATCCAAGCTCGAGAACCGTTGCCCCGGGAGCCAGCAGCGCCAGGAAGCGGATCAGGCGCGTATGCTTCGTGACCTCGCGCTCGGCATAGGCTTGGGCGTGGCCTCCGTAAAATTGAAGCGTCTGCTCGTCCATCGCACCTGACATAACACGACCTTACTGGCTTCAGTCTTACGTATCGGCAAAGCCCAGCATCAGCCGCATGTTCTGTACCGCGGCACCGGAGGCGCCTTTACCCAGATTGTCGAGACGCGCGACCAGGACGGCTTGGGGGTATTTTGGGCTGGCAAAGACATAGAGCTCAAGCCTGTTGGTTTCGTTGAGCGCTTCGGGTTCGATGTGTCCGCTGCTGGCAGCCGCGTTGTCGCGCGGCATGACCGAGACATAGGTGCTCCCGGCGTAGCGCTTCGCCAGCGTGGCGTGCAGGTCGGCGGCGCCGGGCTTGCCCGGCAGCGTATCCAGATGCAAGGGCACCGACACCAGCATGCCCTGCCGAAAATTGCCGACCGACGGAACAAAGATCGGGCGGCGGACGAGATTTGAGTAAAGCTGGGTCTCCGGCAAGTGCTTGTGCTCGAAGCCGAGACCATAGAGTTCGAAGGCCGGCGCCGTGCCGGTTTCGAAACTTTCAATCATGGACTTGCCGCCGCCCGAATAGCCGCTCACCGCATTGATGGTGATGGGATAGTCCGCCGGCACCAGCCCGGCATCCACGATCGGCCGCAGCAGTGCCACCGCACCTGTCGGATAGCAGCCCGGGTTCGAGACTTTCCGCGCCGCCCGTATCCTGTCGGCCTGGTCCGGCGCCATTTCCGGAAAACCGTAGGTCCAGTCGGCGGCGACGCGAAACGCCGTCGACGCGTCCAGCACCTTGGGTGCGGAAGCCCCCATGCCATCGATCAGCGCAACCGTTTCTCGCGCGGCCTGATCGGGCAGGCAGAGGATGACGAGGTCGACTTCCTCCATCAGCGCCCGCTTGGCCTGCGCATCCTTGCGCTTGTCCTCGGCGATGTTCCTCAGCACGACGTCGTCCTGCATGCCAAGGCGCTCGCGAATGCCAAGGCCCGTTGTTCCGGCCGCACCATCGACGAACACGCTGGGCCGCGCGGCGGCGCCGCTGGTCAGGGGTTGCCGTTTCGGCTGCTTGGTTTCGGAGAGGGTCATGACGTGTTCCTTCAATCCGCGGATACACTGACGGGGGTGGATGATTTGTAGTCCAAGTGCGGCCGCAGCGCGACCATCTCTTTTCCGAGCGTCTGCGCGGCTTCGTCGTCACGCCGTAACAATGCCGAAGCGATCGCGGCATAATCGACATCGGATTTATGCTGGTTGAGCTTGAAACTTCCCTCGATTTCCTCAACCGTCATGACCATGCCGACGATGGCCTTTTTCAGCGCCTCGAGCCGGGCCGCCGTCATCTTCGACGAGGTCCAGGGCGGTTTTGGCGCCAGCCAGTTTTCGAACTTCGCGCTGAGCAGATCGAGATGCGGACCAAGCTCGCGGTCGGACAATTTTCGCACCGGGCCTGTCAAATGCACGGCCTTATAAAGCCAGGTCGGCACCTGGTCCGGCGAGGCGTACCAGTCCGCCGAGACATAGGCGTCCGCGCCGTTCACCGCCAACAGCCAGGAGGAAGTGCCATCCGCCAGATCGGCAAGGGGATTGCCGCGCGCGACGTGAAACGCGGCGAGCGGCGTGCCGTCGTCGGCTGAAGTGAGGATGAACGGCACCGAAGAAGCGATTGGCTTGTTGCCGCTCCATGCGCAAACCGTGCCGAATCCGCGCGCTTGCGCGAAGCCAAGGCTTGCGGCGCGGTCGGGCTTGAACATGGGAGGCGTATACATGTCGAACTCCTGCTTGAAGTAGGAGCCACCGGATCAGATCGCGCTGCTTTGGAAAAGGGGCGCCGCGGACCGTATCCGGCGGCAGGGGCGATATCTTAAACGCAGACGTCCGCCCATACCGCAAAGGCGCGGCGGCGGCGAACGATGACGACATTGGTCACGGCGTTGATCATGGTCGCGGCGTATAGGGCGTTGGCCAGTTGGCGTCAAGGCGGCCGTTGCCGGCGAGATACCCCATTGTCGGGCTAAGCCACCCGCCAGAGCCATTCGGCGATTTGCCCGATCACGTCGCCGAACAGCAGCAGCGCCGCCGACCAGACCAGCGCCGATACGAAATTCGCCAATTGAAAACGCCAGTACGGCATCTCGAAGATTCCGGCCGCGAGCGGCACCGAGGCCCGCAACGGTCCAAAAAACCGCCCGATGAAAATGCTGGGCACGCCCCAGTTCTTCACAAAGGCCTCTCCGCGCGGCAGGATCTCCGGGTAACGCGACAGCGGCCACATCTGCGCGACGTGCTCCTTGTATCGGAAGCCGAACCAGTAGGAGACCCAATCGCCGAGCGCCGCCCCCATCCCGCCCGCGACCCAGACCGGCCAGAAGCTGATGCCACTGACGCCGATCAGCGCGCCGATCGCCACCAGCGCCCCCCAGGCCGGGATCAACAGCGAGATGAAGGCAAGCGATTCGCCGAAGGCCAGCAGCAGAACGATCGGTGGGGCCCAGACTTGATGGTCGCGCACGAAATCAGCGAGCGCGCGCGTAAGGTCTTCCATTCCAACAGGCCCTTCCCCCGGTAATTGGCCTGTTTAAGCCGGGCCGTTCGCCGACATCAAGTCACAAAGGCAGACACGGCGCGTGACCCTGGGCTCCGATGGAACCGCTTTCAATTCCCGGCGCGTATGATCGGATCATGGATGGTTTGCAGTCGTCGTCCGGAAGGGTCCCTCATTCATCGCGGCCCCGATTGTCGGATCCGCGATGGCGCTATTCGCCGTGATCGGCGCGTCAATGCGGACCCTACCTTCCCTTCCCGTCGGAATACGACGCTTGCATCTGCGCGCCCTGCCGTCACTTTTTAAGCTCATCCGTGGCATAGTCACGGAAATCGATTCGCCGCGCCCGCACTCCGCGCAACACATGAAAAAGCATGCACAAACCATTGAAATCAAACGCTAAAGCGAAACCTGGCAGCGATTTGTTCGGCGCCTCCGAACCCAAGGGAAGAGCGCCGCTCAAAGTCGCTTCGCGCTCGACCAGCGCGGAAGCCGGCTATACCGCGCGCGACATCGAAGTCCTCGAGGGCCTCGAGCCGGTGCGGCGCCGGCCCGGCATGTATATCGGCGGCACCGACGAAAAGGCGCTCCATCATCTGTTCGCCGAAGTCATCGACAATTCGATGGACGAGGCGCTGGCGGGCCATGCCACGTTCATCGAGGTCGAACTGGGCGCCGACGGATTCTTGACCGTCACCGACAATGGCCGCGGCATTCCAGTCGATCCGCATCCGAAATTCCCGAAAAAATCCGCGCTCGAAGTCATCATGTGCACGCTGCATTCCGGCGGCAAATTCGACTCCAAGGTCTACGAGACCTCGGGCGGCCTGCACGGTGTCGGCGTCTCGGTGGTGAATGCGCTGTCCTCGCGGCTCGAGGTCGAGGTTGCCCGCAGCCAGAAGCTCTACCGGATGGCATTCGAGCGCGGCCACCCCAAGGGCAAGCTCGAAGACCTCGGCAAGATCAACAACCGCCGCGGCACCCGAATTCGCTTCAAGCCGGATGCCGACATTTTCGGCGCCAAGGCCACCTTCAAGCCGCAGCGCCTGTTCAAGATGGCCCGTTCCAAGGCCTATCTGTTCGGCGGCGTCGAGATCCGCTGGCGCTGCGACCCGGCGCTCCTGAAGGGCCTGGAGGACGTCCCGGCCGAGGACAGCTTTCACTTCCCGGGCGGCCTGAAGGATTATCTGGCGGCTGCGATCCACGCCGATACCCTGGTGCATCCGGATATCTTCTCCGGCAGATCGGGGCGTGTAGGCGCGCACGGCGCCTGCGAATGGGCGGTGGCCTGGACCGCCGACGCCGACGGCTTTCTGTCCTCCTATTGCAACACCGTGCCGACGCAGGACGGCGGCACCCACGAATCCGGCATGCGCAGCGCAATGTTGCGCGGCCTGAAAGATCACGCCGAACGCGTCGGCCAGGGCAAGCGCGCTTCCTCCGTCACGTCCGAGGACGTGATGGTGGGCGCGGCCGTGATGCTCAGCGTGTTCGTGCGCGAGCCGGAATTTCAGGGCCAGACCAAGGACCGCCTCGCCACCGCCGAGGCCCAGCGCATCGTCGAGCAGGCCATCAAGGACCCGTTCGACCACTGGCTGTCCGGCAATCCCCTGCAGGCCAACAAGCTGCTGGATTTCGTCATCGAGCGCGCCGACGAGCGGCTGCGCCGACGCGCCGAAAAGGAGATTTCGCGCAAGACCGCGGTGAAGAAACTGCGCCTGCCGGGCAAGCTTGCCGACTGCAGCAACACGGCTGCCGAAGGCAGCGAACTGTTCATCGTCGAGGGCGACTCGGCCGGCGGCAGCGCCAAACAGGCGCGCGATCGCAAGACCCAGGCGATCCTTCCCTTGCGCGGCAAGATCCTCAATGTCGCGTCCGCCACCAAGGACAAGCTCACCGCCAACGCGCAGCTCGCCGACCTGATGCAGGCGATCGGCTGCGGCACCGGGGCACAGTATCGCGAAGAGGATTTGCGTTACGCCCGCATCATCATCATGACCGACGCCGACGTCGACGGCGCCCACATCGCTTCGCTGTTGATCACCTTCTTCTACCGGACGATGCAGCCCTTGATCGACCAGGGCCACCTCTATCTCGCGGTGCCGCCGCTCTACCGCCTGACTCACGGGGCCAAGACCGTCTACGCCCGCGACGAGGCCCACAGGGAAGCGCTGCTGAAAAGCGAATTCAACGCCAATGCCAAGGTCGATGTCGGCCGTTTCAAGGGGCTCGGCGAAATGATGCCGGCGCAATTGAAAGAGACCACCATGGACCCGGCCAAGCGTACCCTGCTGCGGGTGGTGCTGCTGACCGAAGACCGCGCAGGCACCGCCGATTCCGTCGAGCGCCTGATGGGTACCAGGGCGGAGGCGCGCTTTGCCTTCATTTCCGACAAGGCGCCGTATGCCAGCGACGATCTGCTGGACGTCTAGGGGCGACCAATTGAGGGATGGGAAGGCCGCCCCGCGTATCTGCCTTTGAATTTACAGCACTTTTTGTGCTTCATGAGCTTCCCCGCCCGGTCGTTTTCGGGCGGGTGTGCCCCCCCGGCAACAGCTTTTTGAAGGAAACCGGATATAAATATTTCCAGATTCGGTGGGTATGCCCACGGTCGAGCGATCAGTCTGGGGATTTGAACATGAAGAAATTGGTGCTGGCTTTGACGGCGATCGCGGCGTTCAGCGGTTCGGCTCTTGCGGCCGACCTTCCCGCCCGGACTTATTCCAAGGCCCCGGTGATGGTCGAGCCGACCCCGAGCTGGACCGGCTTCTACATCTTTGGCGGCGGCGGCGCCGGCTTGTGGGCCGCTGACAGCAACTCCGTCAGCACAGGCGTTGTTGGACCCTTCGGCACTTTTGGACCGGCTGGCGCTTCCCAGACCCGCGATCAACGCCTGGGTGGCTCCGGATGGTTCGGGACGGTCGGTGCCGGATATGATTGGCAGTTCAACGGCCGCTGGGTCGCCGGTATCCTCGCGGACGGCCAGTTCGGCGACATCCATGGCTCCTTGAGCGACCCCACCTTCCAAACCGAAGGTCGCGAAAAGCTTAACACCAGTTATGCGGCGGGCGTGAGACTGGGCTATCTGGTCGCGCCAAATGTGCTGTCTTACGTCAACGGCGGTTATTCCGGTTCCGAGTGGTCGGGCACCTCTCAGACGTTTTTGGGTACGACATTTCCCGTCGGTACGCAGCTCACCACGTCTTCTTTCCATCGTAACGGTTGGTTCATCGGTGGCGGCGTCGAGAACAACCTGGACCTCTTCGGAATCAATATCCCGGGTCTCTTCATGAAGACCGAGTACCGTTCGGCATTCTATGATCGCATTTCACTTCCCACGACACTTGTTCCGGGTAACGCGTTTTTTGGCGGTGGTGTGGGTCTGTCGGGCGAAGCGGTCACGTTCAAGCCTTGGACGCAGACTATCAGCACCTCGCTGGTCTATCGCTTCAACTGGAGCGGCGCTCCGGTGTCGGCGCGATACTGATCTTCCGCTAAATCATCAGCGCAAAAGCCCCGGCATCGTCCGGGGCTTTTTTGTATCTGGATGCCGCTTGGCTCGACTCGCAAACGCCGAGCCGGGGCTGGTTCAAGCCCACCCTTGAGGGTCCGTGCCGACAACCCACCGCTCTCAGACGTGGGCTGGTATTGCCTTCGATCGAAAGCTGCGCTCTACCGTTACACGGGTTTTGCGGGGCCCGGGACAAATCACACGGCGTCCCGGAATTGTCGCGGACCGAAATAAAAAACTGCCAACCGAGGAAACCCGATGCGCACCTTGCTCCTGATCCTGGGCCTGCTCGCGCTCGCCATCGGGCTGTTGTGGATCGGTCAGGGCACCGGCGTGATCAACTGGCCGCGATCGAGTTTCATGATCAGACAACTCCAGTGGGCCGGCTACGGCGCGGCGCTCTCCGCCGTCGGACTGATCCTGATCTGGCAGAGCAAGCGCTGATCCAAGCAGGCAGTACTCATGATTACCCATAACCACAGGATTTTGTGGTTATGCGAGGCTGTTGCTCCAGCCTTCTGCGAAAACTAACATCGGTGGCGATGGGTCCCTGGGTTCGCAGGGACGACATCGATTTTGGTCAGAACGCCGCGCCCATACTGGAAGGCACCGATGCAACCATCACAGTTCGATCTCAGCGGCAAGGCCGCGATCGTCACCGGCGGCAATGGCGGCATCGGCCTTGGCATGGCCCGCGGGCTTGCTGAAGCCGGCGCCGATATCGCGATCGTCGGCCGCAATGAAGCGAAGTCGAATGCCGCGGTGGCCGACCTCAAGCAGTTTGGCGTCAGGGCCATCGCCGTCACAGCTGACGTCACCGACGAGGCCGCCGTCATCGCCATGGCCGAGCGCGTCAGACGCGAGTTCGGCCGGATCGACATTCTCGTCAATAACGCCGGCATCAATATCCGCAAAGCCCCGCACGCGCTCTCGCTCGATGAATGGGACAACGTGATCAAGACCAACCTCACCAGCGCGTTCCTGTGCTCAAGGGCGGTCTATCCGGCGATGAAGGACGCAGGCGGCGGCAAGATCATCAATATCGGCTCGATGCTGTCGATCTTCGGCGCCAGCTTTGCGCCGGCCTACGCCGCCAGCAAGGGCGGCATCGTGCAATTCACCCGCTCCTGCGCGGTCGCCTGGGCCGCCGACAACATCCAGGTCAACGCGGTGCTGCCGGGATGGATCGACACCGACCTGACCCGGCGCGCCCGCGAACAGATCGCAGGCCTGCATGACAAGGTACTGGCCCGCACCCCGGCGGCGCGCTGGGGCGCGTCAACCGACTTCGCCGGCATCGCGGTGTTTCTCTCCTCACCCGCCTCGGACTTCCTGACTGGCACCGCGATTCCCGTCGATGGCGGCTTTTCGGTCATGGGATAGCAAGCCCGGCATCAGCCGGCGGACACCGGCGAATGCACATGCTCAGGGCGCACGCCGAGCGCAACGAATCGTGCGGTGATGCCTTGCAGCCAGGGCACCGCATTGACGACCCGCACAAACAGCGGAAGCCGAAGCGGCTGATCGCCCGGCTTGAGCGCCACGCTGATGAGCCTGTTCTGCACCACCACCTGCATCGCCTGCGTCACCCGCACCGGAAACTCGCGCCGCCGGCGCACGGCATCGAGCTCGTGTTCGGACGGGCAGCCGCTCGTCAATTTGTCGGCCAAAAGATTCGCGGTCGCGACCGCATCCTGGACCGCGAGGTTGACGCCGACGCCGCCGACCGGCGACATCGCGTGCGCGGCATCTCCAATGCACAATAGCCCCGGCCGCGTCCATCGTTTCAGCCGGTTGATGGCGACCGTCAGCAGCTTCACGTCATCCCATGTCTTCACGGCAGGGATTCCCGACGCCAGGATCGGCGCCATACCGATCACATCGTCGCGGAATGCATCGAGGCCGCGCGCCTTGACGGCGTCGTATTCTCCCTTGGCGATGACATAGGCGCATTGCCAATAGTCGCCGCGGTCGAAGGTGATCAGCATCTTGCCGGTCTCGACTCGCGCAAACAGGCTTTCGTTTTCACCTTCGCGCTTGCCGGCGCGAAACCACAGCACATCCATCGGCGCCCCGATCTCTGTCACCTCGAGGTCGGCGCGCTGCCGCACGATCGAATGCCGGCCGTCGCATCCGACGGTAAGATCGGCGCGGATGTCGACCGGCCCCTCCGGCGTTTCGGCGTTGACCCCGATCACGGTATCGCCCGACCAGATCAGATCGGTCGCCTCGGCATTCATCATGACCTTGAGCGAGGCAAAGCGCTTGCCGCTCGCGCGCAGGAAATTGAGAAAATCCCATTGCGGCATGAAGGCAATGAAGGGGTAGTTGACCTTCAGACGGCTGAGATCCGCCACGCGGATCGAAGTCGCGCCGAATTTGCCGTCCATCCTTTGCAGTTGCTGATGTGGAAGCTTGAGGAAGCCGTCGATCAGGCCCAGTTCGTCCATCACCTGCAGCGTCGAGGGATGCACGGTGTCGCCGCGAAAATCCCGGAAGAAGTCGGCGTGTTTCTCCAGCACCACCGTCTCGACGCCAGCCCGTCCCAAGAGATATCCCAGCATCATGCCGGCGGGACCGCCGCCGACGATGCAACATCGGGTTCGGATGCTGCGCCCTTTGGGTCGCTCCGCAGAAGTGCCTGCGTCCATGATCCGACTATCCCCCGCAATCGATCGTAGCGCCAGGATGCGTCCGGGACATGCTCAGTCTGATGAAGTCACAATTCCCTTGTCAAGTCCAAGCATGGCTGGGCAAAGGACGCCGTCGCTTCCGCTCGCCTATAGCCGTCCGAAGGACGGCGTCGCTTCCGCTCGCCTATGACCGAGGCATCCTCAATTGTTGCTGCGGTTTGCCGTGCGAAAGCTCTTGATCTCCGACACGCTGCCGTCACGATAGGTCAGTTCCACCGAGACCGACTGGGTCTGCGGCGCCAGCTTCTGGTAGAGCTGGGCCCCATACGGAATCGCGCTGGGATCGTTGAGATCGCAAGGTGGCATCTTCAATATCTTGTCCGGCACCGCGCTATCGATGCCGATGCGCACCTCGCGGATCGCGCAGCGATACGACATCAGATGCGTGTAGTAGACCAGAAGCCCGTTGAACTCGCGAAACGACAGCCAGCTGGTCGCGGTCATGTCGAGGATTTTTCGCTGGTCATGGATCAGCGCGGCTTCGGGATCGAATTTGATCGGAAACGGCCCCTGCAATTCGCCGGATACGTCGACGTAACGGACTTGAATCGTCGCTGCCGGCGCATCGGGGGCCAATTCGATCGACGGATTGGGCATCCGCTTGCGGGTTCGCGGATCGAGCGTGTCGAGGAAACCGGTCTCGCGGAAGTCGCCGGCTTCCCCCATCCGCCAGGAAATCCCCAGCGTCGGATCGGCGATCGAAAACACCACGGTCCAGCCGCCATTGTGGCGGGAGAACATCGCGATCGGCGCATTGACGCTGTCGTTGGACGGCGCGGCGCGCGGCAACGACACCGGCGGCAGCGCGGCAAGCTTCTGCGGCGGCTCGGCCGGCTTTGCCGCGGCCTCGGCCTGCGCCTTCGCCACGCCGTTCAGGAACACGTCGTCGACCATCTGGTCGAAATAAACCGGGATCTGCTTGTGGCTCACGGTTTCGGCCATCTCGCTGACAATGCGGCGGGTGTGCTGGGCGACCTGAACCAGGTTCTCGCCGGGTTGCAGCAGTTCCCTGGCGAAGGTCCGCGTGAACACCGAATTCGGATTGGCGTCGTTGCTGGAGAGACGATCAAGCGCGGTCTGGCGGGGGCCTGCCGAGAACACTGAAAACACGCCCTCCGGCAATTGCGTCATCGGCGCGAGACCGCCGCCGCCGGCCACCGCGCGGGTCCCTGCCCGCTCGAACGGATTGTTGCGGCAGGCATCGAACACCAGGATGGCGGTGCGAACTTTCTTGTTCTGCAGCCGTTCGATGACGCGGTCGGCGAGCACTGAGGCATCGCGCACCAGCTCTTCCTGGCCTTCGCTCGCCGCCGGCACATCGGTCGGCAGCAGAAAATTCTGGCCGGCAATTTCAAATCCGTGTCCGGCATTGTCGAAGGCCAGCAAGGTTTCACTGAACGCCTGCCGGGTCTGATTTTCAGCGACCATGACGGAAAAGCCAAGCTGCTTGAGCGTCTCGCCCATGGTGCGGGCGTCGTTGACGGCCTTTTGCAGTTTTGGGACGTTCTTGTAGTCGTTGTTGCCGATCAGCAGCGCGACGCGCTTTTCGGCGTGCGCGGGCTGAGCGAGCGCCAGTAACGACGCCGTAAAACCCAACGCCAGGACGGCCCGCAGCGACAGCCCGTTCTTCATCCGTTTTCCCCGCCTTGCACGACTGGCCTGCGGCTCATGCAAACCGCCTATGCCGTAGTCGGCAAAGCTTCCCCGCCGGTTCAATCGCGGCAGGACAAGGGAATTGGCCCCTATTTTCCGTGATTGCGAGCGTGAGCAGGTAGCCCGCGTGACCGGTGCCGAGCAGGCCACCAACCGCTTCCGCCCAAATAATAATGGATCAACGACTGGTCGGCCGCGGCGAGCTTTGAGGGCGAGTTATCGAGTGTCACCACCAGCTACGCCGGCAAGAGCGTGGTGCGATAGGCACGGTGGAGCGGGCAGCAATTCACGGCGAATAGTCGCTACTTTCACGGGAGGACGGGGTAATTCGACCGCATTGATCCAAAAAACATTAAGCTTTTTCAATGCTTCCCGCAGCTGCTCCATTGACTTTGGCCAATTCGCGCCTATGTTCCGGCTTGACGCGGCCCGGTATCGAAACGCGATATCTTGATCAAGCCGCCTGTCTGCGTATCCAAAATCCCGTGCAAATTTGCGTGCCGTTCCGGGGTTGAGCGCGACAGTCTTTTTCGGGATTCCAAGCGGCGGTATCTACCAGAGGCTCAATGTCTTTTTCCCATCTCGGCTTGTCCGACAAGGTGCTCGCCGCCGTCGCGGCCACCGGTTACACCACCCCTACCCCCATTCAGGAACAGGCGATTCCCCACGTTCTGGCCCGCCGAGACGTCCTCGGCATCGCCCAGACCGGCACCGGCAAGACCGCTGCCTTCGTCCTGCCCATGCTCACCATGCTGGAAAAGGGCCGCGCCCGCGCCCGGATGCCCCGCACCCTGATCCTTGAGCCGACGCGCGAACTCGCCGCCCAGGTCAAGGAGAATTTCGACAAATACGGCGCCGGGCAGAAGCTCAACGTGGCACTTCTGATCGGCGGGGTTTCGTTCGGCGACCAGGACACCAAATTGACGCGCGGCGTCGACGTCCTGATCGCAACGCCCGGCCGGCTGCTCGACCACACCGAGCGCGGCGGGTTGCTGCTGACCGGCGTCGAGCTGCTCGTCATCGACGAGGCCGATCGCATGCTGGATATGGGCTTCATTCCCGACATCGAACGCATCTGCAAGATGATTCCCTTCACCCGGCAGACCCTGTTCTTCACCGCGACCATGCCGCCGGAAATCCGACGCATCACCGAGACCTTCCTGCACAACCCCGAGAAGATCGAAGTATCCCGGCCGGCGACCACGGCGGTCGGCGTGTCCCAGTTCCAGGTCAGCGTCGGCCGTGAACCGCACGAGAAGCGCGAGGTGCTGCGGCGCCTGCTGCACGACGCCAAGGATCTGCAGAACGCCATCATCTTCTGCAACCGCAAGCGCGAAGTGGCGCTGCTGTACAAGTCGCTGCAGAAGCATGGCTTTGCCGTTGGCGCCCTGCATGGCGACATGGATCAATCGGCGCGCACCGCCGCGCTCGATCAATTCCGCAAGGGCGAAATTCCGCTGCTGGTGGCCTCCGACGTCGCCGCCCGCGGCCTCGATATTCCCACCACCAGCCATGTCTTCAATTTCGACGTTCCCCATCATGCCGACGACTACGTCCACCGCATCGGCCGCACCGGGCGGGCCGGCCGCGCCGGCACCGCGATCTCCATCGTCACGCCGCTCGATCAAAAGTCGATGATAGCGATCGAGAAGCTGATCGGACAAAGCATCCCCCACGCCGAAGGCGGCGCCGGGGCCGAGACAATCGAGCGCACGGCAACCCCGTCCGATGGCGGTGAGCAGGCGCGCGAAGCGTCAAAAGCAGGCGGCAGAGAAGGTTCACGCGGCGGCCGCAAGCCGCGCCGTGAACGCGAACCCCGGCGCTCCGGTGGAGGCCGCCATTCCACCCCGCAGGCGCCTGCGGCAACATTCACACCGCCGGTTCCCCCGCCGGCGTCACGCACGCCTTCGATCGGCCGCGCGCCCGCCCCGCAAACCTCGCCTGAGCCGTCATCGTCAGAACCGGCCGATCACTCGCATCTCCCCGCATTCCTGCTGCGACCCGTTCGCGCGCGGGTCTAAACCTAAAATTTCGCAACTGCGAAGGCCGACGGGAACCCGTTTACGGGTCGTTCATCAACCTCCGTTAGCCTGTTGCGATTATTTTAGTGATTGGTGCGGGAGCGCGCAGCATTGTCTGCCGCTTGGGGACGTGATCAGTGCTCGACGAACATGAACGCACGATGGCCTTCGCTGAATTGGCGCTTGGCCAGATCAGATCGCTGCGGCAAACCGCCGTACCCCGCAACTATGAAATCTGGTACGTCTACGCCACCGGCTACAATGCCCCCCTCAACAAGATCATCAACGAGACCCTGGCGCGCAACGGCAAGCTGACCGAGGCCGATCTCGAGCAGATCTACGAAACCTACCTTTCCCACATCAAGACCACCGACCGCATCGACAAGGTCGGCGCGCGCGTGATCGGCGAAATCGACGACGTGATGCGGCTGATTGGCGATGCGCTGGGCATGTCCGCGAGCTATGACGCCACGCTGTCCGGGGCGGTCAACAAGCTCTCCAGCGCGGAAACCCGCGACCAGGTCAAGGCGATCGTCGAAACGCTGGTGAAGTCCACCAGCGAAATGCGCGACACCAACAAGGCGCTGGAAGAGCGGCTGACGCTGTCGGTATCGGAGATCAGCAATCTCCAGCAGAGTCTGGAGGCGATCCGGGCCGAAAGCCTCACCGATCCCCTCACCGGGCTCGGCAACCGCAAATATTTCGACCGCTCGATCGATATGGCGGTTCAGAATGCGCTGGCGACCGGCGATCCGCTTTCGCTGCTGATGTTCGATATCGACCATTTCAAATCGTTCAACGATTCCTACGGCCATCTCACCGGCGATCAGGTGCTGCGGCTGGTCGGCCTGTCGCTGAAACAGACCATCAAGGGTCAGGACATCACCGCCCGCTACGGCGGCGAGGAATTCGCGGTCGTGCTGCCCAACACCGCGCTCCGCCAGGCACTGACGGTCGCCGATCACATCCGGCGCGCCGTGATGTCGAAGGAATTGAAGAAAAAGTCCACCGGCGAAATTCTCGGCCGCGTCACCATTTCGGTCGGGGTGTCGATGCTCAAGCCAGGCGACGACACCGACTCCCTGATCGAGCGCGCCGACGCCTGTCTCTACGCCGCCAAACGCAATGGCCGCAACCGCGTCATCTGCGAGGCCGACCCGGAATACGTCGCCGAGACCCGCAGCCAGGTCGCCTGAACGAAGGCGATTCCGGGAGTCGTCCCCGCGAACGCGGGGACCCATACGCCGTGTAATATCGTTCGGGCAGAACGGCAGATACCGTCTGCAACAATCAACGCCTGTGGTTATGGGTCCCGGCTCGCGCTCGCGATACTCGCTTGGCCGGGACGACGCGTGACTTTGTTTTCTTGGCCACGGGCTTCTTTGCTGCAGCTTTCTTCGCGCCCTTGCGCGGCTTTGGACGCTTGCGCAGCGCCGCGCGCTGCGCCGCGGCCAAAGACGCCCTCGCCCAAGCAGCCAACTCCTCTGAATCATCGAATAGCCGCGCCGGCAATTGCCAGTACGAGTTGACGGTGACGGTCTTGGCTGTCGTCCTCTGTTGATACTGGAACGGCCCCGATCCCTCGGCTTCGAATTGCGGAATATTGTGTTCGTCGGCTCGGAAATACAGGCCGGCCCGCAGCGCCAGCGCAAAATTGATCCCGTCGGCTGAAATGCCGAATCCGGAAAACATCCGGCGGATCGTCACGGGACCGAAGTCGGCGAACAGATCGATCAGGAAATCGCGGTCCATGGGTGCTCACTCTACGACAGTTCCAAACTGTCGTTCCGGGGCGATGCAAAGCATCGAGCCCGGAACCTCGAGATTCCGGGTTCGCGTCTTCGACGCGCCCCGGAATGACGAAATCTGGAATCGCCGCTTACCGTCTCACCATGACGATGAAGCCTCAGCCCTCAACCTTCGCCGCGGTCAGCTGCACCGATTCGCCGCAGCCGCAGGCGCCGGTCTGGTTTGGATTGTTGAAGATGAACTGGGCCTGCATCCTGTCGGCCTTGTAGTCCATCTCGGTGCCGAGCAGGAACAACACGGCCTTGGGATCGACCAGGATCTTGACGCCCTTGTCCTCCACCACCTCGTCGGTCGGGCGGACGTCATGGGCATATTCGACCGTATAGGATTGCCCGGCGCAGCCGCCGTTCTTGATGCCGACCCGCAGGCCCACGATCTCCGAATCGGCGCGCCGGGTCAGTTCGGCGATGCGCTGGGCTGCAGCCTCCGTCAATTTCATCACCTGCGGACGGGGACGCGGTTTTGCCTTGGCAGCGGGAGTTGGTGAGGCCGGTGTCATGTTGGTCATCTATTCAATCCTCGCAGCCTATCAATGCTGCTTCCTGCTATTGCGGCGTGCTTTCGATCCGAATTCAATTCACCAACGCAACGCATCACCACATATTGAGGACGAGGCGGGCCTCGTCGGACATCCGGTCCGGCGTCCACGCCGGATCCCACACCAGATTGACATTGACGATGCCGACGCCGGGAACGCTGGCGACCGCATTCTCCACCATGGTCGGCAATTCGCCGGCCGCCGGACAATTCGGCGTGGTCAGCGTCATCATGACGTCAACGCTGCGGTCGTCCTTGAGGTCGACCTTGTAGATCAGGCCTAGCTCATAAATATCGGCCGGAATTTCCGGATCGAACACGGTTTTCAGCGCGGCGACGATTTCGCGGCTGAGCCGCTCGGTTTCCTCGGCCGGCAACGCCGACTGGGTTTCCATGTTGCTGGTCTTGGCTTCGAGATCTTTGACTTCGGCTGTATCGGTCATGAGAACAATTCCCGCGCCTTGATCAGCGCCTGTGCCAGATGGTCGATTTCTTCGCGTGTATTATACATCCCGAACGAGGCCCGGCACGTCGCCGTAACGTTGAACCGCTCTAAAAGCGGCATCACGCAATGGGTTCCGGCGCGCACCGCGATGCCCTGGCGGTCGATCACGGTCGCGACATCATGGGGATGGGCGCCCTTCATCTCAAACGAGATCACCGGTCCCTTGCCCTTTGCCGTGCCGATCATGCGCAGCGAGTTGATTTCGCGTAAGCGCGCCTCGGCATAGGTCAGAAGATCGTGCTCATGCGCGGCAATGCGTTCCTTGCCGATCGAGTTGACGTAATCGATCGCCGCGCCCAGCCCGACCGCTTCGACGATCGCCGGCGTTCCCGCCTCGAATTTGTGCGGCGGATCGCCATAGGTGACCCAGTCCCTCGCGACCTCGCGGATCATCTCGCCGCCGCCGTTGTAGGGCCGCATCGCCACCAGATGCTCGTGCTTGGCGTAGAGCACGCCAATGCCGGTCGGCCCGTACAGTTTGTGGCCGGTGAAGACGTAGAAATCGGCGTCGATGTCCTGCACGTCGATCGCGAGATGAACCGCGGCCTGGCTGCCGTCGACCAGCACCGGGATGCCCCTGTCATGGGCAATCTTCACCACATCCTTGACCGGCACGATGGTGCCGAGCGCGTTCGACATCTGCGTGATCGCCACCAGCCTGGTGCGCGGGGTCAGCAGTTTTTCGAATTCCTCGATCAGGAAATTACCTTCGTCATCCACCGGCGCCCATTTGATTACCGCGCCATGGCGTTCCCTGAGAAAATGCCAGGGTACGATGTTGGAATGGTGCTCCATGATCGAGAGCACGATCTCGTCGCCGGCCTTGATGTTCGGCTCGCCCCATGAGGAAGCCACGAGGTTGATTGCTTCGGTCGCGTTGCGGGTGAAGACGATCTCTTCGCTGCGCCTGGCGTTGAGGAATTTCGCCACCTTGGCGCGGCCGCCTTCATAGGCTTCCGTCGCCGCATTGGCGAGGTAATGCAAACCCCGATGCACGTTGGCATATTCGGTCTTGTAGGCTTGCGTCATGCGCTCCAGCACCACGTTGGGCTTCTGCGCGGAGGCGGCATTGTCGAGATAGACCAGCGGCTTGCCATAGACCTTCAGCGCCAGCGCGGGAAAGTCCTCCCGCACCCGGGCGACATCATAGGAACCGTTCGAGACCGCCGGATGCATGGTCATCCCCGTGCCGCCAGCCAGCGCTGCGCGGCCAATATCGTGAGTTCACGCAAGGCGTCGTTTGCGATCTGTTCGATCGCCTCGCCGACGAACGCCTGGATCAGCAGCGCCTGTGCCTCCTTCTCGGACAGGCCGCGCGCGCGCAGGTAGAACAGCAGGCTTTCGTCGAGCGCGCCGGTGGTCGCGCCATGGCCGCAGGTCACGTCGTCGGCGAAGATTTCCAGTTCCGGCTTGTTGTCGGCCTCGGCCTCGTCGGACAGCAGCAGCGCCCGCGTCATCATCTTGGCGTCGGTCTTCTGCGCGCCGGGGCGAACGATGATGCGGCCCTGGAACACCGAATGG
>NZ_SSNA01000111.1 GCF_004799445.1 Bradyrhizobium sp.
TCAGCTCTCATTGCCTGTGCAAGAAAGCTCCTGATCTACGCCAACACCGTCGTCCAGCGTGGAACGCCATGGACTGAAATGCCTGCCGTGCTTTAATGGTTGCTACGCACTGGATTCTCCGATGTGCAATTGCACATCGTAGTTCGATGCCTTCGCATCGCCTCGGAATGACGATCGCGCTCAAGGCGTCATCGACCTCGGATCGCGCGCGCCCCAGCGTCCGGCCTCCACCAGCGCGATGAAGCGCTCGACCATTTCGTTGAACAGCGCCGGCTCTTCCAGATTGAGCACGTGACCCGATTTGGGAAACATCGCCAGCCCCGCTGCCGGAAGGTGTTTCTTCAGGAACAGGCTCGGCTCGATGCAGGCGTCGTCCTCGTCGCCGCAGATGATCAGCGCCGGTGTGCCGACTTTCCGGATCGCGTCGGTCAGGGTGTAGATCGAGGGCCGCCCGCCCTGGAAGCTGCGCATGGTGTTGGCCGAACCCTTGGCATCATGGCGGGCCAGCGCGTTGTAGAAATCCGCGTGGCCGCGCGGATCCTTCAGCAGGAACGGAATCCGGCTCGGCGCCTCGCGCGTCGCTTTCGCCACTTCGGCCGAACCGATGGTGTCGTATTGCTCGGCATTGGCCCGGCACTGCTTGCGGAAGGCGTCGAGATTTTCGATGGCAGAGCCGGAACCGACGGCGGCGAGCGTCATCGACAGCGCGCGCCCGGGTGCGTTCAGGCCGACCTGCAGCGAGGAATAGGAGCCCATCGACAGCCCGACGAAATGCGCCTTGGCGATTTTCAGATGATCGAGGACGGCGAGCGCGTCGCTGTAGAAATGCTTGTAGGTGTAGGCTTCCGGTGATGGCGGCACATCCGAGGGGGTATAGCCGCGCGCCGAATAGGCGATGCAGCGATGCCCGCGCGAGAAGTAGCGCATCTGCGGCTCCCAATTGGTGTGATCGGCGGCGTATTCGTGCAGGAAGATGATGGGCGTTCCGCTGCCCGCCTCCTCGAAATAGATGCGGACATTGTCGCTGGTTGTGGCGTGGGGCATTTTGGAAAGTCTCCTCTTTCGGTCTTTGGGCCGATTCGCGTGAGCCGAATACACGAACTGCGCGTTGAAAGTTCCCGTTGTATTGAGGCGGGAACCGGTTCCCTCGTCAAGGAATCACCTTGCAGCTATGCGCCCAGCGCCGCGTGCTGCCTTGCTGTCGCCACATCGCGACACTTAACGGGGCCTTCCGAATGCGGCGGCGCACCAAGCCGTCGCCTGACGGGGGCTCAGTGTGGGGGCTCAAACAGGAGTAAGTATGGTTCAGTTGATTGCGTTCTTCCGGTCGTTTCGGATCGGTTCACCTCGTGTCGTCGCGTTGGCATTTTGCTCGGCGGCCATCGTCGCCTCAGCCACTCCGGCTTCAGCCAGATCTCATTCAGGAAGGATTCACTCGGTAAGGTCTCATCACGGCGCCGCGCACTACGCGCATGAGCGTCATGCGAGGCGGCATTTCGCCACCCATCATCATCGCGGCATCGCGCGCGGCTCGCGCTGGGATAGCGCCGTCGCACAGATGAATTCGCGCGGCCTTGCCGACGCCAACGCCAGCCTGCCGTCGAGCACGCTCTCCGGCGACACCGGCATGTCCGGCGGTTTTGGTTCGTCGAACGTGGTCGCCGAAGCACGCCGTTACCTCGGCGGCAACCCGACCGGCCGCGGCAGGCTGTGGTGCGCACGGTTCATGAACCTGGTATTGCAGCATGCTGGTTATCGCGGCACCGGCTCGGACATGGCGCGCTCGTTCGCCAGCTACGGTCAACGCCTGTCCGGACCGCAGGTGGGCGCCATCGCCGTGATGGGACGGCGCGGCGGCGGGCATGTCGGGATCATCACCGGCGTCGACGCGTCGGGCAACCCGATCATGATCTCCGGCAACAATGGCAACCGCGTCAGGGAAGCGCCGATTTCGCGCGGCCGGATCTACGCCTACGTCATGCCGGCGGGCTGACGCCTGGTGGCTTTTCACCTCGCCCCGCTTGCGGGGAGAGGTCGCCCGGCGAAGCGCAGCGAAGTCGGGCGGGTGAGGGGGAGTTTCCGCGAGTTCGGTCGGTGGAGAGTCCCCCTCACCCCAACCCTCTCCCCGCAAGCGGGGCAAGGGAGGGAGGAGTCCGCAAGCGGGGCCAGGGAGCAGAGAGCGTGCCACGCCTACACCAGCCGCGGTTGTTCCGCCGCAATCGCATCGCCGACGCCCATGGCGCCGCCGGCGATGACCTCGGCATACACGCCGCAATCGCCGTGGCCGAACCGGCGCATCAGCGCAGGCGGGATCTCGAGGTCGCGCACGGCACGGTCGGGATCGACGTTGACCGCCGCGCAGCGGACGATCCGTTTCACGACCTTGAGGCGGACGTCGCCGATCACGAGCGTTCGGTCGAGCAGCTCGAATTCGTGCCAGGCCGGCCAGCCTGAGACGTAGAGATTGGCGCGAAACCGCAGCGGATGGACGCTCTGGCCGACGATGCCTTCGATGGCGGCCAGGCTGGAAAGATTGATGATCGAGACGACTTTTCGGGCAACATCCGAAAAGCTGTGGCCGCGGCCTGAAAGGACCTTCGGAGGCCCCCTGAGGTCGCTGGCGAAATTCGCCGTGAAGAACTGCTCGATGGCGGCCCGGCCCGCCGCCGTCTCCAGATCGCCGCGCGCGGCCACCTGATCGCCCTCCCGAATGGTGAGGAGATTGCTGCGGTCGTCGAAATGGGTCCGCAAGGCCGCCAGCCGCTCGTTGCGCATCAGCATCAGGAACTGGGATTTGGGCAGCCATCCTGGCGCCAGCGGATCAAAGCCGCTCGGGCCATTTTCGATGGCGTAGCGCCGGTCGGCCGGCAAGGTCTGGCCGACCTGAAGCGCGACTTGCGGCAGCGGTTCCGGGGTCAGGCCCTTGACCGGATAGCGGTAAAGGCTGGCGATTTGCGCGGGCGGGCTCGGGGACATCCGGCTTTTTAGGAGATTCCGGGATCGGGCGCCACCGCACACGAATTTGTGAATTAGCCTCTTCCGATTCGCCGGACCCCTTCCCACATTTGCCCCAAGCCGGCGTGAGCGTCGGTGACGGTCGCGGCCGGTTGAGGAATGTCAATGCGGACCCGCGTAAACCCAATGAAGATGCCGTGGCGGTGCTTCGCGCGTGATCCGCGAAAGTGTTGGCGGTTTCGCGATCAGATCACGCGCCAATTTAAGATCTGGGGCGCGATCGGACGCAAAACCGGGAACCACTTTTGCTGATCGCGCCCCGGGGCCGCGCGGCAGGCTGAGGGAATGACATGAATATCGAAAAATATACCGAGCGCGCGCGCGGTTTCATCCAGTCGGCGCAATCGCTTGCGGTGCGCGACGGCCACCAGCAGTTCTCGACGCTGCATATGCTCAAGGTGCTGCTCGACGACGCCGAGGGCCTCGCCGGCGGCCTGATCGACCGTGCCGGGGGTAACTCCCGGGCGATCCTCAAAGCCACCGAGGACGCGCTCAACAAATTGCCGAAAGTTTCCGGCAGCGGCGCCGGACAGGTTTATCTCGCGCCCGATCTCGCCCGCGCGTTCGATGCCGCGGAAAAAGCCGCCGAGAAGGCCGGCGACAGTTTTGTCACCGTCGAGCGGCTGCTGCTCGGGCTGACGCTCGAGAAGGACAGCGAGGCCGGCGGCGTCCTGCGCAAGGGCGGCGTCACGCCGCAAAACCTCAATGCCGCGATCGAAGCCCTGCGCAAGGGCCGCACGGCCGACAGCGCCACGGCGGAGAACGCCTATGACGCGCTGAAGAAATATTCGCGCGACCTGACCCAGGCGGCGCGCGAGGGCAAGCTCGATCCCGTGATCGGGCGCGACGAGGAAATCCGGCGCACCATCCAGGTGCTCTCCCGCCGCACCAAGAACAATCCCGTGCTGATCGGCGAGCCCGGCGTCGGCAAGACCGCGATCGTCGAAGGTCTGGCGTTGCGGATTCTCAACGGCGACGTGCCGGAAAGCCTCAAGGACAAGAAACTGCTGTCGCTCGATATGGGCTCGCTGATCGCGGGCGCGAAATACCGCGGCGAGTTCGAGGAGCGGCTGAAAGCCGTGCTGCAGGAGGTCACCTCGGCCGAAGGCTCGATCATCCTGTTCATCGACGAGATGCACACCCTGATCGGCGCCGGCAAGGCCGATGGCGCGATGGATGCGTCCAACCTGCTGAAACCCGCGCTGGCGCGGGGAGAACTGCATTGCATCGGCGCGACCACGCTCGATGAGTATCGCAAGCATGTCGAAAAGGACGCGGCATTGGCGCGCCGGTTCCAGCCGATCTTCGTCTCCGAGCCGACGGTCGAGGACACCATCTCGATCCTGCGCGGCCTGAAGGACAAATACGAGCAGCACCACGGCGTGCGTATCACCGATTCCGCGCTAGTGGCCGCGACCACGCTGTCCAACCGCTACATCACCGACCGCTTTCTGCCCGACAAGGCCATCGACCTGATGGATGAGGCGGCGGCGCGGCTGAAGATGCAGGTCGATTCCAAGCCCGAAGAGCTCGATTCGATGGACCGGGAGATCATCCGGCTCAAGATCGAGCAGGAAGCCCTCAAGAAGGAGAGCGACGCCGGCTCGAAAAGCCGCCTGCACACGCTGGAAAAGGAACTCGCCGAGCTCGAGGAGAAGTCGGCGGCCCTGACCTCGCGCTGGAGCGCGGAGAAGAACAAACTGTCGAATGCGCAGAAACTGAAGAGCGAACTCGACGCGCTTCGCATCGAGCTTGCCAACGCGCAGCGCCGCGGCGAATTCCAGCGAGCCGGCGAGCTCGCCTACGGCCGGATTCCCGAGCTGGAGAAGAAGCTGGTCGAGATCGAGGCCAAGGAGAACGCCGGCGAGATGATGGAGGAGGCGGTCACCGCCAACCACATCGCGCAGGTGGTTTCGCGCTGGACCGGCGTGCCCGTCGACAAGATGCTGGAAGGCGAAAAGGACAAGCTCCTGAAAATGGAAGACAGCCTCGGCAACCGTGTTGTCGGTCAGGCCGAAGCCGTGCATGCGGTCGCAACCGCGGTGCGCCGCTCGCGCGCCGGACTTCAGGATCCGAACCGCCCGATGGGCTCGTTCATGTTCTTAGGCCCCACCGGCGTCGGCAAGACCGAGCTGACCAAGGCGCTGGCCGAATATCTCTTCAACGACGAGACCGCGATGGTGCGCCTCGACATGTCCGAATACATGGAGAAGCACTCGGTGTCGCGGCTGATCGGCGCGCCTCCGGGCTATGTCGGCTATGACGAGGGCGGCGCGCTCACCGAAGCGGTGCGGCGGCGGCCCTATCAGGTGGTGCTGTTCGACGAGATCGAAAAGGCCCATCCCGACGTCTTCAACGTGCTGTTGCAGGTGCTGGATGATGGCCGCCTCACCGACGGCCAGGGCCGCACCGTGGATTTCCGCAACACGCTGATCATCATGACGTCGAATCTCGGTTCGGAATTCCTGGTCAACCAGCCGGAAGGCGAGGACACCTCGGCGGTGCGCGAGCAGGTGATGGGCACGGTGCGGGCGCATTTCCGGCCCGAATTCCTCAACCGCGTCGACGAGATCATCCTGTTCCATCGGCTGCAGAAGAGCGAGATGGGACGGATCGTCGAGATCCAGTTCGGCCGGCTGCTGAAGCTGCTGGAGGAGCGCAAAATCACGCTCACGCTCGACGCCGCCGCGCGCGACTGGCTGGCCGCCAAGGGCTGGGATCCGGCCTATGGCGCCAGGCCGCTGAAGCGGGTGATCCAGCGCAATCTGCAGGATCCGCTGGCGGAGATGATCCTTGCCGGCGAGGTCAGGGACGGCGACTGCGTCGCCATTTCAACCGAAGGCAACGTGCTGACCTTCAACGGCAAGGCGCCGCAGACCGCCGAGATCGCCCAGTTCGAGGCGCCGGTGCCGAAACGGAAGCTGAATTAAGATTGCCGTTGTGTTGTGACATCGTCATGCCCGGGCTTGTCCCGGGCATGATCGCTTTGTGTCCAGATCCCCGTCACCAACGACGAGACGCCCTGATTCGGGCTGGGCTCGCGGTCGCGCGAGTGAGAATTTACTTTTTCGCGATCTTGTAGATCGCGTTCTCGATGTTGGACGAGAAGTAGATCGTGCCGGACGCCCCGACCCCAACGCCGGTCGGAATGTTGGTCGGCAATCCTCCCGGCGCACCTTTGAGCCCGATCGGCAGATTGCCCGCGATCTCGGTGACGTTTCCGTTCGCAGGATCGATCTGGATAATCCGTTTGGCGCCGACTTCGGCGACGATCAATTTTCCATCACCCGCCAATGCGATGCCCTCAGGCATTTTCAGGTCCTTGGCGACCACGGTTTTTTCGCCGTTGCTGTCAACCTTCGAGACCTGTCCCGAAAAGGCTTCGGTGACATAGGCCGCACCATTGGGGCCGCCGACCAGTCCGACTGGCCCCGCAAGATCGCCGATCACGACCGTGCGGTCCTTGCCATGCTCGCCGCTGACGCGGACCAGCGATTTGGCGCCGAGCTCGTTGACGAGGAAGCTGCCGTCGCCGAGCCGGATGGCGTCGTGCGGCGCCTTGAAACCGTGCATCATCTCGCGCGTTGCGCCGGTCTTGCGGTCGATTACCTGGACGGTACCGGTAAACCAGCTCGACAGGATCACGTCGTCGCCCTTGGCGGTGGCGCTCATCGGATATTCCAGGGTTACGCCGGCCGCGTGCATCCGCGCAGGCTCCGAGACCTCGCCGGTGGCGCCATCCACGGTACGATAGGCGAATACGTCGGCGACGTAGATGGTGTCCTTGCCATTATCGGAGACGACGCCGATGCCGCCGGGCAGCGCCAGCTTGCCGATGATGATCTGCCTGGCGGCGCCGGTCTCGGCATCGACCTGCTGGATTCCGTTATCCGCCATGTTGGAGACGTAGATGTGATCCTGGTCGTCGATCGCGAGATTGTCGAGCGACGGTTTGAGCTGCGCGACCATCTTCTTCGCGCCGGTTTTGGGATCGACCCGAACCAGCTGGCCGGTCGCGGTGTCGACGACCCACAGATTGCCCTTGGAGTCGAAATTGACCGCAGCAGGGGTCTTGAAGCCGTCGGCGACCACCGTCAGCTCGGGCTTGTCGACGTCCACCTTGACGACCTGGCCCTTGAACCACAACGGGCCGTAGATCATGTCGTCCGGCCCGAACTCGAAGCCGTTAAGGCCGCCCATCTTCTCCATGATCATGCGCGGCGGCTTGACCCCCTCGACGTCGATTTCGTAGAGGGTGTCGCCGAGAAACACGGTCGAGGCATAAAGCCTGCCGTCCTTGCGATACGCCAACGAGTTGATCCCGGCCAGGCCGGAAGCGAGCTTTTTGATTGGGCCGTCGCCCTTGCGGGAGTACAGGTCACCGGTGAGAAAACCGGTCCAGGCCATGGTGCCGTCAGGCGCAAACGCAATGTCGTCCGCCATGCCTTCGGGCGTCGGTATCGCAATTTTCGCGGTGCCATTGTTGAGATCGACTTCGTAGAGCGCGGCTCCCGCAACGCTGCCGGCGAACATGTGCCCGGCTTTGTCAATTCCAAGCCCATGCACGCCGTGAAACGCCGAGCCGGGAACGAGTTTGGTGACTTCATATGTCTGCGCCGATACATCGACGCTACAAAAGACTGTCGCTACGACAGCCGCATACAGTGCAATCCTGCTCGTCATGACGCTGCCTCCCGATTTTTTATATCGGGCGAGTATTCGTCTGCATCGGCGGTTTGGCAAACGAAACTTGCCGCCATGGACGGCACGGGCGGCCACAAAAAAGACATGCCGCGCAAAAGACCTGCCGCGCAGGAGCGGGGTCAGTTCAATACCGGGGAGTTCTGATATTCGCGGGCTTCAGCGGTTGCTGGTTTGCCGCACGCCGCCGGTGGCATCGGAGATCCGCGCCGCGCCGCCGCCGCGGTTGCTCATCATGGCGTCGAGACGATCGCGTTCCTTCTCAAAGCTTGCCATCAGCGGCCCGTCGAGCGAGCGGCCGCGCGGCAGCTTGATGCGCATCGGATCGACGAAGCGGCCGTTGACCAGAATTTCATAATGGACATGGGCGCCGGTCGATTGCCCGGTCGAACCGACGAAGCCGATCACCTGGCCCTGGCGAACCCGCTTGCCGGGCTCCAGCCCCTTGGCGAAGGCCGACATGTGCCCGTAGGCCGTCTCGTAACCGTTATTGTGCTTCAGCTTGACGTATTTGCCGTAGCCGCCTTCCCAGCCGGCGGTTTCGACCACGCCGTTGCCGGAAGCAAAAATCGGCGTGCCGTAGGGGGTCGCCCAGTCGACGCCGGTGTGCATCTTGACGTAACCCAGGATCGGATGGCGGCGGCTGCCGAAACCGGATCGCATGATGGCGTTGTTGACGGGCTTGCGGACCAGGAATTTCTTCGCGCTCTTGCCGGTCTCATCGTAGAAGTCGACGACGGAATCGTCGGGGGTCTGGAAACGATAGTATTTCTTGGTCTCGCCGCCGACCGTCAGCGAGGCGAACAGCACTTCGGTCTTTTCGGTGATGCTGGAGCCTTCGTCCTCGCCGGCAAAGAACACATCGAAGGAGTCTCCGGGCTGGACCTTGCGCTGGAAGTCGACGTCGTAGGAGTAGATCCGGACCATGTCCTCGATGACGGCGGCGGGCACCTTGTTACGCAGCGCGGTCTCGTAGATGCTTTGATAAAGCCGCACGCCGGTGCCGTCGTCATCGTCATCGTCGCTGTTGTCGGCCGTATCGGTGACGGTGTTCATGCTTTGGACGTCGACCGCGACGTATTTGCCGAGATCGGACAGCGCGACCACCGCTTCAACGGCGGAATCATTGGCGACGATCACCCGATAGGGCTGCAACCGCTGGCCCGGACCGGCGGGCGCCATCAGGATGCGAAGTTTCTGGCCTTCCTTCAGCCCGCCGTCGCGGCCCCGGGCGCCGAGCGTGGTGGCGATCGATTTGGCGTCTTCCGGCGTTGCACCCTGCTCGCGCAGGATCGAGGTGACGGTATCGCCCTTCTTGACGATATGAACGCGTTCCCCGGTGGGATTGCCGCCGGTGATCTGATCTTTCGTCTTGGGTAGCAAGGTGACGTTTTCAGGGACCACCCGGGTTTCAAAGCCGGCATAGGGATCCGAGGAAGTGCCTTCGGTGGCGTAAGCCAGTTTCAGCCCGGACTGCGCGCCGCTGGCGTCGGCCGTGGCATTGGCGAGGGCGGCGTAGCGGACCCCGCCATTGCCGCGCCAGTTCGAGGCATCGCGGACCCGCATCAGAACCTCGTCGAGCGCGATCACCGCGGCGATCTTGGCCTTGGGCAGGACCGGCGCGAGGTCCTTGGTGACGAAGGAAACCTCGGCATCGGGTTCGACCGCGTCGGCGTTATTCGGATCGTCGGAGGCGGCCGGCGCGGCGGCGCCGACGTCACTCAGCATGCGCTGGGCGTTGAACGGCGGGATCTTGGCGCTGAGATCGCTGGTCGTCATCGACAAATTGCCGGAGATGCGGATGAACGGCCGCACCCGCATGACGTCGCGGTTGCCGACGCGGGTGACCGTCGAAACCCGCACCACGTTGCGTGCCGCGGTCGCCTCGCCGGGCGGCGGCAGACGATCGCTCTTGTGCAGGCTGGCGGTGTGGTCGTTGGCACCGAACGCGCCGCGCAGCGCGCCCTCGACCCGTTCGGGGACCTTGGCAAACGTCATTTCGCCGTCGAGCGACGCAAAAACGGCGCCGCCGATCAGGGCTGCGCCGCATAAACCGGTCAGGATGGTGCCGCTAAACCACTGCACGGAGACACGGCGGCGATCGATCACCGCGGCCTCGGAGCCGTCAACGGATAGCGGCGGCTCATGACCAAGATCGATGATCCCGGTCTCGCGCCCGTAACCGCCCCCGCGTGACGTCCTGTGGTTCAAACCACCGTCCCCCCAAATTCCATCGACATTCGACCAGATCCGCGCCCGTTCCTGGCCCGCATCCGCCCGCTGAAGGGGAGATTTGGGAGCGCGGCGTACCGCATGGATGTTCGTGAATCAAAGGCCGCGAGAACGGCCGACATCCCGAACGCTGATGGTGTGCAGATCTCTTCGATGCTTCTCGTCCGCAAGGAAAAGGCGACGGGTTGATGAATAATCGCCGATCCCCCAGTATCTGAATGCCGGCAGCCCCCACTGGCACCCGGCGATTCAATACCTACGTAACCCCAGAACGTCGCAGGATTGTGGCTCAAGTACGGCGCAAAGTCCCTAAAAATCGGGGCTTCTTCGGGGTTCGAGATTCTGTTGGGTGATGCGACGATTTGTTGACAACAGCCGTTGACAACGCCGATCGGGCAGGCTTATAAACCGCCCACTGAGCGCGGCGCTGTCTTGGCCCTTGGCCAAGGCAAGTTTTCGTGCCCGTGAAGCTCCTCACTAGGATGAGTGAATCAACAGCCGATGCCAATCGGTTGTCATTTGCCGTCGAGTGGGGTCTTCGGAAGGCTCCTCCGGGAGGACTTCCAGAGCAAGGCTCCCGCGACGGGAGAGGGGTTTTCGGACCCCGGGCTGTTTGACAAGTGAAGATGAAGAAAGAGAAACGTGGACGGCGGAGTCCTTGCGAGTCTCGATTACTTGAAGACTTGAGTTTTAGGACTTGGGTTTTGAAGTATTGAGGCTGGACGAAAGACTTCGGCGGTACACGTTTACATAGGTTACACCATCGTTGTTCGCGATGTGAATCGCGTTCAATAAATATGGTGGGACCTCGTCAAACGTTGTGATCAGCCGGTTTGAAGTTTCAAGTCCAACTTGAGAGTTTGATCCTGGCTCAGAGCGAACGCTGGCGGCAGGCTTAACACATGCAAGTCGAGCGGGCGTAGCAATACGTCAGCGGCAGACGGGTGAGTAACGCGTGGGAACGTACCTTTTGGTTCGGAACAACACAGGGAAACTTGTGCTAATACCGGATAAGCCCTTACGGGGAAAGATTTATCGCCGAAAGATCGGCCCGCGTCTGATTAGCTAGTTGGTGAGGTAACGGCTCACCAAGGCGACGATCAGTAGCTGGTCTGAGAGGATGATCAGCCACATTGGGACTGAGACACGGCCCAAACTCCTACGGGAGGCAGCAGTGGGGAATATTGGACAATGGGCGCAAGCCTGATCCAGCCATGCCGCGTGAGTGATGAAGGCCCTAGGGTTGTAAAGCTCTTTTGTGCGGGAAGATAATGACGGTACCGCAAGAATAAGCCCCGGCTAACTTCGTGCCAGCAGCCGCGGTAATACGAAGGGGGCTAGCGTTGCTCGGAATCACTGGGCGTAAAGGGTGCGTAGGCGGGTCTTTAAGTCAGAGGTGAAATCCTGGAGCTCAACTCCAGAACTGCCTTTGATACTGAGGATCTTGAGTTCGGGAGAGGTGAGTGGAACTGCGAGTGTAGAGGTGAAATTCGTAGATATTCGCAAGAACACCAGTGGCGAAGGCGGCTCACTGGCCCGATACTGACGCTGAGGCACGAAAGCGTGGGGAGCAAACAGGATTAGATACCCTGGTAGTCCACGCCGTAAACGATGAATGCCAGCCGTTAGTGGGTTTACTCACTAGTGGCGCAGCTAACGCTTTAAGCATTCCGCCTGGGGAGTACGGTCGCAAGATTAAAACTCAAAGGAATTGACGGGGGCCCGCACAAGCGGTGGAGCATGTGGTTTAATTCGACGCAACGCGCAGAACCTTACCAGCCCTTGACATCCCGGTCGCGGACTCCAGAGATGGAGTCCTTCAGTTCGGCTGGACCGGAGACAGGTGCTGCATGGCTGTCGTCAGCTCGTGTCGTGAGATGTTGGGTTAAGTCCCGCAACGAGCGCAACCCCCGTCCTTAGTTGCTACCATTTAGTTGAGCACTCTAAGGAGACTGCCGGTGATAAGCCGCGAGGAAGGTGGGGATGACGTCAAGTCCTCATGGCCCTTACGGGCTGGGCTACACACGTGCTACAATGGCGGTGACAATGGGACGCTAAGGGGCAACCCTTCGCAAATCTCAAAAAGCCGTCTCAGTTCGGATTGGGCTCTGCAACTCGAGCCCATGAAGTTGGAATCGCTAGTAATCGTGGATCAGCATGCCACGGTGAATACGTTCCCGGGCCTTGTACACACCGCCCGTCACACCATGGGAGTTGGTTTTACCTGAAGACGGTGCGCTAACCGCAAGGAGGCAGCCGGCCACGGTAG
>NZ_SSNA01000112.1 GCF_004799445.1 Bradyrhizobium sp.
TCGCGTTCTCGACGGATGCTATCTCCTCGTTGAGCTGATTGATGATGATGTGGGTGTGGAGATCGGAGAGGTTGTTGATCTGGGGGTCTGCCGCGCTCAGCTGCTGCTGTACGCCGATGAGGTCCGAGACGATCAGGTTGACCTGATCCGGGCCGATACCGCCAATCTCGCGGGTCGTTGCGTCGTTGAATAGATCTGTTGCCGTAAGCGCCATTTCCTGCCTCCTTCTCTACACTGTTACGAATGCACTGCCGTTACTTCGGTTAGTTGCGGAAGGGCTTGCTGGCGCAAGCCTCCCTCGAGAAGTCCCATGGCCGCACAATTTAGATGGCGGTGATGCGCATTGTGCAGCGAGCCATTTTTGTCCCCTGTTGTCCCGTCAATGTTTCATCTCAGCCCTGGCAATCCACCCGAGCAGCGATGTGATGCGCAGCATGAAGATTTATTTAGCTTCGTGGCGCCATTCGGCCGACACCGGGGCCAATGCGTACGGAAGCAAGGTGATAGGCGGACGATTCTATGACGCCTGTCTCGCTTCTGGTTTGGGATTTGTTGAGTTGTGACAACTCTCACGAGCAGCGCTCGACCGTGATTCTGGCTCGAATTTCGGCAGACCTTCGGAAAGCCGCCAACTCGGAATAAGAATCTCGGCGTCACATATATGGCCAACAAACTTCTGCCGCCACATTTGTGGCCGGTGGAGTGTGGTGTCACATATGGTGGGGCCAATTGTCGGCAGAAATTGCCGACGGTCGCATTCCTGCCGAAAAATGGTCCGTATCACCTGTCAAGGAAATTTGATCGCCGATCGGTCTCGGCTCGACGGAAACGCGCAATTGCAAATGAGTGTCGATCAAGGTCAGGCGCAAGCAGTACCTCCGCCTCGCGGGATTTCGAATCTGCTATCGACCCTGGCGTCCGACGACCCCGTGGCGCTTGGGCTGCGCGAGAGCGCGCGGCGCATGGTTGGCATTGCCGTGTTCAGCGGGGTGATCAATGTTCTGATGCTGTCGGGCTCGCTTTATATGTTGCAGGTCTATGATCGGGTTATTCCGAGCCGCAACATTACGACCTTGCTGGGCCTCTCGCTGATCGTGCTGTTTGCCTATCTTATGCAAGGATACTTCGACGCGCTGCGATCGCGCATGCTGTGTCGGGTCGCAACGGTTTTCGACGCCGGCTTGCAGCAATCGATCCACACGGCGCTCGCCACGTTGCCACTTCGCGGCGTGAAGCCGATGCTGATGCAGCAGCCTTTGCGCGATCTCGACCAGGTGCGCGGCTTTATGTCCGGCATGGGGCCAACGGCGTTCCTTGATATGCCGTGGATTCCGATCTTTCTCATTGCGTTGTTTCTGTTTCATCCGGCAATCGGTATGACGGCTCTGCTCGGGACCGCCGGGATCATTGCGATGACGTTGCTGACCGAGCGCATGTCGCGCGGTGCCGCCAGGGCCGCGATGGAATCAAGCGCCCAGCGCCAGGTGCTGGCGGATGCGACGCAGCGCAATGCCGAAATTATCCGGGCCCTGGGCATGACGGATCGATTCACCGCCCGCTGGTCGCGGGCCAACGAGCGCTATTTGCGGGAAAATATCCGCGCCACCGACGTTGCTGCCAATCTCGGCTCGGGCGCGAAGGTGCTGCGCTATGTGCTGCAATCGGGAATGTTGGGCATCGGTGCATATCTTGTCGTGGCCGACCGGGCTTCGGGCGGCATCATGATCGCGTCGTCGATCATGATGGGACGCGCTCTGGCGCCGGTTGAAATAGCCCTCAGTACCTGGAAGCAGTTGGTCGCCGCGCGCCAGGGCATCGTCCGCCTGCGCGAAATCTGCAAGGTTACCGCGACACTTCCCGCACCACCGGTGGTGCTGCCGCGTCCTTGCCGTGAGCTATCGGTGCAGGGTCTGGCCGTCGCTGCGCCCGGCACGGAAAAGCTGATCGTCTCGGAAATTTCTTTCTCGCTCCGGGCCGGCATGGGTCTGGTTCTGCTTGGCGCGAGCGCATCGGGCAAGACCTCGCTCTCAAAGGCGCTGGTAGGAATCTGGCAGGCCCAGCGCGGAGTGGTGCGGCTCGACGGCGCCGCGCTCGATCAATGGCGAAACGAGGATCTGGGCCGCTATATCGGCTACCTGCCTCAGGATGTTGCCTTGTTCGATGGCACCGTTGCCGAGAATATCTGCCGCTTCGACGATCAGGCGACCTCCGATGCCATCCTCAAAGCGGCGCAGATCGCCGGCGTGCATGACATTATCTTGCGCCTTCCGGAGGGCTATTCGACGCGGATCGGCGAGGGCGGCATGAGCTTGTCCGCGGGCCAGCGGCAGAGACTGGGGCTGGCGCGGGCGGTGTTCGGCGATCCGTTTCTGGTTGTGCTCGATGAGCCCAATGCCAATCTGGATGCCGACGGCGAAAATGCCCTGACCCGCGCCATTCAGATTCTGCGCCAGAACAATTGCATCGTCATCGTCATATCGCACCGTCCAAGTGCTCTCTCGGCATTGAACATGGCGATGGTGCTCTATGAAGGAAGGGCGATCGCCTTTGGCCCACGCGAAGAGATATTTGCGCGCGTTCGCACCGGGACAGGCCAAGCCGCGGCGGCAACGCAGGCCGCGGCAGCACGGCAGCCTGCGGCAGCAGGACAGTCGGCGGCGGCGAAGCAAACTGCGGCGCCGAGTCCGAATTCGGCGCGCCTCGCTGTGCTGGCCGAGAGCGCCCTGCCATGAGAACGGGGGACGGGGCACGACCTGACGGTCAATCTCCGCAGCGCTGGATCGGCGAGCAGCACGGCGGCGGAGTCGGGCCGCAAGGCGCCGCGCTGATTCTCGAACTGCAGCGGCTGCGCCAGGCGTTCGAACGCGAGGAACCGAACGAGCCGCATGCACCGCGGGCGCGTCACCCGGCGCGTGACGACCTGCATCGCGGGCGTCGGCGTGCGGCCCCGCCGAAGCGCAAAAAGGGCAAGATTGAACGGGTCATCAATGTCTGCCTGGAGCAATTTTGGTTTACTGGCGCCGCTCCGTCCGCGCGCGGAAGCGAACATGCACGCGAGCCGACTGCCGGCCCGCCGCCGCGCCGGCCCAGTCCGATCATCGTGCCTGACGGCCCATCCCTGATTAATGTGACGAGGCCCGGGCCGGACCTTCCCAAGCCGAATGACAAATATCAGTCGATGCATATCGAAAGCCCGCAATTGACCCTTCCACCTCCGGCGGGTAACGCCGGGCCGGCAACGGCCATGGGACAGCTGATCAAGAACTGCCGTGTCGGCCTGAGCGAGGGCGTTGCCTTCCTCATCAATCGTGACGGTTTGGCCGACAACGATAACGCGCCAGGCGAAAGCCTGAGTTTACGGGCCGGACGCGCGTTCGAGCATGAATTGCGAACCGGGCTTCGAGTGCTGCTTGTTGCCGGCGTGTTGGCCGGCGGCTGGACCGTGCTGATGCCGCTTGCCGGGGCCGTCGTGGTTCCCGGTAACCTTGTGGTTCAATCGAACGTCAAGACCATCCAGCATCCGACCGGCGGGGTTGTCGCGGAGATCGCGGCCCGCAATGGAATGCGGGTGGGTGTCGGCGATTTGCTGGTGCGGCTCGACGCGACCCAGGCGCAGGCCAGTCTGCAGGTGGTGAGTAAGCAGCTCGATGAATTCCGGGCCCGGATTGCCCGGCTGGTTGCTGAGCGCGACGGCCTGCCCGGGCTCCAGGTGCCGGCCGAATTGGCGGTGCGATCGGGCGAGGGCACCGTCAAGACCCTCCTGGCATCGGAGGAATCCCTGTTCAAGGCCCGGGCCAATGCGCGTCGGAGCCAGATCGATCTTCTGCAAAGCCGGGTCTCGCAGCTCGGCGAGGAAATTACCGGCCTCGATGCCCAGGTGGCGTCCAAGACCAGGCAACTGGAGCTGATTACTGGTGAACTCTCCGGTGTCCAGGAACTCTATGACAAGCGGCTTGTCCCGCTGACGCGACTCACGAGCCTGCAGCGTGAGAGCGCGCGGATCGAAGGCGAGCGCGGGCAGTTGATGTCGGCGATCGCCGAGACAAAATCAAAGATCGGCGAGGCGCAACTTCAGATCGTGCGACTCGATCAGGATTTCCGGACCGAGGTTGTGAAGGAACTCGGCGAGACACAGGGCAAGGAATCCGAACTTGTGGAGCGTAGCGTCGCTGCGCGAGATCTTCTTGACCGGATCGAGATCCGCTCGCCGGCTTCGGGGGTGATCCATCAGCTCTCCGCGCACACCATCGGCGGTGTCATCCGCGCCGGCGACGCCATCATGGAAGTCGTGCCGGACACCGATGATCTGCAAATCGAAGCGCGGATGCAGCCCGGCGATATCGATCAGGTACGGACGGGCCAGACGGCGTTCATACGCTTCTCGGCCTTCAACCAGCGTGTGACGCCGCAGCTCACCGGTGTGGTGTCATATGTGTCTGCTGATACCAGCCGCGATCAGCAGACCAATGCGTCTTACTTCACGGTCAGGGTGATGCTTCCCGAAGATGAACGTCGTCGGCTCGCTGGACTGCAGCTCGTGTCGGGTATGCCCGCGGAAGTCTTCATGCAGACGGGCAGCCGGACCATGATGAGCTATTTGTTGAAGCCGGTTACCGATCAGTTCCAGCGCGCCTTTGTCGAGCGATGAGCGCTGGTCGCGTGTGGTACTGACGCCATCCGAACGCCAGTCGAGCCACACGTGCTGAGCGAGGACCGCTCAGGTGGAGCGGAGTTGCATTTGCTCCAGCACCGCGCGGCCGAGCAGGCCGTAAGGGCTCGCGAACGTCTCCATCATCTCGAAGTGATTGTAGTTCTCATTGACGAGATACTGCACCGGCTTGTTGGCGGCCTTGAGCGCGGCGGCAAAATCGCGGGTCTGGCGTTGAAATTCGGGCGTCTCGTAGGTGCCATGGGCAAGCACCAGAGGCGTGTTGATCCGCGCCAGATGGCGCTGGGTAGAGAGACGCTCCTCCATCTCGTCTGTGAAGTGGACATATTTCGAGCGCGCCGAAAGCCGAACCGGCCTAAGATCGGACATGCCGCTTGAAAGCACGGCGCCCTTGATGAGGTTGTCGGGGAGGTCGAAATCCCCGCGCCATTCCGTGAGCAGCGCCACTCCGGCCAGATGCGCGCCGGAGGAGAAGCCGGACAAATAGATGCGTCCGGCGTCGCCACCGAAGTCCTTTGCATGGCGCGCGGTCCAGGCGATGGCGCGGCGGACCTGGTCGACCATCGGCATCAGATCGCCATTGGCCTCGTCCACCGAGATGAAGTCAGGGACGACGTAATGCGCGCCGGCGTTCATCAGCATTTCGGCGGGAAAGGCGTATTCAGCCGCCGGGCGCTGGTGCCAGGCCCCGCCGTGAATGTGAATGTGGATCGGCGCATTGGCCCGTTTGGTGGAATAGACTTCGAGCCGCTCGATGGCGGTCGGGCCGTAATCGAGGCGTTTGGGCTCGCCGAGGCGCGCGCGCATCGCATTGCTGTTGGACGCATAACGCCTGGTGATCTGCTGCAGGTTCGGCGCGTATTTGGACTGGTCATACGCGTCGTCGAGTTCCTTCTGGTCCATGTTGAGCCAGACCAGCGGCCCCTTTTCCGAACCGGCGGCGGGAGATGGCCCCGCAAACGCCGTGCCCTCTGCCGCGGCGGCGATGCCGACCGAAATCCCTGCCAGCACCGTTCTGCGATCGACTTTCACAGCTTGGTTATTCCGTCCAGTCATCGGCTAGGCACCGAGCCGCGGCAGCAGCTTCAGCGCATTGCCGCGCTCGATCTCCATGATCTGTGCTTCGGTGAAAACGCCCGAATTCCGCAGTCCCTTCACATGGTCGATGCCGGTGCGATAGGGAAAATCGGTGCCGAACACAATCTGCGAAGTCGGGATCACCGCGGTCAGCGCCGACATCGCGGCCTTGTTCGCGGTTTGCGCGGTGTCGTAATAGAAGCGCGTCAGTTCGGCCAGCGTTCCCTCGGGCACGGCCGCCTTTGATTTCGGATCGAGCAACGGCTGGCGGACGAACCGCTCGATCAGGAACGGCATGGTGCCGCCGGCATGCGAGAAGATCCAGCGGATGTCGCGGAATTTCTGCGCGTTGCCGGAGAAGATGATGTCGCCGATGGTGCGGGTCGTATCGGTGCCCCATTCGATCATCCCCGGCGGTTCGGTGCGCACCAGGTTGACGCAGCAATCGGCCGTGGCCGGATGGGTGTAGACCACGACCTTGCGCCGGTTGAGTTCTTCCATGACCGGCAGGAAGGCGGGATCGCCGAGCCACTTGTCGTGATAGTTCGTCAACAGGCCGATGCCGTCGAGCTTGAGGGTGTCGAGTGCGTAGGATATTTCCTTCAGGCTGCCGTCGACATCGGTGAGTGGAAGCATTGCGAAGCTCCCGAAGCGGCCGGGATGGTCGGCGATCAGCTTTGCGGCGTATTCGTTGCACTCGCGCACCAGCTTGCGCGCCGCCTCGCCGGAGGTGAAATTGACGCCCGGCTGCGTCACCGAGAGCATCGCGACCGCGATGCCCGCCTGGTCCATATCGGCCAGCGATTTTTCGGGCGTCCAGCCGCGCATCAGGCCATCACCGAAATTGGCGCCGACCGACGCCGCGATGTAGCTCGGTGGCGACAGATGATGATGAACATCGATGCGGTAGGGCTTTGCCCCGGCGGTCTGCGCCATGGCGTTCTGCGGGTGTCCCAACCCCGCCGCCGCCACGGTCGCGGCGCCGGCCAGTCCAGCCACGAATTGACGCCGGCTCAGCGCCGCGCCGGACAGCGAAAGGGTGCTCTCGCAGCCGCCGCAGGCGCAGCCTCGGTACGACCAGCGCTTGTTGCCATCGTGTTCGTTCATAACGCCCTCCCTGCCGGGTCCCTTCAGGACTTCTCGTCTTGATCGGTCCGATAAATGTCACAGTCCAGCTATGTACCGCAGATAGCGTGGCAGACAATAGATTCGCGATCTCAAGCCATTGGAAAATCCAAAAAATAGCATGGCCTGCGCGGGGGTCTGATCGGCGTGCCGGTTCACGCCTGCCGCTCGTTTTCTTGTTTGAAGCTTCGGATCGCGCGGCGCGTTCCGGTTTCACACGCGCGAAGCTTGCGTTCGAAGCCAAGCGGGTGCGGCGCGTCGGCATCTTGCATGCCAGAAGGCCGGCCAAATGTTTGCCGACATGCTGCACTGCGATGTCCACAAGGGCAGAAGGATTGCCTCTTTTCGCGCGACAAAATGCAACGGACTCGCGGTGCGGATTCTGCTATTGTGCGCGCGTCAATTGGCTTCACACAGGAGTGGAGTTCATGAACAAGCTCGTTGAAATTCGCCGCCAGGAATATTTTTGCCGGGAGCGTGCGTACCTTGATTCCGAGCGTAGGGTTTTCTGGCTCGCAGAAGCCGAAGAGTGGGAGCAGCGTGCGCTTGACGAAATTGCGTTCCATTTCAGGGAATGCAATCTCGATGCTTCCGGTCATTCCCTTGCCGCCAACTGAGCGGTTCCAGACCTTTCCGTTGCGTTAGACCGTTAGCCGCCGCGTGCAGCCGATACGCTGCCGGTGAGTTGCTGCGCGAGAGCGTGTTGCCGAGGCGGACCTCAGCCCGGCGGCGCGGTCGCGGCGACGTGCGCGCGCTGGTCAGTGCCGCCGTTCGGGCTTTGTGACGGTTTGCCTGACTTCGGCGCCGCAGTCGGCGCACTCATAGATGAAGTCGATCTTCGCCATGCTCCAATGCGGCTCGATGTCTCTGACATACATCGGCAGCAGCCCGATGCAGCCGGGGCAGACCACCGGGGGCGTCTCGACGAGGTCGTGATGCTGAACGTAGGCTGGCATATCGCTCTCCTTCGAAAGCCGAAAGTGAACATCAACCCCGAAACCAGCCTACTGCGCGGAATCAAAGGTCCCTCATCAACTCTTTCGAACGTTTGAGGAACGGCTGCATAATCCCGGCACATGTGACATTCCTGTTACATATCCGTTCGCGGCCGATGCTGGCATCGTGCTATATGCCGGTTGCGATACATAATAACAAAAGATCATCACGGGGAAGGAATGAGGATGGCACTGTTGCAGCAGAGCGTCCCGGGGGAACGCGATGCGTCGGAGCGGGCAGGGGAGGATCCCGTGCTGCAAAGCGCCGTTCGAAAAGCCGCGCTCAGGTTCGTGCCGCTTCTGACCATCGCCTATCTCTTCAACTATCTCGATCGCACCAGTCTTGGTTTCGCCGCCCTGACCATGAACCAGCAGCTTGGCCTGTCGGCGTCGCAGTTCGGTCTTGCGGCGGGCGTTTTCTTTCTCGGCTATTCGCTGTTTGAAGTGCCGAGCAACCTGATGCTCTATCGCTTCGGCGCGCGGCGCTGGCTTGCCCGCATCATGATCAGCTGGGGCATCGTGTCGGCGGCAACCGCCTTCGTGGTCGGGCCGAACAGCTTCTACGGCCTGCGCCTGCTGCTTGGGATCGCGGAAGCCGGGTTCTTCCCGGGGGTGACGTTCTTTCTCGCCGCCTGGTTTCCGGCCCAATACCGCACCAGGATGCTGGCCTGGTTCCTGGTCGGGATTCCCTTGTCCTCGCTGGTCGGCAGCCCGGTCTGCGGCCTGCTGCTGCAGATGGACGGCATCTGGGGTCTCGCCGGATGGCAGTGGCTGTTTCTGCTGGTGAGCCTGCCCTGCATCCCCCTGGGGTTTTTGACGCTGCGCCTGCTTTCCGATTCCCCGCAGGCCGCGACCTGGCTCACGCCCGACGAGCGTGACATGCTGGACGAGGTGCTCGCTTCCGAAGTGCGGGAGCGGCCGCATTCTTCATTGCTGGCGGCATTCAAGGATTCGCGCGTGCTGATCTGCGCCGTGATCCAGTTCGGCTTTACGCTAGGCTCCTACGGCATCGGCATCTGGCTGCCGCTGATGCTGAAGGAATATCATTTGTCGAATCTGGCGATCGGCTGGACCGCCGCCATCCCCTATCTGTTTGCTTCCGTTGGCATGATCCTGTGGGCGCGTTATGTCGACGAAAAAGGCCGGCGCATCGTCAACCTGGCGATCGCGTGCCTTCTCGGCGGTGTCGGGCTGCTGGCGCCGATCATCTCCGGCTCGCTTCCCGTCGCCGTCATCGGTTTCAGCCTGGCGCTGGTCGGCGTGACCGCGGCGCGGGCGATCTTCTGGACCATCCCGACCCGGTTCCTGACCGGGGTCGCGGCCGCGGGCGGGTTGGCCTTCATCAACTCAATCGCCACCGTCGGCGGCTTTGTCGGTCCATCGATGATGGGCTGGCTCAGGGAATTTTCAGGGTCCTACGTCGTCGGCTTGCTGGCCGTGGCGGCGATCATGGTCGCCGCGACCGCGGCGTCGATGTCGCTGAAGCTGGTGATATCGCGGGAGTGAGGCGGCTCGCGAGGTGAGGGAAGAGCGGTTTCCGGTCGAGGGGCTAGATGTGACACCGGATCAAGTTTGTAGCCACGACGGAAGCGCGCTCCCTCTCCCGCTTGCGGGGGAGGGTTGGGGTGGGGGTCTTCACAAGACGCAGCTGGTCGAGGGGATAGGCTTTGCCCCACCCGCCGCGCTCTGGCGCGCAATTGCGCTCCCGAGCGCGTCGACCTCCGCCGCAGGCGGGAGAGGTGAAGAAGTGCACCTGAAGAAGTGCACCTATCGACAGGCCGATTCAATTAAGAGCCATCGCGTTCCAGGCGAAGCCTTCCTCACGCCGTCTCATGCTTTTTGAGATCGCGCAGATGATCGAACCGGCTCGCCTGCAGGTCGGCGCCAGTCGAGGCGATTTCCGGAACCGCGGCCTCCGCCAGGATGTCCTTGGTGATGTCCTCGACCGCGCCGTCGGCGATCTCGTGAATGAAGCTGATGTTGCCGTATTCGCCGGACACGATGCGCGAGATAACCTCGCGCCGGGTCACTTCCGGATCGACGATGGCTTCGCGGCCGCGCCGTCCGTAGTCGATCATCACGACGAAATACTGCATGCGCGGTTCGCTGCGCTCCCGGCGGGCGTTGCCCGGTTGGGTCGCAGTATTTCTGAAATTCAGAAACAAGTCAACCCTATAATTCTGGAAATCAGAAATTTGGTGCCTGCCGCATGGTTCAGCCCGCGAATCACGGCCCGTTCCGGCGTCATTTCGCGGGCGTTTTCCCGCGCGCCGCCTTGCGCGAGCGCGCCGTCGCCTTGGCGCGCAGCCGCTCGATCTGGCCCCGCGGCAGGGTGACGCAGATTTCCCCGATCCATTCCAGCTTTACCCCAACGATCGGCTTGGCGTTGAAGCTCGTGAGGTTGACCAGGGTGGCGGATTTGCCCCGCTCGACGGTTTTCAGGTAGCGCTCGCCGGTCTTCAGCCGCACCGCGGCCTCTTCCCCGTAAAAGCTCGAAACCGGGTGCCGCTGCTCCCGGTAGACCACGATAATGTCGCCATTTTCATATTTCGGCAGCATGGAATCGCCGGCCACTTCGAAGGCGATGGTCTCCTCCGCGATCGGGAAGGGCAGTTCGACCTCGCCCAGTCCCTCCGGGGGTACCTGCTCGTGTTCCGGCTCGATCGCCGCACCGGCGCCGACCCGGCCCATGATCGGCACCGAGTTCAGCTCGAGATAGTCGATGATCGGCTGGATTTCCGAGGCCTTGATCAGGCGGGCATCGGACAGGATTTCGGAAACAGCACCGGGGCGAACGCCCATCGCCGCCGCAAGCCCCCCCTTGGTCTTGCCCGGCTTCTTGAGCCCCCGCTCGATCAGCTTGTTGTCCAGCATGGCGTATCTTTTCCGAATTTCAGAAATGAAAGCAATTCCGATTATCCGAAATCGGGCTTGACTTTCATTTCGTAATATCAGAAGTATGAGAACATAACGTGAAAACCTCGGAGGGCTGCCATGCAGTCGAGCTGGGCGGAAGAACATTCGCGGGCGCTGCGCGAATATCTCGAAAAAGGGCTGTCCTTTTCGCGGATCGCAAATGCGATCAACGCCAGGTTCAACACCGGCTATTCCCGCAATGCCACGATCGGCCGCGCCAGGCGCATGGGGCTTTCCGGTCCCGGGCGGGCCGATATTCCAGCAGCGCGGAAACCGCAGCCGAAGCCGCGTCCGGCGCGGCTGCTAAAAATACGCGCGCGCGCCCTTGCCCCATCCCGGCCGAAGCCGACGGTGCGGAAACGGGCCGCGGCGCTGAAACTGCGCTGCGTCGGCATCGTGCCGCGCCACCTGTCGCTGCTTGAGCTTGAACGCGGCGATTGCCGTTACCCTTATGGCGGCGAGGCGGAGGGCGAGGCCATCACCTTTTGCGGCCACCCACGCCGCGAGGGTTCGAGCTACTGCGTCGCGCATTTTCACCTGACCAGCAGCCCCGCCGCTGTGTCGGAGCGCTCGGCGGGCAAGGTGCTGTTGCGGCTGGTGGCGGCGGCATGAGCACAGAACTCTCTCATCTCGCAGTCCGTATCAAGCGGCTTTCGCCGCGGCATCGGCTGGCGCATCTGCGCGCGCTGATCCGGCGCGAGCCGGCCGGCTCAAACCGCAGGCTCACGCTCGTGGCGCTGTTGCACGATCAATGGGCGACGACGCCCGCAAACGATAACCGCAGTCTGTGAGGCGTGCGCCATGAACCGTCCCTGGATGCCCCTTTATGTCGGCGACTATCTCGGCGACACCGGCCACCTGACCACGGCGCAGCACGGGGCCTATCTGCTCTTGATGATGCACTACTGGCGCAAGGGCGAGCTTCCCGACGACGACCGGCAGCTCTCCAAGATCACAAAGCTGCCTTTGCGGACCTGGTGCGAGTATCGTCCGACCCTGCAGGATTTTTTCCACGAGGGCTGGAAGCACAAGCGGATCGACGCCGAGTTGGCGCGGATGATGCGCGTTTCCGAGAAGCGCGCGATCGCCGGCCAAAAGGGCGGCCTCGGCTCGGCGCTGGCGCGCATGAAGCTGGAAAATGCCTCGCGTTCCCGGCCACTCCCGCCCCGGGCAATTGCTTCGCGATCGTCGGGCGTGGCTCAAGCCGGCGCCGACCACTCACACCCACACTCAGATCAGAATCTTCCCCAGGGCGAAGCGCACATCGCAGCTGGCTCAATGCCGCATGCGGGGGGAGCGAAGGAAAAACCTGGCATCGCCGTCAGCCCGGAGCTTGTGGCCTACGTCGCGAGGCGCGCGACGTAAGAGACGAACGATTTTCGCCATTCGAACATCCACGCTTGCAAGGGAGCTATCATGGCACGGGCCAGACGCAAGAGGGCGCACAAATCGGCTAAAATTCATGACCGCAGGTCGCAGGACCTGCCGCGCAACGCCGAAGTGGCGGAGGTTGAAGTGGACGATCCGCTGGCGCTGGAGCCGGGCGAAAAGATCGTCACGCTGCGCTCGATCCGCAACGATCCGCTGGGCAGGCTGCACAGCCGCCGCCAGATCGACGAGGCGCAGTACCAGGGCGGGCGGGCGTTTCAGGACGATTGGGAAAAGGCCGAGCGCGACCCGCAGGCCGTCGATCCGACGCGGGAATATGTCGATGGCGGACAGGCGCGGGAGCCGATCACCGAACGCCAGCGCAAGGCGGTGCTGCGGCTCAACCGCGCCGAGCGCGAACTCGGCGCTGATGGCGCAGCGCTGGTGCATGAGGTTTTGGTTCTCGGGCTGACCATGGAGCAGATTGGCCAGCGCCGCGGGCTGCGTGGCCAGCGCTGGATCGACTATTTTGCCAGACGGTTCCGTGAATGCCTCGACCGCCTGGCGCTGCTCTACGGCTTTGCGACGGAGCGGCGGTAATGGTGCTGAATATTGGCTTCGCCGGATGAAAATTGGTGACTTTGCTTCTTGATGCAGCGGCGCTGCTGGGCGCCGCTTTGTGGAAGGTCGCGCTAGAACGAACGGGCAAGAAGAGTAACTACGCCGCGTGCCCGATCACCGGCGCGATATTCTTCAGCTCTTTTCCAATCGCGCGTTCGGCCATTTGAACATCAAAGGCATTCTGCAGGTTCAGCCACAGTGCAGCCGTCGTCCCGAACGCCTTCGACAATCGCAGGGCCGTATCGGCGGTGAGGCCAGTCTCTTCATTGGCCAGTCGCTCGATACGCGTTCGAGGCACGCCGCACACCTTGGCTAGCGCGCCCGCTGACATATCGAGAGGGATCAGGAACTCTTCCCGAAGCACTTCACCGGGATGCATCGGTGCAAGTCTTTTTTGAGCGACTTTTTTTGATGCGTGTCTCTTTTTCATTGGCGAGTTCCTGACACTAATTTATCCGCTAGTGATAGTCCGTAAATTCGACGTCGATCGGGCCCTCGTCTGTCCAGATGAAACAGATGCGGAACTGGTCGTTAACGCGGATCGAATGCTGCCCGATCCTGTCACCTTTCAGCATTTCCAGACGATTTCCCGGCGGAGCTCTCAGATCGCCTAATAGAGCCGCGGCATGCAGAAAACCAAGCTTGCGGCGGACGATCTTGATCAGGTCGGACGGAAAGCCCTTGCCCAGGATACCATTAAAAGCATTCTCCGTCTGTTTGTTCCGGAAGCTCCTGATCATTCAGGTATGTATCATATCATGATACATGCGTCAACGGCTGACCGAACGGAGGTAATGCGCGAAAACTTTTACCCCCGAGGTAATCGCCACGCGTCATCCGGCCGGCCAGAATCGCGATCATCAGCAAATTGATCAGGGATCGAAGCCATGGATAGACGCACTCTCATGAAATCGGCCGCCTCGGGTGCGGTCGGCGCCTGCCTGCTGGGCGGCATGACCGACAACGCGATGAACGCGCGTGCCGCCGCTCCGCCTGCGAAGCCGCACACCGGCGATTTCATCGAAACCGCCGACGGCGTGAAACTCGCCTACACCGATTGGGGAAGCGGCAAACCGGTCGTCTTCATTCACGCCTGGGCGCTGCCGTCGCCGATGTGGGACTACCAGATCGGCGCGCTCTCTCAAGCGGGCCTGCGCTGCATCGCCTATGACCGCCGCGGCCACGGCCGCTCAAGCAAGCCGGGCAGCGGCTACGACTGCGACACGCTCGCCGACGATCTGTCCGCGCTGTTGACGCAGCTCGATCTGCGTGGCGTGACGCTGGTCAGTCATTCCTTCGGCAGCTGCGAGATCGTGCGCTATCTGACCCGGCACGGCGCGGGCCGGATCGAGAAAATCGTCCTCATTGCACCGGCGGCGCTGCCCTTCTTGACGAGGACACCGGACAACCCAAACGGCATCCCGGCCGAAGCGCTGGAGTTCTTCCGCAGCCACGTGCTGCAGGCGGACTTTCCGAAATGGCTGGAGGAGGGCAGGCAGGGCTTCTTTGTCGCCGACACTTCGCCGAGCCTGCAGGAGTGGGTCAAGCAGCTGATGCTGACTACGCCGCTGCCGGTCGCGATCGAAACCAGCCGGCGCATCACCTCGACCGACTTTCGCCAGGAGCTGCCCGGGATCACCGTGCCCACGCTGATCATTCACGGCGACAAGGATGTCTCCGCGCCGATCGATCTGACCGGGCGGCCCACCGCCGCGCTGATCCCGAAGGCCCAGTTCAGGGTCTATGAGGGCGCGCCGCACGGGATCTTTCTGACCCACAAGGACCGCCTCAACGCCGACCTGCTCGGCTTCATCAAGGGGTAGGTTGGAGCAGGGGTCCCGCCCTTGGCGTTGCTCCGGCAGGCGTTAGCTGCGGGCGCCGCGCGGGGCCGCGCCTTGATCTTGCGCAATGTGGCTTTCGCCGCGCAGCCTTAGGCTGCGTGTAGCGTTCGGCTTGCGGCCGAAAGCCTTGTATCTGATGAATTTTTGCCTGTTTCCCGAGGGGGAGTCTGCGATGAAAAAAATCCCGAACCTGTCGATCTCGCCGGAGAAGGTGTTCTTCATCATCGCGAAGTCACGTCAGTCCGAAAGCAGCGCCGCCGGGTTGAATCTGGAATCCGATTCCGACGACGATGACATGCCCGAGAATCACAGCCAGAGCTCCGATCGCTCCGAGCTTTCCGGCTTCATTCGGGGATTGAACGAAGACGAGCAGATCGATCTCGTCGCGCTGATGTGGCTCGGCCGTGGTGACGGCAATCTCGACAACTGGCGCGATCTGCGCGGCGAGGCGTCGCGGGCTCACAACAACCGCACGGCCGCCTATCTGATCGGGACGCCAATGCTTGCCGACTATCTGGAGGAGGCGCTGTCGGCGTTCGGCATGTCGTCGGAGGATTTCGAGGAGCATCTCTGATCCTTCAAGGTCTGCCGCGGTTTCGGCCCGTCGTGGCGCCGCCCGTTGGCGAGATCGTGCAGCGGAACAGGGCCTCGATCGTTCCCAGCATGACGACGATGGCAATAGCCACCAATACCACGCCGTGCGACAAATCCGTCGGCTCGGGCTTACGTTCGATAATGGATGGCGGCGCCGCCTGATCGATATCGATCCAGCGTGCATCATCCGGCGACATGTCCGGCACCGAGTCATCCGGGCTAGGCTGTTCAATGGCCCGCTGAACTCCGTGGATTTGATGACTTCCACGCGTCGGCACCGCGTCCCAGCATTGATCCCGGCCATGCCGGTAGAGGTGAACCGAACCAGAATGCTGACGCGCGTCGGTCCTGCTCACGCAGGGCCGTGAGGCTTCGGATGGTCCCATCAACACCAGACTGACCAGGATCGACGCAGTAATCACCACGACAGGCATCGGGCGCGCTCCGTCTTGATACAGACGTTGCCTCCGCCGAGGTGTGTCTTCCGTAGTCCCAACTAATTGACGATTTGCAAATGATCACGGATTTTAAAGGGCAGCATGCTTGCCCCAATTGACGATACTCAAATCACGCCGGGATTTCCGGCACTATCGCGGCGTCAATGCGGCAGGTTTCCTATTTCGGTCCAAGATTGGCCCCCGACTCAAATCACTCTTGCAGTGAACGGGAAAACTGGGCGCGCGTACGGCTACCTGAATGGGGGGATTGGCGATGGGAAAGGTATCTCCGCTGGACAGCAATCAAGAGCGTGTCGACGGATCGTCACTCGAATGTGACGAAATTACCTATGACGAACACACAGACGACGTTGCGTCGCTGCTTGAAGACAATGCCCGGCTGCGAGAGCTTGTTTTCAAGCTATCGGAGATCATCCTCAGAAACGTCGTTGATGGGGAGTGGCAGCCCATCGCCGACCCGTGACCCAACGGTGCTGCAAGACGATTCATTGAAACGTGGCCGACGCAAACCCTCCTTCTGGCGCTGAATGTTGCGCAGCCGCCGTTGGCCGTCGGGACAACGACGTCGTCGAAATCGCGATTCCGGTCTGATCGGAGCGTGGCTTCTTCGCCACCGTTGGCATGGATTTGGGTTGGCTTTCCGTTTCGATCCGCTTCGCCGGCGCGATGTCGGCGAAAGCGCGGTCAAATTTTGGCAGGCGATAAAACACGATGCCGCGGTCGATGTAGGAAGCTGAAAAGCCGGGATCAAGCTGGACCGCCTGATCCAGATCGGCAATTGCCCCGTTCAGGTTGCCGTTGCGGTAGGCGAAGACTCCCCGTGCGTGAAAAAATTGGGCATCGTTCAGGACGAGGTCGGGAGCCGCGCCGAAATTGAGCGCCGGCAGGCTTTCCAAGTTGGTCGGAATCATGGCGGCGCTTCGCACGATGGCGTCGGCGGCAATGCTTGTACTCTCGCGTTTACTCTCGAGCTTGGCGATGACCGAATTCTGGTCGGTCGGATACAGCGAATCGGTTCGGCTGACGGGCGCGATATCAGGCGATACGCGCACAGCCACGCCAACGTTGTTGGCCGGAACAACCGATGCCGTCGATATCTGCATGAACAGCAAATAGCCGCCGACAGTCATGATGGAGATTCCGGCAAGTGCCATCACGCCGGAGGCAAGACTGTGAATCCTGGCGGCGAGGGGGCGCACGAACGCCCGGCGCTGCTCCGCGCGCGCGAGCGCCAGCAGATGGTCGTAAGCCTCGCGTTGTTCCGGGTCGATGAGGATTTCGTTGGCGCGGACGATCTGCCTGAATTTCAGCGCAGCGTCCGGATCGCCGGGTCTAAGGTCGGGGTGAGCGCCCTTGACGGCTCTGCGAAACGCGGCCCTCAGACCCTCGGCGTCATCGCGCGGAAGAGCGCCAAGCAAATCATAAAGCGTGTCCATTACCGCACTCGCTGCCGGATCCTCGTCTCCGCACGAAATTCCAGCTGCGAATTTGCTGCGGAGTACGCATACAATTGAAAATCACCGCCCCTACAGAGTGTTGATCCAGTACGGCAAAACAATGGCTTTGGAAACGCGCCGGAGCCGTTCTGGATGACGTCCGGGTTTTCGCCGAAGCGTTGTTATCGAGCAGTTATCGAGCCCGAGGGCCTTCGCAACTTGATAGTGCGCTTCCGGGCGAAGGGGCTCTCGCTCTGCGGAGCATTTTCGAGGCCCCAGCCTTACAGCCTTTGAGCCGGATCAGCCAACGGGTCGCGGGACTGCGCTGACGATGATAGGCTCTGTGCTCTCCGCCGCGCCGCCCGTCGAGGGGTGGTTTGCGCTTCCCAGGGCCCCAGATGAAGAATTTACCCGTTCGGTTCGTTTTGCCGGGAAATCGCGTTACCGCCCATGCGCTCAATGTGGGGGATCGGATCAATACGGCGAGCTTCGAAGGCGAAGCGCTCTCGGCGATTCCGCTGGCGCTGCGGGTTGGCAAGGACGGCGTCGCGGTCCTGTTTCGCTATGGCGCGGTGGTATTTGTTGGCATGTCCGCGGAAGGCGAGGCGGCCTTCCTGGAAAGGCTGTCACCGCGCATCGGCGGCAGGTTGACGCCGCCCGAGGAGGAAACCGCGACGTTCGAACTTGAGACCGAGGGCGAGGATCAGGTCGCCGCCGGAGGACCGATCCAGGTTCGCGACCTCTCGCTGGAAAGGCTTCTCATCATTTCCGACGCTCTCGCCAAGAGCGTCGTGCTCGCCCATGACGAACGCGAAGTGGCGAAAGTGTTCGAGATCATCGAACCCTTTGTGCGTGAATTGGCCAGCTCCGGGAAAACCCAGCGAAGCCGGCGGGGCATATTGAAGCTGATCGGGGACGCGCTTTTGGTGCAGCACCATGTATCGGGCCGGGTCGCCATTACGGAAAAGCCCGATGCGCTGTGGGATCGTCCGGATCTGGAGCGGCTCTATGCGCGCCTGGAGGATGAGTATGAACTCAAGGAGCGGGTCGACGCGCTCAACCGCAAGCTAGCCGTGGTCGCGGAAACCGCCAACACGCTGGCCGACATCATCGATACAAGGCGCTCGCTTCGCCTCGAACTCATCGTCGTGCTCTTGATCGCCTTCGAGATACTGATCACCTTCTACCAGATCTATGCCGCGCGCGGAGGGCATTGAGCATGATCGCGATGCCCCGCGGCCGCCACGCGAAATTCCTTGCCGGGAGCGGGGGACCGAAATGAATCGGCGACTGGTTTTCAGCGTGGCGCTGGTGGCGGTTCTGCTGGGCTTTTGGCTGGTCATGTCCAGGCCGACGTGACGGGATGGCTTTGCCGCCGCCCTTGGCGCGCGCTCGGGCTGGACCTGCGTCGCCGACGCCCCATAACGCGGCCGGGCGCCTTTGCGCGCCGCGGCCATGATTGTTTCGCGGCTTGGTCCTGAAAATGCGCCAAGCTCTGACATTTTCGGCCACAATCGGAAGCGACGCTAATCCGATGAGAACGATGGCGGTCATCATGATTCTGGCACTGCTCACGATATCCGGGGCGGTGATCTCGGACCAGATTCTGACCCGCGATGAGCGGGCGGCGCAAACCACGAATTGAAATCGTTTGGGGGACGACAATCATGCTTTCGGTGGATCAATTCCTGAGACTCATCAGCGTGCCGGCGGTCGTTGCGGCCTTCCTGATCGCCTCCCAGGTTTCGGGGGCCGGGATCTTCCACTCCACGCCCACGCAGTTGGCGAGCGAGTGACGTCTTGATAGCCGGCAGTCTGCGGGCCGGCCCGCTGATGCGCTTTGCAAAATCTCCCTTCGCATAAATTCAATCGCGTCGCAGCGATGGTTCTTGTTGCCGGATCGCGACTGCTGGGGCGGGTAGCGACCCCCTTGGGATCGGCCGGCAACGCCGGCAAGCGGGCGCTGTCCGCCGAAGCAACCGGCGATCCGCAGCATGACAATCGTGTGACAAGGGGGTCGTGATGCGGGCCGGTCCGCGCAATCAACCCAAAGCGAGGGCTGGCAGCCCGGTGATTAGATTAGAATTGAGCGGCGCGCGTTTACTCAACTTTAGATGATTGCCAGTAGTTCTACGGGGGTTAGGGCGTCATCACAATCCCCCCCAAAGGAGGCAGGTTTTGCAGCGCATTTTCTCGAAATTCTTGTCGGATCAATCCGGTGCGACCGCGATTGAATACGGTCTGATCGCGGCGGGTATCGCGCTTGCGATCATCGCGGTGGTGAACGGTCTGGGTTCGAACCTCAACGACAAGTTCACGTCGGTCAATACTTCGTTGAAGTAGGCTTCTGCCCCCTTCTCAGGGGTATACTCGAGCGACACATGGCGTGGCCCCGCCGGATCTGATCCGGCGGGGCCTTTCTCTGTCGCAAGTGCCGGACCCGAGGTGGCCGCGAGCCCTTTTTGGCGCTAGCTTTTTGTTTTGACGCGTTTTCTTTACGCGAACCGGGGCCCACCCCCGGATCAAGTCCGAGGGCATGCTTCGCCGGAAAACGCTCTAACCGCCGAAGCCGACCATGACGAATACCGCGAGCATCACCCCGCCGAACACGGCGCAAATGGCCGCGGCGATCAGTGGCGCCAGCGATCCCTGCCGGCTGTCCGGCTCCAGCACCGCGTTGCCCGGCTGCTCCGGATCGTAATAGACCGTGACGGGCTGCCCCTGCCGGTACTGGCTCGCCGCCTTTTCCGCGAGTTCGCGCAGGCCATAGATCGCGGTCGCGCCCCAGTTGGCGGCGGTGCCGACAAAGTCGCGCTTGCCGACCTGATAGGCGTAGCGCAGGTCGACCTGATAGCGATAGATCCTGCGAATGCGGGATTTGTCGTCGTTGTCCTTCTCCTCGATCGCTTCCTCGATCACGTCCGACAGGGTGATGTTGCCGGCCGCCGTCGGCCATCGCGCGCTGGCACTGGCCACCTGCCGCTGACGCACGTATGCGATGACGCCGAAGACGGCGCCGAGCAGGACAAGAACCGGCAAGGGAAAGACAAACAGCGGAACGCCCTTATCGGTATAGAGCACGTGGCCTGCGATCGAATGCGCAACCAGAACGGCCGCGATCAAGCCAAACACGATCGCAAAAGCGATCAGCGCTGCGAGATTTCCCTGATTGCTCGGCTCCAGCAGCGCGTTTTTGGGATCGTTCGGGTCGACATGGACGTCGACGCGGGCGCCGACCGGATATCTTGCCACCGTCCGCAAGGCGAGCACGCGCGTCGTGAGCGGCGCCCCACCGACGCCGATCTGGTCGCCCTCGATGTCCTGGCCGCCGACGCGATAGCGATAATGGATGATGGGGGTGGCGTCGTTGAGATCGTCCGATACGTGGCTGGGAGGCTGATCTACTTTTGATACGGTGATGACGCCCTCAACCGCGTCCCAGTTGCCGGCGGCCTGCATCCGGCTTCGCATGCGAAACATGTTGAACAGGAGGCCGGCGAAAATCAGCGTGCAAACGGCGGCGGCAATCTGGGTCCAGAGCAATTGGTGGGCATCCAGCATGGGCTTTCCTCAAAAGGGCTCTTGAAAATGACACGAAGTATTCGGCCTGCTCGTCATTCCGGGTTCGATGCGGAGCTTGTCATCGGGCCGCGCTTCGCGCGGGCCCGTTGGCATCGCGCCGGAATGACGGATTGCAATTATTCGCCGAACTCACTGGTGCGGCACAACCGCATACGGCGTGGTGTAGGGTTCGACCCGCAGCGATGAATTCGCGATCAGCCCGATCTTCGCGGTCGGCGCCTGCTGCAATTCGCCGTTGGGGCCGCGATGCACATTGTATTGCCACACCGCCATGTCGCCCCTCTGCGCCAGCGCATGCGCCACCGCGCTCGCATCCGTACCGCCGAGCCCCTTGAGCTCGTCGGGGGAAAGCCCGATGACGATTTCGTCCTTGACGGTGATGACCTTGAACAGCTCCGTCTTGGTCTCCTCCGCAAACGCGCCTTGCGGAGGCGCAACGGTGAGCGCCAGAGCGCCGCTTTTGACAAGATCGCGCCGAGATAACATGCACCGCCTCTTTCTGTCCGGATGACATGCCGTGGCGTTGACGTGCAGCCGCCGGCACGGTCGATCTCGGGCATCGCCTCGATCGCACCGGCATTGGTCGCGGCAGGCCGCGTTTAAGTTCACATGCCCCTGGGGCGGGCGCCGCATGGCGGGCGCCACGAGTTTTTCAGGCTGTCCGCGCCGATGTTTGGGCCTAACGTTGCTCTTGCGCGGGGGTCGGCGGTGGCTCCGGATGGGTCGCCTCATAGGCCAGCCACAACTCGAGCGCGGCCAGGAATGCCACGGCCGCGCCGTCGCCGGGAATTGGGAACAGACTTTAGGCGAATGAACCTGATCGGCGGTTGCGCCGTCATAAGGAGGGAGCCGCCCCGGGGGACCGCCATGAAATACGCGCTTGCGATTTGCTGCTTGATTTGCGTTGGCGTCGCCGCCGTTGCTCCGGCCAAAGCCGCCGACGCGTTCTACATCGGGACCTGGAAGCTCGCCGGCGCGGTGGTGGCGCCATGGGCCGATCCCGGGCAAAAGCCCGATGGCGCCGAGCCGGCGCGGCTGATCGGCAAGACCGTCGTCCTGCGGCCCAGGGAAATCGCCGGGCCGCGTCCGTTCGCCTGCGCGGCTCCGCACTACAAGGTCAGCGTTTTCACCGCCGACATGGCTTTCCAGGGCGCCTTTGAAGAAATGCGATCGAACAACAAGTCGGTCGATCCGGACAAGCTCGCCGCCTCGCTCGGCCTTACCGGGAAAAGCATCAAGACGCTGGAAACCGGCTGCGAGATCGACTTTCATTTCATCGACGATTCGACCGCGGAAATCGGCCTCAACGACCGCGTCTATACGCTGAAGAAGCAGTAGCGGCCCGCGCCTCGCCCGGTAGCTCTTCTGTTGCGCCTTGTGGAGCGGCCGATCGCGAGCATGAACCGATGGCCTCTTGGCCGCGACCAACTGTGAGGAAGGGTGCAGATGGCCAATTTTTTGCAGTGGATGGGTTTTGCCTTCGGTCTCGGCGTGATTGTGCTCGGCCTGTCAGCCTTCTTTCGCGGCTTTTCGCTGCCGCCGAATTCCCCCGAGCATCGCGCGAATGGCAAGGACGAGACCTGGCGCCTCTGATCCCCGGCGCGCGTTCAGTCGCAGGTCAGAACGATCTTCCCTTCCACCGTGCCTGTGGCCAGCAGTTCGAGTGCCTGCTTCGCTTCAGCAATCGGAAATGTCGCGGCGATGACCGGCTGGATTTGCCGGCGCGCGACCAGCGTGAAGATCTTCGGCAGGTCTTCGAGAAAGGGCTGCTTGTCCTTTCGGTACCACAATGAGATGCCGTAGAACGTGCCGCGGCGCCCGCGCAGGCGGCTACCTGCAAAGACATCGAAGAACGTGCGCGCCTGCGCAAGCCTGCCATCGACCGCCATGAAGCCGTAGCCGACGACCGTGCCGCCACGCCGTACCGCGCGAACGCATTTGAGGATATTCGCACCACCAATCGCATCGAAGGCGACATCGACGCCATCAGGCTCGCGCGCGCGGATGAGACGGTCGATGGGGCCGGCCCGATAGTCGATCGGCGTTGCCCCGAGTTGGGCAACTATCCCGTGCTTTCTCACTGAGGCGGCGCCGTAGGTTTTGACGCCGACTAGCCGCAGGAGCTGCAGGATCGCCGTTCCGACGCCGCCGCCCGCGCCGGTGATGAGCGCGCTCTCGCCGGCTTGCACCTTCGCCGCACGGTGGATCATTTGCCACGCGCTGACGTAGTTCAGGATGACGGCTGCGGCTTCCACGTCGGAGACCTCATCGGGGATCGGCACGAAATGCTCCGCGCCGCGAACCAGCCGTTCGGCAAAGCCGCCATGGACCGTCAGCGCGGCAACGCGCTGTCCAACATGAAAACCCGTCACGCCATCGCCGAGCGCCTCGACGATGCCTGCGATCTCGTAACCGCCGACAAAGGGGATTTTGGGGGCGAAGGCGTAGCTTCCCGCCAGCATCGTCAGGTCCGTCGCGCCGACGCCGCAGGCGCGGACGCGGACCCGCAATTCGCCCGCACCGGGCTCGGCCACCGGCAAGGCCACGGGCTGCAGCACCTCGGGCCCGCCCGGCTTCGTAATCATCATCGCGCGATAGGTTGTCGTCATGGCGCATCTCCTTCAGGCGTGTCGATGCGGTGGAGTATGGCGACTGCCTTGATAAAGGAAATTGCGCGAACTCGTATCCATGATATACATTTTTGTATGATGCAGGGCGAACCCGGCTGGGAGCTGTACCGTACGTTTCTGGAAGTCGTTCGCGACGGCAGCCTGTCGGGCGCGGCAAGAAAGCTTTCATTGACGCAGCCGACCGTCGGGCGTCACGTCGATGCGCTTGAGGCTTCGCTCGGACTGTCACTGTTCTCCCGTTCGCCGCAGGGGTTGAAGCCAACGCCTGCCGCGCTTGAACTGGTGAGCTACGCCGAGACCATGGCGGCCGCCTCGGCCGCGCTGCGCCGGACCGCCTCCGGCGGCGCCAAGGCCGATCGCGGCACGGTTCGCGTTACGGCCAGCGAGATGATCGGATGCGAGGTGCTGCCGCCACTGCTGGCGAGCTTTCGCGACAGCCATCCCGGCATCACGCTGGAGTTGGCGCTCAATAACCGCAACGAAGACCTGTTGCGGCGGGATGCGGACATCGCCGTCCGCATGGTCCGTCCCCGGCAGAAGTCGCTCGTCGCCCGCCGCGTCGGCAAGAGCGCGATCGGATTTTATGCGCATCGAAATTACGCGGAAAAATACGGCCTTCCGAAACAGATCGCGGACTTCGAGAAACACTGCCTGATCGGCTTTGACCGGGACGATCTGGCGCTTCGCAGCCTTGGCAAGCTGCCGGGGCTGGTGACGCGGGACAATTTCGGTTTCCGCTGCGACAGTGATCTGGCCCAGTTCTCGGCCCTGAAGGCAGGCGTCGGGATCGGTGGTTGCCAGCACAACATCGCCCGGCGCTTTCCGGAACTGGTGCCGGTACTTGCAAAGGCGATCCGCTTTGAACTGGAAGTATGGGTCGCGATGCACGAGGATATGCGATCCACAGGCCGTGTCCGGCTGTTGTTCGATCACCTCGCGGCGGGACTTTCGGCCTTTGTCCGGGGCGTTGGCGCCGGTGGCTGATCAGCTTTAAAGCGGCGAAACACAACAGCCGCGCGCTTGCTCCGCGTCGGCTAATTCCTCGCCAATCCCTGCTGCTGAGCCGAGCTAGAACTGGCTGCGATCTGCGACGGGAGTTTTTGCCGCTGGCTCCAGGCTGGCAATTCTGCGCTCGGCTTCAACTGCCAATCGCACTTCCTTGGCACTCGAGAGCGCCCTGCGAATATTTCTGTCTTCCGAACTGCTGTCGAACGTGATCAGCCGATTGCAGTTCGTACAGTTGGTTTGAAGCCCGTCGCGGACCCGATGCGCGCGCTCGCGAAACACCTGCGAGCATTTCGTGCACTTGATTCTGACTTTTTCGTCGATCATGAAACACCCCTGAATGCAGCCAATCTGCGTTCCAAGGCTTAACGTTGCGTTTGCGGGCAGGCTAAAACTCTAACGAGTCGAGGCGGCAACGCCGGTGAAAGCCGGTATCGCGGTTGCCGTTGCGGCAAGCCGCACCTTCCACGGGCATCGCGCGTCTGCCGTCCTTCCCGCGCGAAACCGTGCCTCGCCGTGCCGTCGCCGTCATTCGGCCCGACCTATTTCAGATGACGGTAGCGAATTCTTAAGGATGAAACCGCTCCGCCCGGCGTTACCGGATCGAACAACCCTTTTGACACCGTTCGACCGATATGTTTTTGCCGCCGATATGGTCGCCCTCCATCGGGGCCACACCTCGATGGCTTCCGGACCGGCATCAGGATTGCACGATGCGCGCTCACGATTGCCCGGTGATCGAAACCCCCGACTTGCTGCTCGCTGTGCTTGAGCGGGCGAACGACGGCGTCGTGATCGTCGATGGCGATCTTCACGTCAGCCATTTCAATGCAGCAGCCGAACGGCTCTGGCAGCTCGATCGCGCCGAAGTGCTCGGCCATCATGTCAGCCGCCTGGGACTGACGGACATCGAACTAAAGGACTTGGCACTGCATCATGTGGCGACCGCGGCCTCGGGTCAGCTGAACGGCAGCGACGCCACGCCGCGATCTGGCCCCGAGATCAGGATCCAGCGCAAGGATGGCAGCCGGATCCGTGCCGCGCTGTCGCTTTCGCGCGTCGAGGCCGGCGGTCAAGGCCGTACCGTCGCCTTCGTTCGGGACATCACCGCCGAGGTTGGATTACGCGAAAGACTGGCGTTGCTCTCGTTGATCGCCGACAGGACCAGCCGCGCAGTGGTCGTCACCGATCACAACTTGAAGGTCGTCTATACCAACGCTGCGTTCTCGGGAATGTTCGGGTATTCGATCGAGGAAGCACAGGGCCGCCAGGCGAACGAGCTCCTGGTGGGCCGGCATACCGACCGCAGGACGCTGGCGAGGTTGCGACGCGTGATCGGCCAGGAAAGCGGCGGCGAAGAGGAAATCCTCAGCTACGACAAAAACGGCGACGAAGTCTGGATCTCGGCCAATGTCACCACGTTCCGCAACGATCGCGGACGGGTCAAGTACATGTGCGCGCTGCTGACCGATATCACCGAGACCCGGCAATTGCGGTCGCTGCAGCAGCTGATCATGACCGCGCTGGCCGATGAAATCCCGCTTACGGATATCGCCGACCAGCTTTGCCGGCGCGTCGAGCAAATCGCGCCAGACGTCGTTTCGTCGCTGCTCCACATCGACGCCAACGGATTGGTCCATCCGCTGGGCGGCCCCAGTCTTCCCGACGACTATTCCCGGGCGCTGGAGGGCATCGCGATTGGCCCCGATACGGGGTCCTGCGGATCAGCGGCATTTTACGGCAAGCCGGTGCTGGCGATGGATATCGACACCGATCCGCGCTGGCAGCCGTTCAAGGCCCGGCCGCTCGAGGTTGGCTTGCGGGCGTGCTGGTCCACGCCGATCAAGGCCAAGGACGGCCGCGTGATCGGAACCTTCGCCTTCTATTTCAGGGAATGCCGTGCGCCGAGCCGCTGGCATCAGGCCATTGTCGACGCCTGCGTGCATCTCGGGGCGCTGGCGATCGAGCGCAATGACGCACGAGCCCAGATCGCGCGGCTCGCCTATCATGATATGCTGACCGGCCTGCCGAACCGCGCGCAGTTGCGTGGTCTGATCTCCCAGGCGATCGAAGCCTGTTCCGAGGGAAAACACGTTGCGCTGGCGTTTCTGGATGTCGATAACTTCAAGGACGTCAACGATACGCTCGGACACTCGGCCGGCGACGAATTGCTCATCCAGTTTGCCCAGTGCCTGCGCGCGCAGCTTCAGCCGGGTGACTTGCTGGGGCGTCTGGGCGGCGACGAATTCGTGATTGTGCTGCCGAACCGCGATGCTGCCGAAGCCTCGATGGTCGCCTCGCGGATTACCGATGCTCTGATCATGCCGCTGCGGATCGGAACCAGACAGGTGCCGATGTCTGCCAGCATCGGCATCAGTGTCTATCCGGACAACGCGACCGACATCGATACCCTGATACAGCAGGCCGATGCGGCGATGTACAAGGCCAAGCGGGCGGGCCGTTCCACGTACCGCTTCTTCAGCGCCGACATGAACAGGCTCGCCGAGCAACGGCTGGTCCTGAGCGCGGCGTTGCGCAGCGCGATCGCAAGTGACGCCCTGAAATTGCATTATCAGCCGCAGATCCGGACGGTCGACGGCGCCATCCATGGCGTCGAGGCGCTGGCGCGTTGGCATGATCCCGTGCTCGGCGAGGTCTCGCCTGCGAAGTTCATCCCGCTGGCCGAAGAGTGCGGCCTGATCGAGCAGATCGGCCTGTGGTCGATACGCGAGGCCTGCCGGCAGATGGCGGAGTGGCGCCAGTCCGGGCTCGACATACCCTGTGTCTCCGTCAACCTGTCTCCCATCAACTTCCAGAACGTGAACCTGGCAGCGGCGGTCGCCGAGATCCTGGCGGACCATGGGCTGCCGCCGGAAGTACTCATGCTCGAGATTACCGAAGGCGTGATTATGAACGAGCGCTCGGTCGCGATCGAGACGATGCATGCCGTTCGCAAGCTGGGGGTGGGGCTGTCGCTGGATGATTTTGGAACGGGTTATTCGAGCCTCAGCCGGTTGACGCAACTGCCGATTCGCGAGCTGAAGATCGACCGCGGCTTCATGCGCGATATCGAGAGCAACGCCAGCGCGCGGGCGATCGTTACCACCGTGGTTCGCGTCGGCCAGAGCCTGCAACTCATCGTCGTCGCCGAGGGCGTCGAAACCGAGTTGCAGCGAAATCTGCTCGCCGAACTCGGATGCGATGTGCTGCAGGGATTCCTCTACGCCCCCGCGCTGTCACCCCCAGCCTTCGGGCGCTGGCTGCTTGAGCATAGCGCCAGCCGAGCGAGCGTGATGCTCAGGCGCATCGGTCGATCGCTGTCGCAGCCGCCGGCCGAGTCTTCGCCCAGCGCCTCCTCAGCCGAGCGGCTGGGATAGGGTGCTCCACCGCTCCGGCTGCCGGCCATCCACGTCTTTTATTCCGCAAGCGACGCCAAGACGTGGATGCCCTGCATCGCAGACAAGTTTAGGCCGTCTGCGCACGCTCGACTGGCCGGGCTTGACGGAAAGCAGGATGTTATTTCTGAACCTGGTCAGGCCGGCGAGGCGAGGGGCTTGCCCTTCTCCACGATATAGGTGCTCACGATATGGCTCTTCTTGTCGCCATTCTTGCCGCCCGCATGCGGCGTGTTGGCCGGAATCACGACGGCGTCGCCCGGTTTAAAGGACTTGGTCGGCTGTCCCTCGATCGGCAGGTCAAATCCACCTTCGAGCATGTACGCAGATTCGATGCCCGGATGGGTATGCCGCCCGATGGTGACGCCGGGTTCGATTTCAATATCGACAATGAGCGTGACATATCCCGGAGTCGGGCCGTCGGTCTGTGACAGAATCTTGCGCGCGACCCCCGGCGTTGCCGCGGGCGGTGTCTGCGCCGACGCGTCGGTCGCAGCGAATCCAGTGATGGAGCAGAGCGCGCAGGACGCAATGCCGGCAAAGCCTCGGCGTGTCAGCATGGAAACCTCCCTGTGATGCCCGGATCGCTGCCGGGCTTGGAGACCGGCATCGCCTCGCGCCGGTTTCGGCGCAAAACTGCCTGACCAGGCTGTGCTTGGCAAGCGGCGGCGTGGCGCCGTGCGCCGCGCCGGATGTCCAATCTGTAACCGGTCTCGATCGAACGCACGAGCCGCGACCCACCCATCCCAGTGGCAATGGAGGGTTGGCAACGCGGGATGGTCCTTGTGACCGTTACCCGATCCTGCGGAAGGACATGCTCAAGCTCGGTTTTTCCGGGAACACCGGCTCGCGGTGAATCTGGGTGCCTGACTCGTCGACGACAACAACCGCAAGGGCGGGATCCTTGGGTCGGGGATCATCGCGAAGCTCGCTTGCGAGATTCTTGCTGTGTTCGATCGCCGCCGAGACGGTGGGAAATTCCAGTCCCCCCTTGTCCCTGACGGGAACGCCATCCTTGATGTCGAAATAATAGGTCCGCATGGCAATCCTCTGAATACACCTGGCAGATAGGGCGACAGACGCTCCCCAGCAGGGGAGCCCGAGGAGCATCCGTGACCCGACGTGCAGAGAAAACGTCCAGAGAAGCTGGCTCCGAATTTCTTCAGCCGCGCTGCTCCCTCACGTATGCACAGAGAAGCACACGCCGCAGGCCGCGCCTTGATCCTGGTCAATGCTTGCCGTGACCCCGGCGATTGTCCGCCGCGGCGTCGATCGCGCTGTCGCCACCCGGCGGTAACGTGCTAGGCTCGGTAAAATAACCGGTGAGGGCGTCATGGGCTTCATTTCTTTTCCCGTACTGCTGATCATCATTTATGCCCTGATTTCGCTTCGGGTGCTCAAGCAGTATGAGCGCGGCGTGGTGTTTCTGCTCGGCCGGTTTGCCGGCGTGCGCGGCCCCGGCCTGACCTTGATCTTCATGCCGTTCCAGACCATGACGCGGGTGTCCTTGCGCACCGTCACCATGCAGATCCCATCGCAAAAGATCATCACCAAGGACAACGTCTCGATCGATATCGCGGCGGTCGCCTATTACCACATCACCGATCCGGAAAAGGCCGTGATCGCCATCGAGAACGTCTACAACGCGATCAACCAGATCAGCCAGACCACGGTGCGCAACGTGGTGGGTCGCTTCAGCCTCGATCAGCTGTTGTCCGATACCGCCAGCATCAACGATCAGATCAAGAACGTCATCGACCTCCACACCGAACCCTGGGGCACCCAGGTCACGGCGGTGGAGATCAAGGACATCACGCTGCCGGACAACATGCAGCGAGCGATGGCCAAGGAAGCCGAGGCCGAGCGTGAACGCCGCGCCAAGATCGTCGCCGCCGAAGGCGAATACCAGGCCGCGGTGAAGCTCGGCCAGGCGGCCGACATCATCACCCAGCATCCGGTGGCGCTGCAGCTTCGCACCCTGCAGACGATGGCCGAAATCTCGGTGGAAAAAAACTCCACCATCATCTTCCCCGCCCAGTTCATGACGACGGTGCAGGAAGCGATCGCGCTGCTTTCAAAGGACTCGGCGTCGAAGTAGCCTCGTCCACGATTGGCCCGGCGCCGTTGCCTGGGTTTGCGGCCACTTTCCGGCGAAGGGCACCAGTAGAAGTCCGATCAGCGCCACGGCCGCGAGCAGCGCCCAGGCTTCGTTGACGGAAAGCGCGAACGCCGCCTTCTCGACCATCGGGCGGACATAGGCCTCGACGGCGGCGTCCGATACATCGGGCGGCCGGTGCAGGAACAGCTTCAGATCAAGCCCGATCGCCTGCGCCGCGGTGACGTCGCCGGCAATCAGCCGGTCGCGCAAGGCCTCGCCATGCCCAATGGTGCGCCCATAGAGGATGGTATCGATCAACGCGATGCCGATCGCCCCGCCAAGGTTGCGCATCAGGTTGAACAGGCCCGAGGCGTCGGGCACCTGCGCTGCCGTCAGCGTGCCCAGCGCCAGCCGTGTCGGAGGCAGCAGGCAGAACATGATCGCGATGCCGCGCAGGACCTGGGGCCAGAACATCTCGTCGAAATCGGCGACCCGGCTTTGCCACGCGCTCAAGCCGAGGCCGAGCGCGAACAGCGCGAAGCCCGCCGCGGACAGCATGCGCGCATCAAGCCTGCTTTCCAGGTGACCCGCGACCGGCGCGGTGACGAGTTGCGCGACGCCGGTGACGAGCATGATGGTGCCGATCTCGAAGGCGTCGTGATGCCGGACATAGGCGAGGAAGACCGGCATCAGATAGACCGAGCCGAATAATCCAACCCCGAGGCAGAAACTCAAGCCGCAACCGACCGCAAAGGAGCGCGCCCGCAAGGTCGAAAGCTCCACCACCGGATGCCGTGCTCCAAGCGTCCTGAATGCGAAGAGGGTTGCGGTCACCGTACTCACCGCGAACAGGCCGAGGCAGAGCGGCGAAAGCCAGCCATCCTGCGGGGCCTGTTTCAGGCCGATCTCGAGCGAGGCCAGCGAAATCGCCATCAGCACGAGCGAAGTGCGGTCGAGCGTGGCGAGATCGGTGAAATTGGGTTTCTCCGCCGGCAGCAAAAACGGCGTGGCGGCCGCCGCGATCAGCCCGGGGGCGACATTGATCAGGAACAGCCAGTGCCAGGACCAGGTCTCGGTGATCCAGCCGCCGACCACCGGGCCGACCGTCGGCGCCAGCACCGCCATGATGCCGGCTATCGTGGTGGCGATCGGGTGCAGGCGGACCGGAAACAGCAGGAACACCGCGGAAAACACCGCCGGGATCAGCGTGCCGCCGGCAAAGCCCTGAAGCACGCGGAAACCGACCAGGGTCGGAAAATCGAAGCTCGACGCGCAGCCGATCGAGGCCAGGGTAAACAGGCTGATCGAACCGACAAACAGCCAGCGCAAGCTCAGCACGCGCGTCAGCCAGCCCGTCAATGGAATGGCGATGATTTCCGCGATCAGATAGGCGGTCTGAATCCAGCTCATCGCATCGCGCGAGATTTCGAGCGCCTGCTGGATCGCGGGCAGCGAGGCCGCGACCACCTGGATGTCGAGGATCGCCATGAACATGCCGAGGCACATCAGGAGGAAGCCGAGCCACGTCGCGGCATTGGCTTCGCCCGGCGCGGCGATCCCTTCGCTTGCGGCAATCCCCTCACTCATGGAGCGGACCGCGCCGTCATTGCGGCGGAGGCATCGAGGGCGCGGTTTTCGGCGCGGATGCGGATGGCGAGAACCGCTGAATTGAGCACCGTGAAGATCACGGCGGCGAGCGGCAGGCCGAACACAAGCGGAAGCACGGCGATTTCGCCGGCAACCACGGCATAGTTGGGATGGGCGAGAAATCGATACGGTCCCGCCGACACCAGGTTCTCGCCCGGCAGCACAATGATCCGCGTGGTCCACCGCGGCCCCAGCGTTCGCATCACCCAGATCCGCAAGCCCTGCAGCATAAGATAGATCAGCAACGCTGCGACATTGACCGGCCGGTCGTGCCCGAACACCCACAGCGAGATCAGCCAGCCGGCATGGACGGCGACCATCAATGGATAGTGCCGCGGGGCGACCTCGACGGCGCCGCGGGCCATCAGCCGGCGCGTGTTGTAATGTGAGAGAACAAGTTCTCCGGCGCGCTGCAGCGTGACCAGCGCGAGGATGAATTCGGCCGCCGTCACGCGGCGTGCCGCAGACTGACGCAGCTTGCGCTGAAGCCGGGGCCGAGTGCTGTCAACAGCGAGCGTGCCGGCAACCCCTTCGCGCGGGCCCGTTCGAGGATGAAAAGCACCGTCGGCGACGACATATTGCCGTAGTCGGCGATTACCTGCCGTTCGTGCTCCAGCGTTCCCTGATCGAGCGCCAGCGCGGTCTCGATCGCGTTGATCACCCTGGCGCCGCCGGGGTGGCAGATGAATTGGTCGATATCCGCCAGCGAGAGCTGCATGCGGGCCAGGATCTGCGTCAAGACCGGTTTGAGTTGCGCAGTGACGAATTCGGGAATGGTGCGGCGAAGGATGACGCCGAACCCTTGCGGATCGACGCTCCAGCCCATCACGTCGAGCGTATCGGGCCAAAGGTGCTCGCCGGCATGCTCGATCTTTGTCGCGCCGCCGTCGCCCGCGCGCAGCACGATCGCGGCGGCGCCGTCGCCGAACAGGCTGACGGCAATGATGTTGGCCTTGGTGAGTTCGTCGAGGCGAAGCGCGAGCGAGCAGAGTTCGATCGTCACCAGCAGCACATTGGTACCAGGCCGCGCCTGGGCGAGGCGCGAGGCGATCGACAGGCCCGAGGTCCCGCCGGCGCAGCCGAGGCCGAACACCGGCACGCGCGACACGTCGGATCGAAAACCCATCCGGCGATGGACGCGGGCATCCAGGCTCGGCGTTGCGATCCCGGTGGAGCAAACGGTGACGACGGTGTCGACGTCGGCAGCGTCAAGGCCCGCGCCGGCCAGCGCCTTGCCGGCGACGTCGATGAACAGCGCTTCGGCTCCCTCGAGAAACGCTTCGGTGCGCTCCGGCCAGCCTCGCGGCTCGAGATACCACTCGAACGGTTTCACGCCGTGACGCTTGACGATTCCGGTGTTGGTGAAAATGCTTGCGAACCTGTCGTAATCGGGAAAGCGGCTGCCGAACACGTCCCACGCCGCGGCCTGAACATCCTTCTGCAAGAAAACGTGCGGAGGTACCGATGTCGCGAGCGAGAGCAGGGCAGCCGTTGGCATTACGAGATCCTTCGTGTCGATTTCCCTCATGATGGGAACATCGACAGGAAGTCTTTATTTCGGCGCTTGCGAAATTCTTCGCCGGAACGGGTCACTAAAGCGTGAAACCCGCGCACCAGGCGATCACGCTGCGTAGTCGCGGCGTCCCTGTTCTGTTCGCTGCAACGATGTTTCCTGCAGACTCCGAAGACCGCGGCGGACGCCTCGTCAGGCGCTCACGACCGGATTGCGCAGGATACCGATTCCCTCGATTTCGATTTCGCAGACGTCGCCTGGCCGCAGGAAGATGGGCGGCTTGCGGGGGTAGCCGACGCCTGCCGGCGTGCCGGTGATGATGACGTCGCCGGGCTCGAGCGTCATGACTTCGGAAATCAGTGCGATGGTGCGCGCGACCGGAAAGATCATGTTGCCCGTGTTGCCGTCCTGCAGGGTCTGGCCGTTCAAACGGCAGACGATTCGCAGTCCCGCGGCGCCGGCGGGCAGTTCGTCCGCCGTGACGATGTCGGGGCCGAACGGCCCGGTGCCGTCAAAATTCTTGCCCATGGTCCATTGCGTCGATTTGCGCTGATAGTCGCGCAGCGAGCCGTCGTTGAAACAGGCGTATCCGAAGACATGGGACAGCGCGTCGGCTTCACTGACATTGCGCGCCGGCTTGCCGATCACGATCGCAAGTTCGGCCTCGTAGTCGAACTTGTCCGAGCACAGCGGCCGCACCAGCGGCTGGCCATGTGCCACCAGCGAACTTTTGGTGCGGAGGAAAACCGCGGGGTAATCCGGAATCGGATTGCCGCCTTCCTTGGCGTGGTCGACGTAGTTCAGGCCGATGCAAACGATCTTGCCCGGCTCGGGCACGGGCAATCCCAGGGTGATGTCGGCGAGGGGATGCGATCGCCCTTCCGTCAACCGGCGGCCTGCCGCAACCGCCGCAATGACGGCCTGCGCTGAACCCAGATCGGAATCGGCGATTTCCACGATGCTGTCGCCACGACGCAGCGCCGGGCACCAGCGGCCTTCCCTTAGAAACGAAACCAGACGCATAGCCATCTCCGATGCTTGACCATGGCGTCCTTAATCGATATTTTTTTCCAAATCAACATTTTGTCGACAAAATGGAAGATGCTCGCAATGATCGACCAGCATGGCGCGCGAAATCTTCTCACCGGCGAAGCGTCCGGTAAAACGCTGGCGACCCATGCCGTCAGCGCTCTGCGTCAATGGATCCTCGACGGCGCGCTTGCGCCCGGCAGCCGGCTGCGGATCGAGGAATTGCGCGCACGCTTTGGAATGGGCGCGTCGCCGCTGCGCGAGGCGCTGAGCCAGCTTGCGGCGGAAGGTCTGGTGCAACGGCTGGATCAGCGCGGATTTCGCGTCGCGACCGCGGACGCGGCCGAACTCAACGATCTGATCGAGACCCGATGCCTGATCGAAGGCAGCGCCTTGCGGGCGTCGATCGAGGCCGGCGATGATGCCTGGGAAGAGCGCATCATCATCGCGCACCGCCGGCTCTCGCGCGTGCCACGGTCGCTCGGCGCGGAGGCGTTCATTCCCAATCCGGAATGGGACAAGCTGCACCTGGCCTTGCACATGGCATTGATCGGCGCGTGTCGGGCAACCACCGTGCTTGAGATCTGCGAAACCCTGCACCACCGTGCAACACGTTTTCGAAATTTGTCCAACGCGGTGGCGTGGCGGCAGCGTGAAGTCGGACACGAGCACGACGCGCTGGTGGCGGCTGTGGTTGAGCGCCGGGCAAACGAGGCGGTTGATCTGCTGTTGAATCATTATCGGAAGACCGGCGCGCTGGTCGGCGAGGCACTCGCCGTGAGCTATCGTGGATCAAGCCCGGCCGCAGAAATTCAAGGCGCGTGAGACGCCATCGGGAGAACGCCGTGTTCGACAGAAAGTCCGCTTTTGCTTCGCGCCGCGATATCCTGCGTGCGTCCGGCTGTGTGATCGGCGCCGCAGTGACTGCACGGCTTGGCATCGGGCGCGCCGAGGCGGCGGGCTATCCGGAGCGGCCGATCAAGATCATCGTTCCGTTCGCGCCCGCCGGCCCCACCGACATCATGGCGCGAATCCTCGGCCAGAATCTCGGGCTCGCGCTGCCCGGCAATGTCATCGTCGAGAACCGCTCGGGCGCCGGCGGCAATATCGGGATCGGATACGTCGCTCATGCCGAGCCGGACGGCTATACGCTGCTGGTCAGCTCGAGCGCCTACGTGGTCAACCCGAGCCTTTATGCCAAGGTGCCCTATGATCCCTTCAAGGATTTCGCGCCGATCGCCGAACTCGGCACCTCGCCGAATGCGATCCTGGTCGATCCCAAGCTCGGCATCGACTCGATCGCCGATCTGATCGCGCGGGGCAAGGCGAAGCCCGACGAACTCAATTATGCGAGCCCCGGCGCCGGCACCACGCCGCACCTTTCCGCCGAACTTCTCAAGATCGTAGGCGCCTTCGAGATGACGCATGTGCCGTTTTCCGGCGCCGGCCCGGCCATCCAGGCGCTGCTCGGCGGCATCACGCAAGTAGCCGTCGTTGCCCTGCCGCCGGCGCTTTCCTATATCGAATCCGGCGCGATCAAGGCGCTGGCCGTTACCGGCGCGCATCGCTGGATCGATCTGCCCCACGTGCCGACCATGGTCGATCTCGGCTACAAGGATTTCATCGCGGAAACGTTTCAGGCTTTTCTGGCGCCGGCCAAAACCGCGCCTGATATCGTCGAGCGGCTGTCGGCCAAATCGCTCGAAATCCTGAAGACGCCGGCGATCAAGGATCAGCTGCGCATCAACGGCTTCGAGGTCATCGCCAATGGGCGCGAGGGCCTGCGAAATCGCATCGAAGTCGAAGTGCCGAAATGGCGCGACGTCATCGCCAAGGCCGGCATCAAGCCGGTCTGATTGAAATTGAACGCCCGATCGCCACGCGATCGCCAGCTCGAGCTGCGCCGATCCGGTCGCGGTGGCTCCCAACAATGGCGCTGCGTGTCTGATTGTGCAGGGATCGACGGGCGGCGGCGGCAGGCGGCCGTCTCACGTCAGGCGGCACAGAGGCAACGATGCGCGCCAATTTCCGCCCATCTGCCGCGGCAAGTGCAGAATCCGCATGGCGGAACCATCGCCGTGCCCGGCAGTTTGCCTTGCCGGTGGAGTTGTTCCTTGGCATACTTTCAACTTGGCGGGCCCACCTGCCGGTTAAAGGCGCGAGATGAAAAATCGCACATATGTTGCCGAACTGAGCGAGAAGCTCGGATATCCGACGAGCGAAACGATCGAAGGCCTGCGGCTGTTGAAGGCTTTCATCAAGCTTTCGCCGCTGCAACGGTCTGAAGTTATCGATCTGGTCGAACGGCTCGTCACCGACCCCGCGCCTGCGCCCGGCGGCATGAACGGGCGGCACGATACGCGCTGAGCGCAATGGTTCGGACAACGGTTCTTGAGATAACAAGTCTTGGGGCAATAGGCTGAAATGAAGGAGGTCGCCAGGGGAGCGGCCTCTTTCTGTTTTCGATCATGATCCGATTCGATTGTATCGGTTCATGACCATGTCTTTGGCTGAACATGATCTCGGGCAAACGCTTCGCGGCTGTTCCGAGTGAAAACCAACTACCACCTTGCGCTAACGCGGCTTCGGATCCGGATCATGCTCCAGGATACTATCGTTCCCACCACCACCAGTCGGCATGGGCCCTGCGCCAGTCCGCATGGCGCTGCTGGTTCTGGCCGATCAGAATACCAAAACGCACGCAGGCCCTGCGGTCGCCTTTTTCGCAAAGCTGATGGAAGCCGATCATTTCCGCCTCCACCGCGTTCTGGGCATGCGCTGGTGTTGCGACAATCGCTGCGCTAGCCGAAACGCCGGCTGCGATCACCGCGGCAGTCATCAATGGCCTAAAGATCATTGGTTCTCCTGTTCAAATGCCGCCCCCAAACGAAAAACTAAGGCGCGTAATCTGAACGCAAACTGAACTCGCGGGAGCGGCCGGCCGCGCGGGTTCGTCGTCAGGAGCCGGGCTGCGGCGTCGACTTCCGCAAGGTCTGGGATGGCAATTCGTCGCGCGAAAGCAACCGCCTCAAGCTGGAGGTCGACAAGTTCCTCGCTACCGTTCGGGCGGCCTAGCGCCGCCCGGCCGGTTGCCGGCGAATTCGCCATCGCGTCGGAAGTGTGGTAACCACGGGCCAAATAGGAGGATTGCGCCGATGGAGGAGCCGAAACTGGAAGTCCCGGCTGAACTGCGCGACTTGGCGGAGAAAACCATCGATCAGGCGGAAAGGGCGTTCGGGATGTTCTTCGACGCCGCCAACAAATCGGTGGCATCGATTCCGAGCCCCGGCACGCAGATTTCCAAGCAGGCATTGTCGTTCACCGAGCAGAACATGAAGGCGGCCTTCGAGCACGCGCGCAAACTGGTCCACGCCACCGATCTTCAGCAGGCCATGCAGATTCAGTCGGAGTTCCTGAAGAGCCAGTTCACCAATGCCGGCGAGCATATGCGACAGATCACGGGCGACGTCATGTCTGCCGCCAAGGACGCAACCAAGCCCAAATCCTGAAGCGCGCGCGGCCCGCAGCGGCGATGCATGCATGAGCAATCCACTGCCCACAATATAGTCTTGCGTGGACTCGCGCCGTGGACTTCAATTTCATTTGCAGGTCCTTGACGGGCCACCGGGACTAGCCGCCCGCCGTCTGTCAACCTTTCTGCTGATCCCTGTCGGCCAACACCGGCGGGGATTTGCATTTGTGGACTTTGCAAATTTTGGCCCTGCAAATGTGGGCTATGTAAAATCCGGACCGTGTAGCTGTCGACGCCACCACACGCCGACGCGGGACCAGCGTGCAGGCGCCGATCCGCCCGCGCGCTAGATGGCCTTGAGAAAACTCTCATCCGACGCGCACGCGCCGCACCGGTAGGTCAGGAGATTGAAGCAGCTGTCTTGCGGCTCGATCAGGACCAGCCTCATATGCTCGCCACATTTCATGCACGGCATCTCGATGGTGGTTTGAAAGCGCGTGCAGGTCGGTGTCGGTCGGGGAATGTTCAGCATGCTGTCCTCGGATCCCGTGCAAGACCAAACGCCACGCTACGCCGTTGACCAAAGCCTGACGGCATTGTGTCCGATTCCCGACATAATAGGAATCCGGTTCCCGACGGGAAAATCGCTCAAAAACTAGGCATTGGGGACGGAACCGGCCGGTCCAGACCGACCGGAGCCGGATCGCATCCGGGCCGATTGCCTCGGCGCCGCGGTCCAGCTCGCACCGGCAGCGGCCGGCATTGCGGGCCGGCGCGCGCGCGTTATTTGCGGAGCGCGCCGATATAGGCGGCGAGATCGGCCGCCTCGCTCCGGCTCAGATGAAAATCGGGCATCTTCGGGTGCGGCTCGAGCAGGAAGAAGGCGACCTTTTCCGCGGTAAAATCCGATTTGCGCGCGATGGCGGCGAATGGCGGAACGTCGGCGCTTGCCCGCTTCTGGTCGCTGTCAACCAGGTGACAGCTGGCGCACCAGCGTTTGGCGAGCACCGCGCCGTGATCCGCGTCGGCTGCGACCGCCGGGGGAATGCTGAGTGCCCCGCTCAACGCGGCGGTGGCAAATACCAGAACCTGAAGATGTGTGAAACCCGCGCGCATCCGATGTTCTCCTCCGACAGGCCGACGGCCCATGCGAGGGCTCTGCATACTGCGTCAATCTGTTAAAAACAATGCGCCGTAACGCGCCGGCGCCGTTGATCCTGATCAAGGCGGCCCATCATCGTCGCAGGCGCCATCGTTTCAGCCGCGGCGTCATTCCGCTCCGTATCATCCGCAGCACGATCCCGGGAAATCCGTGACATCAATCCGCGCGAGCAGACGCTTGAAAAAGTTCAGCGTGCGGCCGAAGCCGTGGCGAGCGGTGGGGGATATTCCGGATCGTGCCTGCGATGGTGTCTGTGCTTCAATGGGAGCCAGACCCGGCAAAGCCGCTCGAAGAGGGATGACGGTGCCTTTCGACTGGCGCGGGGGCCTCGCCACTCGCGGCGACGGCAAGTGCGGCGCCAAGTCAATGACGTCATTTTTCGCCGTTGACGACATCTCGTTTTTCATTGTCACCCAACATCTTGCCGGTGGTCTTGTTGATGAGATGGATCCGGGTACAGGCCGGGCAGGTCACCGATTCATAACTGTCTGCATGGTCAGTCGGTGCCTTTTCAGGCATCTCGATCTGAACATTCATGCCGGTCCGCGCGCAGCGAAAAATCAGTCTGGCCATTTTTAATGTTGATGCCGTCGTGCACGCTCGCGCGTTGATTTGCCTCAAGTCGCCCGACTTCTTTTGCAGCCGGCCGCGTCGCGGAGCCAGCCGGCCAGCGCTGATCAGGACGCAGGGATGCAGAGGATGGAACTCGAGTTCTCGAAGTTCGCACGAACCGCAAAAACCCCTGTCTCTATTTGCTCTCCGGAGGGGATGGCGGCGCGGCGGGCGCCGGCACTTCCCTGATGTCCGGCGTCGGGTTGTATCCGGCCGATCTGGCTCCGGCGGGCAGTCCCGGAATGTTCCGGCATTCCATTGAATAGACCAGGTCGCCCTTCGACGTGCGCCCGGTGGGTTCGCAGACCGGCTCTTTTACCGCAGGCGGCGTTTGCGCCAATGCAGGCGTCGCCAGCAGCAACACCACGGCAGTCCATTTTTTCATTTCATGCCCTGACATTATCGGCGAACGCGGCACGCCGAGTCGTGCTTGCATGGTGCGAGCAGGTCGATGGCCCACGCTCTCACGCAAGGAGCGCAATGCATGGCTCCGCTGCTCGTTCCCTTCGATCGGGATTTCTTTCGAAGACCGCGTGTTTGTTGCAAAACATTAACTTCCCGGCCAGCACGCCGTAAGGCCGGAGATCTCATGTTGAGGCTCAGCATCGGGCGCGAGTCGCGCCCCGCCATTGCCTCAAATTCATGGAGACTTTGCTATGACAGACCATCGATCCGACCGTGTTTCAGTTCCCCTCTATCTTCGAGCCCGGCGTTCGATGTTCTCCGCGCGCAAGATCGCGCTGATGGCTTCCGTCGTTGCCGGCCTCGGCGTCGCCGTCTACGGCTTTGATTCCTCGCCCGGCGGCTTCGGCATTCTGGTCAGCCCGGCCCATGCGCAGGTCGACAACGATGTCAGCAAGGTCGCGCAGCCGATCGGGTTCGCCGACATCGTGCAGCGCGTGAAACCTTCGGTCATTTCAGTCAAAGTCACGATGAAGGACAAGGCCGCCGACGCCAGCGATCGCGGCGATGACGGGGCGGATCAGTCGGGCCCACCGATGGAGCGCTTCTTTCGTCGGTTCGGCGGGCCCGAAGGTACGCCTCCCGGAATGCGCGATCACCGCGGTGGTCGTGGCGCCATGATGGGTCAGGGCTCGGGCTTCTTCATCTCGCCGGATGGCTACGCGGTTACCAACAACCATGTCGTCGATGGCGCCAGCAAGGTCGAAGTCACGACCGACGACGGCAAGACCTACACCGCCAGGGTGATCGGCACGGATGCGCGCACCGACGTCGCGCTGATCAAGGTCGAAGGCGGCGCGGACTTTCCGTTTGCCAAGCTTGCCGCAGGCAAGCCGCGGACCGGCGACTGGGTACTGGCGGTCGGCAATCCGTTCGGCCTCGGCGGAACCGTCACCGCCGGCATCGTCTCGGCAAGTGGCCGCGACATCGGCAACGGTCCGTATGACGATTTCATCCAGATCGACGCGCCGGTCAACAAGGGCAATTCGGGCGGTCCTGCCTTCAACATGCAAGGCGAAGTCGTCGGCGTGAACACCGCCATCTACTCTCCCTCGGGCGGCAGCGTCGGTATCGCCTTCTCGATCCCGGCTCCGACCGTGAAGAACGTCATCGCCCAGCTCAAGGACAAGGGAACCGTCAGCCGTGGCTGGATCGGCGTTCAGATCCAGCCGGTGACGCAGGATATCGCCGACAGCCTGGGTATGAAGAAAGCGGAGGGCGCGCTGGTGGCGGAACCCCAAGCCAACGGCCCCGCCGCCAAAGCCGGCATCGAATCCGGCGACGTCATCACGTCGGTCAACGGTGAGGCGGTCAAGGATCCCCGCGAACTCGCGCGCACCATCGGCAGTCTTCCGCCCGGCAACGCGGTCAAGCTCAACGTCCTGCACAAGGGAAAAGACGCGGCCATCAACCTCACCCTGGGCCAATTGCCGGCTACGCAGCAGGCGAACGCCGCTGAACCGGAGCACGGCTCTCAGGGGTCCGACGTTCCGCGGCTCGGCCTGACGGTCGCGCCGGCGAGTTCGGTCGCGGGCGCCGGCAAAACCGGCGTCGTTGTCACCGACATCGATCCGAAGAGCGCCGCCGCCGATCGTGGCGTCAAGCAGGGTGACGTCATTCTCGAAGTTGCGGGAAAGAGCGTGGCGAATCCGGATGACGTCCGTGAGGCGATCAAAACCGCACACGCCGAGAGCAAGAACAGCGTGTTGATGAAAGTTCGCTCCGGCGACGGCTCGCACTATATTGCGGTCCCGCTCGCGCACGGCTAGCCAAATAACGAAAGAAGCCGGCGGCGCGTCCCACGCGCCGCCGGTTTTTGCGTGCTGATGGTCCCGCGTTTGCTTCGCCGCCTTCCGCCGTTAATGCGCAACAACGCGGTCTTCGGGCGCTGATCCGAAACGGCAAGCGGTCACCCGCTATGGATAGGGCGCCGGCCCGAGCTTGGCGATCAGCGGATTGTCGGTTGGCGCCGGCGAAAGGTCGCTCACGGAGCTGTCGCCCAGGAACTGGCCGAGGGTGGCCTGAATCATCTCCTTCGCGGAATCCGGGCCGCGGTCGCTCATCCAGGTGTGCTGAAACTTGGTTTTGACGATGTCGATCCCATCGGCCTTGGCCTCCTGGGCGGTCGGCAGCACGCCGGGGTCGGTTTTGAAATTGGGGTCCGTCGAGCGGAACGACAGGATCTTCATCTTGTCGTTGAGCACGAAGGGAACGCGCAGATTGTCGAGCGTGATGACTTTCGACACCAGTTCGGGGTGTTGCTGGGCGCAGAACATCGCGACGTCTCCGCCGTTGGAATGTCCGACCAGCGTCAGGTGATTGTAGTCGGCGTTCGGCTGCAGCTTTTTCAATTGGCCGAGCACGAACAGGATATTGGCCTCGCCGCGTTGATAGACCTCCAGGCGGCCGACGTAAGGCAGTCCGACCTTGGTCATCAAGGGCGGGTCGGTCGGCAGATCCTGCTGAATGCTGGCGACCAGATATCCCCGTGCCGCAAGGACGTTGGCCAGGAATGAATATTCGGTATTCTTGACCGTGTTGCCGTTGCTGATGACGGCGACCGGAAGCTTCCAGTAACCGGCATCGGCCTTCATCTCGTAATCGCGGCGCACGGCGATATCCACCGAGACGGGGCGCGCCCGCGCGGCGTCGAAAAGATTCAGCGTTTCATGCCGAATGGCCCACTTGCTGGCGGCGACGTAAAGGCCGCCGGCGAGAATGCAGATGCAGGCGAATACGGCAAATGCCCTTTTCATCGTCTCCACCACCGATCACTTCTGGTTCAATAGATGGTGTTAAAACGCCTGAACAGCGACTTCAGGCCATGCCGGTGGCGAATTAATTTTAGGAAAGTTATTGCTCTGCAGCATCGATGCGGGCGGCCAAAGGCCCCAGGCCTGGCTCAGCCGGCCGTTCGACTTGCGGCATGGCCTGAAGCCTGGTTTGCGGCCTTGCCTGCGCCGGCCGCCTTTTCCCTGATCATGGCGACAACGGCGTCGATGATTCTGACGATGGCGGTGCGCCGGTAGGCCCAGCGCTGGTCGGGATCGGGGGCCGCGATCACCATGGTGGCGTTGGCCTCGAACAGCAACAGATCGCCGTCGGGACCCAATCCGAAATCGATGCCGGCATAGTCGAGGCCGAGCGCGTCGCGTATCCCGGCGAGCGCGACCATCGCCTTGTCGCCCAGCACCGCCGGCATATCGGCAAGGAAGGCCAGTTCCTCCGCCCGATGGTCCGGCTGGTCGGCCATGTCGGAGGTGAAATAATGCACCTTCCAGTTTCGGGATATCGCCAGATGCAGCGGATAGATTTGTCCCGCGATCATCATCACGCGGTATTTGCGCGCGCTGCCGTCCTTGCCGCGGGCATCGAGATATTCGATCGCCAAGAGATCGCTTCCCGGCAGGTCCGCCACCGCCGCCGATAATTCGGCGGCGCGCTCGACCAGGATGAAATTGCGTCCGGTGTGATAGCCGGGCGAGCGCAACAGCAGCGGAAACGCAAATCCGTGATCCGCAAGGAAAGCGGCGGCAGCGGGACCGGTCAGGATGTCGCGCGCGATCGCCAGGGTTTTCGGGGTCACCACCCCGGGCACGGCGGCAAGCCGCGCCGCGTTGCTGATGCGCCCGGTCTTCATGACCGCGCGGGGCTCGTTGATGACAGGCTTGGTGCTGCGCGCGATCAGATCGATAGCGGCTTCAAGCGCGGGCTCGCAGAGGTCGGCATCGCCGATCGCGTTGAAGATCAACTGGTGCGGCGGCAGCGGCGCCTTTGGGTCGAGATAATCAGCGACAACCACCGAGGTGAGGAAGATGCAGTCGTCCAGGAATGGGGCGGTCGGAATATTGCCGCCGCCGGAGGACACCAGTTGCAGGAGCGTCAGCGGCGGCGCGCTGCCGCGATAGGGCAGGCTCGAGATGGCATGGCCGGCAAAGCCTTTGCGGAAATGCTCGCGCGCGCCGTCGCGGTCGCCGTCGTCGGCGAGCACCGCGCCCAGTCCCTGATGTGCCTGCGCGTGATCCGGATCGGCCCGCAACGCTGCCTCGTAATGCGCGCGCGCCTCTTGATGCTTGTTGGCCCGCAGCAGGAGATTGGCGAGATTGACATGCCCCATCGGGTTGTCGGGATGGTGGAGGATCGCCTCGGCATAGACGCGGCAGGCGGCATCGATGGCGCCCTGGCCCGCCAGCAGCGTTCCGAATTCGTTGAGCGCGCTGAAATTCGTGGGCCGCCGCCGCAGGATATCGATGAAGGCGGCTTGCGCGTCCTGCCGCCGGTCCAGCGCGCCGAGCAACGCCGCGTGCTCGATTTCGGTTTCGAGCGCTTCGTCGCCGCTGCGCGGGCGCGCGAGCAGATCCTCCAGCTGACGCAATCTGGATTCCTGTGCCAGCCGGGGCGCCCAGCCGCCGCCGCGAGAGGGGAGCGCGCTCTGTTTCGGTACGGTCACGATGCGAACGATTCGAGAGGGGAGACTTCCAAGCCGCCACTATCGGCTGATTCGCAACCTTCGTGTATCCCGGAAATGCCGACGGCAGCGCTCGCGCGGTACTGCGGCCATATTCGGGCGTTTCGAAATGCCCCGTTACGGCTTTTGATCGAAGGTGACGCCGATCCGCTTCTCCTTGCGCCAGACGACGCGGCAGGGCAGATGGTTGCCATCGGTCACCAAGGTGAACTGCGCCGGGATTCCAAGTGGGCTGCCAACGTCCAGAGCCGCGCCGGTGGCGGAGATATTGCGGACCGTGCAATCGATCGCACCGCCGCCGAACTCGATCTTTCCGGCCTTCAAGACCCGATGCCTGGTTGCAATCCGGTGCTCGTCCATCGGGTCGTCCAGCTCCAAAACCGCATCGAATGATAGCAGGTTTCCCGAAAAAGCCCCGGACCACGCGGGGTCTTCTGGCGGGGAACCGAAAGCGGGCCGGAACCATCACGGAGCTGGCGACTTAGCGATGTACTGCCGGACGCCCGGAGCCCCCCTTTGGCGTCCGTCTTAACGACGGCCCCAGCGCGCCCCCCTCGCGCTGGGGCCGGTCCTTTTTGGCGAGCCGCGTGGGGCCAAATCGAGACGTGTTTTCGGCTATTCGGAAACGGTCGAAGCCAGAGAGGCCAGCGGCACGTTGAGCGCATAGACGAAGCCGGCGGGCTCATAGGTCAAAACCACGTCGCCCTTGAGCTGCCTGCCGAGCGTTTCGATCAGCCGGGTGCCGAAACTGCGCCGCTCGGGAGAGCGGACCTCGGGGCCGTTCTTCTCGGTCCATGTCAGATTCAGGCGCTGCCCGCTGGGGTCGAGCGCCCAGGCGATCTCGACGCGCCCGGTTGGAACCGACAGCGCGCCGAATTTCGTGGTGTTGGTGCAGAGTTCGTTGAGCGTCATCGCAATCGCGATCACGGCTCCCGACGTCATCCGTATTTCGGGTCCCGCGATCGAGAATTTCGGGGTGTCCGCACTGTCGAATGCTTCGATCGCACCGCGAATGATGTTGCCGAGGTCCGCGGTCGTCCATCTCGCCTGCAACAGAAGGTCGTGAGCCCGCCCCAGCGCCAGCAGCCGGCCCTCGATCGCGCGCTGCGCGTGTTCGGCGCCCGCCACGTTGCGCAGGCTCTGGGAGACAATCGCGTTGACGGTCGCCAGCGTATTCTTGATGCGGTGGTGCAGTTCCTCGAGAATCAGCTTCTGGAGCTTGTCGGCCGCCTCGCGCTCCATGGCGTCAATACCGGCCTGGGCGAGCAATTTCCGCGCATCGATTTCGGCCTGCTCAAGCAGCAACCGAAGGCTGACGTTCTCCGCCTCCAGAATCTCATGGTGCGGCGCGTCGAGACCAGCATGGCGCTCGTGTTGATGAAGGTCAGTTCCAAGCATGAGCAAGTGTATCACCTTATGTCGGATACCGGTCAGAACAATCGAGGCGGCATTGGTACACAACGGGCTGAATATCGACGTTTTTCGCCTGGAAGCACCGAAATCAGGCGTGGCCGATCATTTTCTGCATCTGGGAGATCATTTCCGCGGCTTCGAGCGGTTTTCCGAAGAATCGGCTGTCGGCAGGAATTTCGGTGGTGCTCAGCTTCAACTGGCCGGAGACCAGGATGATCCTGATCGGGGGCCAGCGCTCATGCACCGTGTGGGCGAGCTTCAGCCCGTCCATGCTGCCGGGCATCTGGATGTCGGTCATGACCAGCGCGATGTCGGATCGGGATTCGAGGATTGCGACAGCTTCGTCTGCATCCACGGCCTCAACCGAGGTATAGCCGGCGTCTTCGACCATATCGACCGCGCGCATCCGCAGCAGCATCTCGTCTTCGACGACGAGAATGACCGCGCGAACAAGCGAATGATCCAGAACCGTCATGACGGGCGCTTTCGAGGGTGGCGAAAGAAATCGGCCCGTGCCATCGACCGGAATGGCCGCGCGAGACAACTATCGAGACAACTATCGAGACAATTATCGAGACAAGTATCTCGTGAGCGATATGATCCCGATTAACTTAAAAATGCCAGAACAAGCTCGCGCGTCGCAGCGGGGAGAGGGGTGCAGCGCCCGCAAGCCGCTGATATCGCCCGCAATATGCCGAATACAGACACCCGCTTGCGAATCTGCGACATAGAGTGCGTTCGGAAATCCGGAGATGGACGAGGCTGATCGAGGCCCTGACCAATCATTTGCGGGGGGCTGGGCAGGCTCCCGCCGTCCAGGGCGATGGCGATCGCCGTGACCTGCGGCTCGATGCCTGCCGTGGACTGGCGCTGTGGTTTATCTTCATCGATCACATTCCCGGTGACGCGTTCGGCTGGCTGACGCTTCGCAATTACGGCTTCAGCGACACCACCGAAGCGTTTGTGTTCGTGTCCGGCTATACCTGCATGCTGGCCTATGGCGGAGCGTTGCGCGCGCAGGGCTGGCCCACGATCGTGGCGCGGAGCTTGCGGCGCGGCTTTGAAATCTACGCCGCTTTCCTGCTGCTCTTGATCGGCTATTTCGTCTTGATCTGGCTCGCCGGCGGCGGCCGTTATATCGACGACACCAACACGCGGGTGTTTTTCGAAAATCCCGGCGCGGCCCTGATTCACGCCGTGGTCCTGCAATACACGCCGGTCAACACCGACATATTGCCCACCTTCGCGCTGCTGCATCTGGCCTTCCCGGTCGTGCTGTGGCTCCTGATCCGCAATGCCGCGGTGGCGCTGGCCTTGTCGTTTTTGCTTTATCTCATGGTACAGCTCTTCAGCTGGCACGTGCCGGCGTGGCCGGGCGGCGAATGGTACTTCAATCCCCTGGCCTGGCAGTTCCTGTTCGTGTTCGGTGCCTGGTATGCCGATGCGGGCGCCGGACGGCTCAAGGCGATCGCGCAGTCGCGCGCTGTGCTGTGGCTTGCGCTGATCTATCTCGTGCTCAGCCTCGTCGTCGCGCTGAGCTGGCAGATCGAGCCGCTCAGATGGCTGATCCCCGATATGGTGTCGGGACTGATCTACCCGATCGACAAGAGCCATTTGGCGCCGCTGCGGCTCGCGCACTTTCTGGCGCTGGCCGTCGTGGTCTCGCGGCTGATGCCGCACGACTGGCACGGGTTGATGAAGCCGTGGATGACGGCGATGATCCGCTGCGGCGAAAACTCGCTCGCCGTATTCTGCCTCAGCATCCTGCTGTCGTTCGCGGGCGAGGTGATCCTGCAGGAGATTTCCGGCAGCATCGCGATGCAGGCCGCCGTCACGCTTGCCGGGATCGCGCTGATGATAGCGGCGGCGACCCTGATGACGTGGGAAGCCAGGCTCGACCGGCGCGGGCCGAAGCTGTTTTGAAGCGGATCGCCTTTCCGCGCTGTCTTTTGCGGGACATGCGTTGCAGATAGACAGGTCACTTCGGAGGTGTTGCCCGTGAGCGATGTTTCAAGACCAGATCCGACCAAACGCATCGCGGTGCTTGGCGCACCGATCGAGATCGGGGCGTCGCAGCGCGGAACCCTGATGGGGCCGGCGGCGCTGCGAACGGCCGGGCTGCTGACCCTGCTGGAGGGGCTCGGATTCGCGGTGGACGACCACGGCGATCTCTCCGTCGCCGGGGTGGCCGAGCTCGATGACGCTGTCCCCGGCAACGCCCGGCATTACCGGGAAATTCAGCGCTGGATCCGGACATTGAGCGCACGCGCCTACCAGCTCGCGCATTCCGGCGTCATCCCGATCTTTCTCGGTGGCGATCACTCGCTGTCGATGGGCTCGGTGAACGGGGTCGCGCGGCATTGCCGCGATACCGGCCGCGAGCTGTTCGTGCTGTGGCTGGATGCGCATGCCGACTACAACACGCCGGCGACGACGATCACCGCCAACATGCACGGGATGTCGGCGGCGTTTCTGTGCGGCGAGCCGGGGCTCGACGGCCTCTTGGGGCAGGAGCCGCGTGCCTCGATCGGTTCGACCCAGCTCGAATTGTTCGGCACGCGTTCGCTCGACAAGGCGGAAAACGATCTTTTGCGCCATCGCCGCATCAGCGTTGCCGACATGCGCCAGATCGATGAATTCGGGGTCGGGATCCTGATCCGCCGCGTCATCGACAAGGTCAAAGCCCGCCAGGGTGTGCTGCATGTGAGCTTTGACGTCGACTTTCTCGATCCCGATGTTGCGCCCGGCGTCGGCACCACGGTTCCCGGCGGCGCGACCTATCGCGAGGCGCATCTGGTGATGGAGATGCTGCATGATTCCGGACTGGTTCAATCCCTCGACATCGTGGAACTCAATCCATTCCTCGATGAGCGCGGGCGCACCGCGCGCACCGCGGTGGAACTGATCGGAAGCCTGTTTGGCCAGCAGATCACCGATCGCCCGACACCTACCAACGCGATTGGTTCCGATCGCTGAGACGTTTAAACGAGGAACCTTCACCGCCGCGCATGATTGACCTTCGGAAGTGGAAACGTCAGGCGAGGTAGATTCGATGATCGAACATCATCCGGGACGAAGCGGTGTGCATCCTGTCATCGTCGCGATAGCGGTAGCGATCTTCGGCGCATTGGCGATGCTGATCGTCGATCATGGTCCGTGGAGCCACCCGAACGTGCAGACCGCGGAGGTCGCCAATCACCAGACCACCGGTCAGGCCGCGCGGGCCGCGGGCGCTGCGGTGTCGCCGACCGCGCCCAAGCTGTCGCTGGAGCCCGAAGCTCCCGGGCCGAAGCCTGCACAGCCGGCCAGTCCTGATTAACCACCGGGATCAGCTGCTCTTGAAAAACGCTTCAGCGCCTAACGGATGCTGACAAAGGTGCCCCAAAGCGCCGCGAGGATGGCGCCCACGAATACCCAGGAGGGATTGTCGCAGAACGTGCTGCCGTATTGGCACATGGTCACGCCGAACGAGCCGATCTCATGATGTGCGGCGGCGTAAAACAGCCCCGACAGCACGGCCAATGCCCCAGCTACAAAAAGCATCACACCCTCCCTGAAGGGATAAAATATCGATGGCTTCAAAAGCGGAGGTGATCCGGTCCGCTGATAGGCGCGATGGTGGCGCCGAGCGGTTGCAAATCGGACAAAGAATCCGGTTAATTTTTCGCTAATCCTTTTCATGCTCACGGGTGTTCGCCCGCGAGCATTCAGCCGAGCCAATCCGCGCCACAGACGACAGAAGAGGTTGCTATTCCGCCGCCTGCGACGACGGCGGGCGCATGGTCTCGACGCCATCGGCCACGGTGGCGGAGATCGTGGTGCGTACCATCAGCCGCGCCTCATGCGAGGGCCACGGCCGGCCGCGATGCATGGTCGCGCGGTTGTCCCACATCACGACGTCGCCTTTTCGCCACTGGTGCACATAACTCGTGCCCGGGGCGGTTGCGAACGCCATCAGCTCGTCGATCAGCTTGCTCCCGGCCGCCGGCTCCATGCCTTCCACCGCATAGGCGTGCGAGGCGAGGTAGATCGCGCCGCGGCCGTTCGCAGGATTTTTCCACACCATGCGCCAGCATTGCGGCGGCAGTGCCGCGCGCTCTTCGGGGCTCGCAAGGTCCGGCGCGATCTGGCTGCGTGAATGCGCGTAGTCATGCCAGGCAAAGGAATTTTCGAGCCTCTCGCGCATGGGCGCATCGAGCCGCTCGAAGGCAAGGCGGGTCGAGACGTATTCGGTCTCCCCGCCATGCGCGGGAATGATGCGGGCCGACAGGATCGAGGTCAGCGCCGGCACGCGCTTGAACGAGGAGTCGGTATGCCAGAGCTGGTTGGCTCTGTTGCGCAGGACAAGCCGGTGATCCGGCGGCACAACCTTGCCGTCAGGACCGATCGTGCTGAGGATCACGAAATGCGAACCCGTCCCCTGCGAGCCGACTTTGGTCACCTCCGGCGGACCGAAGCGGCGCGAAAACTCAAGCTGGATCTCGTCGGTCACCTGCTGGTCACGAAACACCAGGACGGAATGTTCCTCGAACGCCGCGCGCGCCGCCGCATAGGCGGCATCGTCGCGCGCGATATCGGAAAGGGTCACGCCGCGCAGCTCGGCGGCGAATCCCGGACCCATGGGCACGACGTCCATCGGTAGGTCCTCCCTGTTGTTATGGCCGGCGAGGTTAGGGCAAATCCGCCCGAGCGGCAACGCGCGGGATCGCTTGGCGCGGCGCGGAAGGCAACCCGTCAAATCTGTTGCGGCAGTCCCAACGTCTATTTCGGTCCGCTCGCGGCGGCGGCCTGCTGGGTGACTTTGCTCTGCGCAATGATACCTTCGAGCCGGGCGATGTTTTCCAGCAGGCGCTGGCTGGTCAGCACCAGGAAGTAATAGCCGAATTGCGGGTTCTGGAAGTAGATCTCGAGCAGCTTCTCATAGGTGATGGTGAGCACGTGGCCGTCCTCGAGGCATTCAACCGTCGCGGTGCGCTTGTTGTCGGGCGACAGGAAACCGAGTTCGCCCATCAGGCGTCCCGGCGGCAGCTCGACCTTGATTTCCGTGACCAGGAATTTTCCGGTGAGGGTCAAAAACATCTCATTGGCGGTATCGTCCTTTCTGAACAGCACATCGCCCTTGCGATATTTGCGCTCGGTCATGAACGGCTTCAGCCATTCCATCGAGGTGTCGCCCTGGGTCGCGCTGCGTGCCTTCTTTACGAGAACGAGCATCTGGCGGAGGCGAAAGGCATTGATGGGGACCATCAGGAGATACAACAGGAACGTCGTGACGGTTCCGGTGAGCGCGCCGAAGCCGGCGAAGAAGGCGCAGCCGATCATGTTGGCAACCCGCAACGGCACCATGGTCTGCGTCAGCAAAGTGGCGACAAAGAAGATCGCGCCGATCAGCGCGAACATGTTGGCGAGCGTGATGTTGGCCAGAAAGATTTCCAGCAGGCGGTTGAAAATCGCGTCGTAGGTGATGTTGTTGGGATCGAGACCGAGCTGAACCAGAATCTTGGCGACCCTGAGGTTGTCAGCGGCGGTGTCGAGAATGCGATTGAGCGTCGTCGACATGTCTGCACTGAACGTCATCGAATCCCCCGCGCAAAATTGCCGGTCATCGCCATAGACCCCGGATCTGGTGAAAATCGAGGTCGGGCAGCCACGGTTGAGCCAGTTAGTAGCGGTCTGGATGCCAACGATCAACTTTTACCCGTGAAGCCGAGCGCATCCTGTGCGAGCCGGGTTGAGGTGCCCGGCTGGCCTGGCGGCGGGAGGGGGAGCCAGGCTTGGCAGGATATCGTCGATCGGCGGCGCCGTGGCCGGCGGGGCGGCTCGGTGCCGGCGGTGGCGCCAGGTCGGGGCTCGCATTTCAAAGGCGGCTTCCGGTCCGCCGTCGACTGTTGCCCGCGGACCGCTGGCGATGAAACCCTAGGGGTTCAGGGGCAATAGCGCGCTCCGTAGCGTCGCACTCGAAATCCCCATCAACCCTGTGAAGGGGTTATCCAGCTCCAAAACCAGAAAAATCGCGCAGGCAAACGACAGCGCGCAGACCAGCAGGGATGTCATGACGACCAGATTGGTTCGCGCGAACAGGGTGAAGCTCAGGAAAATAGCGCTCAGCCAAAAAACCAGAATGATCAAGAACGGAGTCGGGATTGAGCGCCCGGCCTGGGCGAACAACTGCAGCCGGGTCTGTGCGCCTTCCGTGAAGGTCTGAATGGCGCGAGCTTGCAGGGAGCGTTGCGCATCATTGGCCGGCGCGAGACGCTCCAGTTCACTTTCGAACGCCAGCGACTCGGCGCTCGACTTGAACTGAACGGGTCTGGCGGCCGCGACTTCCTCCTCGTGCCAGATGCGATTGGCCAGCGGCTGGATGCTTTGCCGCAGCAGGTTGCGGAGCTGAGTTGCTTCCGGACCATATTGCGCGAGCAGATCGTCCAAAAGGATGATGCTGGCGGTCATTTGTCTGACCTGGCTGGTCTTCTGATCGAACGAGTTTTTCGCGGACGCGATCAACAGGCCCAGCACAAGGGCGGCTAACGTGCCGATCAGGCCGGTTGCCATTTTCACAACATCGCGGGAGTCCGGATGCAGGTGGTCCTCCGACAGCAAAGGTCGGAGGACCACCCCGAGCAAGGCGCCGCCAAATATGATCGCGAATACAAGAAGCGAGATCTGCCAGGCGCTCATCATTGCGATACGCCCAGCAATCAGTAGACCCTGCGGTGAACGACAACTGCCCGTCGTGGCGCAACGACAACAGCACGGCGGACCACGGGAGTTCCAACGACCACGGCGCCGCCAGCGCCAACGCAGCCGGCGCGATGGACGCCGCGGGCGCAGACAACCGCACCTGCATCCATGGTGCTCAAGGCGACGAAGCTTGCTGCCAGCAATAGAGAGATCATCAGATGTTTCATGACTATTCTCCTTGGGTTGCACGTCGTTTGGTTGGTCAATCTCAATTCCCCGGCGTTCGCCGGACGAGCGACGCGTCGCTCAGGCCGCCGTGACAATCGCCGGTTTCTTCGCCAGCATGTTTCGTCGGTCGTGGATCAGGCTCTCCAGCCGATGGGCTGCCACGTTCAAGGTGGCGTCATCCACCGCGTTCTCGTCTCCGCGAGCGGATCCGGCGCGCTGCGCCCTGAGGATGTCGTCGATTTCCTCTTCGATATCGGAAAGCTCAGCCTCTGTGCCGGCCTTCCGGATCCGGCGTCCCATGGCATACAGGGAATCCAGCGGCCCTTGTCCGGTCGCGGGCTGGCCTAGCCCAAGGAATTTCCAGGCCGCGGCAAACAAGGTGGCCGCGCCCCCCAGAGCCATCGGCGTCAGGTAAATCCAGTTGCCGTATTCATCCATGAAGCTTTGCTGGGTGCCATTATAGACGGCTGCTGCGCCGGGATGCAGGGGAAGCCAGGCGTCCTGGTCGGTGCTCGGCGCGGTGATCTGCGCAAAAATCGGCTGCTCGCCCAGAAGCTCCCTGCGCACTTTCATGATCGTCAGCGTAAGGCTGGTGACCAAATCGGTGCCGAGCTTCTTGTTCGCCACCAGATACAGTGAAGCCCTCAAGGTGGTCAGATCCTCTTCCGGAACCGGCGGCGACCCGCGCAGCGTGCCTTTGGGAACGTCGAAGCTTTCGTAGGCGCGCTCGGCCTGCGCGATGGCGCCGGCAGAATCGATCGGGATCAGTACCGGCAACGCCTTGGGGCCCTGCTGAAAGAAGTCCCGCACGAGGGACAGATATTTTCCAGCCAAAGGGATCACGACAAGCAGCGCATTCACCTCCTTGGATTGAATGGCGCGCCGGGCATCCGGCAGAGCGATATCCTTGAATACCCTGGCGCGATCGAGGCCGTATTCCCTGCTCAGCACGTCGACAATTTTGGCATTGGCCTCGCCGCCGACCACGCCGACGCGGCGGCCCTTCAATTTGTCGATGCTGTCGATGGTCGAGCCCGGCGGCGCGATCAGGAGTACGACCACATGGCTCACGACGACGACGGCCTGGGCTTGCGACAGGTCACCGACGTCGCCGCGAACCACCGCGAGATCCGCCTTGCCCGCCGCAAACGCATTGGCCGCTTCGAGCGCGGTGCCGCTGTCGATGACCCTGAGCCGCACCGGCGCATTGGTCGAAACCAGCCGGCTCGCAATAGCCGACATGGCCTTGGCGGCTTCGCCGTCGATCGACCCTACCGCCACGCTCAGCGTTACCGGACGCGTATAATACCGATAGGCAAGGAGGCTCGCGCCCGCCGCAAGACCAACCACGCCAACAACCAGGACGAGGCGAAGCCAGAGCGGCAAATTCAGCGAAACCATGCCCGTCACTCCCAACGCGCCGACTAATCGCCGCCGCTGCCCGGCCGGCTTTCTTCGTCATATTCTTTGGCGGCAATGCCGTTTTTCATGACTCTACACGAAATAGCTGCCGATGCGACCGCTGCGATGCGGGTCCTCATGGACCGGTTCGTTGTTACCGACGAAACCTCCGATTGTTCGGTCTGCGGACGACGATCAATTGCTGCGTTGTGCTTGTGCGACGGGCGCCCCGGGTGTGAGGCACCCTCCGCATACCTTGGCGCGTCTACTTGGCGATTGAGTTCCTGGCCGCCTCGATCTTTGCCTTCACGGCATCGAGGTTGAAACTGGCCCCCCTCTGCATCGGCGGAAACTCGATCGCTGTCATCGCCAGCTTTTCCACCTGCTGCTGAACAAACACAAAGCGCCAGAATTCGTATTTGAACCAGTCGAAATATTGCTGGGCTCCGTATCTGGTCCCGCTATCGGGCCAGCCCGTGCGCTCGAAGGGATCGAGTCGAAGGTTGATCAAGTAGGGCACGTCGGGTTTGGTTTTTTCGCCGAGCCATCCCGCAGGCTGATCGATGAAACGATACTTGTAATCGTCGACGCGCACGGCGCCCAGTTCGCTTTCGCCGAAGTACCAGATTTCGTGCCGGTTCGACGGTCCCTTGCCGGTGATCATGTCGATCTGGTTATAGCCGTCCAGATGACACTTGTAGGTCGTATCGCCGATCTGCTTGCCCTTCTTCAATTCCTCGACGATGTTCGGATTGCCCGCCGCGGCAAGGAACGTCGGAAACCAGTCCAGCCCGGAGATAATGCCGTTCTCGACCTTGCCCGCCGGCACCTTGCCCGGCCAGCGGATCAGCGCCGGCACGCGGAAGCCGCCTTCGAAGACGGTACCCTTGCTCTGCGCGAAAGGCGTCTGTCCGCCGTCCGGCCAGGTAAACACCTCGGTGCCGTTGTCGGTGGTGAAGACCACGATGGTGTTGTCATCCACACCGATGTCTTTCAACTTCTTCATCACGATGCCGACGTCGTCGTCGAGCTGCGCCATGCCCGCCTCGTGGATGGACCAGCCGTTCTGCGAGTTGCGCAGCGCCTCGTATTTCGGCGAAAGGTGAGTGACAATGTGCATGCGCGTCGGATTCAGCCAGAGGAAGAACGGCTTGTTGTCGGCCTTGGCCTTGTCAATGAACTTCAGCGCAAGGTCGCGGATTTCGTCGTCCACGGTTTCCATTCGCTTGGGATAGAGGGTTCCGGCATCCTCGATTCTTTGTTTGCCGACCTTGCCCCAGCGCGGATCTACGGTAGCGTCGTCGACGTTGGTCGCATACGAATGGATCATGTTGCGCGGCCCGACCGTATTCAGCAACTCCTGCGGATAGGCGGGATGCGCCGGATCTTCCATCGCGTCGAGGTGATAGAGATAACCGAAGAATTCGTCGAAGCCGTGCACCGTCGGCAGGAATTCATTCTTGTCGCCGAGGTGGTTCTTGCCGAACTGGCCGGTGGCGTAGCCCATTCCCTTTAGTGCGGTGGCGATCGTCACCGCCTGCGCAGGTATACCCGTCGGCGCGCCGGCCTGCCCGACCGTGGTCATGCCGGTGCGGATCGGCAGTTCGCCGGTAATGAAGTTGGCGCGGCCTGCCGTACAGCTCGCCTCTGCGTAGTAATCGGTAAACAGCATGCCTTCGGCGGCGAGCTTGTCGAGATTCGGCGTCCGGCCGGCCATCATGCCGCGATGGTAGGCGCCGAGATTCCACATGCCGATGTCGTCACCCATGATCATGACGATATTGGGTGGCTTGGCAGGCGCCTGTGCCGAGGCGGCGCTGCCGAACGCGAGCGGGAGCGCCAGTATCGCGGCCGCGAGATGGTAACCCTTGGTCATTGCACTATCCTCCCTTTTTCCAGTCTTCATGCCGGTCAATAGACAAACTTCCTGACGCGCGTGGTTGCTCTCCCTTGATCAAGGCGGTCGCTCACCGATCCCAGCCGCCCGATGACCGCCGACGCCGGGCCCAAGAGGACACTATGCAACCCCGCTTCCAGATGGCGCTGTTCAAGACTGCACACACATGACTCATGGACGTGTCGGCCGGCTGCGGGTGGCGCCCGGCGGGCCGGTAGCGACGGCAGTAATTGGGCGCGCATAAATGCGAGCCGCCTTTGACGACCTTGCGGGGAATCCTGATCTGCGGCTGGCATGTGTCGTAGCTGCCCGCCTCGATGCCGCCACGCGGATTTTCCGGAATGCAGCACGCCTTCGGCGATCCCATGCGAAATGTGCCGCCGGGAACGAGCCGCATGTCGGCTTGTTGCTGGTGTCGGGCCGATGAAGAGTCCGCGTTGGCCAGACTCATGGGGACCTGACTTTATCTGATCAAGATGACGCTTTCCCGGCACATCAATTGCGCTACCGGAGGTTTAGGGTTGATCAAATCCAGAATCGAAAGTTTCGATAAATGCGACATGCCAACGACGGGCGTTGATGATGGCCAGTGCAAGCCGGCTTGCCAAACGTGTCAGTCAACCTGACACTGTCTTCGTTAGCCAATTCTGCCTCCGACGCGACATGGGAGCAAGCACGATCGTCACCGCGATTGCGAAAGGCGCGTGGGAAACATTTCAAAGACGAAATCAGCCTTGACGAAATCAGCCTTGGCTCATCCGCTAGGAAACGCCATGTCCGCTGACCCTGATGGCAATCGAAGAGTGGACATGGTGGACGTCTCTCAGGCGGCGGTCCGCCGCCGCGCTGTCATGACTTCGAGCAGATGTTCACTATCCCGGAGGGCGAGATCGAGTTGATGTTTCGCGGTGAGGTCAGGTGCGCAGCTGCGGGTTCGACCGTGAACGTCCCGGCCCACGCGCCGCACTTCCTCAGGAACGAGTCGGACCGGCCGGCGCGCCGGCTCTGCATTTGCGCGCCGGCTGGGCGCGAGCCGTTTTCGCGTTGGTCGGCGATCCCGTCGACAGCCGCGGCGTCTCCCGTGCTCGGCCAAGATGAACGGGCCGAGCGCGTCAACGCGCAAAGGCACGCGCGGCCAAAGACCGAACCGAGCCGTTACGGTGGGGGACTTTGTTCCGCGGGCGCGTCACTGGGTCGCGCCAATGCCGAACTTGTGAAGCTCAATGCCCCGGTATTGCTGCCGTCCGCGCCCAAACTGCTGCCGTTGGCGCGCAGGGGCGCCCCTACATTAACGGATAATTAACTCGCGGGCGCCGGGCGCCAGTAGTAGCCCGGATGTTGCGCGGCGGTTACATGTCACAGAAATCATATCATTTTTCGGCGATGGCGGATCAACTAGCACAACTATTGCATTGCTTCAGGGAGTCGGTCGCGTGTCCAATGGCTTCATGTGCTGAAGTTGATTCGCGGTCCGGGTACACAGGCAGCGCTTTGACGACGTGGGAGTAAGGACGGGCGTTCCAGCGGTGCCGCAAACCATGTGAGGAGAGGGATCATGTACAACGATTCTCTGTTCAATGCTTTCGCCCGGTCCTTCGAGGCCCGAAGCGAAACCGACATGTCGATGGCGGAATATCTGGAGTCGTGTCGAGGCGACCCGATGCGATACGCCAATGCAGCCGAACGACTACTAGCGGCAATCGGTGAGCCCCAGATGATCGACACGGCCAAGGACCCCCGCCTTGGCCGTATTTTTTTGAACCGCACCATGCGCATCTATCCGGCCTTCGCCGCCGGGTTTTATGGCATGGAGGAGACCATCGAGCGGATTGTCGGCTTCTTCCGGCACGCCGCTCAGGGCCTGGAGGAGCGCAAGCAGATACTTTATCTGCTGGGCCCGGTGGGCGGCGGCAAGTCCTCGCTTGCCGAGCGGCTGAAGTCGCTGATGGAAGTCCATCCGATCTATGTGCTGAAGGCCGGCGACGAACTCAGTCCGGTATTCGAGAGCCCGCTCGGTCTGTTCGATCCGGACTCCCTCGGCCCGATGATCGAGGAGAAGTACGGCATTCCGCGCCGCCGCCTCAACGGGCTGATGAGCCCATGGTGCTACAAGCGGCTTGAAGCCTTCGGCGGCGACATTTCCCGCTTCCGCGTCGCCAAGATCCAGCCCTCGCGCCTGCGCCAGATCGCGATCGCGAAAACCGAACCGGGCGACGAGAACAACCAGGACATCTCCTCGCTGGTCGGCAAGGTCGACATTCGCAAACTGGAGACCTTCGCCCAGAACGATCCCGATGCCTACAGCTACTCCGGCGGTCTCAATCGCGCCAACCAGGGCGTGCTCGAATTCGTCGAGATGTTCAAGGCGCCGATCAAGATGCTGCACCCGCTTTTGACGGCGACCCAGGAAGGCAACTACATCGGCACCGAGAATATCGGGGCGATCCCCTTCACCGGCGTCATTCTCGCCCATTCGAACGAATCCGAATGGCAGAGCTTCAAGGCCAACAAGAACAACGAAGCCTTCATCGACCGCATCTGTGTCATCAAGGTGCCGTACTGCCTGCGGGTGACCGAGGAGCAGAAGATCTACGAGAAGCTCATCTCGGGATCCGAGCTCGCCAAGGAGCCGTGTGCGCCGGCAACCCTGGAGACGCTGGCGCGTTTCTCGGTGATGTCGCGTCTGCGCAAGCACGAGAACTCGACGATATTTGCCAAGATGCGGGTCTATGACGGCGAAAGCCTTAAAGAAAGCGATCCCAAGGCCCGCAGCGTCCAGGAATACAAGGATGCCGCCGGCGTCGACGAAGGCATGGACGGCGTCTCGACCCGTTTCGCGTTCAAGGTTCTGGCCGCGACCTACAATCACGACACCGCGGAGCTTGGCGCCGATCCGGTCCATCTGATGTATGCGCTGGAGCAGTCGATCCGCCGCGAGCAGCTTCCGGAGGAAGTCGAGAAGCGTTACCTCGAATTCATCAAGGCCGAGCTCGTGCCGCGCTATGCGGAATTCATCGGCAACGAGATCCAGAAGGCCTATCTCGAATCCTACTCCGATTACGGCCAGAACCTGTTCGATCGTTATGTCGATTACGCCGACGCCTGGATCGAGGATCAGGACTTCAAGGACCCCGACACCGGCCAGCTGCTCAACCGCGAGCTTCTCAACCAGGAGCTGACCAAGATCGAGAAGCCCGCCGGGATCGCCAATCCGAAGGACTTCCGCAACGAGGTGGTCAAGTTCTCGCTGCGGTCGCGGGCCCAGCACGGCGGCAAGAACCCGTCCTGGACCAGCTATGAGAAGATTCGCGAAGTCATCGAGAAGCGGATATTCTCCCAAGTCGAGGACCTGCTTCCGGTGATCTCGTTCGGTTCGAAAAAGGACGGCGATACCGAAAAGAAGCACGGCGAGTTTGTCTCGCGAATGGTGGAGCGCGGATATACCGAGCGCCAGGTTCGCAGACTGGTGGAGTGGTATATGCGCGTGAAACAAGCCGGCTGAGGCGGCTGCAACAGTGGCCATGTTCATCGTCGATCGGCGTCTCAATCCAGGCAGCAAGAGCCTGGAAAACCGCCAGCGTTTCCTGCGCCGTGCCAAGGCGCTGGTTCAGGGCGCCGTCAAGAAAACCTCCGAGGGCCGCGACATCAAGGATGTCCTGGAGGGTGGCGAGGTCAGCATTCCGCTCGACGGGATGCATGAACCCCGCTTTCGCCGCGAAGGCGGCACGCGTGACAGGGTGATTCCCGGAAACAAGAAGTTCGTCGAGGGCGACATCCTTCCGCGTTCGGGCGAGGGCCGCGGCAAGGCATCCGAGCCGGGCGAAGGCGACGGCGAGGACGACTTCCGCTTCGTGCTCAGCCGCGATGAATTCGTCGATCTGTTCCTCGACGATCTCGAATTGCCGGATCTCGCCAAGCGCAAGCTTGCCGATGCCGAAAGCGAAGGACTTCAGCGCGCGGGCTATTCGACCTCCGGTTCGCCGGCGAATATATCGGTGAGCCGCACGGTGCAGCTGGCGATGGCGCGCCGCATCGCGTTGCGGCGGCCGCGGCCGGAGACCATCGCGCAGCTCGAGGCGGAGCTGGCCGAGTGCCACGACGAGGCGCGCCGCGCCGAGCTTGAGGCCGAGATCGAGGCCATGAAGGCGAAGTCCAGGCGAATTCCGTTCATCGATCCGATCGACATCCGCTTCCGCCGGTTCGAGACCGTGCCGAAGCCGGTCGCGCAGGCCGTCATGTTCTGTCTGATGGACGTTTCCGGTTCGATGTCCGAACACATGAAGGATCTGGCCAAGCGGTTCTACATGCTGCTCTACGTGTTCCTGACGCGGCGCTACCGGCATGTCGAGATCGTCTTCATTCGCCATACCGACCGGGCCGAGGAGGTTGACGAAGATACGTTCTTCCACGGGCCGGCGTCGGGCGGCACCATGGTGTCGAGCGCGCTGCAGGCGATGCACGATATCGTCAGGTCGAGGTTCCGTCCCTCGGACTGGAACATCTACGCCGCCCAGGCCTCCGACGGCGACAATTCGATTTCGGACAGCGCCGTCACCGGCCGGCTTCTGACCGAGATGATCCTCCCGGTAAGCCAGTTCTTTGCCTATCTCGAAGTCGGCGAGGCCGGCGGCGGCACTTTCGATATGCCGGATTCATCGCTGTGGACGCTGTACCAGCGCTTGCGGGCCGACGGCGCGCCGTTGTCGATGCGCAAGGTCAGCGACCGCAGCGAAATCTTTCCGGTGTTTCATGACCTGTTTCAGCGTCGCCGGAATCAGGAGAAAGCCGCGCCATGACCGCGTCAACCGAGTACCTGTTTGAAGGAGCGGACTGGGATTTCCCGAAGCTGCAGCGCATCCACGATGCCTGCGAGGAGATCGCGCGAACCGAACTTGGGCTCGATGTCTACCCCAACCAGATCGAGATCATCACCGCCGAGCAGATGCTGGACGCGTATTCCTCGGCCGGCATGCCGCTGTTCTACAAGCATTGGTCGTTCGGCAAGCATTTCGCCCATCACGAAGCGTTCTACCGCAAGGGCCTTAGAGGTCTCGCCTATGAGATCGTGATCAACTCCTCGCCGTGCATCTCCTATCTGATGGAGGAGAACACCGCGACCATGCAGACGCTGGTGATCGCGCACGCGGCGTTCGGCCACAATCATTTCTTCAAGAACAACTATCTGTTCAGGCAATGGACCGATGCGGAAGGCATCCTTGATTATCTCGACTTCGCCAAGACCTATGTGGCGCAATGCGAGGAGCGTTACGGACGGCTCGCGGTCGAAGTGACGCTCGATGCGGCGCATGCCCTGATGTCGCACGGGATCGATCGCTATCCCGGAAAGAAAAGCCTTGACCTGCGCGTGGAAGAAAAGCGCGCCGAGGAACGCCGCGCCCATGAGCAGAGCATGTTCAACGACCTGTGGCGGACCGTTCCGACCGGGCCGGTGAAAAGCGCCGAACTGCTGAGCACCGAGCGGCGCCGCAAGCTGCTCGGGCTGCCGCAGGAAAATATCCTGTATTTCCTCGAAAAGGTGGCGCCGCGCCTGCAGCCCTGGCAGCGCGAATTGCTCCGGATCGTGCGCCACATCGCGCAGTATTTCTATCCGCAAAGCCAGACCAAGGTCATGAACGAGGGCACCGCGACCTACGTGCATTACCGCATCATGACCCGGCTGCATGAGCAGGGCCGGCTGTCCGACGGCAACTTCCTCGAGTTCCTGCAGTCCCACACCAATGTGGTGTTCCAACCCGACTTCGACGATCCGCGCTTTTCCGATTTCAATCCCTACGCGCTCGGATTCGCGATGATGCAGGATATCGAACGCATCGTCTCCAATCCCGACGACGAGGACCGCGAGTGGTTTCCCGACATTGCCGGAAAAGGCCATGTCATGGCGGTGCTGCGTGACATCTGGGCCAATTACCGCGACGAGAGCTTCATCAGCCAGTTCCTGAGCCCGCGGCTGATGCGGAGCTGGCGGATGTTTCATCTGCACGACGATCCGCAGGAAACCGCCGGCATCAAGGTCGATGCGATCCACGACGCGCGCGGCTACCGCAGGATCCGCCGCGAGCTGGCGCGGCAATACGACGTCGGATACCTCGATCCCAACATCGAGGTGATCGACGTCGATCTCGCCGGCGACCGCCGTCTGATGCTGCGCCACGTCGTGGTCAAGGGCGCGCAGCTGAACGAGACCGACGCCAGGCGCGTGCTCCAGCACCTCGCCGATCTCTGGACCTATGACGTATCGCTGGTTGAAGTCGATGCCAGGGACAACGTTTTGAAAGAGTATGTCGTGAGCCCGCGCGCGCTCGCCGTGGCCGCGTAAATCGCCAATCCTGTTGAAAATCTCACTGCGCCACCAAATGTCCGCTTCGGACGCTGAATTTTGCCCCAATCCCTGCGAGATATGGCGCGGGGTGCGTTTAGTAGGGGATTACAGATGGCGTCCAGGCGTACAGAGGTTGCAATCGAGAAAATCATCGCAGCATGCGATGGCAATATGCGCGGAGCTCTTGAGGCGCTGATGCTTGTCAATGAGCACCTGGAAAGCGAGCTTCATCGGATTTATGCCGTGATGTCGCGCATCGGCCAGCCGGATGAAGAGTGCTTCGAAACGCTACACTGAGGACGAGCTCGCCATTTTGACGTGCAATCGCGGGCGGCCGGCTCGATCAGGTTGAGCCGTGATCGTCGCGTCGCCATGGCTCGTTGTCAGGATTGTTCCGGCCAGTAAAGCCGCATCGGATTGTCGACCAGCAGCTTGCATTGCAGCGCAGGTGTGGTGGCGATGTGCGGGATGAAATCGACCAGCAGGCCGTCGTCCGGCATGTGGTCCTTCAGATTGGGATGCGGCCAGTCGGTGCCCCAGAGCACCCGGTCGGGAAACGTCTCGACGATGCGCCGGGCGAACGGGATCACGTCGCGGTAGGCGTTTTGTTCGCCGTTCAATGCCGGCGGACCTGAAACCGACAGCCGCTCCGGGCAACTGACCTTGGACCACACGTTGGGGTGCTGCGCCAAGAATTTCACGAACAGCTCGAATTCGGCTCCGTCGATCGGCTTTGAGAGATCGGGGCGGCCCATGTGATCGACGACCACCATCGTCGGCAAAGCTGTAAAGAAGTCCCACAGTTCCGGCAGGTCGACCGCCTCGAAATAGATCACGACATGCCAGCCGAGCCGTTTGATGCGGCCGGCGATCTCCATCAATTCGTCGCGCGGCGTGAAATCCACCAGCCGCTTGACGAAGTTGAAGCGCACGCCGCGCACGCCGGCGTCATGCAGCGCCTGCAGCTCGGCATCGGGGGTGTCGCGCCGCACGGTGGCAACGCCGCGCGCTTTGCCGCCGGAATGGTTGAGCGCATCGACCATCGCGCGGTTGTCGGCGCCGTGACAGGTCGCCTGCACGATGACGTTGCGCGCGAAGCCGAGATGATCGCGCAACGCAAACAGCTGCGCCTTCGAAGCATCGCAAGGGGTGTACTTGCGTCCGGCGGCGTAGGGGAATTCGGCGCCGGGACCGAACACATGGCAATGCGCGTCCACCGCGCCGACCGGCACCTTGAAACGCGGCTTTGAAGGGCCGGCGTGCCAGTCCAGCCAGCCGGGCGTCTTCGTAAATGGCGTGGTCTCGGTCATTCAACCGTCTTTCTTGTTGTTCTTCTTGTCATTTTTGGCCGCGACGTTGGCGAGGATGCGGTCGGCTTCGCTGCGCCAATCCGGGCTGCGCGCAAAGGCGGTGGTGCCTTTCTGGCCGAACAGGCCTTCGTCGGCGAGGTCGGCGATCCATGCCTGGCGCTCGGCGGTGCCTTGCGCGGACCACGGCGTAAGACCGGCCTCGCGCACGGTTTCGGCGACCTCGCGGACCTCTTCGCTGCGGCGCCGGCCATGTTCGATCACGCGCTGGAAGAAGTAGGCGCCTTGCTTTTCCCAGTCGATGCCGGGGAATGTTTCCTTGAGCGAGGCCAGCACCGCGTCCTCGACGCCGTAGGCGCGCGCGGTGGTGAAGCTTTCGATCACCATGGCTTCAAGGCCCTTGATCATCACGCTGCGGCACATCTTGACCGCCGAGGCGACGCCGAGCTTCTCGCTCGCTACCTTGGCAGCGAAACCCAATTCCACCAGCAGCGGCGCGAGCTCGCTTGCGCCGCCGCCCCCGAGCAGCAGGGGCACCTTGATGCGGTAGGGCGGGATCGATGTCATCACGGCGCCCTCGACGTAGCGGCCGCCGCCGCCGTCGATCAGCGCCGCCGCGCGCTGCTTGGCGCCGGGCGAAGCCGAATTGAAATCGAGGAACCAGGCGCCTGGTTTGACGGCCGGCGCGCAAGCCTGCGCCACCGGCACGGCCTGGCTCGCGGTGACGGCGGAAACGATGAAGTCGGCGGCCGCGGCGAGATCGGCGTGCGATGCGGTCAGCGCCACGCCGTGTTGACCGGCGTGCTCGCGCAAAGGCTGGCCTGTCTGATCGCTGCGAAGCTTGAGGTCGTAGGCGCTAACCCTGACATCCTGCTTGCGCAGGTCCTCGGCGAGGATGCGGCCGACTTCGCCGTAGCCGACGAGGCCGATGTTCCATTGTCTGGGGTTGGTTGCGAGGGCGGTCATGGGGAGGGTCTTTCGAAGCTGGATCTGAGACTGCGACGGCGCGTTACTGCTTTGGAATTTTGGCCTTCTCGATCACCTGTCGCCATTTGTCGATGTCGGATTTGAGCCGGCCTGCGATTTCCTCCGGCGTGCCCGCCTTGGCCTCGATGCCGAGCGCGATCAACCGCTTCTTGAGGTCGGCGTCGGCGAGTATATCCTGCAAGGCGCCGTTGAGCGTCTTCACGACTTCCGGCGGCGTGCGGGCGGGCGCAAACAGCGCGTTCCAGGAGACGACGTCGTAATTGGCGACGCCGCTCTCTTGCACGGTGGCGAGATCGGGCGTGCTTTCCGAGCGCACGGCGCCCGACGACGCCAGCGCGCGGAACTTGCCGTCGGCGAGATTGCCCTTGATCGCCGAGTAGCTGTCGATCATCAGCGCGATATTGCCCTGCAGCAGCGAGACCTCGACCTCGGGTGTGCCGCGGTAGGGGACGATGGTGAAATCGATGTTGGCCGCCGTCTTGAACAGCTCGGCCGACAGGTTCTGCGTGCTGCCGATATTGATGGTGCCGACATTCAGCGCGCCGGGTTTTGCCCTGGCACCTGCGATGAAATCCGCCAGCGTCTTGAAGTCGGACGACGCCCCCGTACAGAAGATGAAATCGAAAAATCCAAGGCTCGAGACCGGTGCGAAATCCTTCAAGGGGTCGAACGGCAGCTTCTCGAACAGCGAAACGCTGATCGCGGTGCCGTTGGTCAGCATGATCAGCGTATAGCCGTCGGGCGGCGACGAAATCACCGTCCGCGCCGCCGCGATGCCGCCGGCGCCGGGCTGGTTCTCGACGTAGAAGCGCTGGCCGAGCTTGTCGCCGAGCTTCTCGGCGATGATGCGCGCGGTGGTATCGGCGACGCCGCCGGCCGCGAACGGCACAACGACGCGCACCGGCCGGATCGGATAGCCCGGCTCCGCGCGGGTTCCGTATTGCGAGGCGATGAGCGCCGACAGCGCCAGAATGAGGGTCAGGGATATGGCGGAGAAAAGTCGATGGACGGCGCGATCACTCAATTGCATGGATAACTCTTGGCTGCCGGTCCGGTCCCGATCCGATGAGGGATTGCGAACCTCGGATTCGAACACTAGCGCAACCGGCTGCTGTCATCCAATCGTTATATTGATTGGCATCTGGAGGGATTATGCCGGGGCGTCTCGCATGCGGCGTCAAGCCGGCCGCTTGGCAAGAGCCGTCGATGCGTCGTCATCGATCGGGAGCCGCACCGTGCTGGGGCAGGTCGCAACTGCCGTGGCGAGGCTCGCCGACGAATTCGAGGAGACCCGCTGCGACGATCAGAAGACAGACGCAGCCGACCAGATAAAATCGGCTCGCCTCACCGAAATGAGGCGAACCGCTTTTTTGAGTACCGTCAGCGACGGAACATGTCCGACATCACGAGCGTGGAGGGGTCGCAGGCATGGTTGAGGCAGGGCAGTCCAAAACCGGCTTCCAGCGACTTCAACATCGAGAAGTGCGTGTAGAACGTCGCGCTTTGCATGCCGCGATCGTCCCTGTCGCCATCACCGTTGGTAACGACGATCGTCATGACCTTGTTGTTGCTGGGCGCGACGCTGTAGTCGTTCTCATCCCACACCACGATGATGGCATTGTTGCCCTCGTGCCAAACTGGCGAAGTCTTGATCGACTCAACCAGCTTTTGCACGGTGACGTCACCCTGGTATATCAGCGCGGGGTTGAGTCCGGCCTGGGTGCCATTGTCGTTGGGATCGAAATTGCAGAACGCTCCGCCATTGCCCCGCCCGTGCTGGTCGTTGCACTGGTTCGGCGCGATGAACGAAAATGACGGAACCTCGCCTGCCGCCAGATCAGCATAAAGACCGTGCGGTCCATCGAAGCCGACGGAATTCTTCAGGCTGTTGCGCGGATCGGCGCCGGCCTGGACGCTCTTGAAATACACGAACGGATTGTGCTTCGCCGCGTAAAGAGCGACGATGTTGCTCTGCGTCAGCGGCGGGTTAACGGCCGGAAGCAGCTGGGTGAAATCGGTGTTGTTGGTGAAGAACCCGTCGCTGTAATTGACCCGGTCGGCGCCGCTGATCGGCAGGCTTTCCTGGTAGCTCTTCCAGCTCTTGCCTCTCGCGACGAGCTGGTCGCCGATGGTCTTGCCGACGGTGCCGGTCGCTGCCGGGAACGAATGCATGCCATCGATATTGATATCGCCGGGCGGGCCCGAGGTTTCGTTCGTGGTATCGATCGCCGGGGTCGCCGCATCGGTGCCAACGCCCGAGATCGGGCAGATCGGATTGGGTGAGGAGGCCTCGTTGGCCACGGTGCCTGACGCCAGGTTGGGGGTGCAGGAAGTGTTGTGCCAGTTGGGATAATTGTCGCTCTGGACGCCGAAGTTGGAGCCGCCGACGACTTCGAGATAGTTGGTCAGGCTCGGGTGTCCGACCGCGAAATAGTTGGTGGCCAGATGAGCCTTGCTCGCAAGCTGATTAATGAAAGGTGCGTTCGGATTATTCAAGATCTGTCCGTAGCCGTGGTTCTCCATCATAATGAAAAAGACATGATCGAGAGGCGCTACGCCGTTCGGGACGGGTCCCTCGGCCGCGATCGCGCTGCCTGCGAGCGCTGTAGCTAGCAAGCCCGCGGCAAAATTCAACTTTTTGAAAGTCATAAATCCTCCTGTCATCTTGATCGTATGCTGGCTGTCGCATTGGACTGAAATGTTGAGCAACATTCCGCGACGCGGCGGATCAACTACCATGAGGCGTATGACGCCTATGTGTCGCCCGAATGCCGCTTCGATGAATGATGTGCAAATAGCTGGAATGAATGATGCGCAGGCAAAGTCGCGCGCCGGTCTTGATTGAAGATGCCGGCGGGCGCGAAGGATGCGCGCGGCGCTACCCCGCCAGGCGGGCGTCCAGCGACCAGCGGCCGGCGCCGACGATCAGAAGATAGATGCAGCCGAGCAGCATCGTGAGATCGGCGCGCGCCTCGTGCATCATGCTCCAGAAGCCGAGGCGCTTGATGTCGCCGAGGTGAAACATCCCGACATCGTGTCCCAACAGGATCGGGAGCTTGGTCGAAACCAGCGCAACGATCATGATGACGATGAGCGGCACCGCGGCCAGCCGCGTCAACAGCCCGAGGATGATCAGCGCACCGCAGACGGCCTCGACCACGCCGACGAACGGACCCATCATCTCGGGAAAGGGAATGCCGATTTTTGTAAACCGCCCAGCGCCGAGCGCATCGGCGAAGATCAGCTTCTGGATACCCTCGGGCAAGAAAACAACCAGGCCAACCAGAAGCCGCACCAGGATGGTCCAGCCCGATTCGCTGGTACGCAGGAGTGTGTTGAAGGTCATCGCTGCTTCCTTAGACCAGTTGTGACAGGGTGCCGGCGCCGGCCAGCAGCGCCACCACGATCCATGGCGGGAGCTTCCAGACGGTGAGCAGTAGAAATCCGCCAAGCGCGAGCGCGAAATCGCGCGGCGTCACGACCGCGCTGGTCCAGACCGGGTTATAGAGCGCCGCCCCAAGAATGCCGACCACGGCCGCATTGGTGCCGCGCATGGCGGCCTGGGCGGCGGGGCGCGTGCGCATCGCATCCCAGAACGGCAACATGCCGTAGACCAGCAGCATGCCGGGAAGCAGCAGCGCGACGAGGGCAATGGCCGCACCGGCAAGGCCGTTCGGCGGAGGTCCCATCACCGCGCCGAGATAGGCGGCAAATGTAAAGAGCGGTCCCGGCACCGCCTGCGCCAGGCCGTAGCCCGCCAGAAATGCCTCGTTGCTGACCCAGCCCGGCGCGACCACCTGCGCTTGCAGCAGCGGCAGCACGACATGGCCGCCGCCGAACACCAGCGCGCCCGAGCGGTAGAACGCGTCGAACACGGCAAGGCCATGTGATCCGGTCGCGGCGGTCAGAAACGGCGATGCGAGGAGGAGCAGTGCGAACAGAGCGAGCGCGACAACCCCGCCACGCCGGGTGACCGGGAAATCCAGCTGCCCGGAAACCGGCGCGGCTTCTCCCCGGCAGAGCCAAAGGCCCGCACACGCGCCGAACGCGATCGCCGCGATCTGCGCCAGCGATCCGGCGAACGATACCACGATCGCAACTGCGGCCAGCGCGATGGCCGCACGCGCGCGATCCGGCGTCAGGCTTTGCGTCATACCCCAGATGGCTTGGGCGACGACCGCGACGGCGACGAGCTTGAGGCCGTGCAGGAAGCCTTCCGCAACCCGGCCCGTGAAGGCGGCCGCACCCATCGCAAAGGCAAACAGGATCAGCGCCGAGGGCATGGTGAAGGCGAACCACGCGGCAAGCCCGCCCAACAGCCCGTTGCCGCGGAGGATGCCGAGGGAGAATCCGACCTGGCTGGAGGCCGGTCCCGGCAGAAACTGGCAGAGCGCGACCAGATCCGCATAGGCAGACTCGTCGAGCCATTGGCGGCGCACCACGAGCTCATTGCGGTAATAGCCGAGATGGGCGATCGGGCCGCCGAACGAGGTGACACCGAGCTTGAGAAAAACGCGGAAAACCTCGCCGACCGAGCCATGAATTTTGCGATCCAGAACCCTGGAGCCAATATCCTGGTTCTCTTTGTCAGGGTTCGACAGGGCTGCGTCGTTCATCGACTGACTTTCTTGCGCTCAAGTTTTCGAATGACGTTAGGGCAAAATCTCTCCGAACAGCTCCGCTGCCTTCGCTCTTGCCAGTTTCATGGCCCGACGTCCGAGCGGAGTCGCGCGATAATATTTGCGGACAGTTTTTCCCTCGCGGCTTTTTCGCGACGACAGGTAGCCCTTTTTCTCCAAGCCGTGGAGCAACGGGTACAGCGTGCCCGGACTGAGGCGGTATCCGTGACGCGCCAGCTCTTCAATCATCCACTGACCATAAAGCTCGCCCTCCGCTGCATGATGGAGGATATGAAGACGGACGAAGCCGCTCAGTAGTTCACGATGGTCCATTCCGGAGAGATGCCTCGACTGTGACCTCGTTTATTCTAGACTATCGCATTTCGATAGTGCAATTCAATAGCGGATCGATTTGGTCAACAGGATGGGAGACTGCGCATGGCAATTGATCGACGCCGACTGCTGCAAGGGGGAGCTGTCACGGCTCTGGCCGGAGCCATCCCGCGGTCCGGCAAGGCTCAGATGCCGTCCGGACCTCACGACAGCGCTGCTGCATTGCCGCAAGGCAGCGCCGATCATACCATTCGCATCGCCAACGGGCTGGTCGAGCTTGCGCCCGACCATATTGTATCGACCAAGCTTTATAACGGGCAGTTTCCAGGTCCGCTGCTGCGCCTGAAGGAAGGCCGGCAGGTGGTGGTCGATATCCGGAACGATACCGACACGCCGGAGCAGTTGCATTGGCACGGGCAGACCGTGCCGGTGGAGGTTGACGGCGCCGCGGAGGAGGGGACGCCCTACATTCCCGCCCACGGCGTGCGCCGGATCAGTTTTGTGCCGGGGCCGGCCGGATTGCGGTTCTATCACACCCATCTGGTGCCCGGCGCCGATCTCACCAATGGGCAATATAGCGGCCAGGTCGGCACGGTTTACATCGAGCCGAAGCGCGAGCCCGGCCGCTACGACCGCGAAGTGTTCCTGATGCTCAAGGAATTCGGCCCGACATTCAGCCGCGGCGGCGACATGGCGTCGGATTTCCTGGCCAACCCCGCCCGCGTCAAGGCGCTCGAGGATCTGGGCGAAGGCGCGATGCGCGCGTCGATGGCGAGCGGCAAGCCGCATGGCTTTGAGGTCGGCTACAACCTGTTTTCGATCAATGGCCGCATGCTCGGCCATGGCGAGCCGGTCCGCGTCAAGCAGGGTGAGCGCGTGCTGTTTCACGTCGTCAATGGCAGCGCCACCGAAATCCGCAGCCTCGCTCTGCCGGGGCATCGTTTCGAGGTCGTGGCGCTTGACGGCAATCCGGTTGCCAAGCCCGTTGAGGTTCCGGTGCTGTGGCTCGGCACCGCCGAACGCGTCTCGGCGATCGTCGAGATGAAAAATCCGGGCATCTGGGTGATGGGGGATCTCGCCGACGACGATCGCACCAAAGGCATGGGCATCGTGGTCGAATATGCGGGGCGCAGCGGCAAGCCAAAATGGGTCAAGCCCGCGCCGTCGCGCTGGGACTATGCGCTGTTCGGCAAGCCAGGCGCTGCGGCGGCCGCGCCCGATAAAACGCTCGAGATGACATTCGAGAAGAACAACGCGGCGCTGGATGGCTTCAACCAGTGGACCATCAACGGCGAGGCCTTCTCGATGGACAAAATGGAGCCGATGTTTCGCCTGCAGCGCGGCAAGCGCTACCGCTTGCGGATGCGCAATGCCAGCGACGACGTTCATCCCATCCATCTGCATCGCCACAGCTTCGAGCTGACCAGGGTGGCGGGAAAGGCGACCTCCGGAATCACCAAGGATGTCGCGATGCTCGGCGGCTACCAGGAAATGGAAGTCGACTTCGTGGCCGATAATCCCGGCCGAACCCTGTTTCACTGCCATCAGCAGTTGCATATGGATTTCGGATTCATGGCGCTGTTCGATTACGTGTAGCGGGGTTTCCCCGGACTATTCCCTAACCGGACACGACGCGGACGTGCCAAGATCGAGGCGAATGATCCAGGCTGTGTGAAAACACGCAGCCTGGACCCGAGCCGGACATCGGCGAACACCAAGTTTTTCTCGTGGGACAGCCTCCATCGTCTTTCGAATGCCGAGTTTGCAGCTAAACTGCGACAGTCTTTGTCGTTTGGGGGCAGCCATGAAGCGACGCACATTCATCACTCTCGCCGGCGGTGCGGCTGCATTACCATTCGCGGCACGGGCGCAGCAACCGGCGATGCCGATTGTCGGATTTCTGAGCAGCCGATCGCCGGAAGAAGCCGCGGTTCATACCGCCGCATTTCGACAGGGCTTGCGCGAAACTGGCTATGTCGAAGGCCAAAACATCGCCATCGCGTTCCGTTGGGCAGAAGGCAACTACGACCGCTTGCCAACCCTGGCGAAAGACCTCGTCGGCCTCGGTGTGTCAGCCATCATGGCCGGCGGCGGCTCGCCGGCAGCGCTGGCGGCCAAAACGGCCACGGCAATCCTTCCGATTGTGTTTGTCATCGGTGATGACCCGGTAAAGGTGGGCCTCACCGCGAGCTTCAATCGGCCAGGCGGCAATCTCACCGGCGTTGCTTTCCTCACCGGCGAATTGGGCGCAAAACGACTGGGGTTGATCTGCGAGTTGGTCCCCAACCCCAGCCCGGTTGCGCTTCTTCTTAATCGGAATTATTCGGGAGCGGAGCTTCAGCGACAGGAGGTGCAAACAGCTGCGGAGGCGCTGGGACGTCGTCTGCTCGTTGTATACGCGCGAGCCGAGACAGATTTCGAAGCAAACTTCGCAACGCTGAAGCAGGAAGGGGTCGGCGCGCTGGTCGTCGAGAACGATCCATTTTTTGACTCTCGAAGAGAACTGATCATGTCGCTTGCGGCCCGCACCGCCGTGCCCGCAATCTACCACATCCGGGAGTTCCCCGCCGCTGGCGGTCTGATGAGCTACGGTGCGAGCCTCGCAGACACGTATCGCCAGGCCGGAAACTACACTGGTCGGATTCTGAAGGGCGAGAAGGCCGCCGATTTGCCCGTTATGCAGCCGACCAAATTCGAACTGGTGATCAACTTAAGGACAGCCAAGACGCTCGGAATCACGGTTCCGCCATCACTTCTTGCTCGCGCCGACGAGGTGATCGAGTAGGCCGGCTCACTTCCGCCTTTGGCACACCTGCCCATCGCACCGCCGTCTGCACGTCCCGTCCATTTCAGTTGACAGGCCGGGCAATCGGCCCTGTATTTCGTGGAATCATGGCAGCCCACGAAGCTGCCTCCGCCGAACCCGGGAAGGTGCACCATGCCGAGTTTCAATCGACGCGATGCCTTGAAGATGTCGGCCGGCTTCGCCGCTGCCGCGGCGGCCGGCGGATTTGCCTGCGTCGAGATGGCCAAGGCGGGGCCGATCGAGGTGCCGGTGATCGACAAGCTCAGCGTCCGCGTCCTGGTCGACAGCGCCAGCGACCTCTTCTTCAAGCCGCAGGAAGCCAATGGCGTCAAGACAGAGCCCGGCCGCTCCGCGAATTCGCTGCGGCCGCTGCATAGCGAATGGGGCTTGTCGCTGCTGCTGGAGCCGCAGCGCGGCGATGCCAAGCGCAGCTTCCTGCTCGACTATGGTTGGACGCCCGAAGTCATCAACGGCAACATGGAGCTGTTGAAGGTCGACCCATCGAAGATCGACACGCTGATCATGAGCCACGGCCATTTCGACCATTGGGGCGGCCTGATGGGATTTTTGGACAAGCACCGCAAGGACTTGCCGGCCGATCTCACGATGTATGCCGGCGGCGAGGACAATTTCTGCCGACGCTATAACCGGGTCGGCCAGGCCGGCGATTTGGCCGACTACGGCATGCTCGACCGCCGCGATCTCGCCAAGCGGGACGTCAAGCTCGTGCTGTGCGAGTCTCCCGTCGTGATTGGCGACGCGGCGTTCACCACCGGCAAGATCGCGCGCAACAGCATCGAAAAGGTGCTTCCGAATTCGATGGTAGAGTTCAAGCTCAAGGACGGCGCCGGGTGCAACTGGAGCCACTATCTGCCGGCCGAAATGGAAGGCAAGATCGTGCCCGACGAGCATATCCATGAGCACGCGACCTGCTTCAACCTGAAGGACAAGGGCCTGATCGTCATCTCTTCCTGCGGCCATGTCGGCATCGTCAATTCGGTGCGGCAGGCGATGGAAGTCTCCGGTGTTTCGAAGGTGCACGCCATCATGGGCGGCTTTCATTTGGGTCCGGCGCCGGCCGACTACCTGACCCAGGTCGTCGCCGAGATCGGCAAGCTGAAACCGGACGTCCTGATTCCCATGCATTGCAGCGGGTTGAATTTCACCCAGGAAGCGCAGCGGCAAATGCCCGGCAAGGTTCTGACGACAACGACAGGCACCCGCATCAGCTTCGGCGTCTGATCGGCTCGCCATGCCGTGTTCGAGGGCGAAGGCGTGGCTTCTGATCGCGTCCTTGTTCGGCGTCATTTTGTTCTCGAATGATTTTGCCGCGGCGGAAGAACAGCCGCCAGAACAGGCGTCCGCCGCGCAGATGATGGACGATCTGATGTACGGCCGCGGCACGGTCGGCGGGCCGTTCACGCTGACCGACCAGACCGGCCGCAAGCGCAGCGACAGCGAATTCCGCGGCAAGCTGATGGTCGTCTATTTCGGCTACACCTATTGCCCCGACGTTTGCCCGGCCGATCTGATGGCGATCACCCAGGCGCTGGATGCGCTGGGCCCCGCGGCCGAAGGCATCCAGCCCATTTTCATCACGGTCGATCCGGAGCGAGACAGCAGGGTGCTGGCGGACTATGTCGCGGCGTTTCACCGCAGCCTTGTTGGTTTGACCGGCTCGCCCGAGGAGATCCGGAAGGTCGCCAATGCCTACAAGGCGTTTTATGCCAAAGGGCCGATCGAGCGGGGCGCGGAGTATTCGATCGATCATGCCGGCGTCATCTATTTGATGGGCCGGGCTGGCGAGTATCTCGGCTTCATGCCGCCGCAGACCAGTCCCGACCGACTGACGGAAGTGTTGCGGAAGTATCTGGCCAAATAGCGAACCCGCGATCGTCGCCGCATCGCCGAATCAATGGCAACCGCCTTTCCCGGACCCCGCTTCGGTGCGATAGTTCGGACCGGGATTTTGTCCTGAGCCCCGGGGGGAGGCTATGAGGCGGCGGGAGTTTATCGCTGTTGTCGGCGGCGCGGCTGTACTGCCCACACTTTGGGGGCCGCGGCCTGCGAGCGCGCAGCAGCCGGAGCGGGTGCGGCGGGTGTCCGTGCTGATGGGGATTGCCGAGAGCGATCCGGCGCAGCAAACCTTCGTGTCGGCATTTACGCGAGCGCTGCAGGATCTGGGCTGGCACAGCGGTCGCAATATTCAGATCGCCTATCGCTGGGGTGCAGGCGATGCCGAGAAGATCCAGAGTTTTGCGCGCGAGTTCGTCGAGCAAAAGCCGGATCTGATCGTCGCGCACACCACGCCCGTGGTCGCCGCGCTCAAGCAGCAGACCAACACCATCCCGATCGTGTTCACGCAAGTCTCCGATCCCATTGGCAGCCATTTCGTCGACAGTCTGGCCCACCCCGGCGGCAATATCACCGGCTTCACCAACCTCGAAGCTTCGATGGGGGCCAAGTTGATGGAGCTCTTGAAGGAGGTCGCCCCCGGCACCAGCCGTGTCGCGCTGATGTTCAATCCGGCGACGTCGCCCGAGGGCGGTTCGTATTTCCTGGCTCCGGTCGAGGCGGCCGCTCCGCTGTTAAAGCTGAAGACGGTTGCGGCGCCCGTTCGCAACCCCGACGAGATCGAGTCCATCATCGCGTCGCTGGCGCGCGAACCGAATACCGGCCTGATCGTGATGCCGGACATTTTCATCCTGGCCCATCGCGAGCAGATCATCGCCCTGGCCGAGCGATACCGCTTGCCGGCGGCGTACGCCTACCGGCTGTTTCCGGTGAGCGGCGGGCTGACGTCCTACGGGACCGATCTTGCCGATCTGTTTCGCCGCGCCGGACCGTATGTCGACCGCATCCTCAAGGGCGAAAAGCCGGCCGACCTTCCGGTGCAGACGCCGACCAAGTACGAGCTGGTGGTCAACCTCAAAACAGCCAAGACGCTCGGTCTCGACGTTCCCTTGTCGGTCCAGCAGCGTGCCGACGAGGTGATCGAGTGAGGCGACGTGAATTCGTGACGCTTGCCGCTGGCGCGGCCCTGACGCCGTCGCTGCTTTGGCCACGCGCCGCGCGCGCGCAACAGGCCGAGAAGTCATACCGGATCGGTTACCTCGCGTTGCTCCCGGGCGAAGACACCACACTGGGAAAACCGTTTGCGCAGCGGCTGCAGGAACTGGGCTACAGCGAGGGCAGGAATTTGAAGCTGGAGTACCGTTCGGCCGAAGGCCGGCCGGAGCGGCTTGCCGAACTTGTCGCCGAACTCATGCGGGCCAATCCGGATGTGCTGGTCGCCGGATTCGGGACGCTTACGGCCAAGGCCACGGCGGCGGCAACCAGGACCATTCCGATCGTCTTCACCAGCGTCGGCGACCCCGTTGGAGCAGGTCTGGTCACGAGCCTCGCAAAGCCCGGCGCAAATCTGACCGGCCTCAGCGCGCAGGCTTCCGACGTCGCCGCCAAACGCTTCCAGATCATGGCGGACCTCGTCCCGGGCGACAAAACCATCGCCGTGCTGTCGAATCCGGATACGCCATTTTCGGCGTCGGCGCTTCGGGTGGTGAGGTCGGCTGCGGAACAGGCGCATCGTCCGCTGGCGGAGTTCGAGGCGAGAACGCCGGATCAGGTGCCGGTGGGCATCGCCGCCGCGGTCAAGTCCGGTGCGGCGGCGTTGCTGGTGCTGGAAGATCCCCTGACATTGGGGATGGCGCGGAAAATTGCCGAACTGGTCGCCGTGGCCCGGCTGCCGACGATATACGGACTGAGGAAATTTACCGAAATCGGCGGACTGATGTCCTATGGAGCGGATCTGTCGCAGATAAGCCGCCGCGCCGCGGAGTACGTTGACAAAGTGCTGAGGGGCTCGCGGCCGGCCGACCTGCCGGTCGAGCAACCCACGAAATTCGAATTCGTCATCAACATGAAAGCGGCGAGAGAGCTCGGGCTGGTCCTGCCGTCGACGATAGTGGCGCTCGCAGATGAGGTGATCGAGTGAGGCGGCGGAAATCGCCGCCCCGCCGCTGATGGTGCGTCACCGGAGCGAATTCGCGAGATTACGCCAGCCTTACAGCGGAACGCACGTTAACCTTTCAGAACTTGTCCATCGCACCAAAAGGCCTCAAAGCTGGTCCGGAGAAATCCGAACCGTCGGTGGTTGGCCGCCTATGCGATTGCTGGTTGTCGAAGACAATGCGCTGCTTTCCCAGTTGCTCGCCAAGGGCCTGGCGACAGCTGGCTACGAGACCGACCTGCTTGCCACCGCCGCGGAGGCCCGCGCCGCGCTGATGACGACATCCTATGCGGCCGTGATACTCGACCTTGGACTGCCAGACGGCGACGGTCTGTCGATCCTGCGGGAACTCAGGCACCGCAAGGATCCGACCCCCGTGCTGGTGCTCACCGCGCGCGGCGGGCTGCAGGATCGCGTCAATGGCCTGCGCAGCGGCGCCGACGACTATCTGGTCAAGCCGTTCGCGCTGGAGGAACTGGTCGCCCGGCTGGAAGCGCAGTTGCGCAGGCCGGGTCAGCAACTCGGAAGCTCGCTTCATATCGCCAATCTGGAATTCGACCTGCGCAACCGCCAGGCGTCGATCGACGACCAGCCGCAGGTGCTGTCTTCGCGCGAAACCGCGGTGCTCGAACTTCTGATGCGCAGCAAGGGGCGCGTGGTTTCGAAGAAGCAGGTCGAGGATCATATCTTCGGGCTTTCCGGCGACGTCGCCTCGAATGCCGTGGAAGTCTATGTCCATCGGCTGCGCAAGCAGCTTTCCGACAAGGGCGCCAAGGTGCGGATCCACACCATCCGCGGCGTCGGATACCTTATCGCCGAGGAAAAGCGTGATCCGGTTTAGATCGATCATCTCGCGCATCGTGATCCTGCACGTGATTGCGGTGGCGATCACGTCGATTCTGATGTCGCTCGCGCTGTCGTGGCTGTTGGGTTTGGCGACCAACAACATCCACAATGACGCGATGGAAGAGCAGGCTGCGTCGCTCTCCCATCTTCTTGTCCCGCTGGCCGATGGCAGCCTCTCGCTGGAGCTGCCTCCCAACCTCCAGGGCCTCTATTCCCAGCCCTATGGGCGATATTCCTATGCCGTGGTCGATGCCAAAGGAAAAAGCCTGTTCTCTTCGCTGAAGGATATGGAGCCGGTATTTCCCGAGGATCCGCATGCCGCCGCCGTTCAATTTCTGGAAACCCGCAAAGGTGGCGCGGCGATCTCGGGCGCGAGCATTCGCCGCGTCATCGGCGACAAGCCGGTGTGGGTGCAGGCGGCGGAAGACATGGCCAATCGTGACGTATTGATCGACGACATCGTCGAGGACTTTTTCAAGCATGTGGGCTGGATAACGCTGCCGATTTTGCTGGTGCTGCTGGTCACGGATATCGCGATCTTCCGCCGCGCCCTGCTGCCGTTGCGGCAGGCTTCGGAAATTGCCCAACAGATCGGGCCCGCCCGCACCGATATCAGGCTGCCGCTCAATGAAATTCCAAGCGAAGTGCGGCCGCTGGTATCGGCGATCAACCAGGCGCTTGACCGGCTTGACGAGGGGTTCCGGGTGCAGCGCGAATTTACCGCCGACGCCGCCCATGAGCTGCGCACGCCGTTGAGCATCTTGCGCACGCGCGTGGAAACGCTCGACGACCCCCGCGTCGCCAAGGCGCTGCATCTGGACATCGAGGCGATGAGCCGGGTGGTCAGCCAGTTGCTCGACATCGCCGAACTTGAGGCGTTCACCATCGACCCTTCGGAAGTGGCGGATCTGCAAGGCGCCTGCGCCGAGGTCGCCGAATTCATTGCACCGCTGGCGCTCGATCAGGACAGGGAAATCGCGCTGCTTGGCGCCACCGCGCCGGTGTGGGTCAGGGGCAACGCCGAAATGATGAAGCGCGCGATCCGCAATCTCGCCGAGAACGCCATCAAGCACGCGCCAAAGGATACGGTTGTCGAGTTCGTCGTCGAGGAGGATGGCACCGTGACCGTGATGG
>NZ_SSNA01000113.1 GCF_004799445.1 Bradyrhizobium sp.
CCGCCTCGTATGACGTCCGCATCTACAAAAACGCGATGTCCGCGACGTCCGCTTTTCCCCTCATAGCGACCAAATAGCGGACATCGCGCACTTCGCATTTGTGCCAACACCGGAAGTCGGGGGGGCGTCATTCAATCACCTCGTCGGCACTTGCGAGCAGTGCCGGCGACAGGTTGAGGCCGAGGGATTTGGCGGTCTTGAGATTGATACTCGTGACATATCGGGTGGGCTGCTCGACCGGCAGGTCGGCCGGACGAGCGCCCTGGATTATCTTGTCGATCAAACTGGCGCCCTGGCGGGCGAGCGCGATTAAATCCGGCCCGAGACTGATCAGGCCACCGGCGGCGACGGTCTCCTTGAAGCCGTGACAGGACGGCACACCGTTCGCCAGAGCGAGGTCGGCGATCGCCTTGCTGTTGGCGTAGGTAAACGCTCCGGCGACGGCGATCACCCCTTCCAGCCGGTCCCGTTTCATCTGCTCAAAGGCGCGTGTCAAATCGTCGGCGGAGCCAACTTCGATCGAGGTAAGCGAGATGCGCATCAAGGGCGCCGATTTGCCCAGCGACATCATCGCAAATGGAACGTTCGGATCGCCCTTTGCGCCGATGACGGCGACGCGGGAAAGATCGGGCAGAATCTCCTTCAGCAGTTGCAGCCGCTTTCCGTAGGTTTCCGAAGCTGCCTCAAAGGTCGTCCCGGTCATATTGCCGCCGGGATGTGCGAGACTTTCGACGAGGCCGATATCAACCGGCGCGCCAACCGAAATAAAAACCACCGGAATATTGGGCGCGGCAGCTTTGGCGGCGACCCCGCCGATCGTCCCCCAGACCACGAGCAGGTCGATGTCGGGAAGTAGCGCCAGGATCGCGTCTTTCATCTCGTTCGGATGGGGGGCGACAAATCGGGTTTGCAAGCGGATGTTCTTGCCATCGACATAGCCAAGGGAGGCTAGCCCCTGCTCCAGTCCCGACGAGGAAACGATCTCGGAAGATCCGCCAAATACCTGACCGATGCGCCAGGGAGCCGCCGCCCTCGCGCGAGTGGAAAGCATACCGGCAAGAATCGTGGCCAAGCTTGCGATGAACTCGCGCCGCTTCATGGTTGCCCCCAAAAAAAATTCCGCGGGTCATCTTAGCGGTTCAAATAGGCATTGTGGAAGAGTTCGCCGATATTCGCTCCGGGTCATTCGCGTCGTCCTGATCGTGGCCAGGGCACTTCCGCTCTGCCCCGGATCAGCGGACATCGTCAGCACGGTCCGGCGAAACAATTGATAAAAGGGGCGGCCGACTGAGGCGCCCGATGACGGCCTCCGCGACGAGGCAATCCATTCCTTCTTCTCCTGGCGCGATGGATTGTTTCGCTTCATTCGCAATGACGGTTTTGGCCATGCGCGCAAAATCTAATTTCCATAGCCTGATCAGGCTGATGCTATCTGTCCAGTCCCCTCCCTCAAAAATATTTCGCTTCGCGCTTGCCCCAAATCACAACCATATGCCGCCATCCCGTCCCACTGAGAGGGGCGTTTCGCGATCGTCACGGACGTTGGAACGGGATGCGGTGGACGCGACGGCGCGCGAGACGGGCGCGCTGACCGGCCTTCGCAGGAGCTTCGGCGGGAAAGATAGCAAACCCGCCGGGCGGCTTTTGCGGATGAGCTTTCGCGGACGGCGAAGTCGTGTGGTCCTGACGCCCCGACGCTGGCGTCAAGTTGGCGATGATGCTTTCGCATCGTGCCGATGACGGGGGCAAGAAAGCCCGGTCCCCGGGGAGAGCGCGGAGGAAACCGTTAAAACCATTGCGTGCGGAAATGCCGGGTGATTCCCGGTGTACCTGTGGTCCTACCCCCGTGCTTTTTTTGCACGGGGCCCATGGGTGCAGCGGGCACCCGGCATTCCCCACGCCCTTTTCGGGCAGAAGGTTCTGGCAAAGCTCGGGCGCATCGCACCGCGAGACGTTTCGGTGTGTTCGCGAATGACGCGGCTGTTTGAAAACTGAAAAGATGATGATGATGATGATCGGAGCCCGATCATGGAAGGCTCGATCTTGCGGCAGCGCTCTTTTTCCCGCTTGGGGGAAGGTTCGTTACTAGCTGATGGACCGCGGACCCAGCGCGTTGTAATCCCTGGGATCGTAGTTCAGGCGATACTGCATGTCGGCGGCGATCACGGGCTTGCGGCACTTGTCGCAGATCACCGAGGCCTGAAAATCGTGGCCGCACTTGATGTGGCGCAGCAGCAACGGTGGCTTGGCCTTGGCGAGCCAGCGGTCGCCCCACGCCAGCATGGTGGCGAACGGCCCGTAGAGATCGCGGCCCATGTCGGTCAAGCGGTACTCGTAGCGCTCGGGCGCCTGCTGATAGAGACGGCGGTCGAAGATGCCGCGCGCGACGAGGCGCGACAACCGGTCGGTCAGGATGTTCGGGGCGATGCCGAGCTCCGACTGGATCCGGTCGTAACGGCGATTGCCGAAAAAGCCCTCGCGAACCACCATGAAACTCCATTTGTCGCCGATGATCTCCAGCGCACGCGAGACCGAGCTGGGGCGTCCCAGCATGAAGCGGCTGCTGCCGTCCGAGGCGCGCCTGGTGTTGCGGCCCGGCTTTGCCGGCCGGCGGCCTGAGCCTGGTCCATCGCGATACTGGACTGCGCGCGCTTCGAGCTCGGTCAGACATTCGGAGCAGGCGACAATGGGGTGGCTTTCGCAACCGCAGGTGCGGTGGACCAGCACCAGCGGCGGGCGCTTGCCGACGGAAAGCCAGCGGTCGCCAAACTGCATCAGCGCGATGAAGCTCGGATAGAGGTCAAAGCCCATTTTGGTGAGCCGGTATTCCTTGCGTTGTCCGGTTTCGGCTGCGACCTGTCGGAAGATCTGCAGCCGTGTCAGCTTTCTCAGGCGGTCGGTCAGCGTGGCGCGCGGAATGTCGAGCGCCGAACGAAACGCCTCGAAGGTGCGGGTACCGAAGAAGGCTTCGCGAATGATGAGAAACGCCCAGGCGTCGGAAACGATGTCGAGCGTGCGGGCGACGGAGCAGTTTCGCTCGCCGCGGGCCGGGTTTGCGGTGCCTGGCGGTTGGACGGCCGCTGCTGCCGGCCCCGGACTGATCTTGGCAGTCGCCGCACGCGCCATCAGGTTCGTCTTCGGTTGGCAGGATCGCGCAATGCGCCGCGGCGCAAGGAAATCGTCATGGTTCGGCCTTCGCGGGCACAGTATGGAGAGCTCAGCTCGAACCATCCTACACCAGCCCGATTGACTTACAAAGCAAAGTAAGTCTAGTTATGCATGTTATAAAAAAGAGGGTGGAAGGCCGCCCCGTTTGTTCCGAGCCATTCAGGAGGTACGCCATGGTTACTGTTTGTCGAGCCGCGCTGGCAATTTCACTGGCGGTGACGGTCGGGCTTGGATCGGCTGCAGCCCTTGCCGACGGTGTATCTGACAATGTCGTGAAGATCGGCGTGCTGACCGACATGTCCGGCCAGTTCTCCCACGAATCCGGCGAAGGCGCGGTCACCGCCGTGCGCATGGCGATCGAGGATTTCGGCGGCAAGGTTCTCGGCAAGCCGATCGAACTCGTGGTGGCGGATCATCAGAACAAGCCCGACATCGCCTCGGGCATTGCACGCAAATGGTTCGACATCGACAAGGTCGACATGATCGCGAACCTGATCAATTCCTCGATCGCGCTCAGCGTCACGCAACTGGCCAAGGAAAAGGATCGGATTGCCATCGTCAACGGGTCGGGTTCCTCTCGTCTGACCGGCGACGGCTGCACACCGAACAGCATCCACTATGCCTACGACACCTATTCGCTGGCCAAGGGCACCGGCACCGCGATGATGAAGGCCGGTGGCACGAGCTGGTATTTCCTCACGGCGGATTATGCGTTCGGCCATGCGCTCGAAGCCGATACGTCGGCGGTGATCAAGGCGCTGGGCGGTCAGGTGCTGGGCGCGTCGCGCTATCCGGTGGAGACGTCGGATCAATCGTCGTTCCTGTTGCAGGCGCAGGCTTCCAAGGCCAAGGTGGTTGGGCTCGCGGGTTCCGGCACCGTCTTCGTCAATGCCGTCAAAGCGGCGCAGGAGTTCGGCATCCAGAAGAACGGGCAGACGCTCGCGGGTCTCTTGGTCTGGATCACCGACATCAAGAGTCTCGGGCTTGAAACCGCGCAGGGCCTGGTCCTGACCAACGCCTTCTACTGGGACCGCGACGACGAAACGCGGGCGTTTTCAAAACGCTTCTTCGAACGGATGAAGCGTCCACCGCATATGGGCGATGCCGGCGATTACTCCTCGACCATGCACTATCTCCGGGCGATCGAGGCGGCGGGAACCGATGACGCCAAGGCCGTGATGGCCAAGATGCGGGAGATGCCGATCAACGACTTCTTCGCCAAGAACGGCCGCATCCGCGAAGACGGCCGCATGGTGCACGACATGTACGTCTATGAAGTCAAGAAACCCCAGGAATCGAAGGGCGAATGGGATTACTACAAGCTCCGCGCGGTGATCCCCGGCGACGAGGCGTTTCGCTCGCTCAAGGACTCAAGCTGTCCGCTGGTCAAGAAGGGCTGATGGCCGGCAGGTACGTGCAGCGATGTGGACCAAGGCGGTCGATCCCGGGATCGATCGCGACTACTCAGCTTCACGCGAAATCCATTGATCGCCGGACTTTGCGTATTTGCGCTTGACGGCTGCCCAGGCAACGCGATGCGCGATCTGCTCGCGTTGCGCTGAACCGCGATCTCCATATTCGATCCAGGCGTTGTTGAAGGCGCTCCGATAGATTTCCTGCGCGTGCGCGGGCAGGTGAGCGTGAAGGGGCGCCGGAAGATCTTTCACCGATGCGTAGGGCACGCGACATTCTCCCCGTTTTCAAGAGTCCGGCGGCCAATCCGGCGTCCTGGCGCAGCTCACGGCCGGCTTCCTGTTTACCATGGTGAGCCAGGCCAGCCGGGGCCGATTGATCCAGAGCAAACCCGGAGAACCGGCCGCGGCTATAAAAATCTGGCAGTTGCGCCCACCGACCGAGGGCGAGATTTGACCGGAGAACAGGATGGAGCCCGACTCGTCGTCACGAAAACAGGCCGTCGCCATCGGCTATATCCTTGCGGCCGGGATCGGCATGGTGGTGCTGCAATGGATGCTCGTGGCCTACAACACGGTCGATACCATCCCCTATAGTCAATTCGAGCAACTCGTCGCGCAGGGCAACGTCACCGAGGTCGCCGTCGGTCAAGATACCATCCAGGGCAAGCTGAAAGACAAATTGCCGGACGGAAAATCGGCCTTTGTCACCGCGCGCGTCGACGCGCAGCTCGCCGAAAAGCTGGCAGCCAAGGGCGTCGTCGTGACCGGCGTTCCCTCCGGCGGGCTGTTCCAGACCATCCTGTCATGGATGGTGCCGGCGTTCATGTTCTACCTGATCTGGGTCTTTCTCGGCCGCCGGCTGGCGGATCGCCAGGGTTTTGGCGGATTGATGTCGATCGGAAAATCACGCGCCAAGGTCTATGTCGAAAAGGACACGAAAGTGACCTTCGCCGACGTCGCCGGCGTCGAAGAGGCAAAATTCGAGCTTCAGGAAGTGGTGTCCTTTCTCAAGGATCCCAAGAGCTACGGCCGCCTCGGGGCCCATGTCCCCAAGGGAATCCTGCTGGTCGGACCGCCCGGCACCGGCAAAACGCTGCTCGCCCGCGCGGTGGCCGGCGAAGCCGGCGTCGCCTTCTTCTCCATCTCGGGCTCCGAATTCGTCGAGATGTTCGTCGGTGTGGGAGCTGCGCGGGTGCGCGACCTGTTCGAACAGGCGCGCAAGGCCGCGCCCTGCATCATTTTCATCGATGAGCTCGATGCGCTCGGGCGCAGCCGCTCCCCCGGCGCGTTCGGCGGCTATGACGAGAAGGAGCAGACCTTGAATCAGCTGCTCGCCGAGCTCGATGGGTTTGACCCCAGTGCCGGCGTCATCTTGCTGGCGGCCACCAATCGGCCGGAGATTCTCGATCCGGCGCTGTTGCGGGCAGGGCGGTTCGACCGGCAGGTGCTGGTGGACCGGCCCGACAAGAGCGGCCGTGTGGCGATCCTCAAGGTGCACGTCCGCAAGATCAGGATCGGCGGGGATGTCGATCTGGACAAGGTCGCCGCCCTCACCACCGGCTTCACCGGCGCCGACATTGCCAATCTGATCAACGAGGCCGCCATCGCCGCGACCCGGCGTAACGCCACCGAGGTTTCATTCGATGATTTCACGGTTGCGATCGAACGGATCGTCGCCGGCATCGAGAAGAAGAGCAGGGTGCTCAGCAAGGCGGAACGCCGCAGGGTTGCCTATCACGAGATGGGCCATGCGCTGGTCGCGGCAAGCCTTCCCGGGGTCGACCCGGTGCAGAAGGTATCGATCATTCCCCGCGGCGTCGGCGCGCTTGGTTACACCATGCAGCGTCCGACCGAGGACCGGTTTCTGCTCGCGGCGAGCGAACTCAAGAACCGGATCGCGGTGCTGATGGGAGGTCGCGCCTCCGAACAGCTCATTTTCGATGGCGACGTCTCGACCGGAGCGGCCGATGACCTGCAGCGGGCGACCGAGATCGCCATCGAGATGGTCACGAAATATGGAATGGATGCCACCATTGGGCAGCGGACATATGCACCGCGCCCGCAGACGTTCTTGCCGGCCATGCAGGACACGGTCGTCAGCGCGGCCGAGGCGACCGGGCGCGAGATCGATCTGGCGGTGCGCGATCTGATCGAAGCCGGCGGCGCTTGCGCACGCGCAATTCTCGAAAAGCGCCGCAGCGATCTTGACGCGGGCGTTGCGCTCCTGATCGCCCGGGAAACCCTGACGGTGGAGGAATTCGCGCCGCTGCGCCAGGTCGCGGCGCGCGAGAAGGCATCGGGGTAACCGGTCCAGTTCTACCTTTTCTCTACATCGTTGATGTCGATCAAGTCGATGAGCGTGCAATAACCCTATGATTATCTGGTGAATCTTCATTGGGTATCCCGGGATTTGTCGGACTGGGTTGGGAGGCCTGTTGCTTTTCACGCTATCGCTCTTTCGATCCCATCAGCGGAACATATCTGGGATTCGACGGTCGGCGGCACCACTGTCAATAGTGCGCCGAACCTCTGCAGGAGACGCTTGAAGACAGCTGACATCGGGAGCAGCCGTTATGGGATTGCTGGCGTCGAAAGAAGGCCGTTCCGGTGAAGCAAAGCCATTTGCTTCACTTCGGGCCGAGATGGTCGAGCGAAACATCGTCGCGCGCGGCGTGCAGGACGCGCTCGTGCTCGAGGCCATGCGCAAGGTGCCGCGCGAACTGTTCCTGCCAAAAAACCTTCGCGAATTTGCCTATGAGGATTCGCCGCTCCCGATCGCCGGCGAGCAGACGATTTCCCAGCCCTATATCGTTGCCTTCATGATTGAAGCCCTGCTGCTCAGGGGCGGCGAGAAGGTCCTCGAGATCGGCGCCGGCTCCGGCTATGCCGCCGCGGTGCTGTCGGAGATTGCGGCCGATGTGTATACGGTCGAGCGTCTCGGGCAGCTTGCCGATAAGGCCGCTGCGACGCTCGCCGACCTCGGTTGCGACAATGTTCACGTCCTGCATGGCGACGGCACGAAAGGGTGGCCGGAACATGCCCCCTATGACGCCATCGTCGTCGCGGCCGGTGGACCGCAGATTCCGGGATCGCTCAAGGAGCAGTTGAAGGTCGGCGGCCGGCTGGTGATTCCGGTCGGCGAGGATCAGCGTGCCCAGGAGCTGGTGCGAGTTACCCGCATCTCCAGGGATACCTATCGCAGCGAAGATATCGCGGACGTTCGCTTCGTTCCCTTGATCGGCGAGGAGGGCTGGCTTGCCGAAGGCGAGAGCCGCCCTGCCGTGCGCCGGGCGCCGCGGCCGGCGCCCTCGGACGAGGAAAAACTGGTCCGAAACCTCGCCGGCGCTGCCGAATCCTTTCCGTCGATCGAAAAGGCCGATCTCAATCCGCTGATGGCGCGGATCGGCTCCGCGCGCATTGTGCTGCTCGGCGAAGCTACCCACGGCACCAGCGAATTCTACAGGATGCGCGAACGTATCACCCGTGAGCTGATCATCGAGAAGGGTTTTCGTTTCGTGGCGATCGAGGCGGACTGGCCGGATGCCGCCCGCGTCGATCACTATGTGCGGCATTTCCAGTATCCGCCGTCGGAATGGACCGCGTTTGCGCGGTTTCCGACCTGGATGTGGCGAAACACCGAAGTCCGGGATTTTGTCAGCTGGCTGCGCAAGCACAACGGCACGGTCGAGCGCGACGAGCGCGTCGCGTTTCACGGGCTCGATCTTTACAGCCTCTATGACTCGATCCGATCGGTCCTGAACTATCTCGACGAGGTCGACCCGGAATCGGCGAGGGTTGCCCGCGAACGCTATGGGTGCCTGACGCCGTGGCAGCGCGATCCTGCGACCTACGGTCATGCCGCGCTGACCGGATCCTATCCGACCTGCGAGACCGACGTGGCGCGCGCGTTGACCGATCTACTGGCAAAGCGCCGGGTCTACGCCGAGCACGATGGTGAGCGCTTTCTGGACGCCGAGCAGAATGCGCGTCTCGTTGCCAACGCGGAGCGCTATTACCGGATCATGTATTACGGTTCGCGTGCCTCGTGGAATCTGCGCGACGGTCATATGTTTGACACCTTGAAGAACCTGCTGGCGTTTCATGGTTCGGACAGCAAGGCTGTGGTCTGGGCGCATAACTCGCATGCCGGGAACGCCGGGGCGACCGAGATGGCCGCCCGCGGCGAGTACAATATCGGCCAGCTCTGCCGCAAGGAGTTCGGCGAGAAGGCGTATCTGGTCGGCTTCGGCACCCACAGCGGCACCGTCGCGGCGGCCTCGGAGTGGGATGGTCCGATGGAAATCAAAAGCGTGCGGCCGTCGCTCCCCAACAGTTACGAGCAGCTGTGTCACGCGACCGGGCATGCCCGCTTCATGCTGGGCCTGCGCGGTGGCGGCGATTTATGCGGTCCGGCCGGTCTCGGCAAGGAACGTCTGGAGCGCGCGATCGGCGTGATCTACCGGCCCGAAACCGAGATGGCGAGCCATTACTTCCGGGCCAATCTGCCGCGGCAGTTCGACGAGTATGTCTGGTTCGACAATACAAGCGCGGTCACTCCGCTTGATACCGCTGAAGTAAAGGGACTCCCGGATACATATCCCTTTGGGGTGTGAACTGATCGGCCGGTAAAATTGATGCACGAGACAAGCGAGCCAGAACGAAAGTCTGGCGCAGCGCCCGCTGCACCGGGTCCGGCCTCGATTCTGGAGGCTTTCTTCGCGTGGCCGCTGGCGGCCGCGACGCTGGTCGGGCAGACGAACCTGCAGCTATTTGAAAGTCTGATGTCGTCGGCGAAACGAAGCGTTTCGCCTGGTTCATCGTTCCCCTGGACCACCGCGAATACCGTTGCTCTCGAACTGGCCTCGATGCGATTGCGGAACTTTTCCACCGGCACCGATGTGCCTGCAACCCTCATTTGTGCGCCCTACGCGCTGCATGGTGCGACCGTCGCCGATTTCGCACCCCGCCATAGCGTGGTCGAGACGCTGTGCCAAAGCGGATTGTCGCGCGTGTTTGTCACGGACTGGCGATCCGCCACGCCGGAAACACGTTACTTTACCATCGACAACCATCTTGCGGATCTCAATGTGGCGGTTGACGAACTAGGACCGCCCGTCGACCTGATCGGGTTGTGCCAGGGCGGCTGGCTGGCGCTGGTCTACGCGGCGCGATTTCCGAAAAAGGTGCGACGGCTGGTCCTTGTCGGGGCGCCGATCGACATCGCGGCCGCCGAGTCTCAATTGTCTCATTTCGTTTCCGATGTGCCGTTTGGCATGTTCGACGAATTGGTGCGGTCGGGAGAGGGTATCGTGCATGGCGACCGAATGCTCGTTCTCTGGGGCCTCTCGGATCGGGCGGAGGCGGCTTTGCAAAATCCCGCGGATTTCGACCCCGCGCAGCGGCGCGAATTGATCGATCATTTTCGACAATGGTATGCCGAGACGATCGACTTGCCCGGAAGCTTCTTTCTTCAGGTCGTCAATTGGCTCTTCAAGCAAAACCAGATCGCACAAGGGCGCTTCGTCGCCCTTGGACAATGCATTGACCTGGCGCAGGTTCGCACCCCCATTTGTCTGCTGGCGGCCAGCCATGACGAAGTGGTTTCGATGGATCAGTTGTTCGCGGTGGCGCGTTTGGTCGGAACGCCGGCCGAACAGCTGGTGAAAATGACCGCGCCTGGCGGCCATTTGAGCCTGTTCCTAGGCAGCAATGTCCTTGACGGCGCATGGCGCGACATTGTCGGTTGGCTCCGTCGTGACCTGAACGAGCCGCAGATCGGTCACCCCTGATCGGCCGCCTCGCGGGCATTGTTTCACAACGACGTGACATCGGGCCAAGATGTCATAAATCTCATCACGGCGCGGGGTGCGGCGGCTGGCACAGCTCTCGATGCGCGGGATATGCTGGGTCGATGGGGGGCAAGCCGTGCCCTCTTTATCCTTCCATGGAGATATCAATGTTTTTTGATCGCGTCGGCAAGTATTGGCCGGAAGCCCTCAGCATCGTTCGCATCGTCATCGGGCTCCTGTTTCTCGAGCATGGCACCTCCAAGCTTTTTGGATTTCCAACCCCGGCGATGGCTCAGCCGGCCATGTGGTCGCTGATCTGGTTCCAGGGCGTGATCGAGGTAGCCGGAGGTGCGCTGTTCACGGTCGGTCTTTTCACCCGGTGCGTCGCCTTCGTCCTGGCGGGCGACATGGCCTTCGCCTACTTCATGGCGCACGCCCCCAAAAGCTTCTTCCCGCTGCTCAACGGCGGCGACGCCGCGGTTCTTTATTGCTTCATTTTCCTCTTGTACTTCGTTACGGGACCGGGGCGCTGGGCGGTCAACGGAACGACGAAGTAAGTTGCCGCGACTGAGGAGAATTGCGCCTGCGTGCTCATTTGCGTGGGCCTGTGTCGGCGCTGATCGCAACATTGCGGGACTACGCGCCTGACTGTCGAGCCAGCCGGACAAACGCGCCATCAAGGTAGTTTGCTCGGCCGGCTTGGCATTCGAAATGAAGGGATCCGTATAGCACTTGGCGCCGGCAGCTCTGGCGATCCGCGCCACGCGCTCGGTCATTGCGGGCGCACCCGAGGTGTAGACGACGTCGTTCGGCGACAAATTCGGCAAATGGTCGGTCGGCCGCCCGCTGCGAATGGCATGCGAGACGCTCTGCGGTTCCGATACGATCGGAACGATCGTGACGTTGGGAAACAGCGCGAGGCGGCACAGCGCGGCATGCATGTACAGCGACTGAAGCTTGCGCGCTGCGACCACGAATATCAATTCCCGCTGAGGCCGCTCCAGAATCGCTGCGACCGCAATCGACCACAGCGGCGCGAATCCGGTGCCACTGGCGACAAGAACAATGCTGCCGGAATGATTGGGCCTCAAAAAGGCGCTGCCGAAGGGCCCCGTCAATCTCACGCGGTGCCCGATGCGGATGTCCCGGCCTAGCGCCGAGGATACAGTCCCGTCGGGCAAACTTCGGATGTGAAAGTGCAGCAGACGGTCGTCGGGAGGACCCTCCAGCGGATAGGTGGGGCTGTAAGATCTCGCCGGGTATCCGCGGAATTGCACCTTGCAATACTGACCGGGCAGGTAATGAAGCGGTCTTGGCAGTTCGACGTCCACGCCGCAAACGTCAGGCGCCAGGCGAACGATGTTGGCCACGCGAGCTGACATGGCAACCTGATCGGGGACTTTTTCGGTTACAATTTCCAGATCGGAGACGATCCGGGCCTGGCAGGCGTGGATCATGTCGTCGCCCCGCTCGTGACCGCCAAACACCGTGCCTTCAACGAGACGAACACGACAGGCACCGCAAATGCCGGAGCGACAGTCATGCGGCAGGTCGACGCCATTCATCAATGCCCAGTCGAGCACAAGGTCGCCGCAATTCGCCAGGAACAACTCGTTGTTCAGTTTCACCTTGCAAATCTTGCGCATTATTCCACCTCAAGACGAATTGGCCGGACGTGCCGGGTGTGCCTGATCTGATTGTGATCGAAGGCCGCGACGCGCATGAAGACCCCGGTCTGGATCGGCACATCGTAAGGACTGTGGGTATCAAGCCGGCGCGCCACTTCCAGCGCCCAGTGCCCGGAGGCCCAGCGGGCCGCGCATCGCACATCCGCGCGATCGCCGCTGAACTCGCCGGCAACGATGACGCCGGGAATTACCGTCCCCCCCGGGATGCGGGCATCAAGCTCGGCCGAATACGGTATCGATTCCGTCTCCGTCATGAACCAGCGCGCGCCGTCGCTCTCGCCATGATTTGGATCGAGATGGGTTTTGCCCATCGCTGCGGCTGTTGCCGCGAGGTCCCGGGGCAATCGACGCGGTGTGACCGGCCGATTGGTGCCGCCAGCGGCGATGACGAAATTGTCCGCGTAGTTGGTATCTCCCGGATCCGGCGCGAAGCCGCCCTTATACGGAACGATACTGCGTGCCTGCATAGGCGTTGGATCAAGCGGTGGGCCAATGTGATCGTCGTCCATCCAGCCGGTCGGACCGCCGCTTGTCGCCTTCCATTGCCAGACGTCGGCATAACCTTCCGCCGTGAAGTGGAGGCCGCGGCCGGTCATGGTAGGCGGTGCGCCGGCAATGGGATGGGGGCTGGCATGAAAAGTCCGGTCACCCGCGAGGATCACGTCTGAAGTAGTCAGCAGGACCGAAAACTTGTCCTCATTGTAATCGTGTTCGTCTCCGGCTTCATAACCGTCGTGAAGAAGGTGCCATCCGTCGGCTTCCTTGACGAGCGGCAGGTGCTTCAAGGAACGCGTGGGATCTTCCCATACGAACAGGAAGTACGCCCATGTACCGTCGTGCGCCGCGCGAATCTCTATTTTCGTTTCGCCTTGGCCGTCAAAATTGTCTCCCTGGCTGGTTATCACGGAAAATGGCGTGATGTTGCGCCACGCCCGATCGGAGGTGTCGCCGTCGAGCGTGGGCGCATCGGCGCTATTGATGCGGTGAACCAGCAACCGGTCCACCGCCAAACGGTCGGCAGCAACGATGACTGAAGCGCTGGTGATTGCGACGGCCGCGGCGACGACGAAAGGGTTGGATTGGAACGTCGCGTTGCGCGGTTTTGAGGCGCTGCCCTGTCTTCTTGTCTGCGGCGGCGCCGGCGGGACCGATTGACGTACGGTCATTCGATCCGGCGTGGCCTCCCGAGGCGGCGGCGCTGTTTCTGCGTGTGCCTGGGAGGATCCCGACCGCGCCGATTGCTCGGCCAGCAACTTCAGTAGCTCAATCGCGTCGAGCCGCGGCGGCGGCGCCGGGAGGCCTGTCGGACGTAAGATTCGAAGCAACTGCGGGACACCGCCGATCCTGAAATGCGCCAGGATATGGAGGCCGGCAAAGGCCAATATCATCCACGTGCCGTACCAGTGCAGCGTCGCCATGTCGTGACCGGCGTGAAGACCGAAATACAACAAGCCGCCGCTGGCGATCAGCGCGAGCATCGTGATGAAGAAGACCCAGTATAGAAGGATGTTGAAAGTGCCGAGCCTTGCTTGCCGTCGGCCGAAAAGTCCTCGCAGGCGGATCTTGTCCAGCCGGATGCGACGCCCGAGGCCGGACCTGATCAGGTAGATCGCGTAGGCGGTCGAGACCGCGAGCAGCGCTACGGCCGCCTGCATGTGCGCCATCCATACACTCTCGCGCGGCAGCACGGCGTCGAAAAGATTGATCCAGCTGCGTCCAGGTGCCTCGGTCGCGATACGCAGTCCCGTCACAAAGGCGATACCAAGTGCGGCGACAAGCAGCCAGTGCAGGATGATCGTTCCGTAATCGGTCTTTTGATGTTTCACGCGCGCGCTCCGTCATCGGGGCGGCGGCAATCGACCTCATTGAGGTGATGCCCGAAATACGCCTGAATTTCATATCGGCCATGCAACGGAGCGCCGCACCGGGCGGCACGGCCTTGCATGGTGGCCCGCGCAATACGCCGCAGGAAGCCATTATAACTTTTGCACAAAGGACCCGTCCCCACTTCAGGATTCGCCGAACCGGCGAATGAACAATTTCCCTTGTTTTGCGGCTGCCCCGCCGCGACATAGTGGTGGTTCGGACAGCAGGACCGGAAGCCGGAATGAACTATCCAACCGACCTCCAGCGTCCCATCGTTACGACGGGACGCTCGAAGTCGTGCTGATCCGCCGTTATCCCCACATGTGATGAAAGTGCTGCCCCATTTCGCCGACGAGCGAATGATGCGCGTCGATGGCGGTCGGACCGGCATCGGCGATTGCGACGGGCGCCGGCGATGCGCTACCGGAGCCCGCGGCCGTTGGGGCCGCCGGCGCAGCGGCGGTCTGCAGGTCGCTCAACAATGTTGCCACGCCATTGTTGTGGGCGCCGGCGGCCTGGGCCACTGCGGCAAGGTCGGCAATCACAGCCGAAACGCTGTTTGGTCCGCCTCCCTGAAGAAGAGCTATCAGGTCGGCCACCAGGTGGTTGCCGCCGTCTCCCACGGCTGGTCCTCCTGGATCGGTTGGTCCGGCAGGGGGTGTCACTGCAGGGGGTGTTGTTGCAGGGGGCGTCGCCGGCGGGCATGCCGCAGGATTCGGCGTCACGGCCGTGGCTTGCGCTGCTGCCACCACACTCGCATAGCTCCCGCCGTCCGCCATCAGGTTGTTGCCCGCCACGTCCGCAGAATTTGCGGCGAGCTGCTGCACCGCTGCGT
>NZ_SSNA01000114.1 GCF_004799445.1 Bradyrhizobium sp.
CATCATCATGTGGCCGGCGCCGCGCAACACCACCGTGCGTGAGTTCGGCAGCGCGGCGGCCAGCGCCCGGCCGGCCTTGGCAGGGGTCATCATGTCGCGCTCGCCGAGAATGAGCGTGGTCGGAACGGCGATCTTGGCGGCGGCGGCAAGCGCACCCTGATAGGCGTTGCACGCAGACAGATCGCTGAAAAGCACGCCGGGCCGGCTTTGTTCAAGCACGCGCTGGGCGCCGCCATGCATCCACAAACCCGGCGCCAGGCTGCCGCCCAGTTCCGCCTGATAGCCGAGACCCCAGATCGAGACCATATCGACGGCGCCGTGATCGTTGGCCTCGGCGGCTTTGAGCAGATCGGGTCCGACCGTCATGGTTGCCGCGGTTCCGATCAGACCGAGCGCGGAGACTTTGGCCGGGTGCCGCGCGGCGGTCTCAAGCGCAATCAGTGAACCCATGGAATGGCCAATCAGCCGCGCCTTGGCGACGCCGGCGGCATCGAGCAGGGCGGCGGTCCATTCGGCCATGCCGGCAATCGTGGACAGTGGCGCGCCGGAGGACCGGCCATGGCCGGGCAGGTCCGGCGCCAGCACGCCATAGCCGTGGTGCGCGAACCACCGGCTGTGCAGGGCCCAGGTGGTATGATCGAAGCCGGCGCCGTGCAGCAGCACGAGGGTCGGTTGCGAGGCATCGAACGCGCGGCCGCCGGTGGCGATGAAGGTATCGATGCCGTTCACGGACAACTGCATGGCTCAAGCCTTCTGCGAAATACGGAGCGCTTGGCCGAGGTCATCGATGATGTCGGCTGCGGATTCGATCCCGATCGACAGCCGCACCAGTTCCTCGCCGATGCCGGCGGCCTGGAGCTGGGCCGCATCCATCTGCTGATGGGTGGTGCTGGCGGGATGAATCACCAGCGTCTTGGCGTCGCCGACATTGGCCAGATGGCTGATCAGCCGCAGCGACTCGATGAATTTCCGCCCCGCTGGCCGGCCGCCCTTGATGCCGAAGCTGACGATCGATCCGGCGCCGCGCGGCAGCAATCGCTTGGCCAGTTCATGGTCGGGATGGCTTTCCAGCGAGGGATGCAGAACCCAGTCGACCGCCTTGTTCGCCGCGAGCGCCTCAAGCACCGCATGCGTGTTGACGATATGGCGCTCCATGCGAATACCCAGCGTCTCGACGCCCTGCAGCAGTTGAAAGGCATTGGTGGGTGACAGGCACGCGCCGAAGTCGCGCAGGCCTTCGGTGCGCGCCCGCATGATGAACGCCGCCTGGCCGAACTGCTCGTCGAAGACGATGCCGTGATACCCGGCATAGGGTTCGGTCAGAACCGGAAATTTGCCGGAAGCGCGCCAATCGAACCGGCCGCCGTCGACGACCACGCCGCCGATGGCGATGCCGTGGCCACCGATCCACTTGGTGGCCGAATTCATCACGATGTCGGCGCCAAGCTCGATCGGCCGGCTGAGATAGGGGGTCGCGAAGGTATTGTCGATCAGGAGCGGAATTTTCGCGTCATGCGCGATGCTCGCAATAGCGGGAATGTCCAGCACCTCGAGGCCGGGATTGCCGATGGTTTCGCCGATCACCAGCCTTGTGTTGGGTTGGATCGCGGCCCGGAATTGGTCCAGCGCGCGCGGCTTGACGAACGTGGTCGTGATGCCGAAGCGCGGCAGCGTATGCGTGAGCAGGTTGATGCTGCCGCCATAGAGCGAGGAAGAGGCGACGATGTGGTCGCCCGCGTTCAGCAGGGTCGCGATCGCCAGATGCAGCGCCGCCATGCCGCTCGCCGTGCAGATTGCGCCGACGCCGCCTTCCAGCGCAGCAAGCCGCTCCTCGAGCACCGCCGTGGTCGGGTTGGAAATGCGGGTATAAATATGTCCTGCGCGTTCCAGATTGAACAACGCCGCGGCATGCTCGGAATCCTGAAAGACGTAAGATGTGGTCTGATAGATCGGGACGGCACGGGCGCCCGTCACGGGATCAGGATGCTGGCCGGCATGGAGGCTCAGGGTTTCAAAGGCGGGCGGTTTGGGTGCGGGCATCTTGAACTCGAAAAGCGGTGGGTTCTTCAGCCATCGCGGGCTGCGGCACGGTGTGCCATAAAAGCCCTCCGATTGTTAGCCCCGGGGTCGGCGCTGTCGCGGCATCAGGCCAGGGAAGGTGGCGTTTTTCCGGTTCGCGGTCTAAAAGCCCGCGCTGTATCCTGCAGCACCGGAGCCAGGAGTTACGCGATGCAACGCAAACTTCCAGTCGCCCTCGCGCCATCATTGGGGCTGCGGCAGCGGTATGTCGTCCCGGTCCCGCGCCGGAGAGCCGCGATCTGATGAAACGAATCGCAGTCTGGGTGTTTTACGGGATCGGCGCGCTCGCGATTGTCTATCTCGCGCTCTACGCCTATGCGGCGTTCACCGGGCATGGGCTGCAGCCGGGCGATCCCATCCACATTTTTCGGAAGCCCGACGCGCCGGATTATTCGGCTGCAACTGGCAGCGATTTCGCCGGATGACGCGAAACGAAGGTGCGGCCCATGGTGACGTTCTTCTGGGCTCGGACTTGCGTATTGTCGTAAGTCCAACACTCCCCGGAATCGTCGAGGAAGCAGACCCAGAGCAGATTGAACTCGGGTCCATAGTCGATCAGCACGTGAGCATACCCGTCTCCCTTCGGCGTGATGACGGGAAGTGGCGGATCGAGCTGCAAGATGGACATCGACGGCTTTCAGACAGGGTCGGTGAATTTCCTGTATGAAAACGTGATTGAAGTACAACGGTTCCAGGGCGAGTTCGTCCTCGCGCCGGATTTTATTCAAGCGGACGAGGCCCGCGCCAAATCACGCCGTCGCGGTGACGCGGTGAATTTCTCCGGCCCCTGCCGGCGTGATCGGCAGGCCGCCATCGGCGTATTCATTGAGCTTGTTGCGCAGCGTGCGGATCGAGATGCCCAGGATATTGGCGGCATGGGTGCGATTGCCGAGGCAATGCTTCAGTGTCTCCAGGATGAGATCGCGCTCGACGTCGGCGACCGTGCGTCCGACCAGCGCCCGGGTCACCTGCTCGGCGGCGAACGTGGCGTGCGCCACCGCCGGCACGGTCTTGGGCGCATCGAGACGGTCACCGTCCGGCGTCAGAATGGCGTCAACACCGATCTCGTCGCCCTGCGCCATCAGCACCGAACGATGCATGGTGTTCTCCAGCTCGCGGACGTTGCCCTGCCAGCGGTTGGAGGTCAGCACCCGCTTTGCTTCGGCGGAGATCGGCCGCAATGGCACGCCATTGGCGTCGGCGTATTTCTTGGCGAAGTGCTGCGCCAGTTCGAGAATATCCGCCGGGCGTTCGCGCAACGGCGGTATCTTCAGGTTCACGACGTTGAGCCGGAACAGGAGGTCCTCGCGGAAGGTGCCTTCGCGTACCGCGTCGGCCAGATTGCGGTTCGAGGTCGCAATGATGCGGATGTCGACCGGAACCGGCCTGGTGCCGCCGACGCGATCGATGATGCGTTCCTGGATCGCCCGCAGCAATTTGGATTGCAGCCGCACGTCCATCTCGGAGATTTCGTCGAGTAGCAGTGTGCCGCCGGTGGCCTCCTCGAATTTTCCGATACGTCGCGCAATGGCCCCGGTGAACGCGCCCTTCTCATGACCGAACAGTTCGGATTCAAGCAGGTGCTCGGGAATTGCCGCGCAATTGATCGATATGAACGGCTTCTTGGCGCGGTTGGAGCGGGTGTGGACATAGCGCGCCAGCACCTCCTTGCCGGTGCCGGATTCGCCGGTGATCATGACCGAGGCGTCCGAGCCGGCGATCTGCTGAGCCAGCTTGATCACCTTGGCCATCGCCTCGTCGCGGTAGACCATGTCGCGTGAATCATTGGCGACGGCGGCGAGCACCGCGGCGATCAATTCCGGATCGGGCGGCAGCGGGATGTATTCCTTGGCGCCGGCGTGGATCGCGGCCACGGCCGCGCGGGCGTCGTTGGAGATGCCGCAGGCGACGATCGGCACGTGAATGTGTTCGGCCTCGAGCCGCATCACCAGATCGCGGATGTCGAGCGCGACGTCGACCAGCAGCAGGTCGGCGCCCTTGCCGCCGCGCAACACGCGCATGGCCTGTTCGTGGTCCTCCGCATGGGTGACGGAAGCGCCGTTGTCCATCGCGATCTTGGTGGCCGTCGTGAGCTGGCCCTTCAGTGTGCCAACGATGAGAAGCCGCATGGTAATCTCCTGTTCGTCTGTTCGCGCCCGTTATGCGCGTATCGCTAAAGGGAAAGCCTCAGGTCTTTTCGGCCTTGATGATTTCCGTCATGGTCACGCCAAGCTTGTCTTCCACCAGCACCACCTCGCCGCGCGCCACCAGGCGGTTGTTGACGTAGATGTCGATGGCTTCGCCGACGCGGCGGTCGAGTTCCAGCACGGTGCCGGGCCCGAGCTTGAGCAGTTCACCGACATCCATTTTGGAGCGGCCGAGCACCGCGGAGACCTGCACCGGCACGTCGAACACGGCCTCCAGATCGGCGGCAATGCGCGAAGCCTGCTCGTCCTCGTGATAGGCCACGTCATCCGTCGCCGGCGTGTGCGCGGCGTTGAGATCGGGGAGCGGAACCTGTGCGTCGGTATCACTCATGGTTCATTCCTTTTGGCCATCTTGTTGACCATGGCTCAGGCCTGATTGCTGGACGCTATGTAGCGTCCGACGAGTTCGTTGATCTTTGCGTCGATCGCCGCGCGCTCCAGCACGACGCCGCCGTCCGCCCATTCGATCCTGCAGTCGCCGGTCTCGATCTCGGGTTCGGCCAGAATCACGAGGCGTCCCTCGAAGCCGCTTTGCTTCGCCAGCTTCTCGATGCGCTGCTGCGCCGCCTCGTAAAGCGAATCGTTGATCCGGACCACCAAATGCGGCGTCGAAACCAGCTGCGCAAAGCAATCGCTTACCAGTGAAGTGATCTCGCCAAGCGGCTCGCGGGCAATCAGCTCGCTGCACAGCTTGCGCGCCACCGCGACCGCGACGTCGACCGCCTCGGTTTCCATCCGGGTCTCGATCCCGGCGAAGCGCGCCGCGATGCCCTTGATGGTAATGCCGATTTCCTCCAGCGCCAGCGCGGCGCGGCGGTCGCTCTCGACCTTCGTCTCGTGCAGCGCGGCGTCGTAGCCGTTGCGATAGGCGCGGGCCTCGGCCGAGGCGATCTTCTGGGCGATCTCCGACGGCGTGGCGGCGCGTTCCCGCATCTTGTCGGGTGCCGAGAAATCCATGTCGAACAGGAATTTTGCGGGTGCGGCCATCAGTACACCAGCTCGTCGTCGGCGCGGTTCTTGGTCAGCGTGATTTCCCCCTTGGCCGCGAGGTCCTTGGCGAGGTTGACGAGAAGCGCCTGCGCCTCGTCGACATCGCGCAACCGCACCGGCCCCATCGCGGCCATGTCGTCGAGCAGCATCTTGCCGGCGCGCGACGACATGTTGCCGAGGAAGAAGCCGCGGACATCCTCGTTGGCGCTTTTCAGCGCGATGCCGAGCTTGTCCTTGTCGATATTGCGCATCAGCGTTTGCGCCGATCCGGAGTCGAGCTTGATGAGGTCGTCGAAGGTGAACATCAGCGCCTTGATGCGTTCGGCGGACTCGCGGTTGTCCTCCTCCAGCGAGGTGATGAAGCGGGTTTCGGTCTGGCGATCGAAGTTGTTGAAGATCTCGGCCATCACCTCGTGGGCGTCACGGCGCCTGGTCTGCGACAGGTTCGACATGAATTCGGTGCGCAGCGTCTGTTCAACGCGTTCGATCACTTCCTTCTGCACCGCCTCCATTCTCAGCATCCGGTTGACCACGTCGAGCGCCATGTCCTCCGGCAGGATCGCCAGCACCCGCGCGGAGTGTTCCGGCTTGAGTTTCGAAAGCACCACGGCGATGGTCTGCGGATATTCATTCTTGAGATAGTTGGCCAGCACCTCTTCCTGAACGTTGGAGAGTTTCTCCCACATGTTACGGCCGGCGGGCCCGCGGATCTCGTCCATGATGCCGGTCACGCGCTCGGCGGGAAGATAGAGCTGCAGCAGCCGCTCGGTGCCGTCGAAAGTCCCCATCAACGCCCCGGATGCCGACATTCTGGAGACGAATTCGAGCAGCAGGTCTTCGACCACGTCGGCCTCGACGGTGCCGAGGGTCGACATCACCATCGATAATTCCCGCACTTCATCGTCGTCGAGCAGCGACCAGACCTTGCCGCCATATTGTTCTCCCAGCGCCAGCATCAGGATTGCGGCGCGCTTCGGGCCGCTCAGCGGAGCGCCTTTCTCGCGGTTGCTCTGACGAGCCGCCAGCGAGGCGATGACGCTGGTGATATCGCTGGCGTTTACGGTTTGCGGTACGGCCATATCAGATCACGCGGGTGTTTCGCTGAGCCACTGACGAACGATGGCGGCGGTTTCATTGGGGTTTCGCTCGGCCAGTTCACCGACGCGATGGACCGACTGGGCATGGACCTGGCCCTGAACCTGGGCGACGTCGATCATCTGCGCGGTGGCGCCAGCCACGAGGGCCTGGCTGGCCGAACCGGCTTGCGCGCTGCCGTCGGCCAGCGTCGGCATGTTGCCGGAGGGTGAGGCGATCTCTTCGGAGGCGATGATGCGCCTGACCAGCGGCCGGATCACCATGAACAGCACGACCAGGCCGAGCAGCATCATGACGCCGAGTTCGATGACGTACATCAAGTCGTCCTTGGTGAACTGGAACATGCCGAGCAGGCCCGTCGGCTCCGCGAACGGAACGATGACCGGAGCTTCAGCGAATCGGAGGTTGACGACCTCGACCTGATCGCCGCGCTTCTGGTCGAAGCCGATCGCCGAGCGCACCAGTGCGGCGATGCGATCCAGCTGCTCCTTGCTGCGGTCCTGATAGACCATCTCGCCTTTTTCATTCTTGGCGTAGTTGCCGTCGACCAGTACGGCGACCGAGATGCGATTGACCCTTCCGGCCTCGGTTACTTCGGTCTTGGTGGTGCGGGAAATCTCGTAATTGTTGGTTTCTTCGGTCTTCTTGCTCTGGTCGCGTGCGGCCGGCGCCGTATTGTTCTGGCCCTGGTTGCCCGGCAGCTCGTTGTTGACGGTGACCTGGCCGCTATTCTCGGCCGTGGCGCTGGATTCTTCGCGGGTCTGGCTCGAGCGCAGCACCCGCCCTTCGGGGTCGAAGCGATCCGAGGTCTGGGTAATCTTGTTGTAGTCGAAGTCCGCCGAGAGCTGGACGCGGGCGCGGCCGGCGCCGACCACCGACGACACGATCGCCTCGATTTCATTGCGCATCCGCTTCTCGAAACCGGCGCGGCGCTCGTCCCCGACCGCGTTGTCGGTCGCGCCGCTTGCGCCGTCGGCCAGCAATTGACCGGCTTCGTCGACGATCGACACCCGCTGCGGCTTCAGGCCGTTGACGGCGGAGGCGACCAAATGGCGGATCGCTCTGATCTGCTGCGGTTCGAGGGCGCCGCGCACGCGTACGACGATCGAGGCCGACGGCTCGGGCGTCTCGCGCGAAAACAGCGGGCGTTCCGGCAGCACCAGATGGACGCGCGCCGCCTGGATGCGGTCGATGGCGCGGATGGTGCGGGCAAGCTCGCCTTCGAGCGCGCGCAGATGATTGATGTTCTGGACGAAGCTGGTGGTGCCGAGCGCGTCGGATTTGTCGAAAATCTCGTAACCGACGCCACCGCCCTTGGGCAAGCCGCCCTCGGCAAGCTTCATGCGCAGCCGCGTGACCTTGTCCTTGGGCACCAGGATCATGGCGCCTTCGTTGCGCAGCTCGAAGGGAATGGCCTGGCGTTCGAGGTCCTTGATGACCGCGGAAGAGTCCTCGACGCTGAGGTCGGTATAGAGAGTGGTCATCTGCGGCGTGGTGACGCGCATGATGACGAACGCGAAGAAGCCGAGCAGCGCGGTTGTTACCGCGACCATCGCCATCAACCGCGCAGCGCCGAGGCCCTTCAGGAAGCTTACGAGACTCTGCAAAACCAACCGCCCCTCAGATTCGGCTCCAGGAGCCGACTGGGCAATTATTGCCTATGGGATGGTTTCGATATGGTTAACGAAGGTTAAGGGCCGGCGGGAAAGTTCAAAACGGAAAAAATCGGCTTCGCAGGACGAAGCCGATTTTATTCAAATGGCGGATTATTCCGGGACGGCGCCTATTGGCGATATTGCTGGATCCGGGTGGTGCGTAGCCCGGCAAGGCCGTGCTGATCGATGGAAAACTGCCAGGACAGGAATTCGTCGACCGTCAGGGTGTAGCGGCTGCAGGCCTCCTCGAGGGAGAGCAGACCGCCGCGAACCGCGGCTACGACTTCGGCCTTGCGGCGGATGACCCACCGCTTGGTTCCGGGTGCGGGCAGATCCGCAATCGTTAGCGGACTACCGTCAGGCCCGATGACGTATTTTACCCTCGGGCGATGGGGCTCTGTCATGGCGTACTCACAAACTCTCAACCACTGAACTCACGGGAACAACCTACGCCCGGCGACTTAAAAATTGCCTAAGCCCAAGGCTCCAATACGAATCTCCTTGAAAATGCTTGACGGCAGCCCTCCGGACGCCGCTCGGAGCCCCCGAAAGACCGCTCCGGGAGCCCGCGCGGGCCGGTTAAGGCCGCAAGTCGGTGATGGCAGATGATGGCGGGAGGGAGCTGCCGTCGTCAGTTCACGATGCTCTGGATCTGGTTGACCGTATAGGTCTGGCCGTCGATCGACAGCAGAGGCGGTGACTGGGTGAGATCGACCGAATTGACCACGCCCTCGACCTGGGTCGTGATGGCCACGGTGTTGCCCGCGGAGTCCTTCCCAGTAGCCGTGAGCTTGTAACTGCCGTCTGGCAATTGGGTGCCGTCGCTGGCCAGGCCGTTCCATGCGAACGGCTGGTTGTTACCGGCGGCCACGGCGAAGGTGCCGGTGTACACGGTCTGACCGGTACTGCTGGCGATGTTGATAGTGACATCCGAATTGCTGGGAACGCTGAGCTGCCAGGTCGCCTTGCTGTTCGTCAGTGTCGCGGTGCTGCCGTTGACCACCGCCGTCTTGCCGACAAATCCCAGTGCCTGGGTCGATTGCGCGGTCTGCTGCAGCGATACCAGCGTCGCCAGCGAATCGTTGGTGTTGAGCTGCTGCTGAACGCCGGCGAATTCGACGAGCTGCTGGGTAAACTGGTTGGTGTCCAGCGGGCTGAGCGGATTCTGGTTCTGCAATTGCGTCGTCAGCAGCGTCAGAAAGCTCTGAAAGTTGCCGGCGATCTGCGAGGAAGCCAGCGCGCTAGAGGCCGCGGCCGAGGAGCCGGACTTGGAAGAGGCCGGTAACGTCGTCGTCCCTGAGACGACCGGGTTGGACGTGCCTGCTGTGGTTGTCATGGCTGTCTCCTCAGACTCTGATATCGACGCCGCTGCTCGATCCGAGCGAGCGGCCGTAGGTTCGTCCCGCGACCGCCGCGGGAATGGTGTCTTCGTCGCTGATAACCAGCCGCTGGGCATTGGGGCTGGTGTCGTTGCCGCTGTTCTGGCCGGAAGAGGACTGGTCGCGCAGGCTGAATTGCAGGCCGCCATTGCCGGTCTTGAGCCCGGCGTCATCCAGCGCGCGCTGCAGCTGGGGGGCGTCCTGGCGCAACATGGACAGCGTTTCCGGCTTTTCGACCGTCAAATGCGACGTCACCTGGCCGTTGCGATCGATATCGATGCGAACGTCGATGCGGCCAAGATCGGCCGGATCGAGCCGGATTTCGAAGCGGCTCTTGCCGCTCTTTACCGAGGCGGCGATCTCCAGCGCCAGTCCGCTCAGGGGCACCGGCCCGCTGGCCTGCGCCGTAACGGTGAAGGCTGCGCCGGGTGCAGCGGTAGCCGCAGGGGAATTGAGCTGCGGCTGGGTCGTGCCGATCACCTGAGTGCTGGGGTCCGCTGCAGCGGCGGGCGTATTTTCGTTAGCGGCGGCCGGCGCATGTTCATGGGCCGATACCGTGGCCGCCAATGTTGAAGCGGGGGCGGCATCTGCGGTTGCCGCCTCGGCCGCGGGATTGGCCGCCCCCGGTTTGCCGGTGGCCAATGGCTGCTGCAGAAGGCCGTTCTGAGCCCCCGCCGGTGCATTGCTCGCGGACGGATCGGCCGTACCTGACGTCGTCGAGCCATCGGTTGCCGTGGTCGTTGCCGACGACTTTCCTGGTGTAGCCTTGGCTGTGACGGGCGCCGTCGCGGCCGCGGCGCTCGTCAAAGCGGCCGCATTCGCGGGCGTTGCATTGGCCTGCGTTGTTGGCGCGACCACAGGCTTGGCAGCCGTTCCGCTGGCCGTCGCTGGACTCGCGGTCTTTGCGATTCCGGTCTCGGTCGGGGTCCCGGTGGCCGCAGTTGTCGTTGCCGTCGCTGCCGCGTCGGTGGCGGCCGTGTTCGAAGCGGTCTTGGTTGGGGTCGACGAGGCCACCTGTGCCGAGACCGCCTGGGCGCTGGCTGCGATGGCGGCCGCGGCAATCGCCAGCGGCGCTGTGGAATTGCCGGAGGTCGTCGCCGCAGGGACATTCGTGGCTGCGGGGGTGACGGGAATTGCGACCGCGACCGGATTCGGCGTCGTCGCGGTGAGAGCGGCCTGCTGGGCCAGGATGGTCAGATCTGTCGCAGATGTATCGCCATTGGCCGATTTGTCGGTCGACTTCGCCGGATCGGTTTTCGTGGCACCACTGGACTTCGTCCGGGATGGCTGGGTTGCACCGACGCCGGTTGGGTCGCTGGTGTTGGCATTGTTGGAATTGTTGGCATTGCTGTCGGAGGGCGGTCCGGCATTGGCGTTGCTGTTCGGATCGTTGTTTGCCGCCTGATTGGAGGCGGCGTTGGCCGGTCCTGCGTTATCCGCGGGCGGCGGCGCGCCGTCGGTATGGCGCTGCGGACGCGGCGGCGGTGACGCTGTCGCGGTGTCGGCGGCGGTATTTTGATGGACCAGCCCGCCAAAAACGTCGTTGGCCGGCGGCTGGTCGGATCGGGTGGACCACTGCGGCGCGGCCTGGAACGCGGCATTTGCCGCGGCTTCTGAAGTGACGCTGAACACAGGGCAGGCCTCTCGCGATGAAACTGGATCTGGGATCAGCAAGGACTGGGCCATCCCGAGGCGAAAGAAAATACCATTGTATTTCAATGCCTTACAGAGACGCCCGGCGGGCCATGGCGATCTGGCGGCGTTCCCTTTTCTGCCCGGCGGCAAGATTTGCCGTTCGCCACCTGCAAAAGGGGTGAGCGTGATTGCCTCGCAGGAATACGGCCTATATTAGAGAGTAGCTTTTCAGCCGCTCCGACCAGGCGAACTCGCTTTCTTGGGGAAACGCTTGCGAAAGCCTCTAACCGCAAGGTGGCTTCCTGGTCGCGCAGCGTCAGGCGCTGTCGCGATCGCATCAATGACCGGAACCATGCTCAACAGTCTGGATCTTCAAGGCCGTCCACAGGACACCCGGATCGTCGTCGCCATGTCCGGCGGCGTCGATTCCTCGGTGACGGCCGCGCTGTTGAAGTCGCAAGGCTACGACGTCGTCGGCATCACGCTGCAGCTTTACGATCACGGCGCGGCCACCCATCGCAAGGGCGCCTGCTGCGCCGGGCAGGACATCCACGACGCGCGCAATGTCGCCGAGCGGATCGGCATCCCGCATTATGTGCTGGACTACGAGAACCGCTTTCGCGAGTCGGTGATCGACAATTTCGCCGAAAGCTACGCGCTCGGCGAGACGCCGGTGCCCTGCATCGAGTGCAACCGTTCGATCAAGTTTCGCGATCTGCTGGCGACCGCGCGCGAGCTCGGCGCTTCGGCGCTTGCGACCGGGCACTACGTCGCGTCGCGGCCTCTGGCCGACGGATCGCGCGCGCTGGTCTGCGCCGCCGACGCCGACCGCGACCAGAGTTATTTCCTGTTCGCGACCACCCGCGAACAACTGCAATATCTTCGCTTTCCGCTGGGCGACATGACCAAGCCGCAGGCGCGCGAACTGGCGCGGCGCTTCGGGTTGGATGTCGCCGACAAGCAGGACAGTCAGGACATCTGCTTCGTTCCGACCGGGCGCTATACCGACATCATTGGCCGGTTGCGGCCGAATGCGGTTCTGCCCGGCGATATCGTCGACCTCGATGGCCGCGTCATCGGCGGGCATCAGGGCATCGTTCATTTCACCATCGGCCAGCGGCGCGGATTGGGCATCGCCTCCACCGCGCCGCTGTATGTGGTGCGACTGGAGGCGGCGAGCCGCCGCGTCGTGGTCGGCCCGCGCGAGGCGCTGCGGATGGATCGCATCGCGCTGCGCGACGTCAACTGGATCGGCGACGGCGCGCTTGATCGCGCGGTCGGCGAGGGTCTCGAGATTTTCGTGCGGGTGCGGTCGACCCGCAGCCCGCAGCCGGCGTGGCTGCGCGCGGCCGACGGCGGCGGCTATGAGGTCGAGCTGGTGGCGGGTGAAGAGGGTGTTTCTCCCGGCCAGGCCTGCGTGTTCTACGATGCGCCTTCGGGCCAGGCCCGCGTGCTCGGCGGCGGCTTCATCCAGAGCGCCACGGCAAAGCGCGTCTCGGAGAAAGCCGCGGCAAGGGGAAGCGTCGCGGCGCCGCCGTTGGTCGAGGCGATGCGCGGATAATATTTTCAGGGCGGGGGCATGGCTGCAGATATCGACCGCGCGGGGGTCGCAAAGGCTTATGGGCGCTGGGCGCCGGTCTACGATCTGGTGTTCGGCAAGGTTTTCGATCACGGCCGTCAATCCACCATCGCGGAAGCCGACAGGATCGGCGGCCGGATTCTCGACGTCGGCGTCGGCACCGGATTGTCGCTGTCGGATTATTCCCCCACCACCAGATTGTGCGGCGTCGATATCTCCGAGCCGATGCTGCGCAAGGCGCAGAGTCGCGTGCGGGCGCTGGGTCTTGGCAATGTCGAGACGCTCGCGGTGATGGACGCCAAGAATCTGGCGTTCGCGGATTCGTCTTTTGACGCCGTGGTGGCGCAATATGTCATCACCGCGGTGCCGGATCCCGAAGCCACGCTCGATGATTTCATTCGTGTGCTGAAGCCCGGCGGCGAACTGATCCTGGTCAATCACATCGGCGCCGAGAGCGGCCCGCGCCGCGTCTTCGAACTGGCGTTCGCGCCCCTGGCGCGCCGGCTCGGCTGGCGGCCCGAATTTCCCTGGGCGCGTCTGGTCAACTGGGCCGCCAAACATGGTGGCGTCAGCCTGGCCGAGCGTCGGCCGATGCCGCCGATGGGGCATTTCTCGCTGATCCGTTACCGCAAGGCGTGAAACTCTCCGTTTGTTGCGGAACCTCCGTGGGGGCGGGCCGTTGCCCCGGATGCGAACGAAATACGTAGCCCTTTTCTCTTACGCGCTGATGGCGGCGTCCGGCAGTGCCAGCGCGCAGGCCCCGCCGCTGCTGGCTGCCCAAACGGCGCCTTCGGCCCCAGCCACTAATTGCGCGCCGATGCAGCCGGTGCCGCCGCGCGGCACGATCGCGCCGGAGGGTACGACAACCGGGCAGTCGGCCGAGCTGCTCGGCGACAGACTGGCCAAATCCGACGGCGTGCTGTGTCCGCCCGCCGGCGTCGATCCGGAAATGCGCGCGCCAACCCCCGATACCGGCAACACGCCGGTGATCCCGCCGCCCGGCAGCCCCGGCGGCAATCCCAACGTGCGGCCGAAATAGCCGTTTATGCAGGTATTTGACGGCACGAAGCGGGCCCCGCGGGTTTGCTTGACAGGGCCAAGACCCGCTCCTTATATGCCGCGCGTTCGCGACTGCGGCATATAAAGCCGCGTTTGCCGGCGCCGTGGCGGGGTAGCTCAGCTGGTTAGAGCACGGGAATCATAATCCTGGGGTCGGGGGTTCGAGTCCCTCTCCCGCTACCAGATCGCCGCTAAAGCATTGAATTCAATAGAACTTGATCTGGTGCCTCTCGCTACGAAGGATGTCACACGAGTACATCCGCGAGTACATTCTGGCAATAACCGATCCCCGCGCTTTTCAATTGAGCG
>NZ_SSNA01000115.1 GCF_004799445.1 Bradyrhizobium sp.
CCGATCGAGCTCCGAGAGCGTCTGCGGATTGGCCGGTGACGGCGTCATGGTGTGTGCCCCGCGCGGGCGCGCGCCGTGGTCTCAACCGCATCGATGATGGCCTGGTAGCCGGTGCAGCGGCAGTAATTGCCGGAGAGATGCTCGCGTATTCGCTCCCGGTCCGGCTCGGCCTCCTGCTTCAGCAAATCCTGCGCGGCGATCAGCATTCCCGGGGTGCAAAAGCCGCATTGTAGCGCGTTGCGGTCGCGGAAGGCGGCCTGCAGATCGGCGATCTCGCCGCTGTCGGATAATCCCTCGATGGTTTCAACCGAAGCGCCATGCATCTGCGCCGCCAGCATCAGGCAGGAACGCACGATCTCTCCGTTCACGCGCACCGTGCACGCACCGCACACCCCGTGCTCACAACCGACATGGGTTCCCGTCAGCTTCAGCTGCTCGCGCAGGAAGTCCACCAAGTTGAGGCGCGGCAGCACCTGCGCATCGATGCGCTCGCCGTTGACGTGAAGCGAGATCGACAACGCTGCCGTCACGCCAATCCCCCGGCACCGAGATCGGGACGGCCGAGAAGCGCGGACACGCATCGCGCCAGCAACACTTTCGCCAGATGCCGGCGCATCGAGCTGTTGGCCTGCTGGTCTTCGGGCGGATCGAGTTCTTCGCCCAGGTTATCCGATGCCTCCGACAACAATGCTGATGTGACGTTTGCCTTGAGCAGCTTTGCTCCGGCCTTCGCCAATACCGGCCGATCACCCACGGCAAAGAAGACCGCCCGAAGATCGGTCAGCGTGTCATTTTCCAGGACCGCCTGGGCGGCGAGGCCGACAATGGCGTAGTCGCCGTGGCGTCGGGCGAATTCGCAGAAGAAATGCGCGGAATTCCTTTGCGCGACCGGCAATTCGACCGCAACCAGTAATTCCTGTGCCGACAGGACCGTTTCATAAATTCCCGTGAAAAACTCCGTGGCTGGAATTCGACGTTCCCCGCCGGGTCCACGGACGATGATGGTGGCATTCAGCGCGACCATGCAGGCCGGCAGTTCGGACGCCGGATCGGCGTGCGCGAGGCTGCCGCCGATCGTGCCCCGGTTGCGGATGGCGGGATGCGCGACATGGGCGATGGCGTCGGTCAACAGCGGCGCGTGCGCGGCGATTTCGGAAGACTTGAAAAGATCGGCGTGGCGGGTCAGCGCGCCGATCTTGACCGTGTCTCCCCTGACCGCGATGCCGCGCAGTTCAGCGAGATCACCGATGTCAACGATCAGTTCCGGAGCAACCAACCGAAGATTCATCGCGGGCATCAGGCTCTGGCCGCCCGAAAGCACTTTCGCCCCGTCGCCATGCGCGACCAGCAATTCGATCGCGTTCCCGACGCTGGTTGCACGGGCGTAGCTGAAAGCCGAGGCTTTCATTGATGTGACCTCCCCGGCCGGATTGTGATGTATTTTTCAGGATTAGACGGCGGTGCCTGCCAAAGGTCAAGGTTGTTTATCGAACGATTATTTCTGGTGACTCGACTTTCGGATTAGTCATAATGGCATGAAACGAGCGACCATTTCCGAACGCAACAAAATCAGCTCCTGGGAGGAGCAGGCGATGAATCTGGGTTTCTTTACCATGCCGATCCATCCTCTCGACAAGGATTGGCAGCTCTCACTCCGGGAAGATCGCGAAGCCTTCCTGCTTGCCGACGAACTGGGGTTCAACGAGGCCTATGTCGGCGAGCACGTCACCGACAGGGCGGAGAACATCACCTCCTGCATCGCGTTCCTGGCCTGGATCGCGGCTGCGACCAAGCAGATCAAGCTCGGCACCGGCACCATCAACATGCCGAACACCCATCCGGCCACGGTGGCGGCCACCATGGCGATGCTCGATCACATGCTGGACGGCCGCCTGATTTTCGGCATCAGCCCCGGCGGGCTGCTGTCGGATGCCGAATTGTTCGGCAATCTCGACGCCAACCGTAACGAGATGTTTCTCGAATCGATCAATCAGGTCCTCGATATCTGGGCCAGCGAGCCGCCGTATAATTTCAAGGGAAAATACTGGAACATCTCGACCGAGCGGACGCTGATCGGGGATATCGGGCAAGGGTTTATCGCAAAGCCGCTGCAGCGGCCGCATCCACCGATCGTCGTCACCGCGGTGGCGCCGTTCTCAAAGGGCGTTACCGAGGCCGCCGTGCGCGGCTGGGACCCGATTTCGGCAAACTTCCTGATGCCCGCTTGGGTCAAAAGCCACTGGCCGAAATATGTCGAGGGCTGCGAGCGCGGCGGCCGCGCGGCGGACCCTGCGAACTGGCGCGTCGCCAAGAGCGTGTTCGTGGCCAAGGACGCGGCGACGGCAAAGGCCTACGCGACCGACCCGAACGGCCCTTACGTCTATTACTACCGCTCGCTGTTCACCAAATTGAAGAGGAATGGCCGCATCGAGCTGTTCAAGACCCGCCGCGACCAGCCCGACGACGAAGTGACACTCGAGATGGTCTGCGACAAGCTGATCATCTATGGAACGCCAGACAGCGTCGCCGACCAGTTACTGGCGTTCCAGGACGAAGTCGGGAAATTCGGCACGCTGCTTTACGCCGGCAAGGACTGGAAAGACCGCGAGCTCGGACGGCAGTCCATGATTCTAATGGCCGAAAAGGTCATACCGCGGGTCAACGCCGGCACCTCGAAACAGTCCAACGCCGCGGAATAATCTTCAAGAACCCGAGAAGACACGCCCGTGGCGCTTACCGATCGAATTCCATATCAGGCGCAAATCGACCGGCCGAGGCTGGTGCTTCCGGGCGGCAAGAAACTCGCGGTCTGGGTGATCCTCAATGTCGAGGAATGGCGGATCGAGAACGCGATGCCGCGAACCGTGCTCAGCCCGCCGATGGGGCAGCCGCTTCTACCCGATGTGCCGAACTGGTCCTGGCACGAATACGGCATGCGCGCCGGGTTCTGGCGGCAGTTCAAGGCGCTGACCGACCGCAACATGCCGGTGACCCTGGCGCTGAATGCCAGCGTATGCAGTTCCTACCCGCGCGTGGCCTCGGCCGCGCTCGAGGCAGGCTTTGAATTCATGGGCCACGGCTTCGTCCAGGGACCGATGCATAAACTGGAGAACCAGGCCGATACCATCAAGCGCGCTGTTGACACCATCGCGAAATTCACAGGCAAGTCGCCGCGATCGTGGGAAAGTCCGGGCCTGACGGAAAACAACGAGACGCTCGATCTGCTTCGCCTCAATGGCATCGAATATCTGGCGGACTGGGTGATCGACGATCTGCCGCAGGATATCGCCACGCCTCACGGCACCATGACGACCATCCCCTATTCGGTGGAAACCAACGACATCGTCATCCACGCGCTGCAGCATCTGCCATCCGAGCAGTTTCTCAAGCGTTGCACCGATCAGTTCGACCGGCTGTACCTTGAGGGCGCGACCAACGCGCGGATCATGGCGATCTCGGTTCATCCCTACATCACCGGCGTCCCGCACCGCATCAAATATCTCGAGGCGCTGCTCGACTACGTCATCGGCCATGATGGCGTGGCCCTGATGACCGCGAGCGAGATCGGCGACTGGTATCGCGCCGAGATGTCGAAATCAAAATGACCGGAAGCAACATATGATCAATGCCGCTGTCGTCGGGCTGGGCTGGTGGGGACAAAATATCCTCAAGAACCTGCTCAACAGTCCTGTCATCAAGCCGGTGCTGGGCGTCGATCCGCTGGAGCAGGCCAGAGCCTCGGTCGCAGCGCTCGGCGTCGAGACCGCGACGCGGTTTGAGGATGCGCTGGCGACCCCTGGGATCGACGCCGTCATTCTCTGCACGCCACAGGAACTACACGCCGAACAGATCGTCGCGGCCGCGCGGGCGGGACGCCATGTCTTCTGCGAGAAGCCACTCTGCACGACCGCCGCGGATGCGGAAGGCGCCCTGGCGGCCGTGCAGAAGGCAGGCGTCCAGCTGGGTATCGGCCATGAACGCCGGTTCGAACCCGCCGTCATCGAGATGCGAAAGCGGTTTGCGGCCGGTGAGTTCGGCAACCCGCTGCTGCTGGAAGGAAACTTCAGCCAGGATCTTTTCCTGAATCTGCCCCCCGACAATTGGCGCTTGTCGAAGACGGTGAACCCGGCCGGTCCCCTTTCGGCCACCGGCATTCACATGGTCGATCTTGCGATTGCGTTTCTGGGGCGGCCGACCAGTGTATGGGCGCGGCTTTCGCAACTGGGCAGCCATTTCGAGAACGGCGATACGATCTCGATCACGCTGGGGTTTGAAAGCGGCGCCACCGCGATCCTGGGCGCGGTGCTGGCGACGCCATTCATGGGGCGACTTGCACTATTGGGATCGAAGGGCTGGATGGAAATTCGCGACCGCAGCCATCCGCAGAATTCGACGGGATGGGATGTCATCAGCGTGCACCGGGATGAAAATCCCATCAGCGCTTTCTATCCGCCGCATGCGGCGGTGCGCGACAACCTCGAAGCCTTCGGCCGCGCCGCGCTGGGAGAGGCGCCCTACCCGGTCACTCCTGATGAAATGCTGGCGAACGTACGCAGCTTCGAGGCGATCCAGCGCTCGGTCAAAAGCGGCGGCATCGAGAATATCTGATCTGAGGCAGCCCAGAGCGTCGGTTCACCGACGCTCTGGGTATTTCGCTTTGACGCGTTTTCTTCACGCGAACCGGTGCCCACTTCGCTCGGAAACGCTTTATACGACCGCTTTCACCGGGGAATGGCGGACGCCATCAGCGTTTCCAAAGACCCGCTCGAACCCCGCCAGAAACGCATCAACGGCATCGCTGATCATCTGCTCCTTGTTTTCGAGCACCGGCGATTCGTAGATGTATTTGCGGACGCCATAATAAAAAATTCCGCTGTGAAACACCCAGGCCATCTCCAGCTCGGCAGCGGTCGGCTTGCTTTGCCCGGGCAGCCCCGCTTCATGCCGGCACTCCCGGATGATGCGGGAAAGAATCTTGTCACGGACCACGCCGACATACCATCGGTTGATCTCAAGCCCCTTCAGGCCCGAATAGAGATAGATGCGAATCCATTTGCGGCTGTAGATCACGTTGGTATAGGCGAGGTAGAATTCCCGCAGCCG
>NZ_SSNA01000116.1 GCF_004799445.1 Bradyrhizobium sp.
GGCGCGACAGCGTGACGCTGACCCACACCGACAATGCCGGACCAAGCCGCGCCGTGGTGCCGCTCGGCACCCCGCTCAGCCCCGGCGACACGGTGCTGGTCGGCGAACGCTGGTTCTGACGAAGTACGAAGTACTTCGTCATCTTCGCGCTAGCGCGAAGCACTTGTCGCTGAGGGCGCGAGTGAAACGAGCGAACCCGGGATCTCGAGATTCCCTGATGGGCAATTGCACATCTGAGGTCTGGTCCGGAGCCTGTCATCGGGCGGCGCGAGCGCCGACCCGTTGGGACCATCCCGGAATGACGCCCGAGAAGTGAGCGCGTCTTATTTCCTCAAATGCTTGGCAAGAAAACTCATGCTGCGCGGCCAGGCGATATCCGCACGCGTCTTGTCGTAACTTGCCCGTTCGTCGCAGTGAAAGCCGTGCTGCGCGCCCGGATAGACGTGGATCTCGACATCGGGCCGCTTGGCGCGGATGGTCTCGACATCGCTGAGCGGAATGCCGGCGTCCTTCTCGCCGAAATGCAGCTGGGTCGAGACTTTCGGCTTTTCGTCGGCAAAGCGAACGATCGCGCCGCCGTAATAGCCGATCGCCGCGGACAGGCCTGACAGCTTGGTGGCGGCAGCATAGGCGACGCTGCCGCCAAGGCAAAACCCGATGATCCCGACCCGACCGACACTCCTGACGGCATCGATAGCAGCCTGGGTGTCGCGCAGCATCGCCGCCCAATCGGGGTTGGCGACGAACTTGCGCGCCACCGCCACCTCATCCGGCGAATAGCCGGACTGGAAATTCCGCTCGACGCGGTCGAAGATCGCGGGCGCAATGGCGACATAGCCCTCGCTCGCCAGGCGATCGCAGACCGCGCGAATGTGGTGATTGACGCCAAAGATTTCCTGGATCACCACCACCGCGCCCTTGGGCGTAGTGGCGGGGTCGGCGCGATAGCCGCCCAGTTGAAAATTGTCCGAAGCCGTCAGCGTGATGTCGTGTCCCACGGGTCATCCATCTATTTCGAGAGTTGCACCAAGTTGTTTGCGGTGGAGTTGGAAAGTATCCGGCGCCAGCCCGCCTAGCATTGCCAGCCCAGTCGTATTCCGCATCGCCCATCCAGCCGGTCAATCTGCGCCCTGCGGAGTTGGGGACAAAGCTGCGGCCCATTCTATCTCGGTCTCCTGGACTGTGGGAACTGGCCCACCCGGCAAGCCGCCGCTTTTTACGACCGCAGCTACGCTCGCCAAATCCGGTGATGCAATATGACACCATCATTGCCGCACCGCACAACATTGGTTTGGAATTTTATTTTCTTCGACCAATTCCAAATTGCATTGCCTCCCGAATGGATCGCGATCATTCTGCACGCTACTGGCATCGGCCCGGTGGGTGCCAGCCAATACCAACAAGTGAGTTGCCGCCGTAAGCGGCTTCATGCACCGGCAGGGGAAGAGACCATGCCTAATCTCAATATCAACGGACGGAATATGCCCGTCGAGGCGGCGAATGATACGCCGCTGCTCTGGGTCATCCGCGAACAACTGCAGATGACCGGCACGAAATTCGGCTGCGGCGCCGGACTGTGTGGCGCCTGCACCGTTCACATCAACGGCGAGGCCGTGCGATCCTGCCAGACCCAGCTCGGCGATGCCGTCGGCAAGAAGATCACCACCATCGAAGGACTCAGTGCCAAGGGCGATCATCCGTTGCAGAAGGCATGGATCGCGGAGCAAGTTCCGCAATGCGGCTACTGCCAATCCGGACAGATCATGCAGGCAGCCTCGCTGCTCTCCAAGAACGCCAACCCCACCAAGGACGAAGTGGTGGCCCACATGGACGGCAATCTCTGCCGTTGCATGACCTATTCGCGCATCCAAAAGGCGATCATGCGTGCGGCCTCCGAAATGCGCACCGCGTCCACGGCTACCGATCGGAGAGCAACATGAATACGCACGTGAAAACCACCAACACTATTGTCGATCGCGAGCCCGCCGATCTCAGCCGCCGCTCGTTCCTCGTCGGCTCCGCCGCCGCTGGTCTCGCGCTCGGCTATTCCGCCGTCCCCGGCCTGCTCGGGGCCGATCAAGCGTTCGCCGCGACCGGCAATTTCGATCCCAGCGTCTGGTATTCGATCGCGCCGGACGGGATCGTCACGGTCACCTGCGGCAAGGCCGACATGGGCCAGCACATTGCCTCGACCATGGCGCAGATCATTTGCGAGGAACTCGGCGCGAGCTGGAAGGACGTGCGGGTTCAGCTCGCTTCCAACGATCCGAAGTTCAACGACCCCGTGCTCGGCGCGCAGGTCACCGGCGGCAGCTGGAGCACGATGATGAACTTCGATGCGATGAGCCGCGCGGGTGCGGCGGGGCGCATTGCCTTGACGGAGGCTGCGGCCGCAGCGATGAGCTTGCCGCCCTATTTCAAGGACGAACTGGTCGTCAGGGAATCCTCGGTTACCCATCCGAAGACGAAGAAGTCGATGACGTTCGCGGAAATCGTCAAGAGCGGCAAGGCCACCAAGACCTTCACGCCCGACGAACTGAAGGCGATCAAGCTCAAGACGCCCGACCAATACACCATGATCGGCGTTTCGGTTCCGCAGCTCGACATTCCGTCCAAGACCAACGGGACCGCCAAATACGGCATCGACGTGATGCTGCCAGGCATGGTGTACGGCAAGGTCGTCACGCCTCCGGTGCGCTATGGCGCCACGGTGAAATCGGTCGACGACAGCGAGGCGAAGAAGGTACCGGGCTTCATCAAGGCGGTCGTGCTCGACGACAAGACCGCGACGACGACCGGTTGGGTGGTGGCGGTGGCCAACACCTATGCCGGCGCCCGCAAGGCCGCGGATGCGCTCAAGGTCAGCTATGACGGTGGACCCAACGCCAAACTGTCGAGCGAATCGCTGCTCACCGAAGCCAAGCGGCTGCAGGGCCTCGACGACTCCGGCCTGTTCTTCGTCAAGGACGGTGATACGGCCGCGGCGTTCGGCACGGCGGCCAAGGTGTTGGAGGCCGAATACACCACCAGCATCAACATCCATGCGCCGATGGAGCCGATGACGGCGACGGCGCAGCAGCAAGGCGATATCTGGCATATCTATTCCGGCAACCAGTTTGCGACCCGCTCGGGCGGGATCGCGGCCGGCGCCGCCGGGGTCGATCCCAAATTTGTCGTGCTGCACCAGATGTGGCTGGGCGGCGGCTTCGGCCGGCGCCTCGAAGGCGACATGATGGTGCCGGCGGTGCAGGCGGCGAAGGCCGTTGGCAAGCCGGTCAAGATCATCTACTCGCGCGAAAACGACATGACCATGGACTTCTCGCGTCCGTTGACGTTCCAGAAGATCAAGGCCGGTCTTGACGGTGACGGCAAGCTGGTCGCGATGAACCACGACGTGGTGGCCGCCTGGCCGACCAAGCGCTGGGGCATCCCCGACTTCCTGTCGCCTTCGGTCGACAAGAAGGGCGCGCTCGACGCGTTCACGGTGAATGGTGCGGACTTCTTCTACTCCGTGCCCAACCACAACGTCCGGGCGATCCTCAACGAGATGGCGCATAACGCCACCCCGTCGGGCCAATTGCGGTCGGTCGCACCGGGCTGGACCTTCTGGGCGGTCGAAAGCATGGTCGACGAACTCGCCCACGCCGCCGGCAAGGACCCCGCGCAGTTCCGGATCGACCTGCTCGACGGTAAGGGCGACAACGCCGGTGGCGCGCAACGCCTGCGCAACACCCTGCTCGCGGCGATGGGCATGGCCGGCTACGGCACCAAGCAACTGCCGAAGGGCGAAGGCATGGGCGTCGCCTGCGTGTCATCGCAGGAAAGGAAGACCGCAAGCTGGACCGCCTGCGTGGCCCATGTTGCGGTTGCGCCAAGCGGCGAGGTCAAGGTCAAGAAACTGACCGTGGCCACCGACGTCGGCACGCAGGTGCATCCCGACAACATCCGCGCCCAGGTCGAGGGCGCGGCGCTGTGGGGGCTGTCGCTTGCGATGTACGAGAAGGCGACCCTGAAGGACGGCGGTATCGAACAGACCAACTTCGATACCTACACGCCGTTGCGGATGAGCCAGATGCCCGAAGTCGCCGTCAGCGTCATCGCCAATGGCGAGCACGCCACCGGCGTCGGCGAACCGGCGGTGACGGTGATCGCGCCCGCGCTTGCGAATGCGATCTACAACGCCTCCGGCGCCCGCGTCCGTGCGCTGCCGATCACGGCAGAGGCGGTCAAGGCGGCGATGTCGAAGGCATAAGTCGGCAACGCCGATAACGACAACGATCCGCCGGAGGTCTTCCTCCGGCGGATTTTTTGTGTCCGGGGTGTCGCCCCGGGGGCTTTCGTTCAAATTTTATCTTCAGCAAAAGGCCCGCATTCACAATCTCTCTTAAGCCGCGGGGAATGTCTTGTCGGTAGCTTGTCGCCGGGTCGCCTGCATCCGTCAACGAGGGTCTATGTCCACTCAAGCCAACCCGACTTCATCCAAACGCCGGCTGCTGCTGGCATCCGATAACGGCGACCAAAGCCTCGAGTTGGCGAGTATCCTGCGATCCGTGAGCGAGGTGGATACCGTCTCGACTTCGGATCTTCCCGACGCGCCGGCCGGTCATTTCGCGGGGATCGTGGTCGATATCAATCTGCGCTCGGCCGAAAGCGTGCAGCGGGTTCGAAACAAACTGAGTTCCGAAGCCTACCGGGCGATGCCGCGGCTGTTTGTTCTCGCCGACGCCCTCCACCACGGGTCGATGCAGGCGTGGGCGCTGGGCGCGACGGACACGATAGCGCGGCCGTTCGACGCCGAGGGCATCCTGCAGCGGATCCGCGCCGCATTTCCGGACACCCACGGATTTGACGAGACGGATCGCGGCAAAACCTTGAACCGAGGCGTTGCCGCCGCGCACGAGGTGATGGTCAAGATATTCAACAAGCTTCCGGCCGGAGTTCCGCTGAAATTCAGCGACATCGTGGCGGCCGAAAACAAGATTCTCAAAGCCATCAAGCACTCTTCGCTGCGGGAATGGCTGACCGCGGTCGGCTGCCATCACACCGACACCTATCGCCACTGCCTGTTTGTGACGGGGTTTGCCGTTGCGTTTGCCCAGCATCTCGGCATGCGGGAGGACGACCAGCGCCGCCTGACGCGCGCGGCCCTGCTGCACGACGTCGGCAAGGCGTTCCTCCCGGTAGCCATTCTGGACAAGCCGGGCACTCTCACCGAAGAGGAAATGAGCGAGGTCCGCAAACATCCGCGGCTCGGCTATGATGCTCTCGCAGCCTCGGGCGGCTTCCCGCCGGAGATGCTGGATGTGGTACTGCACCATCACGAAGTCCTGGACGGCACCGGCTATCCCGATGGCCTGCGCGGCGATCGGATCAGCGACATCGTGCGGCTGACCACGATCGTCGACATCTATTCAGCGCTGGTGGAAGCGCGGGCCTACCGGGTGCCGTTCACCCACGCCAAGGCGTTCGCGATCATGGAGCAGATGAAGGACAAGCTCGATCCGCATTTGCTGCAGGCGTTCCGGCCGGTGACCCTGGGGGCCTATTGAACGACCCTCGCCGTCCCTAAGCGACGAACCATACTTTCCTGGCGCTTGCCGGATTGCTTCGCTTGCGCTCGCAATGACGCAGCCCGGTACCCCGTGCCCCAGGCGTTAAGTCCTAGGCCGGAACCTCCTGATACGAAGAAATCTCGATCAGGCTGCCGTCGGGATCTCGACAATAGACCGAGCGCAGCATGCCGCGGGCGCCCTGTTTCGCCACCGGACCTTCCTCGATCGCCACCCCGCACGCCCTGAGATGCGCCACGACCTGCTCGGGCGTGCTGGAGGTGAGAAAGCACAGATCGTCGCTGCCGGCGGTTTCATGGTCGGCGGTGAACCACTCGACCTTGTCGGCGCCGCGCGGCCGCACATTGATCTTCTGGTTGCCGAAAATCAGCGATGTCCTGACGGTCTTGCCCTGACCGGGGTCGAAAACCCTGATCTCCATGCCGAGGATCTTTCGATACCATTCGGCGGAGCGCGCCACGTCGGACACGTTGATCACGATGTGATCGAGCGCGTTGACTTTAACCGGCATAAGCGATCCTTTCGTCGTGTCCCAACATAGACCGGCCAAGCTGGCCGCGCCGCGGTTTGTTTGTTACAACGCAGGCCGTCGTTAATTCAACAAGATCGAACCGCTCGAGGCGGGTTCGGCACCGCAGGGAGACAACGCATGGCGTCACGCCGCTCCGCGATAGGTCTGGTTGCACTTGGCTTATGCGCCCTCACCTCGCCGATTGGCGCCGCCTTTGCGCTGGATTATCCGACCCGGCCGGTCCGGTTCATTGTCGGCTATCCGGCCGGCGGCTCGACCGACATTATCGCCCGGCTGATCGGACAGCGGCTGTCGGAGCGGCTGGGCCAGCAATTCGTGATCGAGAACAAGCCCGGTGCCGGCAACAACATCGGCACCGAGACCGTGGTCAAGGCCGACCCCGACGGCTACACGGTGCTGCTGGTCAATCCCGCCAATTTCATCAACGCCTCGCTCTATGCCAATCTCAACTTCAATTTCATCCGCGACATCGCGCCGGTCGCCTCCTTCAATCGCGTCCCGAACGTGATGACCGTTGCGAAGGAAGTGCCGGCGAAGACCGTCGCCGAATTCATCGCCTATGCGAAGGCCAATCCCGGCAAAGTGAACCTGGCGTCGTCGGGCAACGGCACGTCGGTGCACCTATCCGGCGAAATGTTCATGGCCATGTCGGGCGCGAAAATGTTGCATGTGCCCTACCGGGGCGCGGCGCCTGCGATCACCGATTTGCTCGGCAACCGCGTCCAGGTGATGTTCGACAACATGCCCTCCATCATCGAACATGTCCGTGGCGGCGCATTGCGGGCGCTGGCCGTGACAACGGCGACGAGGTCGCCGCAACTGCCTGACGTGCCGACCGTCGCCGAGACCGTTCCGGGCTATGAGGCAAGCGCGTTGTTCGGCATGGGCGCGCCGATCAAGACCCCGCCCCAGATCATCGAGAAACTGAACCGGGAGATCAACCTGGTGCTGGCCGAGCCGGAGATCAGGAAGCGCCTGACCGAACTCGGCGGCGAGCCGCTGATCAGCACCCCGGAAGCGTTCGGCGCGATGATCGCGGCGGAGACCGAAAAATGGGAGAAGGTGGTCAAATACGCCGGGATAAAGGTGGAATAGACCGGCTGCGTCAGCGCGCGGGGATCCGGCGCTGACGAGGGTGAGGTCAGGTGCCGCCGGAACCTGCCTTGTCGGAAGATTCTTCCGCCACCGGGGTGGCCTTTGCAGGCTCGGGTTCCGGGTCGAAGCCGAAGAGTTCGACGAGATATTTGTAGTATTTGGGCAGCTTCTCTTTCAGTTGCGCTCGCGTTTTGGGCTCATGCATCGATTCCTTGCCCGCAAGGAAGATGCTCGCGGTCACGGCGAAGAATTCCTTGTGGTTCTTCATGGCATATTCTTCTTTGCCGAAGACGTGCTTGGCCATGGCGTCGCCGTGGTAAGCCCTGATGCCCAGATTATCAAACCCTTGCGGCATCAGCTTGGCGTGGTAGGCGTGGAGAAGCTCGTGAAGCAGGACGGGGTCTTCGGCATGCTTGAGCATGACCGGACGCAGCATGATGACGCCAGGTCCCGCATCGGCGGCCAAATCAACGAGATTCGGATTGCTCCAGCGCAGCTTGCCTTCATCCCAGGTCGTGAAGCTGGAGGACATGCGCTGGTTTCTCTCGGGCGAGAGCGGGCCGTAGCAAGCGACCCCGGCTCCCTCGTCCAGACAGGTCATCTCGCTGGCGACAATCGGCACCGTATGGAAAAACTGCACCACCTTCGGGCTCAGGCCGACGCTCTCCACGACGTCGAGCTGACGCCGGAGCGCGTCGGCGATGGCGGCGACATCCTTGCGTTCGGAATTTTCGGACAGGTCGAAAACATAACCACGATAGGTTTCAAAGCCGGCTGGTAACGCCTGCGGCGGCTCGACCTGAACCGAGCGAGGACCCGCGCCGGCAAGATGGGGAGCAAGCGAAAATATGAAAACCACTGAGCCCAGCAATAATTTGCGCATGATTGTCCCCCTGTACGTGTCGGTTTGCCTTCGGAGATAGATGATTGGCGATCGGACGCCGAGCCGGTTGTCGAAACGGCATCATATTGATGCGAAATTGCAGTGCCGTTTAATTTTTCCGGCTAACTTTGTTGGCCGTGTTCTGACGCCGTTAACCACAGGTGGCACGCGTGAAGCCGCGTTGGCACGTACTTTGGACATCCTTCGGGACGCACCGAGGCTTCCGCGAAACGCGATTGACACCGGCTCGGTCGGCTCTATACTAAACCATATGGTTAAGTATAGAGGTCACACCCTGGACCGCACCTTTGCTGCGCTCGCCGACCCAACCCGGCGGGCGCTGCTGGCGCGGCTCGGCCAGCATGACAGCATCTCGGTGACCGACCTGGCGCAGCCATTTGCAATATCGCTGCCCGCGATCATGAAGCATCTCGGCGTGCTGTCGGACGCGGGCCTTCTCGCGCGGGCGAAGACCGGCCGCATCGTGGCGTGCCGGTTGACGGCCGGGCCGATGGAGCAGGCGATGGACTGGCTAAACCGCTACCAGCGGTTCTGGTCGGAAAACCTGGTCCGCCTTGCCGCTTTCGTGGAGGAAGAAAAATGGCCTTCAAATCGAGTGTTGCCGGCGATGCCGGGCTCGCTACCAGACCAAGCCTCTCGTTCAAGCGTCGTCTCAATGCGTCGCCTGAGAAAGTCTACGCGGCGTGGACCGACCCGGAAAAAATAGTCCGATGGTTCGGACGCGCGGACGCGAAGCCCGGCTCGTTTCAGGCCAACATCGACGCGCGGATCGGCGGGCGCTTTCGCGTCAGCTTCTCTACCGATGCCGAATACTACGAAGTCGGCGGCGTCTACCGCGAGGTGGTGGCGAACCAGCGGCTGGTATTCAGCTGGGCCTGGCATTCGACCCCGGAGCGTGAATCGCTGGTGACGGTTTCGCTGCAACCCGATGGCGACGGCACGCTGCTCACCCTTCTCCATCAGCAGCTGTTCGATCAGACCGCGCGCGACGGCCACGAGCGCGGGTGGATCGGTGCGCTCGACAAACTTGAGAGATTTACCGCCTGAACCCCGCAAGGCACGGAGCCCGCCATGCAGCCGCACAAGATCGTCTCCCGCAAGGAATGGATCGAAGCCCGCAAAGTCCATCTGGCGCATGAAAAGGAATTTACCCGCGCCCGCGACCGGCTGAGCGAGGAGCGCCGCGCGCTGCCATGGGTCAGGGTCGACAAGAGCTATGTTTTCGATGGGCCAGGCGGAAAGAGGACGCTGGCCGATTTGTTCAAGGGACGCAGCCAGCTCGTGGTGCAGCATTTCATGTTCGCGCCCGACTGGAACGAGGGCTGCAAGAGCTGCTCGTTCTGGGCCGACCAATTCGACCACATGACCCCGCATCTCGCCGCCCGCGACACCACGCTGGTCGCGATCTCGCGCGCGCCGCTGGCAAAGCTCGACGCGTTCAAGGCGCGGATGGGCTGGACCTTCGACTGGTTTTCATCGGCGAACACCGATTTCAACTACGACTACGCGGTCTCGTTCAGGCCGGACGAAATCAAGCCGGGCGCCAGGGTCTATAATTTCGGTACCTCGGACTTCGGCGTGGAGGAGGCGCCGGGCATCAGCATCTTCTATCGCGACGAAGCGGGTTCGGTTTTTCATACCTATTCGTGCTTCGCGCGCGGCCTCGACATGATGAACGCCGCCTACCACTACCTCGACCTGACCCCGCTCGGCCGCCACGAACAAGACTTGTCCTACCCGATGGCCTGGCTGCGGCTGCGTGACCAGTATGAGCCTTCGGCCGCCACGGCGGCCTGCTGCCAGAGCTAGCTCACGCGGGTCGCTGGACGACGGCGGTGCTAGCTGGTCTGCTCGCCGGCAATGGCGCGATCGATGGCGTCGATCAGCACCTGGGTCTCGATGAATTTGATCCGCGCCCGCTCGGCCTTGTCGCGGTCGAACGGGGCGGCGAGGGTTTTTGCAAAGACATCGCGGTCCTCGGTCATGCGTTCGCGCGCCTTTTTCAGGGTCTCAATTCGCTCGCTCATCTGGGCTTCGCTTTCGTTGGCCGCGCGCTTTCCGTTGGCGCGAATGGCTTGGGCGGGCGCCTGTGTTCGGGATTTGCGCTGTGGCAGCTCGCCGGGGGCGCCGCGTCAGCCCGGAACCCGCAAAAGTCGATGGATTTCTGGCGCACCCGACACGATTCGAACGTGTGACCTTTGCCTTCGGAGGGCAACGCTCTATCCAGCTGAGCTACGGGTGCGTGGAGGTTCATTTAGCCGATTGGCCGGGCCTCGGCAACGGGCTGCAAGGGCTAAAGCG
>NZ_SSNA01000117.1 GCF_004799445.1 Bradyrhizobium sp.
CGTCGGAAAACATCGTCAGCCGCGCGGTGTTGGAAGCGCAGGGCTCGGTCCTGACCAACAAATATGCCGAAGGCTATCCGGGCAACCGCTATTACGGCGGCTGCGAATGGGTCGACGTCGTCGAAACGCTGGCGATCGAGCGCGCCAAGAAGCTGTTCGGCGCGGGCTTTGCCAATGTGCAGGCGAATTCCGGCAGCCAGATGAACCAGGCGGTGTTTCTGGCGCTGCTGCAGCCCGGCGATACCTTCATGGGCCTCGATCTCGCCGCCGGCGGACATCTCACCCACGGCTCGCCGGTCAACATGTCCGGCAAATGGTTCAAGGCGCAGCACTACACGGTGCGGCGCGAGGACCAGATCATCGACATGGACGCGGTGGCGAAACAGGCCGAGCAGGTGCGGCCGAAGCTGATCATCGCCGGCGGATCGGCCTATTCGCGCGCCTGGGACTTCAAGCGTTTCCGCGAGATCGCCGACCATGTCGGCGCCTACCTGATGGTCGACATGGCGCATTTCGCAGGGCTGGTGGCCGGCGGCGTGCATGCCTCCCCGGTGCCGCATGCGCACGTCACGACCACCACCACGCACAAGTCGCTGCGCGGCCCGCGCGGCGGCCTGATCCTGTGCAATGACGAGGCGCTGGCCAAGAAACTGAACTCGGCGATCTTCCCGGGTCTGCAGGGCGGCCCGCTGATGCATGTGATCGCGGCCAAGGCGGTTGCGTTCGCCGAGGCGCTGCGTCCGGATTTCAAGATCTATGCGAAGAACGTGGTCGAGAACGCCAAGGCGCTGGCCGAAAGCCTGCGCGGCCACGGCCTCGACATCGTTTCGGGGGGGACCGACAACCATCTGATGCTGGTCGACCTCAGGCCCAAGGGACTGAAGGGCAATGTCTCGGAAAAGGCGCTGGTGCGCGCGGCGATCACCTGCAACAAGAACGGCATTCCCTTCGATCCGGAAAAGCCTTTCGTCACCTCGGGACTGCGGCTCGGCACGCCGGCGGCGACCACGCGCGGCTTCGGGGTCGCCGAATTCAAGCAGGTCGGCGGCATGATCGCCGAAGTGCTGAACGCGGTCGCGCAGTCGCAGGACGGCGCGGCGCCGATGGTGGAAGCCGCGATCAAGGAACGGGTAAAGGCGCTCACCGATCGCTTCCCGATCTATCAATAGGGTTCTGGCCGGATGCGTTGTCCAAGCTGCAACAGTCTCGATACGCAGGTGAAGGACTCGCGTCCGACCGAGGATTCGGCGGTGATCCGGCGGCGGCGGGTGTGCGTCGCCTGCAATTTCCGTTTCACCACCTTCGAGCGGGTGCAATTGCGCGAGCTCACGGTGATCAAGCGCAACGGCCGCCGGGTGCCGTTCGATCGCGACAAACTGGTGCGCTCGCTGCAGATCTCGTTGCGCAAGCGCCCGGTCGATCCGGAGCGGGTCGAGAAGATGGTTTCTGCCATCGTGCGCGAGCTCGAAAGCGGCGGCGAAGCGGAGATATCATCCGAGGCGATCGGCGAGATCGTGATGGAGCATCTGCGCCAGCTCGACGACGTCGCCTATGTGCGTTTCGCCTCGGTCTATCGCAATTTTCGCGAAGCAAAGGACTTTGAAGCGGTGCTCGGCGAGCTCTCCGGCGACGACGACGCGCGGATTGCCCTGTTACGCAAATGATCTTCCGCATTCTGGAAGAGCAGTTCGCGCAGAAATCGAAGGATTCGAAGGCTGCCGACCAGCGCTTCATGCAGCTGGCGCTCACGCTCGGCCGGCGCGGGCAGGGCCGCACTTGGCCCAATCCCGCCGTCGGCGCCGTGGTGGTCAAGGATGGCGTCATTGTCGGGCGCGGCTGGACTCAACCAGGCGGCCGTCCGCACGCCGAGCCGGTCGCACTTGCCCAGGCCGGCGAGGCCGCCCGCGGCGCGACGCTCTACGTGACGCTGGAGCCGTGCTCGCATGTCGGCAAGTCGCCGCCCTGCACTGATGCGGTGATCGCCGCCGGGATCAAACGGGTGGTGTCGGCGATCGAGGACCCCAACCCCGAGGTGGCAGGCCAGGGCCATGCCCGGCTGCGCGCGGCGGGGATTGCGGTCGAGATCGGGCTCGGCGCGGCGGAGGCTGCGCACGATCACGCCGGGCATTTCAGGCGCGTCCGCGAGGGGCGGCCGCATGTGATCCTCAAGCTTGCGGTATCCACCGACGACAAGATCGCCGCAGCCGGCCACACGCCGGTGGCGATCTCGGGTGAGGCGGCCAAGGCACGGATGCATCTGCTGCGCGCGCAGTGCGACGCCATCCTGGTCGGGGTCGGCACCGTGCTATCAGACGATCCGCTGCTGACCTGCCGGCTGTCGGGCATGGAGGCGCGCTCGCCGGTGCGCGTGGTGCTGGACCGTGCGCTGCGGATCTCGGGCACCAGCCGGCTGGTGCATTCGGCCCGCGCGACGCCGCTATGGGTGATGACGTCGAACCTTGCGGAAGCGCCGGCGGCCATGAAACTGGGCGCTGCCGGCGCGCAGGTCATCCGCGTCGCCACCACGGCCGCACCGCCGCCGGGGTTGGACTTGTCGGCCGTGCTGCACGCGTTGGCGCAGAGGGGCATCACCTGCCTCCTGGTCGAAGGCGGCGCGCGCGTGGCCGCGGCCTTTGCTGCGGCAGGCCTGGTCGACGAATTCTGGCTGCTGCGTGGCCCGGAGGCCATTGGCGCCGGCGGCGTCGCGGCGCTGGACGCCTTGCCGCTCACCTCAATCACGCAGTCGCTCGCCTTTCGCGTTCGTGCTAGCGAGAGCCTCGATAAGGACACTCTTACCGTATACGAGCGCGCCTGATGTTCACCGGGATCGTTACCGACGTCGGCGAGATCGTCAGCCTGACGCCAACGGCGCAAGGGCAGTTGCATCGACTGCGCATCGCCTGCCGTTACGACCGCTCCACCATCGCGGACGGCGCCTCGATCGCCTGCAATGGCGTCTGCCTGACCGTGGTCGCCTCCGGCGTGGAACAGGGAAAAACCTGGTTCGATGTCGATGCCGCCGCCGAAACGCTCGGCATGACCACGGCGAAGCACTGGACTGTTGGCACCAAACTCAATCTCGAGCGGGCGCTCAAAATCGGCGACGAGCTTGGCGGTCACATCGTCGCCGGACACGCGGACGGGATTGCCGCCATCGTCAGGCGAGACGATCTGCCCGACATGGCGCGGTTCGAACTGCGGACCACCCGCGAGCTGGCACGCTTCGTCGCCGCCAAGGGCTCGGTGACGCTCGATGGCGTGTCGTTGACGGTGAATACCGTCGATGACGTCGCTTTTTCGGTGTTGATCATTCCGCACACCCTCAATGTGACGACGCTTGGCGACGGGCGCGCGGGCGGCGAGGTCAATATCGAGGTCGACCTGATGGCGCGCTACGCCGCGCGGCTTGCGGAAATGAAATAGAGGCGGCCCTTGGCTTTGGACGCCGCTGCGCCTAAAACCCGCATCAATCATCCAATATCAACGGGAACAAGATGGCAGACGCGCGGCGCGCACCGTTAAACGATCAAACCGACATATCGGGCGCACGGGCGCTGATCGTCGAGGCCCGCTTCTATGACGACATCCAGGACGCGCTGCTGGAAGGGGCGGTCGCCGAACTGAAGGCCGCCGGCGTCACCCACGAGGTGATTACGGTGCCCGGTGCGCTGGAAATCCCGGCCGCGATCGCGATCGCGCTCGATGCCGCCGAGACCAACCGCAGACCGTACGACGCGGTGATCGCGCTCGGCTGCGTCATCAGGGGCGACACCATCCATTTCGAAATCGTATCGATGGAATCCTCGCGGGCGTTGATGGATCTTGCGGTGGCGAGAAAAATTCCGCTCGGCAACGGCATCATTACCGTCGACACCGATGCGCAGGCGTGGGCGCGGGCGCGGGCGGGCGAACTCAACAAGGGCGGCGATGCCGCGCGCGCGGCGCTCGCCATGCTGCGGCTCAAACGCCGGCTGACGCGGACCTGATCATGACAGAAGACAACAAGAAGCAGGTCAAGAAACCTGCAAAGGGCCCGGACAGAAAAGCCAACCGCCGCGGCGCGGCACGGCTCGCCGCCGTGCAGGCGCTTTATCAGATGGACATCGGCGGGGCCGGCATCAACGATATTTTCGCGGAGTTCGAGAGTCATTGGCTCGGCGGCGAGGTCGAAGGCGACAAATATCTGCCGGCTGAAGCGGCATTCTTCCGCGACGTCGTGTCCGGCGTGGTGCGCGATCAGGCGAAACTCGATCCCCTGATCGACGACGCGCTGTCCAGGGGCTGGCCGCTGAAGCGGATCGATGCCATCCTGCGCGCGGTGTTGCGCGCCGGCGCTTACGAACTGGAGCATCGCAAGGATGTGCCCGGCCGCGTCGTCGTATCCGAATATGTCGATGTCGCGCACGCCTTTGTCGAGGCTGAAGAGACCGGCATGGTGAACGCGGTGCTCGACCAGATCGCCCGCCAGTTTCGCGCCGACGAGTTCGTGCGGGCGGGTGGCTGAGATGATGCCCCCCGGTGCAGGTGCATCCGGTGAGGACTCCCTGATCGCGCGATACTTTCGTCCGCTTGCGACGGACCCCGGCGCGTTCGCCCTTGGCGACGACGCGGCGATCCTCAAGGCCATGGGCGACGATATCGTCGTGACGACGGACGCCATCGTCGAAGGCGTCCATTTCTTGCCCGGCGACCCTCCCGACACCATCGCGCAAAAGGCGCTGCGGGTGAACCTTTCCGACCTTGCGGCGAAAGCTGCTGCGCCGGCGGGCTTTGTCCTGACGCTGGCGCTGCGCGCGGCCGATGATGCATGGCTTGCATCCTTCGCGCGCGGATTGGGCGCGGACTCCAGCCGGTTCGGTTGTCCGCTGCTGGGCGGCGACACCGTCTCGACGCCGGGTCCGCTGATGATCTCGATCACCGCATTCGGGCGGGTCGCCGCGGGCCAGATGCTCCGCCGCAGTGGCGCCAAGCCCGGCGACCGCGTCGTGGTGACGGGGACGGTCGGCGACGCCATGCTTGGCCTCGATATCCTCAAGGGCGGGGCGGTGGCCGCAGCCCTTGCCGATGATGCCGCGGCAAGAGAGCTGCTCGTCGGTCGTTACCGGGTGCCGCAGCCCCGGAACGCACTGGCGCAAGCCCTCCGCGATCATGCGCATGCGGCGATGGATGTATCGGACGGTCTTGCAGGCGATCTGGCCAAGCTTTGCATGGCGTCCGGCGTGTCGGCGGTCATCGACATACCAAGTATTCCCTTGTCCGCCGCCGCGGCGACCGCGCTCGCACGTCGCGCGGTCGGCATGGAGGCCCTGGTTTCCGGGGGTGACGACTACGAGATTTTGTGCGCGATCCCCGAGGACGGCTTCGACGCGCTTGCAAGGGCTGCCGGTATCGCGGGAGTGGCGGTAAGCTCGATCGGGACCGTAATCGCGGGGCGCTCGGCGCCGAGGTTTCTCGATGCGCAGGGCAGGGACCTGCCGCTATCGCGCCTCGCCTACAGCCATTTCTAGGATTTTCCGGAAAAGCGCATGTTTCCACGTAAATACCTGCCGAAATCGACCGTTTTGGCACTCCACGGCGTTGCGCCGGGGATATGATTTTGGCATGGTCCCGCCCGATTTGAGGCCGCCCTTTTGGGCAGGGAAGGCCTTGTTTTTATGCGCCCGCCGCTCCCGCGGTGACAGGCGTGGGGTGAGAATCACGATAGATCCGAGGCAAATTCAATGACAGCATTATGGGTGATTGTGCTCTGCGGAGCGCTTTCCATCGTTTACGCCATCTGGGCGACGGCATCAGTCATGAAGGCCGATGCCGGCAACCCGCGCATGCAGGAAATCGCCGCCGCGGTGCGCGAAGGCGCGCAGGCCTATCTCAAGCGCCAATACATGACGATCGGTATGGTCGGCATCGTGATCTTCGCGCTGCTCGCCTATTTCCTCGGCATGCTGGTTGCTGTCGGGTTCGCGGTCGGCGCGGTGCTGTCGGGCGCCGCTGGCTTCATCGGCATGAACGTGTCGGTTCGCGCCAACGTGCGCACCGCGCAGGCCGCCACCGTCTCGCTGGCCGGCGGCCTTGAGCTCGCCTTCAAGGCGGGAGCGATCACCGGCATGCTGGTGGCCGGTCTCGCGCTGCTCGGCGTCACCATCTATTTCGCCTACCTCACCCACTTCATGGGCTTGGCCGCCAACAGCCGCACCGTCGTCGATGCGCTGGTGGCGCTCGGCTTCGGCGCATCGCTTATTTCGATCTTCGCACGGCTCGGCGGCGGCATCTTCACCAAGGGCGCTGACGTCGGCGGCGATCTCGTCGGCAAGGTCGAGGCCGGCATTCCCGAGGACGATCCGCGCAACCCCGCCACCATCGCCGACAACGTCGGCGACAATGTCGGCGATTGCGCCGGCATGGCCGCCGACCTGTTCGAGACCTACGCGGTGACTGCGGTCGCCACCATGGTGCTGGCGGCGATCTTCTTCGCGACCTCGCCGCTTCTGGTCAACATGATGACGCTGCCGCTCGCCATCGGCGGCGCCTGCATCATCACCTCGATCATCGGCACCTTCTTCGTCAAGCTCGGCGCCAACCAGTCGATCATGGGCGCGCTGTACAAGGGCCTGATCGCCACCGGCGTGCTGTCGCTGATCAGCGTCGCCGGCGTGATCTACTGGCTGGTCGGTTTCGGCCCGCTGGCGGGCGTCAAGTTCACCGGCATGGCGCTGTTCGAATGCGGCATCGTCGGCCTGGTCGTCACCGGGCTGATCATCTGGATCACCGAATACTACACCGGCACCGAATATCGCCCGGTGAAGTCGATCGCGGCGTCCTCGGTCACCGGTCACGGCACCAACGTGATCCAGGGTCTGGCGATCTCGATGGAAGCCACCGCCGGTCCGGCGCTGGTGATCATCGCCGGCATCCTCGTCACCTACAGCCTTGCCGGCCTGTTCGGCATCGCGATTGCCACCACGACGATGCTGGCGCTGGCCGGCATGATCGTGGCGCTCGACGCCTTCGGGCCGGTCACCGACAATGCCGGCGGCATTGCCGAAATGGCCGGTCTGCCCAAGGAAGTGCGCAAGGCGACCGACGCGCTCGACGCGGTCGGCAACACCACCAAGGCGGTTACCAAGGGTTACGCGATCGGCTCGGCCGGTCTCGGCGCGCTGGTGCTGTTTGCGGCCTACAATGAAGACCTCAAATTCTTCATCGCCAATGCCGCGAAGTATCCGTACTTCCAGGGCGTCTTGCCCGACTTCTCGCTGAATAACCCCTACGTCGTGGTCGGCCTGCTGTTTGGCGGCCTCCTGCCGTATCTGTTCGGCGCGATGGGCATGACGGCGGTCGGCCGCGCGGCCAGCGCGATCGTCGAGGAAGTGCGGCGTCAGTTCCGCGAAAAGCCCGGCATCATGCAGGGCACCGACAAGCCGGATTACGGCAACGCGGTCGATCTTCTGACCAAGGCGGCGATCAAGGAAATGATCATCCCGTCGTTGCTGCCGGTGTTGTCGCCGATCTTCGTCTACTTTGTCATTTTCGGCATTGCAGGCGGTGGCGCGGCCGGTAAATCCGCGGCGTTCTCCTCCGTGGGCGCGATGCTGCTCGGTGTCATCGTGACCGGTCTGTTCGTCGCGATCTCGATGACCTCGGGCGGCGGCGCCTGGGACAACGCCAAGAAGTACATCGAGGATGGCCATTACGGCGGCAAAGGCTCCGACGCCCACAAGGCAGCGGTGACCGGCGATACCGTCGGCGATCCCTACAAGGATACGGCGGGGCCCGCCGTCAATCCGATGATCAAGATCACCAACATCGTGGCGCTGTTGCTGCTCGCGATCCTGGCCCACTGATCGACGGTGCGATCACAGACAAAACCCCGCGGTGCGAGCCGCGGGGTTTTTTATTTGAGAGATGAGAGACGGGACGGCCTGTCGGTTACGCGCTTCGCGCGGGCAACGCGTCAAGCCTGCGATCGTCTTACTGGCCCTGACCCCAGTTAAGCGCCTTGAACAGCGGGGCCACGTAGTTGATCTCCTGGCCCGAGGTCGGCGTGGTGCGGCTGATGAAGTCGAATATCATGCCGTCCTTCAGCCCGTAATTGGCGAGCCGCCTCACCTGGCGGTTCTTGTCGAAATAGACCGCGATTATGCGCTGATCGACGATCTTGTCGTTCATGAACGCGATCGGACGCTCGGCGCGCTGCGAAATGTAATAGAAGACTTCACCGTTGAGGGTGGCGACCGTGGATGGCGTCCCCATCACGATCAGGACCTGATCCTGGCTCGCCCCAATGGGAATTTGCTCAAGCGCGCCTGGCGGCAGGATGTAGCCCTTCTGAAACTGCTCGCCGCAGCCGCCCAGTGCCGCGCACACCAATGCAACCGCGGCCGCGGCGCGCAAACCGCGCCAGCGCGTTGCCGAGCCGCGCGGAGAGCCTGTCTGACTGGACTCAATCATTCCGGAACCGGTTCCATCCCCTTGCATCGCGTCAAGCGTTGACGTACCGGGCAGCACGCTGGATTGCAACAGAGGCGGCACCCAATAGGCAAACCTTGGGGGCTCGCTTGCGGAACCCACAATGCTTTGGCCGTTCAGTCACTTCAGGAAACCCCGGGCGTCCTCGCGAGGCACCATCGAGGCCATCTATGGCATGATCGTGACGCAAGCGCGACAACCCTGGTTCTACCGGGATCTTGGCGTGCCGGATACGGTTAACGGTCGTTTTGATCTGCTCGTGCTGCATTTGTGGATGGTCTTGCGGCGATTTCAGTCGGCGGACGGCGCTGCGAACCTGTCCCAGGCGCTTTTCGATCATTTCTGCGACGATATGGACGCCAATTTGAGAGAAATGGGTGTCGGCGATCTCACGGTCCCGAAGCGCATGCAGGCCTTCGGGGAGGCGTTCTACGGCCGGGCGGCCGCCTATGATCTCGCTTTGAGCTCCGGTCAGGAGCTGTTCGCGCTGGCCCTGTGCAAGAATATCCTGAATGGAGAGGGCATCGACAAAGCACGGCGGCTTGCCATTTATGCCGAGAGCGCCATCGCAAGCCTGACAGGTCTCGACGAGGCGACGTTGCGCGGCGCGGCGTGGAGGTTTCCGTCGCCGGCCGAGACCGTCGCGCAGCCATAAAACAGAAACGATGAGCATGATGAGCAAGGCAGATCCATGGAGCGTCCCGGTCACAGTGGTGCAAATACCGGACACCGGATTGCATCGCGACATCGAGGCTGACCGGGCCACGCGCGAGGCCATGGCTGAGGCCGCGGGCTTGCGCGAAATCCTGTCGGCGAGCGCCTCGCTCGATGTGACGCCCAAAAGCGGGGGCCGTATCCATGTCACCGGCCGCGTGCGGGCGCGGATCGGACAGACCTGCGTGGTGACGCTCGATCCGATCGAGAACGAGCTCGACGAGCCGATCGACCTGGTCTTCGCGCCGCCGGAGCAAATTCCGGATCTGTCCGCTCTGGTCGATGAGGCCGCCGAAAGCGAAACGGAGACTCCAGATCCGCCGGAGCCGATCATCCATGGCGTGATCGATCTTGGCCGGCTTGCGACCGATGCGCTGTTCCTGGCGGTGGATCCCTATCCACGCAAGCCGGATGCGGTTTTCGAGCCGCCCGTGGAAACCGCCGATCCCATGGATCACCCGTTCGCCGCGCTCAAAGCCCTGCGGCTCGACACCAAACCGTCCACCTCCAAGAAGCCGCCCGGGACGCCCAAGGGTGGCAAGCGGGGCTAAAGAGCGGTTGCAGAACCTGCACCGCAACAAATCTGAAGCTGGGATCGGCCCTATATTTCATTTAGCGCATTGAATTAACTCGAGTTATTTCCATATACCGAATCTGCCTTGCTGCGGGCATGGCCATCAAAAGGAAGCGGTCAAGAGGTTGTGTCGGGGCGGGGAAACGCTATTGTCGCGGCCCGGCCGGGGCGCAGCGTTGTGCCTCGCCGATCGCCGCTGTCCGTGGCGATTTGCAGTCAGCGGCCGAGCGCTACGAGTCCGCAAAGAGATCAGGTTTCCGGGACGTTCATGCCTCAAAAGGTTCGAATCGCGCTTGACGCCATGGGTGGCGATGTCGGCGCATCGGTCGTCATTCCCGGCGCCGCGATTTCATTGAGCAGGCACCCCGACACCGAATTCCTCCTGTTCGGCGATCGCGCGCTGATCGAGCCACAATTGGCCAATCATCCGGCGCTGAAGGCGGTCTCCCGCGTCATTCACACCGACGTCGCCGTCAGCATGCACGACAAGCCCAGCCAGGCCTTGCGGCGCGGCCGCAAGTCCTCGTCGATGTGGCTGGCGATTGACGCCGTCAAGAAAGGCGAGGCCGACGTTGCGGTATCCGCGGGCAATACCGGTGCGCTGGCGGCGATGGCGCGGTTTTGCCTGCGCATGTTGCCCGGGATCGACCGGCCGGCGCTGGCGGCGATATGGCCGACGGCGCGCGGCGATTCGGTGGTGCTCGACCTTGGCGCCACCATCGGCGGCGACGCGCATCATCTGGTGGCGCTGGCGGTGATGGGCAGCGCGATGGCCAGCGTGCTGTTCAGTCTGGAACGGCCGACGGTCGGGCTGCTCAATATCGGCGTCGAGGAGATCAAGGGCCGCGAGGAAATTCGCGAAGCCGCGGAGTTGCTGCGCGCGATGAACCTGCCGCAGCTCGAATATATCGGCTTCGTCGAGGGCGACGGCATCGGCAAGGGGGCCGCCGACGTCATCGTCGCCGAAGGGTTCAGCGGCAACATTGCGCTGAAAGCCGCAGAAGGCACGGCGCGCCAGATCACCGAATTCCTGCGTGAGGCGCTGTCTCAGACCTGGCGGGCGAAGATCGGTTATTTGTTCGCCAGAAATGCCTTCAAGGCGCTGCGCGACAAGCTCGATCCCTCGAAATCCAACGGCAGCGTGGTGCTCGGGCTGAACGGAATCGTCGTCAAGAGCCATGGCGGAACCGACGCCGAAGGCTTTGCCTATGCGGTCGACGTTGGCTATGACATGGTCCGCTACGACCTCCTCACCAAGATCAACCAGATGCTCAATCGTGACGGCAGCGCGCTCGCCCAGGCGCCGAACGCGCAGGAGGCTGTCTCGTGACTGAAATCCGTTCGGTCGTGCTCGGCTGCGGCTCCTACCTGCCGCAGCACATCTTGACCAATGCCGAGCTGGCGACGCGAATAGATACTTCCGATGAGTGGATCGTGCAGCGCACCGGCATCCGGCAGCGCCATATCGCGGCGGAGGGTGAGTTCACCTCGCATTTGGCGATCCACGCCGCGCGATCGGCGCTTGCCAATGCCGGAATCGACGCGCAGTCGATCGATCTGATCGTGCTGGCGACCTCGACGCCGGACAACACCTTTCCCGCGACAGCGGTCGCGGTCCAGGAAGGGCTTGGCATCCACCACGGCGCGGCCTTCGATCTGCAGGCGGTATGTTCGGGGTTTATCTTCGCGCTGGCCACCGCGGACAACTTTCTGCGCACCGGCGCCTTCAAGCGCGCGCTGGTGATCGGGGCCGAGACCTTCTCGCGGATTCTCGACTGGAACGACCGTGGCACCTGCGTGCTGTTCGGTGACGGCGCCGGCGCCATCGTGCTGGACGCCCAGCCGCAGCCGGGCAAGTCCTCCGATCGCGGCGTGTTGACGACCCGGCTGCGCTCCGACGGACGGCACAAGTCGAAATTATACGTCGATGGCGGGCCATCCTCGACCCAAACCGTGGGTTTTCTGCGGATGGAAGGCCGCGACGTGTTCAAGCATGCCGTCGGCATGATCACCGACGTGATCGTCGATGCCTTCGAAGCGACCGGCACCAGCGCGGAAGATATCGACTGGTTCGTTCCTCACCAGGCCAACAAGCGAATCATTGATGCTTCGGCGCACAAGCTGCATATTGCGCCGCAGAAGGTTGTGGTCACGGTCGACCTGCATGGCAACACCTCGGCTGCCTCGATTCCGCTGGCGCTGTCGGTTGCGGTGGCGGATGGACGGATCAAGCAGGGCGATCTGGTCCTGCTCGAAGCCATGGGCGGCGGGTTCACCTGGGGCTCGGCGCTATTGCGCTGGTAGACGGCATATTAAAAAAACCTGTAGACTTTGCGGCGTTCTTTCATGCTAGTGCATTGATGAGCGCTGTTGACCGTCGCTTGTTAAGCTCATAATTTCAGATACATATTGTTCGCCGTGAGTTGGGGCAGGCGATGACCGGAACCGGAAAAACCGTTACACGCGTCGATCTGTGCGAAGCCGTCTACCAGAAGGTGGGGCTGTCGCGCACGGAATCGTCGGCGTTTGTCGAACTGGTGTTGAAGGAGATCACCGATTGCCTTGAAAAGGGCGAGACGGTGAAACTGTCTTCGTTCGGTTCGTTCATGGTGCGCAAGAAGGGTCAGCGGATCGGCCGCAACCCGAAGACGGGCACGGAAGTGCCGATTTCGCCACGGCGCGTGATGGTGTTCAAGCCGTCGGCTATTCTAAAGCAGCGGATCAACGGTCACAGCGCCGGCAACGGCGAGGGCAAGGCCGACTAAAGAGGCCGGCTGGGTCAGTCGTTCAACTGGGGCGAGCACAAGGGGAGCGGGCATTTGGACAAGGCGCCGGATGCGTTCCGAACCATCAGCGAGGTCGCCGACGATCTCGATATCCCCCAGCATGTCCTGCGCTTCTGGGAGACGCGGTTCACTCAGATCAAGCCGATGAAGCGGAGCGGCGGCCGCCGCTACTATCGTCCCGATGATGTCGATCTGCTCCGCGGTATCCGTCGCCTGCTGTATGGCGAGGGCTACACCATCCGCGGGGTGCAGCGCATTCTCAAGGAACACGGCATCGGCTCCGTTCAGCGGCTGGCGGATGCCTCGGCGGTAGCGTCGTTCGGCGCGATCGAAGAGGTGATCGGGCTAAGCATTCTGGAGCAGGATGACGACGCCCCAGGCATCGACATCGATGACGAGGAGCGTGACGAAGCGGACGAGGGCCGGAGATCTCGCCGCGCCGGACGCGGCAGGGTCAGACATTCGGCGGCCTTCGAGGAGGAGGGCGAGGACGACCTGATCCCCGGCGTGGCCGACCTGCCACCCCTGTTCGACGTTTCGCGCCTGAAAAGCGTGCTGCAGGACCTGATCGCCTGCCGGCAATTGCTCGATGCAGCGCTGAAGGACGGCTAGCCGCCCCGTTGGGAACCGGCATTTGCCGGTGTCCGGGAGGCGAATCGCCCGCCTTGCGCGCCAGCCTGATCGAAGCTAAGGGAACGGCATCGGAGCGTGGCGCAGCCCGGTTAGCGCACTAGTCTGGGAGACTAGGGGTCGGAGGTTCAAATCCTCTCGCTCCGACCAATCACCTCACCGCAATCACAGGGGGAATCCGGCGATCCCCTGCTGCCCGGCATTCCCTGCGCAAAGATCAGACGCCGCCCGGCGCGACGTAGCAGTACACGTAGTCGCCCCTGCTCAGGAAAATGATGCCGTGGCCGGTCGGGTTCGACTGGTCGTATTTCAGCTTGTGGTTCGGGATGACGAACCTCGTTCCGACGTCGATGTGTTTGCGGCGGAGCGGCTCGTCCGGCCGGGAGTCGGTGATGATGGCGACATATTTGTCGCCATCGACTTCGAACGAATCCGCCCAATAAGCGTCGGCTTCGCCGCAACATGAGACCGCGGGATTATCAGGCTGCATCAAGGCCTGGAACCATTCGCGTATCTGCGGATTAGTTCCTTCCCATTGCCCGAAATCACGGGCACTCGCTACGCTCATCAAGCAACCGAACGCTGTACAAAGGACGAGGCGTTTCATGCCGCACTCCTGAGTTTTCCAGCCAGCTCGTTTAAAGCAATGTTCGTGCCGCGAATCAGTTCCTTGTGGTAGTTTAAGTGAAAATTATACGACGCGGGGGCCGCGCCAATCATTTTGGGGCGCCGAAGTTCCGCGTGGGCTCGCGCCTTATCTTGGCCACGCGACGCCAATCAAAATGCGGGCGCTGCCTGTCGCGAGATGAGCGCGCCGAACAGCGCGTCCCCATCCGCGCCGGTGAAGAAGTAGCGGCGACTTGTTATGATTGCAGTTTGATTGAACGCAATTCGCCGCACTGACTGTGGGTTTACCAATGACCGTTATCAAGTCGGGCGATCTCGTGGTGTTGAAATCCGGTGGCCCCATCATGACGGTGGATACGGTCAACACGGATATCTTCGATGACGACAAGGTAACGGGCGTGCTTTGCGCCTGGTTTGTCGGCGAGAAACTTGAGCGGGTGCGGTTCGATCACAGGGCCATCGAGCCGGCACGGCTGCAAGAAGCCTCTCCTGAAAAAAAGGAAGTGGGTCTGGAGGAGGCCGCCGGCGAATACAAGGTGGTTCTTGATGAGATGACCGCCGCCATGAACGTTACCGCCGAGGCAGAGAACGATGCCTCAAAGCTGGTCATTAGGAGGCCAAAGCGTGCATCGGCCAAGTACGATACTCTCGCGGCCACTCCGACGGTGAGCCGTGTTGCCAGCTGATCGCTCGGCCTATCCACCCCGCGCGAAGGCTACGGAAAGTCCGTGCTGTCCTGCAGGAAATAAAGCGCGATCAGGGCGACGGTGACAATCGTCGAGAATATCGCGATCGCCAAGGTCCAGTCGACATGCTTCTTTGAGCGCCTTCCGATCGTCAAAATCGCCGTCAGGGCTTTGAGACCCATCTTTCGCATTTGGCTCAAGCGCTCCGTCTCGCGGGCTGATCGACTGCGCGGCTGAAGCCTAGCATGTTTCGGCCGGGTGGCGGCGTTTTCTTGCGGGCTTACGGCGCGCTGCCGCTCGTCGTCACCTTGGTGGGATGGTTGATCCTCGCCAGGGTTTTCTGCTTGTCGTTCTTTCGCCCGAGGCGCTTGGCGCAATGATGCAGCAGATGCGATACGGCGAACACTACCGTGTGTTTCTCGCGCCCGCGCTGGTGATCGGGATCTATCTCACCTGGGCCGGCTTCACGGCGCCGGCGGCGCGCGAGCGTTAGGCTAGCCGCGCCTGCTTGACCGGATCGTCGACCGACCTCATCACGGGGAACGGAGGTATCCAGCTTCAGGTCACGCCGCCCGAACACTGTCCAGGAATTTCTCGACCTCGTCCTTCAGATGGATACTCACTTCGGACAGGGCCTGGGCCGATCTCAGCATCTGACCCGATGTCGTCTCGGTCTCTCCGGCGCCGCGCGCGACGCGCTCGATGTTTTCGGCAACTTCGAGGGTACCGCCGGCGGCAGCCTGGACCCCCTGTGCGATGCTTTGGGTCGCGGTGCCCTGCTCCTCGACAGCAGAGGAAATCGAGGTCGTGATCTCGCTGATGCGCTCGATCGTCTGCCCGATGGCCTTGATCGCATCCACGGACTCGCCGGTGGCGCGCTGCATGTTGACGATGTGCGCGCTGATCTCGTCGGTGGCTTTGGCGGTCTGCCCCGCCAGGTTCTTGACCTCCTGGGCGACCACCGCAAAACCGCGGCCGGCATCGCCGGCGCGGGCGGCCTCGATGGTGGCGTTGAGCGCGAGCAGATTGGTCTGTTCCGCTATCGACGTGATCAGCTTCACCACGTCCCCGATCCGGTCGCCGGCCGCCGTCAGTTCCGCCATCCGCTGATCCGTTGCATCGGCCTGCTTGACCGCATCGGCGGCAACGCCGTTGGAATCCTGGACCCGGCGGCTGATCTCGACGATCGACTGGGACAGCTCGTTCGATGCGGTCGCGGCACTGCGGACATGTTCGGAAGCCTGTCGCGACGCATCGGCGGACAGGCCGGACATCTCTGCCGTCGAATGCGCAGTCACCGAAAGCGTTTGGGCATCCCTTTCAAATTTCCCCGATGAATTCAGGACTTGCTCGATGATGCCACCAATTTTGGTGCGGAAAGCCTCGACAAACTGATTGAGCTCCGCTTTGCGCTGCTCCGTCGCCTGCTTTTCGGCGCTGATGCGTTCGGCCTCGAGTTGGCGGCGCTCGATGCGGTTGTTCTTGAAAACACCGACGGTCCGGGCGATTACGCCGATTTCATCGTGGCGATCGGCATGCTGGATCTCGACATCCGTCCTTCCTTCGGCGAGCACGGTCAGGGTCTCCGCCACGGCCCTCAGCGGCTTGGTAACGCGGCGAACCAGCGCCATCGTCGTCACAAGCGCGAGCAGCGCAGCAATGCCGGCTGCAATTGCCATCGCGTCGATCGCCTGCCACAGCATGGCGTCGAGCTGCGCCGTCGGAATGCCGACATAGACGATGCCGATCACCTTGCCGGCGGGATCAAACACCGGCTGATAGGCGGTGTAGAAACGACGCCCGAACAGCATCGCCGGGCCCTTGTAGGCCTGACCACGGCGAAGCATGGCTTGCCCCGGATGATCCGCCGCGAGCTGCGTGCCAACCGCCCGATCGCCATTTTCTTTTTTGACGTTCGTGGTTCGGCGCACGAATTGCTGCGATGCGTCGTCGTAGACGAAAAGCGTGGCGTTGCCTCCGACATACGAAGTCGCCCGGTCCACGATCCGGTGATCGGTGAATTCGGGCATCCTGGGAATTTCAATGCGGTCAACGACGCCGTCGCGAATCGTGATCTTCGCATCCTGGAAGGCTTCGCCAAACGCCAGGCTGAGCGTGCGCAGGCTGAGATCGATGTCTCGCTCCGCGCGGATGTTGAAGTCGCGTGTCAATGACCAGTAACCCGCCCCGACCAACAGCGTGGTATTGATTGCGATCAGTAGCGCCGCACTCATGACGGCCTTGGGCCCGAGGTTCAGCCGCGCAAGAGGGAAACGCCGTCCCTTCCATCCGAACGTCATGCAATCTCTCCCTAAAAATGCCTGACCTTATCGTCTTATGTTTAAGATAGTATTTGTCATCGGTAGGTTGGAGTCGGCAGGGTACCCAATTTCTCTACTATGATACCGTTCGCGGCAAGCGAGAGTCCCGCGGCGCATCGAGGGATTTGGCAGCGCGCTCGGCGCTGCAATCCCGATCGGCCGCATGGCGGATCTGTCTGACGGTGGTTCAATGGTGGGTTCCGTCCGCTCTGAAATGGCCGGTTGCGCGGGCTAAGAAAAGCGCCTGAGGCTACAGCGAAGGTGAGCTGTTGGCGCCGCGGGCAAGCCGGTGATATGTAGGATTCGAATGAGGGAGCTATGCATGAGAGTTCTTCGCGCCGCAGCCATGATCGCGTTGTTGGTGGCCGGGCCCGCTTACGCGCAAAAAGGCGCCCCTGCCGCACCGCAAGACCCGCCCAAGTCACCGTCGCAGATCGAGGCCGAGAAGTCGGCCGAAAAGGCCTATAAGCATTCGCTCGGCAACATTCCCGACCAGCCACCCGCCGACCCCTGGGGCGCCGCGCGCGGCGTCGATCCGCCAAAGCCTGTTTCGAAGGACGCCGCGGCGAAGCGGACCAAGGCCAGCGGCACCACGAATTAGAACACGGCCGGCGAAGGCACGTCGCCACGGAGGACGTCTGCAAGGACGACGGCCGTCCCAGAGCGTTTTCGAGCGAAGTGGCAACCGGTTCGCGTAAAGAAAACACGTCAAAATAAAAGACCAGAGCGCCGGTTCTGATTCGATCAGAACCGGCGCTCTAGTGCTTGATGGCGATCCAGCGGCCGATACAGCCGTCGGATCGGTTGAATGTTCCAGACCCCGTATTTCCTGACAATTGTCCGACGGCGGTCAGGGTCATGCCGTTGCCGGCGCCGACCGAATGCAACGTGCCGTCCGGATCGACCTGTCCGCTGCCACCCCTGATGATGATCTTTCCGCTGACGATCCTTGCAGGCAAGGAGCCTGTGCCCCGGCATCCGGCGCTGGTGAAGGTCCATGCTCCGTCAAAGCTGTTGTTTTCCTCCTGGGGCGCGGCGGGCGGAGGCTCTTCAGCGGGTTGGCTCGCTCCATCCCGCGGTTCTGAAAGGAACGACATTCTGCTGTGAGCGAGACCGGCGTCGGTACGCTGTGGCTCCGCCATCGCGGCAGAGGGATTTGACGCCAGGGCAGACAAGGCGCACCACAACGCGGCCCTCAGCCACAGTTGAATGACATCATTCGCGGTGTTCATCTTCGGCAACGTGGCGTTGGAAACCTGGCATCATCGCCGACGACATTTTGGTCCGCAGGGGTGAGCGTTCAATTCCCCGCGCAACGGCGCCTTGCGATGCGTCCTTCTTCTATAGCGTCTTCAAGTATTCGATCAGGTCCTTGCGTTCCTCATCGCTCAGCAGGCGGCCGATGACCCCCTTTTTATGCTCGTGCGGGCCTTCACCCGGCGGTGCCTCGAGCGAGTGACCGAGATTGCTGTTGCCGTCGACCGGCGAGCCGGGGGGCGTCGCGGAGAACAGGGTTTCGCCGTTCCTGCACTTTGGCACTTCGCCGGCCTCGACGTGGAAGCCGACCTGCTGCGGATCGTAGTCGCGAAAGCCCATGCAGAATTGCTTGGGGCGCTGCGCCGCGGGCATCAGCATCCACCAGAGCGAGGGAACCGAACCGTTGTGAAGATAGGGCGCGGTCGCCCACACGCCGTTCAGCGGACGGGCGCGATAGTGCAGGTCCTTCTCGGGGTTGGGACAGTTTTTTCGGAAACCCCAAAGCTGTTTCTCATTGGCTTCCGAAACGTGGTTATCCTTCATCCATTTTCTGCTGACCAGCTCCACGACGGTCATCAAGGCGATCGCATACGGCATTTCCGTCGAGGAATAGGTGGAGGGCAGAGGCAGATCGGCACAGTCGGAAACCTTGCCAGCGTCGCCCGCGGGCTGCATATCGCGCGCAGGCTGCAAATCCAGGAAGCCGGGCAGGTCGACCTTGCGTGATACCAGCACGTTGGCCTGCGCCGGGTCGGTGCCCATCACCTCCACCGGTTTTTGTACCGGCTTCAACACCGGACCATTGGCGTCCCAGTGCTCCGGTTTCCAGACACTCTTGTCCGGGAATTGCGCGTCGAACACGGGATCGTTGACCGGTCCAAGGTGGCACTCGACGCAGATATCGGCATAGATCGCCCGGCCCTTTGATGCGCGCTCCGTGTCGATCTTCCACGCGGGGTCGTTGGAGAAGATTTGCGACGGCCATTTCGGTGGCTGCAATCCGCCGAAGCCTTTTGGGTTTTGGCCAAAGGGATTGGGGCCGCGCAGCATATCTTCGATGCGAAGCAGATTCTCGAGCGCAACCGAGGAGCGGAACAGCGACTCCTTGGGGGCGTCGGGCGAAAGATTGAGCCGTGCCGAAACCCCGAGCGCCTCGCCGGCGTTGCGGATCAACGGCTGCCCGATCGAGGCGTCGTACTGCGCCCACGAGAGCCACGGCACGGTCCAGATCGGCGGAAAACTGACCGGCGCGTCCCTGGCGTGCAGGTTCTTTTCAAATTCCGGCAGACCGCTGATCGCCATGTCGGTGGCGAAAACCTGATTGCCGATCCGGTTCAGCGCATCCAGCCGCCCGTAGCCTTCCTCGGTATCAATCTGGTGCTTATCTCCAAGCGCTTTCTTCAGCGCCTTGACCTGGCCGAGCACCAAGTCGCCGCCCCTCGCAAGGGTTTTCTTGAGCTCGTCGCGTTCTGCCGGAGTTGCACCTTGACCCAGGACGCGGGTGGCGAAGCGTTTGAACCGGCCGGGCAGGTACAGCGTGGACAAAATCGACTGGCCGGTCGCCAGTTCGAGTTTCAGCAGGTCCACCATCCCCGGGCCGCCGTCAAAGCGCACGCTGACGCCCTTGTAGTTGATGTGCCCGGTATGACAGGCCGCGCAGGTCAGCCCGATCATCTCGGGTTGAGGCTTGCCGGTCGTGGGGTCGGAGGCACCGGGCATTCGCGCGAAACCGACCGGCAGGCCATCGAAATTCTCGGCTTGCGTCGGGATGAAGCCTGCGACGGACGGTGGTGCCGGCTCCGTCCTGGCGTCGGACGCGTAATAGCCGAAGCGATGCAAGGTCGCTTCGTCGGTATGGATGGTTTTCGGGCTTGGAAGAAAGCCGAACCGCTCGAGATATTCGCTATCCTTCAGCAGGCCGGGTTCGGTGAACAAATGGATGCCCGGCCGTTCCAGCGCGACAAACAACGCGTAGGGCACCGGAAAAGTCACGGTGCCCTGGCTGGCGTGGTGGAACCAGTGCCGGTCCTCCATCGACCAGTTCTGGTCGAGCCAACGCGCTTCTTTGATTGGCGCAGGCTCCGGCAAGGGAGGGGGCAGCAGTTGCGCCAGCGGCGGCAGGAATTTCTGTAGCTGGTCGGGAAACTCCGCGATCGCCACGATCACAGCGAGGCCAAAGGCCGCCGCGACGAGCGCGATTTTGCCGAGCACGACGACAGCGCGTGGCGCGGATGCCGGCCGTGACGTCAGGCGCGCGGCGATCCGCTCGGGCAACAGCCGATCGACGAACAGGGTTCGGACCTCGGCCACGCTGAGGTAGCGTTGCTCGCCATCACCCTTGCCCATGATGTTCAGCAGAACCGGCCATTCGCCGTCCATCAACTTCCGGTCAAACCATCGCCTCTTGTCCTTGGCGCGTTCGAAATTCGCGTTCATGTAGGCCGTGATTTCGCCCGCCGTCAGGCCGCGCTCGGTTTTGCCCCACGGATCCCTGTAGTCGCTGCCGAACCCGGCGAGGCGTTCAATTTCGGTCTCGTTCACACGGGCGGTCGCATCGAGGATGCGCGAACCGACGCCATGCTTGTCCAGCGGACCATCGCGCAGTTCGTCGAGCACCGCGCCGGACCACCAGCTCCGCAACAGGCGCAGGGGACTGAGGCCGTTCGCGATCAGGGCAACCAGGTAGGTCTTCACGCCGGCCAGTCTTTCCGCCAGCCCCCGTTCACCGGTCGCCGCCTCGACGGTATGGGAGAGCGTGGCAAGCGGCACGTGGCCGCCGACGAAACCGCCCGCCACAAGCGCGCGCAGGAAGGGGCACGGATTATCGGGCGAAATGGCGATCTGCCCGGCGGAGGCGTCGCTTGAAGCTGGACCAGCGCGTTCGATTGGCATGGAGCTGAATCCTCAAAAACCGTCGAATTATGCGAGTGACTCGTCTCGATATAAGGCGAATGAAGGTTTTGAAAAACGAATTTGAAGCCGTCGCACTACCTCAGGATGCATAGGAGTCTTGGCGGAATCCAAATCTGTGTCAACAGACGGCTCGCAGCAAGTAGTGGGCATTTGGCTTGGCCGGAAGCGCTTGAACGCTTCCGGCGCGCACCGAGCGCGCCTAGGCCGTGCGCTTCGAAACACGCTCGACGAGACGCAATTTGCTCAGGGGTACGCCGGCTTTCAAAAGCCCGTCCCGGTAATGGGCGGTATCGGCCGGAGATTTCCACCGGAAGTTCCTGAGGTGCCGCTCAACGGTCAGGGTTGGATAGCTGGTTAGCAGGACCTCGGCCGCTTTTGCCGCTTCCTCGGTTCGTCCCAGTTGCGCGAGAGCCGCCGCCCGTATCGCAAGCACTTGAAGATGATTGGGATTCAAATAAAGGGCTTCGCGCGACCAGGACAGCGAAGCGTTGTATTGTCCGAGAAGGTAGTGACTGAACGCGTTCAGCGCCCCCCATTGAAATCTGGGGTCGCTGTTGCCGCGCTGCACGGCCGTTGAAAATAACTCGATGGCCTGTCGATGCTCCCCGATAACGAAGTGACAGAAGCCAAGCACACCGCGGGCGCCCATGTCATACGGATTGAGCTCGACCGCTCTTTTTCCGGCGTCGAGCGCCGCCTCGTAATGCCCCTCCATCGCGTGCACATAGGACAGAATTGCAAAGGTGAACGACGAGCGCGGGTCAAGCCTGACACTGCTCTCCGCCAGGCTCATTGCCTCGGCCCATAATTCGCGGGTGCTTCGGATCCACCCAAAGTGCACGCCCTGCAACAGAATGGTGGCGAGATAGGCCCGCGCAATCGCAAGCGACGGATCGAGCGCGATCGCCTCCTTGAACAGTGCGATCGAGGCTTCAAAATCCGCCTTCGTCTGTCGGTAATAGTGAGAAAGTCCTCTCAAGAACCGGTCCCATGCGGTCAGAACGGTGGATGATGACCGGATGGGAGCCGAAGCTTCTGCCCGATAGATCTCCGGGGCCAATGCCGCGCACAGGCTGGTGGTGATTTCATCCTGCATCGCGAACAGATCGTCGATGTCCCGGTCATATCGACCAGTCCATAATTGTTCGCCTTTTTCCGGGGCAATCAGCTCGGCCGTGACGCGAATTTTGGTTCCGGCACGCCGTACCGAACCCTGGATCAGGTAGGTCGCGTCAATCTCCCGCGCGATCAGGCGCGTGCTCAGGTTCTTGCCCTTGAACGAGAAAGTCGCGTTTCTGCTCAAAACCCGATAAAATGATTGCAGCGACAGCGCGTGGATCAAATCTTCCGTGAGTCCGTCAGAAAAATACTCGTCAGCGCTATCACTGAGATTGACAAAGGGAAGTACCCCCACGATCGCCGTGCGATATTGCGCAGGCAGATCCCATGTATCCTTGCGTTCGCGGCCGCCGCTGTCGGAGCCGCCAGGCTCCCAGGTCCAGACGCTTACCGGCTGTTCGATGTTCTTGAATCGGTAACTGCCGGCATCGACAAGCGGGACGCTGAGATGCCTGCTGGCCTCGCCATAGGCCTTGGCTGAAACCGCCACGCCGCCGGGCGCGGCGACCGTTTCGAGCCGCACGGCGATGTTCACGTCGTCCCCGAAGACTTCCTCTTCGTCGGCCATCACATCTCCCATGTGGACGCCCAGACGGAATTGCATGACCCGGTCCGCGGGGAGGTGGTTGTTCCGTTCCGCCATCAGCGCCTGCATCGCGATGGACGACTCGACGGCCCCCACGATGCTCGGAAATTCCAGCAAAAAACCGTCGCCGGTGTTCTTCACGATCCGGCCGCCGTGATTGAGAATGATCGGGTATATCGCGCTTCGATGGGCCTTGAACGCGGCGTGGGTACCGGCCTCGTCGGCACCCATCATGCGCGAGTAACCGGCGACGTCAGCACAGACGATGGCTGCGAGGCGTCTCTCCATCTCCTTCCCATCTCCTGTCGTCGCGAACCGGCAGATAGCACGGTACGTGGTCGGTGGACCCAAGCCAATGGCCTTAACGGGCGGTGTCGCAAGTGAGTTCATGGCATGGTAAGCAAGTCTTACCCATGAACGACCGCCTTCGCGATCATGCAATGGATACCCTTGGAACCATTGACGGTCTGGGTCACCCGCAGGTCGGCGGCCAGGCTGCAGAGGGTGTAGGCATCTTCGCGCGACAGATTGCGCTTTTCGCCGAGCAGCACGATCATATCGCGCAGCGCCCGCACCACGCACTGATCGAGATCGGGATCCATCGCCATCGTCATGTAGTGCGTCGGTGTCTCGGCGCGGGGATAGTCGAGCCGCAAATCCTTGCGCAGCGTCAATTTGAAACGTCCCTGCAGCGCGGTCTCGATCGCGGTGACGCAGACTTCGCCGTCGCCCTGGACGCCGTGGCCGTCGCCGCAGGAAAACAGGGCGCCTGCCACGAACACCGGCAAATACAGCTTTGCGCCCGGCGTCAGCTCCTTGTTGTCGAGGTTGCCGCCCATCGCCCGCGGGATCAGCGAGGTGATGCGCCCCCAGGCCGGCGGCGGCGCCACGCCCATCACGCCGAAAAACGGTGCCAGCGGCAGATCAAGTCCCCACGGCAGCCGGCCCACCATCCGCGTCTTGTCGAGCGGGATATTCATGAGCCGGGCCTGGTGGAAATCGTCCGGCAACGTGCCGGCCAGTGGCCGGATCAGATTGTAGCCCCAGTCCTGGCGAAGCCTGACGTCCAGGATTTCGACTTCCAGCACGTCGCCGGGCGCGGCGCCCACGACGGCGACCGGACCGGTCAGGATATGTCCGGGCACCATCCGCTCGTTCCTGGCATGAACATCGGCGAGTTCAGGCGGGACGTGAAACCGGCTGCGGTCCGGCACCACCTCGGGGCCGCCGCTGATGGTGTCGATGGTGACCTCGTCACCGCTGGCGATGGTGAGGACCGGTTTCAGCTTGGCGTCGAAGAAGCCCCAGTGGCAGGTCGCGGGGCTGGAATGCAGGTGATGATGCGTCATGACGGGGCTTCTTGTTGGGGCAGCGGTCGAGTATGACGCTGTACCAGACATTCCAAGAGGTCTCTCGTGTTTTTTTTCCTCTCCAAAACGCTGGGCATCATGCTGTTGCCGGTGAATTTCCTGATCGGCGCCGGCGTGCTCGGCGCGATTTTGCTGGCGACGCGATGGAAGTCTCTGGGCCGCAAGCTCGTGATCGCCTCGCTGGTCCTGCTTGCGATCTGCGGGTTTTCGCCGCTCGGAAACCTGCTGCTCTATCCTCTCGAACAGCGCTTTCCACCATGGGATGCCTCGCGGGGGGCGCCGGACGGCATCATCGTCCTCGGAGCATCCATCGAAGCCGAAATTTCGGCCGCGCACGGCGCGCCGGTGATTCGCAGCGCGCCCGATCGCATCATCGCCGCCGCCGCGCTTGCGCTGCGATATCCGAAGGCGCGTATCGTGTTTTCCGGAGGCAGCGCCAACCTGATTTCCAATGACGCCAGAGAGGCTGATTTCGCCGGCGCCGTCTTCGAAAGCCTCGGCATCGCCAAATCGCGGCTGATCATGGAGCGGCGTTCGCGCAACACCCAGGAGAACGCCGAATTCTCCAGGGCGCTGGTGGCGCCGAAGGACGGCGAGCGCTGGCTGCTGGTGACTTCGGCCTTCCATATGCCGCGATCCGTCGGCCTGTTTCGCAAGGCCGGATTTGCCGTCGAACCCTATCCGGTCGACTGGTGGGTCGGCGGGCCTGACGATCTCCTGGCATTTTCGAAGATTGCGATCGAGGGATTGACGCGCACCGACATGGCCGTGCGCGAATGGATCGGTCTCGCCGCGTACAGGGCGACCGGCAAGATCGATGCCTTGCTGCCGGGGCCCGGCCAAAACTAGAACCGCCGGTCGCCACCGGCGGGCAATCGGGCTAGGATCAGTGCTGCGGGCGCGCCGGCCCGCCGATCTCGGAGTTGGACGCCATGCAACAGCAAACCCCGCCGGAACAGTTCGATTTGCCCGGCATGGTGGCCGATCTGAACGGCCTGCTGCGCCTCAAGACCACCGTGATCGGCCTCAAGATGTTCGCAAGCGCCGACGAGATGGCGGCGATACCGAAACTCCGGCGGCCGACGGCGGTTCATACCACCGACCAGATCGTCAGCATGGCCTCGCGGCTGGGATGGACCGTCGGCATCACGGCAGACGATCTCGTCGGCGCGCAGTGCCGCGCGGTGATCGGGCTCGCGCCACAGGACGAGAAGTGGCTGGCCGGCCAGGGCTATGTCGGCGTCTGGCATGAGAATGCCGAGGACGCGCGCAAACGCCAGCAGGCGCTTGATGTCGTCCCCTTCGGCAAATACCAGGCGATGGTGGTGTCTCCGCTTGCCAGCGGCCGGCTTAATCCGCCGGACATTTGTCTGGTCTATGCGACGCCCGGCCAGATGATCATCCTGATCAACGGACTGCAGTGGACCGGCTACAAGAAATTCGAATGGGGTGTGGTCGGCGAGACCGCCTGCGCCGATTCATGGGGAAGGGCGCTTAAGACCGGCGAGCCCAGCCTGTCGCTGCCGTGCTATGCCGAGCGGCGCTACGGCGGCGTGCCGGATGAGGAGATGCTGATGGCGCTGCAGCCTTCGCATCTGGCCAAGGCGATCGCGGGCATGAAGGCATTGGCGAGGAACGGCTTGCGCTATCCGATCGCCCCTTACGGTATCCAGAGCGACGTGCGCGCCGGCATGAGCGTTTCCTACGCCAACAAATAGCCAACACAGGCGCGCATTCAAACCTTTCCGTTTCGCACCTCAAGGAATTGACTATGAAGTCCTCGTCGAAGTTCGACATCGTTGTCTATGGCGCCACCGGCTTCACCGGTCGGCTCGTCGCCGAATACCTGGCGGCGCATTATGTCGGCAAGGGTGCGCCGAAATGGGCGATGGCCGGACGCAGTCTCGACAAGCTTGCTTCGGTGCGCGACGCGATCGGCGCGCCGGCCGATATTCCCCTGATTGCCGCCGATGCCGGAGATGCGGCATCGCTGAAGGCGATGGTCGAGCAGGCCAATCTGGTGCTGACGACGGTCGGTCCCTATCAGTACTACGGCTCGGATCTGCTCGCCGCCTGCGCCGCCACCGGCACCGACTATGTCGACCTCTGCGGCGAACCGATCTGGATGCGCCAGATGATCGATGCGCATGAGGCCACCGCGCAATCGACGGGCGCCCGCATCCTGTTTTCCTGCGGCTACGATTCGATCCCGTTCGAGCTCGGGGTGTTCTATTGCCAGGAGACCGCGAAAAAGCTGCTGGGTGCGCCGGTCAGCCGGATCAAGGGACGGGTCCGCGTCATGAAGGGCACGCTGTCGGGCGGCACCGCGGCA
>NZ_SSNA01000118.1 GCF_004799445.1 Bradyrhizobium sp.
GCAACATTGAACCGCCAGCGTCACCTTACGCCATCATGCGGAGGGTTCACCCCTACCGCGGAGAGAACAGTGGGCCCGGCAAGGACGATCATTGGAGAGCTTGACACCCAGACCCGGAATTAGAGAACAGTATCTGCCAAAATCGGAAGTCGCGGGTGCGGGTAGCTCCAAATAAAAAACCGCCCATAGGCGGCGCTTGGCGCGACCCGCTCCTGTCCGCACCGTAAGCTGTCAGGTCTCGACCTTATGGAGAACAGTAGCGTCGTTCACGATCACGAGGCTGCCATCAGAGCGATCATCGAGCTGTTCGCCTGTGACTAGGCTGTAGCGAACCTTGCCGGGAATTCTCCTCACCGAGCCACTTGATGGCCGGAAGACAATCATATCCTGCCTTCGAACGACGGTATAACGGTGGCCCATGCCATCTTCGGCATAAAACCTATCTACTTCCCTTTCTGTTATCATGCCCATCGAGCAGAACTCCACTCTACACACGTAGGGCCGGACAGTATCGCAAATCGCGAACGAAGCGTTTAAGTCGGCAACCCCAGTTTGATCTTAATTCGAAGATTAACTGCTCGAATTGGGTCGCGATATCTCACCACTCAACCGAGCGTCTGCCTATCGCGAATCGTGCGCCGGACCGCGCCGCTCACTTCCGGTCTCTCCCAACTAGCGGACCTTCTCAGGGTCATTCGGCATGTCGGAAAAGTGCCAAACGCGGAAGGCCGATAGCCTTGGCGGTCCTGAGATTGATCGTTATTTAGAACCTGGTCGGCTGCTGCACGGGAAGATCAGCCGGTTTGGCTCCTTGAGAATTTTGTCCACATAAGCGGCGATTTGGAGATCCGCGCGGGCTGTGCCCGCCGATCGGCGCCAGCGCGTAGCGCGCCAGCAGAGCGCCGCTGAATCAACTATCTTTTAGGAGCCAAGGTCGGAACTTACGTTCGCACCTACTCTTGGTCTTTTGCGTAACCCGAAACCAAAAGGAGGAACGCATGACGACATTCAGAATTATCGGAGCCGCACTTTCGATTGTCCTTGCTGGTCCCGCGTTTGCGTATGACGGTCACAGGGCGCAAGACCCGTATACCCAAGCCTTCCGCGGCTACCATGACATGCGAGCACAAGATGCTCTGCATTTAGGTCGCTTGGATATTTATCCGAGGTATCACTCGGGTTGGGGCGGCCCGTATGGCGACGGCAATTACCCCGGCACGATCGATGACAATATGGGTCCGCCCTATTGGGGACCTTGGTGAACTCAGCAGCCGATTAAAACGGGCCTCCAACTGGAGGGCAACGAATGCCGGCGACGATGTGCCTTTCGTCGGCCCGTAGTTGCGTCGTCATTGTAGTCTTCCGGTCCTTGCGATGATCCGCCGTTGCCTCGATCGAGGCACATTCAACAGCCGGTCGCGGTTAGGGGTGAGAGTTCGCCGGCCAAAAGACGGAGGTCCGAGTCGGGTCAATCGCGCCGGTTTGACGTCCCGCTTGCCACTTCCGGTCTGCCCCGAACAATGGACATGCGCAGAGTTCGTCGGTATGTCTCAAACGTGCCCCCGGAAGTCACGTCATTTATTCGATCACCTCGTCGGTGCGCGCAGCCGGGCGGAAGAGGGTCGAAGTCCTACATGGATTTCACTCAGCCCATCCCTTTGATGCCAGTTGCCGCGATGGGATTTTCGCTCCTCCTTGGAGGTAAATCGCCCCGAGTTAAGGTCTGCCGGCGCGTCACGGTTGGTCGTCAGCGCCGCTGCGGCGCCCGCGTGGCGAATAGTTGCCCCTCAGGTCGGTGGACTTCGACGGTTCTTGGCACAGCAGCGGGAACTCCGGGCCTACATTTAGTGGGTCGATCGTCGTTAGGCGCGGTCAAAAATAGGTTGTGGGTCGGTTGAGTCCGGTTGTTAAAGGCAACCGAAAGGCAACCGAAACGCAACCAAAACTCAACCGAAACTCAACCGGAGGCCAGTTCGGCGACGCCGCGCTCGACCAGCCGGTCGAGCCAACAGCAGGCCCCAGGACCCGTAGAGCGTCTGAATTCCAAAACGTCGGGAAATATCCCGAACGCTATTTGGTCATGCGACTAACGAGTCAGCCAGAAATCGAGGAAGCGACTGCTACGTATGGTCTAATACATCGTTTTATCGAAGGTGGTCTTCGTGGTGGAGAGCGTCGGGAGTCGAATTGGACGCCCTCTGCGGGTGCCTAAGGCGAACGCTGTCGGCTGGTCTGGGATAGAGAAAGGCGGCTCGGGAAAAATAGCAGGCCAATTCAGTTATTAGGATGGAAACGGTTTGGTTTGATGCTCGTCGGGCGAATTTTCATTTCCGTCCTGGGGGCCGGATTTCGCATGTCTGCAGCCGCTCGGCACCCATATTCGATGCTGGCCTTGGCACCAATTGCCGTGTTGTAATCGCTTGCTACGCACCTCAACCGTCTTCATTGACAAAACCTGCCAAAAACTACCGTCGAGCTGCGTGAGCCAGATCGGGAGGATCCCTGTCTCGTCGTTCCGGGTCGGCGAAAGCGGCCAGCATGGCGTCAGCGGTGATCACGCGGTTTCTGCCCAAGCGCTTGGCGGCATAAAGGGCCTGATCCGCCTGCCCGAGAAACCAGTCGGGGCCAACATCGCTGCCGGGAACGTGCGCCACCACACCGACGCTGAGCGTTACCCACGGCCCGGCTCCAGCAGCATCATGAGTTATCCGGAGATCCATAACGGCTTGGCGAAGTCGGTCAGCAACCTTGCAGGCGCCTTCACGGTCGGTCTCAGGCAAAATAATGGCAAACTCTTCGCCACCATAGCGCGCAGCCAGATCGATAGGTCGAGAGGCGCTCTCGCCGATGACGGCTGCCACCTCACGCAGACACTCGTCGCCACGCTGATGGCCGTGTTGGTCGTTGAAGAGCTTGAAATGATCCACATCGGCAAACAGCAAGGCCAGCGGTTTCTTTGTTCGTTGCGCGCGCGACCATTCCATTTCCAACGCCAGATCGAAGCAGCGCCGGTTGGCCAGGCCAGTCAGTCCGTCCTTGACTGCCAGCGCCTTCAGGGCCATTTCCGCCCGCTTCTGGTCAGTCATGTCGCGCAAGGTTTCGACCACCGCGATCAGATTGCCGTCTTCATCGTGGATGGGACCGGCGTCAAGGGCCAAATACAAACGGTCACCCAGCTTCGGCATCACGCACCAGTTCTCGGCGCTGAAGCCGAAGCTGTTACCGTCCGGAACAGTGTGTTGTTCGGGGTAGAGTTCGCTCAATTTGTCCGGCCGCCCGAGGGCCACCAAATCCGCCAGACAGTATCGGCGCTTCGCATAAAAGGCGCGCCAGTGCCGGGAGGTTCCCAGCACTTCCGATGCGGCGACGCCGGTAACCCGCTCACAAGCACGGTTCCAGATCACGACGCGCCGCTTGGCATCAATGACGAAGGTGGGGACGACCAAATGTTGCATCAGCCGCACGGCATAGGCATGCGCGACCTCCGATTTTTTTGCGCGAGCCATCTCCAATCCTTCCCTAAAATTATCGTTCTTTAAATCAATGCTCTAACGTTGCGTTTTTGCGCAGTGGTCCAGTTTTCGTCAGGCACTACGGATTCTTTTGTCATCAAGCCACGGCTGCGATCATCTCCGCGCGCTTGCCGAACAGTTGCCTTACCTCTGGACCTGGCTTGGCGGCGCTGAACAGATAGCCCTGCATCTCGGTGCAGCCCAGCGTGCGTAGCCGTTCCTTTTGCTCAAGCGTCTCGACGCCTTCCGCGGTCGTCGTCATGTTGCGCGCGGCGGCAATATTGACCACCGCCTGCACGATCGCCGAAGAGCCGTCGATTTCCGCAACGTCGCTGATGAAGCAGCGATC
>NZ_SSNA01000119.1 GCF_004799445.1 Bradyrhizobium sp.
GCCGCCGGCCATGCAGACGCCGCCGACCCGCGCGATCGCCGGCTTGGTGGCGTTCTGCGACAGCCTTAGCAGGTCGGCGTAGTCGACATTCGGCTTGGCAAAATCGCGCGCGAAGGCGCCGCCGGTGTTCTGCAAATCGGCGCCGGCACAAAACGCCTTGTCGCCCGCCCCGGTCAGCACGATCACGCGCACGTCTTTGTCGTCGTGGGCGGTGCGATAGCCAAGGGCGATGCCGGCGATGACCTCGCCATTGATGGCGTTGCGCTTCTCCGGCCGGTTGATGGTGATCCAGAGCGCCTGTCCGCGCTTTTCAAGAATGACGCTGTTGTTGATCATGGTCCTGCTCGCCTCTTTACCGTCATTGCGAGCGCAGCGAAGCAATTCATAGTGCAATGACGACTCGGACAATAGAGCATGATCGGCAACAGTGGGAATCGGTTTCTAGGGTATCGGAATCGCCGCCGGCGCGGCCTTCTTCGCCCAGACCTTGTTGTCGTGGAATGCGGCGCCGCCGAAGGGGGCTACGGACTCGGCGCCGGTGAGCATATTGATGCCGCGGCCGCCGATATGCGCCTTGTTCGGATGCACCGATTCCGCGATCAGCACACCGCGGCGCACGCCATCGAACAATTTGGCGGTCAGCGTGGTCTCGCCGCGCAGGTTGCCAAGCGTGACGGCGTCGCCGTCGGCGATATCGAGCGAAGCGGCATCGTCGGGATGCATCATCACGCTCGGCGCGCCCTCGCGCGCCTGCGATGAAGGCGTCTCGTTGAAGGTGGTGTTGAGGAAGCTGCGCGACGGGCTGGTGGCAAGCCGGAACGGATGGGCCTCATCCGCCTCCTCGATCGCCGTCCAGTGATCGGGCAGCGAGGGCATCGTGTCCCACGCGCCCATCAAGCCGGCATTGCCGAGCGGCACATGGGCCCAGTCGGCCTTGAAATGGAATTTGCCGTCGGCATGCGCGAAGCCGTCGAGATAATGCGAGGTGCGGAAATCCGGCTGCAGATCGCGCCACAGATCGGCCTCCAGCTCGGCGATGCCGCCATGTCCGCTCCTTCGAAGCGTGGCGTCGATCAACTCGCGCGGCGACATTTCGAACGCGGGATGCGCGGCCTTGAGGCGCCTTGCGAGCCCGCGCAGCACCTCGTGGTTGGAGCGGCATTCGCCGGGCGGCTCGATCAGCCTGGCGCCGACCGAAATGTGCTGGTGGCCGCCGCCGTAATAGAGATCGTTGTGCTCCATGAACATCGTGGCCGGCAGAACGACGTCGGCCATCTGCGCGGTCTCGGTCATGAACTGCTCATGCACCGCCACGAACAGGTCGGGGCGCGCAAAGCCCTGGCGCACCAGGGCCTGCTCCGGCGCCACGGTCATCGGATTGGTATTCTGAATCAGCATCGCCTTGACCGGCGGCCCGTCCTTCAGCGCCGCCGCGTCACCGGTCAGGATGCGCCCGATCTTGGATTGGTCGAGCTGCCGCGTCCTGGGATCGATCGCGTCATGGCCCTCGATCAGGGATTCGTCGAATTTCCAGATCGCGTAATTGTTGAAGAACGCGCCGCCGCCCTCGTACTGCCAGGCGCCGGTCACGGCCGGAATGCACAGCGCGGCGTGCATCTGCGCCGCGCCGTTACGGCTGCGGGTAAAACCATAGCCGAGCCGGAAGAACGTGCGCTTCGTCCCGCCGACCGCGCGGGCAAAGGCTTCGATCTCCGCGACCGGCACGCCGGTGATCGCCGACGCCCATTCCGGCGTGCGGGTTTGAAGATGCGCCTCGAACTCGGCCGGACAGTCGGTGTAGCGCGCGAGATAGTCGCGGTCGGCAAAGCCTTCGCGGAACAGCACATGCATGACGCCGCAGGCGAACGCGCCGTCGGTGCCCGGCCGCAGGATGATCTTGATGTCGGCCTGCTTCATGGTGTCGTTGTTGTAGACATCGACGGCTGCGATCCTGGCGCCGCGCTCCTTTCGGGCGCGCATCGCATGCGTCATCACGTTGACCTGGGTGTTCACCGGGTTGGTGCCCCAGATCACGACCAGGTCGGAGACGCCCATCTCGCGCGGATCGACGCCGGCGACCTTGCCGGTGCCGGCGGCAAATCCCACCCGCGCGATGGTCGAGCAGATCGTGGAGTAGAAGCGGGAATATTTCTTCACATGGGCGAGACGGTTGATGCCGTCGCGCATCACGAGCCCCATGGTGCCGGCATAGTAATAGGGCCACACCGATTGGGCGCCGAACTCGCGCTCGGCCGCGTTGAACCGTCCCGCGATCTCGTCCAGCGCGTCGTCCCAGGTGATCCGCGCAAACTTGCCCGAGCCCTTCGGGCCGACGCGGAACATCGGATAGGTCAGCCGATCCGGATGGTGAATGCGCTCGGCGTAGCGCGCGACCTTGGCGCAGATCACACCCGCGGTATAGGTTTGCAGCTTGGAACCGCGCACCCGGCCGATGCTGGTGTTGTCGATCACCTCGACATCCAGCGCGCAGGCCGACGGACAATCGTGCGGACAGGTGGAATGCCGGATATCGATCTTGGCGTGCTGGTTCACGGCCTAATGGTTAACATCAAAAGCCGGCTGGGCCAGCGTAATTATCCGGCATCCGGGTGCGTAAATAGCCAGCGAGCCATGCATTATGCGCCGAGATAGGCCCCGCCATTGCTGTGGATCGCCTGCCCGTTGATGTAGCGGGCGGCGGGCCCGCACAGGAACCGCACCGCCGCCGCGACGTCCTCGGGGCGGCCGCGCTCGCCGGTGATGGTCTGATGGATCAGATGATGCGCGGGCTCCGGCGTGTTCTTCGGGCGCGGCGTGCCGATCAGGCCCGGAACCACGCAATTGACGGTGATGCCATCCGAAGCGAGGTCATGGGCCAGCGCCCGGGTGAAGCCGACGATCCCGGCCTTGGCGGTCACTACATGGGCGCGGTCCCGGGCGCCGGTATGGGCGCTCAGGCCGCCGATATTGACGATGGTTCCCGCGCCGCTCTTCTTCAGGTGCGGAAGGCAGGCCTTCACGCAATGAAATGCGCCGTCGAGAGTGACGTTCATGACCTCGCGCCACTCGGCGTAGCTCATCTCGGCGAACGGCTTCTCCCGGCGCAGTGCCGCGTTGTTGACGAGAATATCGAGCCGGCCGAAATGGCTGACCGCCCTATCCACCATCGCCTGCACCTGGCCTGCGTCGGCGACATCGCCGATATGCACCACCGCCTTGTGGCCCGCGGCCTCGATCTCGCGCGCCACGGCGTCCGCCTCGGCGCGGTTGCTGCGCGCATTGACCAGTATGGAGGCGCCGCCGTCAGCCAAAGCCAGCGCGATCGCCCGGCCGATATTACGCCCCGCGCCGGTGACGATGGCGACCTTGCCCTCGAGTTCGTTGCTTCCGCTCACATCCTGCTCCCCTGCCCGTCATCGTCCGCGAAGGCGGACGATCCAGTAAACACCGACGTCCGCGATTCACCCATCGTATAGCGATTACTGGATGCCCCCTTTCGCGGGGCATGACGATAGTGGCTATGCACGTAACGACGTTAAATCGATCTTCCCGTCATATAGTCCGGCCAGCAGTTTCAACGCCGTATCGCCCTGCGCCTTGCTCCAGCCGCCATGCGCGACATTGAGCGCGAATTTGTCGGTCACGTCCTGGCGCGTCAGCGGCTCCTGGGCGCCGCCGCGCAAATAGGGCTGGCGTTCCTCGACGACGCTGCCGTCCTTCAGGGTTGCGCGGACATGACCGGTATAGTTGTTCGGGTAGGGATTATCCGGGTCGATCACGAATTTTACTTTGGCCGCCAGCGCGAGCACTTTGGCGTCACCGATCGCTGCCTCGGTAAATGCGCCGAGCCCAACGCCGCCTTTGACAAAACCGGTCGCCAAGAGATACGGCACGGCGAACTTGGCGGCATAACCGTTGCGCGGGCGCTGTTTGTCGGCCAGTGGCTCCCACAATCGATGGACGGTGCCCTCCGCCACCTCGCAGACGATTTCCTCGACGTCTTCGGCGGCAACGCCGCGCGCGGCCAGCCGCCGGGCGCAATCGATGTAGGGCTGCGCCATCGTCCCGCAAGGATAAGGCTTGAACGCCAGCGTATCGGTGACCCAGC
>NZ_SSNA01000012.1 GCF_004799445.1 Bradyrhizobium sp.
GCCGTTGCGCGTGTCGCAGCGCCGGACGGAATGGCGCGGTGACCGCCGATCCGGTCGGAAGCCGCGCGCCGCCGAGGGAGCCGCGACGCCACCCTTCGGTCGATGGCCGGGCCACTGACCGAGAGCGCCCGCAGCAGACGCCAGCCAGACTTCATGTTGGGAAACTTGATTTCTATTGACAGTTTCTAGTCCCCCGAACGCCCGCTGGCGCCGCTGGGCACAAAGAAACACCATTCCAGACCCGCTGGGAAGCGTGAGCAAGCCGTTATCGGCGGGATGATGGTGACGCCGCCCGGGCCCGGCAACTAATATAAAATTTAGCGCCTTGTCAGAGGGTCCCGAGACACCGGCGATAGCGCTGACGCCCTCAATCATCGCTTCCGCAAAGACCCGTTCACCGAGGCTCGCACGCTGGGTCAGCCGCCCCGGGACTCCCGGTGTTGCAACCGCTCCACATGTCGCGCCGATGATCGGAGCCAATCCCCTGCCTATTTCGTTTCAGTCGCCTTTTCATGCGGCGGGTTGGCTTCTTTCACGACCTTGACGACTTCCCCCGAAGACAATGAATCTGACGGGCTGTTGACGATCGTATCGGACATATTGAGGCCGTTCAGAACCTCGAACTCGGTCCCGAGATTGCGGCCGAGCTTCACCGACCTCAGTTCAAGCTTGTCGCCGGGGCCAAGAATGGCGACCTGTGCGCCATCCTCACGAAAGATCAGCGCGCTGGTCGGAATCCGCAGCGCGCCGGGGTTGTCGGCCATGTTGAAGCTCACCTGCACAAACGTGCCCGGCTGCAGCAGATTGTCGGTATTGTCGGCATGAAGTTCAACCAGCAGCGTCCGCGAGGTCTTGGCGATCGCCTCGGCCGTGGTCGCCACCACCGCCTTGAACTTCTTGTCCGGATACTGCGGCAACACCAGATCGGCCGTCAGTCCGGCACGCATCCCGGCCGACATTTCCTGCGGCACCTGGACGAACACCCGCATCTCATGGACGTCGGCCACCCGGAAAAGCTGCGGCCCGCTCCCGCCGCCCACACCGCTGCCGGCGTTGATCAGCGCTCCGACGTCGGTATTGCGCGCGGTCACGATGCCGTCGAACGGAGCCACGATCCGCTTGAAGGCCTCCAGCGCGGTCAGCTGATCGACCTGGCTCTGGTTGACATTGGCATCCGCGAGGGCAGCCTTATAGCGCGCGTCGGCGCTGCCATATTCCGCCTTCTTCGCGTCTGTTTCTTGCTCGGAGACGACGCCTTTCGGCGAGTCGCGCCAACGCGCGTAGGTCGTGTCGGCGAATTTTCGCTCGGCGTCCCTGACGTTGACCTGCGCTTGCGCGGAAACGAGCTTCGCCTTGGCGGCGTCGAGCTGGGCGTCGAGATCCGGCGCGTCGATATCCGCGAGGAGTTGGCCTTTGTGGACATGGGCGCCGAAATCGAAATACCAATTCTTGAGATAGCCGCTGACCCGCGCATAGATCGGCGCCTCGAACCAGGCCTCGATATCACCGGGCAGCACGATCTGCTGCCCCGAAACGCCCTGCTTCGGCGTAACCGTGGCGACGACGGGAACGGCCTGCTCCACCGTCCATTTCGCCACCTCGCTTTCGTCGTGCCGGCGCAGCAGGATACCCGCGACGGCGATGCCGATCGCAACGAGCACGGCGATCGCCGTCGCCCAACGCACCCTGCTCGCCTTTGGCGCCAGTTCGGTTCGCTTCGGGAGCTTTTCCAATTGGTGCTGAGCGTCGTGCGGATGGGTGTCAAGCAAGGTATTCTCCCGGATCACAAGCTCGGCCCGCCCAACGGCGTACCAGAGATCTCCGGTGCCGGGTCGCGACGGTGGCGGTGAAGGACGCTGAAGACGGTTGGAACGAAGAAAAGAGTGGCAATGGTCGCGACCGCGAGGCCGCCGATCACGGCGCGGCCGAGCGGGGCATTCTGCTCGCCGCCTTCGCCCATCGCCAGCGCCATCGGGACCATGCCGATGATCATGGCGAGCGCCGTCATCAACACCGGGCGGAAGCGGGTAAATCCGGCCTCCATCGCGGCGGTCGAAGCGTCAAGGCCGTTCTCCAGGCCCTCGCGGGCGAAGCTGACGAGCAGGATGCTGTTGGCGGTGGCGATGCCCATACACATGATGGCGCCGGTGAGGGCCGGCACCGACAGCGTGGTACCGGTCGCGAACAGCATCCAGACGATGCCGGCCAGCGCGCCGGGCAGCGCCGTGATGATGATGAACGGGTCGAGCCATGACTGGAAGTTGACGACGATCACCAGATAGATCAGCACCACGGCACCGGCCAGGCCGAAATAGAGCTGGCTGTAGGCGTTGTTCATGGTCTGAACCTGGCCGCGCACCGTCACATAGGAGCCGCGCGGCAGATCCTGCTTGGTGTCGCTCAGGATCTTCGAAATATCCTTGGAGATGGCGCCGAGGTCGCGCCCCTGGATGTCGCCGAAGACGTCGATCACCGGCTGCACGTTGTAGTGGGAGACGACGCCGGGGCTCGGACCCTGGGTGATGTGCGCGAGCCCGCCCAGATATCGCGACCCGCCGGCATCCTGGGATGTGATTGGGATGTTGGACAGGTCCGAGATGCTGTTGATCCGGTACTGCGGCATCTGGGCCACGATCGGATAAGACACGCCGTTTTCGGTATTGAGCCAGAAATTGGGCTTCACCTGGGCGCTGCCCGAGAGCGTGACGAGCAGACTGTTGGCGACGTCGCGCTGGGTCAGCCCGACCTCGGCGGCAAGCGTCCGGTCAACCTCGACATTGACCTGAGGATAGTTAAGGACCTGCTGGATGCGGACATCCGCGATACCGGACACCTGGCGGATGCGCTTGAGCAGATCGGTGGCATAGGCGTAATTTTCCTTCAGCTTGTTGCCGATGACCTGCACGTCGATCGGCGCCGGCAGACCGAAATTCAGGATTTGCGACACGATATCAGCGGGCAGGAAGGAGAAGGTGGTGCCCGGAAACTTCTGTGGCAAGACGGTGCGCAGCGCCTTGACGTAGCCGGCGGTGGCATCGTGATCCTCCTTCAGACTGATCAGCGCATCGCCGTCCTCGGGGCCGATTGTCCCGGTATTCTGGTAGGCCATGTTGATGCCGCTGAACGGCAAGCCGATATTGTCGACGATGTTGTCGAGCTGCTCGGGCGGAATGGTCGCGCGAACGGTCTGCTCGATCTGCTCCATGAGACGGGCTGTCTCCTCGATTCGCGTGCCGGGCTGGGCGCGCACATGCATCAGGATTTGGCCGGAATCGACGGAGGGGAAAAAGTTCGAGCCCAAGAACGGCGCCAGCCCGAACGACAAGACAACACAGACGAGAAATCCCACCATGAAGGTCTTTGGACGGTCCAGCGCCATCGCCAGTAGCGAGCGATACCGCTCGCGGAAGCGCTCGAACCGAGCCTCGAACCCTTGTTGGAAGCGCAACACCGGATTGCGCGAGCGCGGCGCCGGCGCGCCATGCCCGTGCCCGATGTGGCTCTCGACGCTGTGGTGGTGGCCCCGCATGAGATAGTTGGCCATGGTTGGGACCAGCGTTCGCGACAGCAGGAATGAGCCGATCAGCGCGAAGACGACGGCTTCGGCCAGCGGCCGGAACAGATATCCCGCGACGCCACCGAGCTGGAACATCGGCACGAACACGATGCACAGGCAGAGCAGGGTCACGAAGGCAGGGATGACGATCTGCTGCGCGCCATCCAGGATCGCCGGTTCGATTTCCTTGCCCTGCTCCAGGTGAAAATTGATGTTCTCAATTGTGACCGTTCCGTCATCGACCAGGATGCCGACAGCGAGTGCGAGGCCGCCAAGCGTCATGACGTTGATGGTCTCGCCGAGAAGGGACAGCGCGATCAGCGAGAACAGAACGGCAAGCGGAATTTCAGTGAGAATGATGACCGTCGAGCGCCAGCTGCCGAGAAACAGCAGGATCATCACGCCGACCAGTGCCGCGGCCAGCGCGGCCTCGCGGATGACGCCGAGGACCGCGGCTTTGACAAAGACCGACTGATCGCCCACGGCTTTCAGGTTGAGGCTCGAGGGCAGGCTTTCCTGGACGCGCGGCAGCAGTGACTTGATGCCGTCGATGATATCAAGCGTCGACGATGATCCTGTCTTGAGGATGGTCATCAGCACCGCGCGCGCGCCGTTGACCCGGACCATATTGGCTTGCGGCGGTGAACCCTGATGGACGAAGGCAACGTCGCGCACGAAGATAACCGCGCCGTTGATTTTCTTCACCGGCAGGTCATTGATCTTGTCGAGCAGGACGGGGCTGGCGTTGAGCGACACGTTCCAGTCGAACTTGCCGATCTTCTGGTCGCCGGCCGGGAGAATGAGGTTCTGCACCGAAATGGCGTTGACGACGTCCTCGGCCGAGACGCTGTGCGCCTGCATCGCCTGCTGATCGAGATCGACCTGCACCTGCAGAACCTTGCCGCCATAGGGCGACGGCACCGCCGCCCCCTGGACGGTGGCGAGCTGCGGCCGGATGAAGTTCTGCCCGAGATCGAACAGCTTCATCTGGGGCAGCGACCGGCTCGACAGCGCAAGCTGCAGGATCGGCACGCTCGACGCGTTGTAGCTCAGGACATAGGGCGGCGTGATGCCGGGCGGCAGCAGCTTCAGCACGGTCTGCGATGCCGCCGTCACCTGTGCCAGCGCCGTGCTGATATTGACCCCCTTCTGGAAGAATATCTTGACCACGCCATAGCCGCTCAGCGATTGCGACTCGATATGTTCGATGTCGCCGACCTGGGCGCTCAGGGTGCGCTCGTAATAATAGATCACGCGGCTCGACATGTCGTTCGGCAACAGGCCGTTATAGGTCCAGACGACGCTGACCACCGGGATATTAATGTTCGGAAAGATATCGGTCGGAGTGAGCAGCGCCGCGCGTATGCCGAAAAGCGCAATCAGCAGCGAAAAAACGACAAACGTATAGGGGCGCCTGAGCGCTACTTGGACGATCCACACGCCGCTATCCTCCTAAAAACCGGCCGGAAAATCGATTTCCGGAAAGATATCGACGGGCCTGCGCAGCCCCGCGCCAACCTCCGTCAGGCCAACCTGGACGATCGATGCGATATTCTTGCACGAAGGGGCGTTGCTCACAGCATATCCGTTCCCAACGAATTGGCTGCCGGGCGTCTGAACAATGCCGAACCGGTCAGACGAAAGCCAACTGACATACTAGCAGTATCCACCGATCTCGGCGAGGGGCTTACTACCCCTGGCAAGCCCGCGCCGGATAACATCATGGCAGTCACTTCAGATCCTTTCCCAGGGCCAAATGCTGATCGATGGTGCCGGCACATCTTGGCCAACAAAAACCCATCCCCGCGGTCGCGCGGAGCCAGTTCCCCCGCGGGGATGATGGTGACCGCATCGCACCACGGCAACTAATATAAAATTTAGCGGCCGGTCAGTGGGTTCTGCGGAAAAGGCCTTTCGGGCTCGTGCGGGAAGCGCGTTGCCGGGCGCCGCGCCGGGCTGATGGCGATTGGACTGCGGACCGGCAGATCAGGACGATGGAACGAACAATTCCTGATCGCCACAAAGCCAGCGAGCTGAGCCGACACGCGGTCCGGCTAACCGGCCGAAGATTTGAAAATCGAGTTCTTCTGACGAGACCAACGCGGTACTCGGCCCCGCAAGCGCCTGCTTGCGTCTACTTGCGCGGCCTGCCGCGCTTGGCAAAGACAACCCCGCGCTCATCGGCGCTGCAGCGAAGTGAGCTTGCCAACTTCAGAGCTTCGTTACGTTCAGGACCGGGGGCCATCTGTCGCGCAAGTTCCAACGCGTCCGCGGCGGCGACGTCGCTATCGAACCGGTCAGATGAGCGTTGAGTTTCTTTGCTCATCGCTCTGCAAAGCTCCCTGCCTATATTTTAATCACGGGTGTATATAAGAGTGGCGTGATTCCCTGTCAACGTCAACGACCTGCAACTACAACGTTTGATCGGCGTCGAATTTTTGCACGCTCGAAGCCGCATTCATGCCACGGCAGCAGCGCGCGGTGAATGTTTCGCCTTCGCGCCCAATTGAAATTGCATTCAACGCAGCGAAATCCAGAACGCTGCAGGAGCGGAACTGGCTTTATCCAAAACACACGTTTCTAAGGGGATGGATGTGCCTGGAGGAGCAAATGCTGACCACGGGCGGGTTGTCCCTCGCCCCATTTAACAGCAATTGTGTCGATGTCGACCGTCAAATAAAGGCCGACATCGGCGGCCGGTTTTTCCAATCGCGGCGCATCTGGTCGATGGGATCCGCTCCACCGATTGCGCAATATTGATTACTGCTTTGATCGCCATTTAATCAATGCGTGATCGATGGGGAGGACGATATCTCAGGCCGTTCCGGTCAGTTGACCTAATTTTCGCTAATGTCATCGTTGATGAGGTCAGGATTGGTGCGCATCAACGCCGCCGTCGTCTCGACCACGATTGACAGATGCGCACGCAAGGTCTTCTCGGCCGTGTCCGCGTCCCGTGCCACAACGGCCTCGAGAATGGCGCGATGCTGGCGGATAAGTAAATCGACCGGCGTCACCGCAGGAAGGCTAAGGAAGCGAATACGGTCGAACTGCGCCTTCTGGCTCTCGACCACCGACCAGATATCGCCGTAACCGATAGCGTCGGCGAACGCACGGTGGAAACGATCGTCCGCGTCAGCGAACAGATGCGGATCGCTGCCAGCGCGTTCCTGCTCAGCGATTGCGCGCTTGACCTCGCGCAGCGCCGCCGGAGAGATTCCATGCTCAGCAGCCTCGCGAATGACCGCCAGTTCCAGCGCGCTCCGAACAAAGCGCGCGCGCTTGACCGCCTTGAGCGAGATACGACTGACGAAGGTGCCGCGCTGCGGCCAGACCTCGATCAGGCCATCGTCGACCAGCCGGACGATGGCCTCGCGAACCGGGGTGCGGCTGGTCCGGAAACGAAGACCGAGTTCGTTTTCGGAAAGCCTTTCGCCCGGGCGCAACCTCATGCGGACGATATCTGACCGGATTGTTTGGTAGATTGTTGCAGCATTGGCGGGTGTCTCGCCGGGCCGGGGCAGACTCCGCTTCTCGTGCACCATCTCGCTCCTTGCATAGCCACTGAATACAGCCCTTGACTGTCCTTGTATACAAGTATACGTGTGGGCTGTCTATGCTCGATTTTCGGGCCGGATCGTCCGAGCTTTTCAAAAAATAAAGCCGCCGCAACAAATCGACCGGGAGGACTTCCTGATGCCGTCATTCGAAAGCGGCGTGCTCGCGCTGACCGTTGCCGCCTGCATCGCCACCTTAGCCGCTCCAGTCAAAGCCGACGAAGCCGTGCCCACCAGCAGCCCGCGCGTCCAGGCGATCCAGAAGGCCGGTGTTTTTCGCGTTGGCGTGCTCGCCAACCCGCCATGGCTTGTCGAGAACACCAGCGGCAGCGGCGAGCAATGGTCCGGCCCTGGCTGGACGCTCGCCAAGGAGTATGCCCGACTGCTCGGCGTGAAGCTCCAGCCGGTCGCGGTCTCGCACGAGACCAAGGTGCCGGTGCTAGCTTCCAATCAGGTCGACATGACGGTCTCTCCGCTTTCGGTCACCCCCGAGCGCCTCAAGGTGATCGACTTCATCACCTACTCGGCGACAAGCCTGTGCGTTTTTGGCCGGGCGGACAACCCGAAGGTTGCCAACGCCAAGAGCATCGACGATTTCAACAAGGAAGGCGTGATCGTCGCCTATTACACCGGCGGTGGCGAGGAGCACTGGGTCAAGAGCCGCTTCCCGAATGCGACGCTGCGCGGGGTTTCGACCGCCGGCACAGCGGCGCCCGTCGAGGAGATCATGGGCAAGCGCGCCGACGTGACGCCGATCAACCGGATTCCCTGGGTTGCGCTCAACAAGAAGGTCAAGGGTCTCAAGGCCCTGCCGGAGGGCAACAATTGCCAGGACAGCAAGGAAATGGGCACCGACATCGGTTCGGCCATCGACAAGAACCAGCCCGAGTTCCTCGCCTGGCTAAAAGCCGTCGCGGCGCGCATGCGGCCGGAACTGGCCACTGAGGAATCCAGGATGATTGACAAGATGTAATGCCGGCCGGCGCGCCCCCTTGACCGATCACGGGCCTCACCAATGGATTTCGACTTTTCACCCCTGATCGACAGCTGGCGCTTCCTCGCCTCCGGCCTTGGCCTCACGATCGTGCTTTCGGTCACTGCGGTAGCTTGCAGCTTCGTGCTCGGTCTGGCCGTCGGTCTCGGCAGGATGTACGGCCGCACTTGGCTGCGCACGCTGCTGGTTTTCTATATCGATTCCATGCGCGCCATTCCTGTCTTCGTCGTGCTGGTCTGGATCTATTTCGCGGTGCCGATCATTTCCGGCTACAGCTTCGATCCCTTCTGGGCGGCACTGACCGGCATCACCATTCACGTCGCGGCCTATGTCGCCGAGGTGATCCGCGCCGGTATCACGTCCATTCGCAAGGGGCAGGTCCAGGCAGGTCTCGCCATCGGCATGTCAGGCGCGCAAATCATCCGGCAAATTCTGTTGCCGCAGGCAATTGTGCGCATGCTGCCAGCCTTCGGCTCGATCGTGTCGGTCACGATCAAGGACACGGCCATCGCTGCCGTCATCGCCGTGCCGGAACTGATGCGTCAGGCTGAAACCGTGGCTGGCCAGAGCTACAGGCCAATCGAGGTCTTCACCACGGTGATGGTGATCTATTTCCTGCTGATCTTTCCCATCACACGTTTGATCGACCGGTACTATATCCGGGTCGCCCATCTGGGCCGGTCATGAACCTCGATTGGTCCATCGTCTGGCAAAGCCGCGGGCCGCTGCTCGAAGGCGCGCTCGTCACCATCCTGCTGACCGCGCTGACCATGATGATCGCCGTGCCCGGCGGTATCGTGTTGGCGCTGATGCGCGGCTCGCGCTTGAGGCCCGTCGCTTGGTTCGCGACCGGCTTCGTCGAACTCTTTCGCAATCTGCCGCTGTTGCTGCTGGTCTACTGGGCTTTCTATGTCATGCCGGTGCTGACCGGTCTCGGTCTGCCGCCTTTCGCCACCGGCCTTGCCGCGCTCTGCCTGAACGTTTCGGCCTACAATTCCGAGACATTTCGCTCCGGCATCAATTCCATCCGCAGGGGCCAGTCTGAAGCCGGACTCGCGCTTGGGATGAGCCGATCTGAAGTCTTTCGCCAAATCGTGCTGCCCCAGGCCTGGCGGCGCGTGCTGCCGATCCTCGCCAGCACCTGGGTCTCACTCTTCAAGGATACCTCGCTCGTCTCGGTCATCGCCGTCGGCGAACTCGCCCATACCGCGATGCAGATCCGCTCGCAAAGCTTCCGGGTGCTGGAGATGTTGACGGCGATGGCCGCCATCTACTGGTTGCTGGGTTATCCGCAGGCCAAGATCGTCGACTGGATTCATCGGAAATATGGAGTGCGGGAATGACTGTCTTCGTCCGCAAGAACGCCGATAAGCCGCCGATGCTGGTCTACGAGAATGTCAAGAAATGCTATGGCACCTTCATGGCCGTCAACGGCGTCTCGCTGCATGTCAATGCCGGCGAGGTCGTCTGCCTGATCGGTCCCTCCGGCTCCGGCAAATCGACCCTGCTCCGATGCACCAACGCTCTGGAGACGATCGACGGCGGCGAAATCCGCTTCGAAGGCAAGCCGCTGCCGACGAAGGACGCCGAGATCCGCCAGATTCGCCAGCGGATGGGAATGGTGTTTCAGAGTTTTGAGCTATTCCCGCACAAGACCGCGCTCGAGAACGTCTCCATAGGACTGACCACCGTCAAGAAGATGGCCACTGAGAAAGCCAGGACGCGCGCAATCGCCCTGCTCACCAAGGTTGGACTGGCCGACAAGACCGCGAACTATCCCGCGAACCTCTCTGGTGGCCAGCAGCAGCGCGTGGCGATCGCCCGGGCGCTTGCCATGGAACCGCATGTCATGCTTTTCGACGAGCCGACCTCGGCGCTCGATCCCGAAACCGTCGGCGAAGTGCTGAACGTGATGCGCAATCTTGCCCAGGAAGGCATGACGATGATCGTCGTCACGCACGAAATGAGTTTTGCGCGGCGCGTTGCCAATTGGGTCGTGGTGTTCGAGCGCGGACAACTGCTCGAACAGGGGCCGCCGCAGCAAATCTTTGAAGCCCCGACGATCGAGCGGACACGGGATTTTCTAGGCCATCTCGGCTGGAGCGGCTAAGACCGGCTAAACGACACACTGGCATAAGGAACTAATGACGTGGAACAGACCTGGCGCTGGTGGGGCCCGAACGACATCATCACCCTGTCGCATGTCTGCCAGGTTGGCGCGACCGGCATCGTCACGGCGTTGCACGACATTCCGACCGGAGAACTCTGGTCATCGGACGCGGTCGCCGAACGCAAACGCGCGATCGAATCGGACCGCCGCCTCGGTCTGCGCTGGAGCGTGGTGGAAAGCCTGCCGATCCACGAACGTATCAAGCTCGGCGAAGGCAACCCAAGCGAGTTGCTCGACACCTATCGCCAATCGATGCGCAATCTCGCCATGCATGGGGTGACGACGATCTGTTATAATTTCATGCCCGTGCTCGACTGGGCGCGGACGCAGCTGCGCGCGCCGCTGCCTGGCGGCGGCAACGCGCTCCGCTTCAACGCGCATGAATTCGCGGCGTTCGATTGCTACATGCTGCGGCGCGACGGCGCCGACATCGACTACAACGCCGATGTGCTCGACCACGCCAAGTCCTGGTTCGCGAAGGCCACCGAAGACGACAAGCGCCGGCTGCTTGGAGCCATCATGGCCGGGCTGCCCGGCGCCTTCGACCGCTACGACATCGAGGGATTGAGAACGATGCTGGCGCGCTATCGGGGTATTGACCGGTTTCGCCTGCGCGAGAACCTTGCCTGTTTCCTGCGCGAGATCATTCCAACCGCCGAAGAAGTCGGCATCCGCATGGCGATCCACCCGGACGACCCGCCCCGGCCGCTGCTCGGCTTGCCGCGCATCTGCAGCAACGCCGAGGATATCGCGTTCATACTCGATGCGGTCCCCTCGCCGTCAAACGGACTGACTTTCTGCACCGGCTCGCTCGGCGCCAGCTATGCCAACGATCTCCCGGCGATGGCGCGGCGCTTTGCTCCGAACATCCATTTCGCCCACTTGCGCAACGTTGCCAAGCAAGCGGACGGATCCTTCATGGAAGCCGATCATCTGGGCGGCGACAATGACATGGTCGGCGTCGTCAAGGCGCTGCTGAGCGAGCAAAAACGCCGGCGCGATGCAGGCGAAGCAAACTGGCGCATTCCGTTCCGCCCCGACCACGGCCGCGAATTGCTGGACGATGTCGGCAAGCCAACGCATCCCGGCTATCCCGCCATCGGCCGCATGCGCGGTTTGGCGGAAATCCGCGGCGTCATGACGGCGCTTGCGGCCGAGCACGGTTTTCCGATCTAGGAACAGCCAGTTGTCCCCCCGCCAGCGCCTGTCAGCCGCAAGCCTCTCCGCACTGCCCGCCAACGTCGCAAGACCGGCCTACGATCGCTCAGCCATCGCGACCGGCATCGTGCATCTTGGCATCGGCTCCTTTCATCGCGCGCACCAGGCGGTCTACACCGACAGCGTGCTCACAAGCGGCGACCGGCGCTGGGGCATCGTCGGTGCAAGCCTGCGCAGTCCCGATACGCGCGACATATTGAACGCGCAGGACTACTTCTACACGCTCAATCTACGGGCCGAGGCAGAGGCGCTACGTGTCATCGGCAGCTTGCAGGACATTCTCGTCGCCCCGGAAAACCCCGCCGTTCTCATCGAAACGCTTTGTCGGCCGTCGGTCGCCGTCGTCAGCCTGACCGTGACGGAAAAAGGTTATCACTACGATCCGGCAACCCGCGCGCTGAACGAAGGCGGTCCCAATATCCGGCACGACCTCGCTCATCCCGGCGCGCCGCGTACCATCTTTGGTTTCCTTGCCGCTGCCATCGCCCGTCGCCGCAAGCTCGGCGTGATGCCCTTTACGGTTCTGTCCTGCGACAACCTCCCCGCCAATGGCCGCACGCTGCATGGGCTATTGTCCCGTTACGCCCAACTGGTATCGCCCGACCTCGGCAGCTTCGTGCGCGACGAAATCCTCTGCCCCAACACGATGGTTGACCGCATCGTTCCGGCCACGACGGATGACGACCGGCGACGCCTCGGCGATGCGCTCGGCGTCGATGATCTTTGGCCCGTCGTCGCCGAACCCTTCACCCAATGGGTGATCGAGGACCGCTTTTCCAGCGGCCGCCCGGCATGGGATGAGGCAGGCGCGACGTTCGTCAGGGATGTGGCCCCGTTCGAATCCATGAAGCTGCGGTTGCTGAACGGCAGCCATTCGGCGCTTGCCTATCTCGGCTACCTCTCGGGCTACGAAACGGTTGCGGAAGCAATGGGCGACGACGCGCTTGCCGGCTTCGCGGAAGGTCTCATGACCGACGCAATGCCAACACTTGATCTCACCTCGAATGTTGACGTCGGCGCCTACAAGGCATCCCTGCTGGCGCGATTCCGCAACAGGGCGCTGCATCACCGTACCTGGCAGATCGCGATGGACGGCTCGCAGAAGCTACCGCAGCGTATACTTGAACCGATCCGCGATCGTCTCGCCAAGGGGTTGCCGATCGAACGTCACGCTCTCGTGGTTGCCGGCTGGATGCGCTACGTCACCGGCGTTGACGAGCGCGGCCGGCTGATCGACGTGCGCGATCCGCTCCTGCAATCCATCCGCGATACACTTGAGAATGCTGGTCGCGATGTACCGCGCATCGTTGGCGCTTTGCTGGGCCTCAAGACGATTTTCGGCGGCGATCTACCGGCCGATCAACGCTTCCGGCTGGCGGTCAGCGACGCTTTGACCAGTATTTGTTCGGTCGGCAGCCGGCAAACGATCGAACGTCTCGCCAAGTTCTAGGACGCGTCCGGTGAACGCCAGACCGGACCTGCTCTCAGGCCAATACCCGAAAGTGGTCGGCGCGGAAATAAAACTAGGTGCATATGTGGTTGCAGGCTGCGCTTCTCCTCGCGCTTGCCGACAATCTTGCGCAAATCTTCCGGCACCCCTTTTCGGAGCCAGAAGACACCACGGTCGGGACGTTTCCACGGACGTGACATTGCAAGGGGCATTATACCAGCCTGTACCAGGCGGTGGTAGCGTCAAGCCATTGATTTTGCTTATCTTATTTCAAAACAAGTGCTTAAAAGCAGCGTGGTGCCCAGGGGCGGGTTGTCCCTCCGCCCTTTTAACATAAGCAAAATCAATTACTTAACGCCACCTCAGATTACCGCTTTGTACCAAGCAAATGTGCCGATGTCGACCGTCAAATAAGGGGCGATATCTGCCGGTGATTTTTCTAATCGCAGCGACTGGCTCGACTGAGGTGCCGGCACTCGCAGTAAAGAAATTGAGTGCCCCATCGCTGTCATAGGCTCCGAAATTCGGCGGCCAGTACGGAACGACATACTCGTCGACCCTTACACAATTGATCAAGCTGGGATTTTCCTAGCTCAGTTTATCAAACTTCCAATGAGCCCTTCCATTCTTCCAAGTTGCTGCACGGAGCCGGTGACGGGACCGCCCTTGGTCCCGTTCAGCTGAGATGCCTCGTTTTTATGAACGGCAGCTTCGCGCGCCAATAGCGGTCGTCCCGAAGGACGCGATTGGACGCTTTGCCGAGATTGGCGGGGTTCGTGCGTGGCTAGTAGTGGAAGTAAGCCCCTTAGAAAGTCCACCGCAGGCCGCACGTTGCACCAGCAGCAGTCGTTCGCCTTTGTGAAGCCTCGGTCAATGATGACCAAACGTCTCGCTTCCGAGACGGGCAATGTTACGGTCGCGACCATCCGCGCGGCCGAACAACAATCAATAAATTTTATCAGATGCCCGCTCAGTCGAAGGTCGGCTTTCCGGTCGCCTTCTCAACGGTCACGTCGGAGTAGAGAATTCCCCCGGTCGTAATCGTTATCTTCTGCCGGTTTTCACAAGACCCGTGCAGATACGAGGGTTGCTCGGGCCTACGCCTTCGAGCGCGTATTGGCGGGACAGCGGCCTATCCAGATCGCTCGTGCAACTGACTCCAGAGACGCCATAGTTGCCGACGATGGCCTCGGCTCATCGGGCCGGAAAGGCGATCGGGGAATTGGTCGTAAGACAATGGCGGCTCCAATTTCAGCATCCACCCGAATTTGTAACTTGCAAATATGTTCGCTTTTTGTTCTATGACGGTAAAATGGCCTCGGCAATGAAGCTTGAACATATCCGCGCCGAAATCGAGCGCATGCGGCATCAGATTTCGCGGCAGCGCAAAGACATTCAATCTCTCCAGCGCGATGGCATCGGCACGTTGCCTGCAGAAGCTCTGCTGGCCCGGATGCAGGCCACCGTCGACAACCTATGCGCCGAACGGGACAAGCGTGTCGGCGAGCAGCGGATGAAACATCCGGGCACCAGCAAGGTTATCAAAGGCCCGCGGACGCGACCGCGATAGGGCGCGGGGATTGCTGCGAATGGCGGTCGTGCGACCAGCATTGCGAGCCGTCTGAGGTTCTGCGCGATGGCGGCCAGAACAAACTCATCCTGGGCGCCTCGTGGACCACGCAGTCGAAGTCGACCGAGTCTCAGGATGCGCTTCAAGTGTGCGAACCGCATTTCGATCTTCTTGCGCTCACGCCGTGATTGCTCGAAGGCCTCGGTGTCCGCGAAAGACCGGGCAACGTCTCGGGCGTGCTCATGGATGTCGCGCGGAATCTTGCGAGATGGTTCCTTTGGGCAGCATTGCGGTTTGAGCGGGCATACATCGCAGTCAAGCTTGCTGGCGCGATACAGAAGCGTTTTGCCCTCATGCACGGTGCCGCTGGTCCCGAGCCGCTTTCCGCCCGGGCAGTGGTAGACGTCGCCGGTCGGGTCATATCGAAAGTCGCTGCGCGAGAAAGTGCCATCATCCCGCTTCGACTTGTCGAACACAGGGATATGTGGCGCGATGCCCTTTTCGACCAGCCAGTTCAGCATCGGAGCCGCCCCGTAAGCGGTATCCCCGACAAGCCGCTCCGGCTTGAGGCCGAAGCGGCTTGTCGGTTCGCTCGATTATGGTCTTCGCCGCGCCGACCTCGGCCTGGCGAATAGAACGGGATGCCTCCACGTCAACGATGACACCGAACTTCACGTCGATGAGATAATTGTCGGAGTAAGCGAAGAATGCCGGCCCCTTATGAGCCCCGGTCCATTGGGCCGCGGGATCGGACGGCGAGACAAACTTCGGGACAACCTCGCTGGCGGCGCCCCAAGCCGTATTCGTCGAGGGTCGCCAGATACTCCTTCACCGCGCGGCTGGTGGTCTTCGGATCGCGATCCCTGCGCCAGTCCTGACCCGCGATCGAGCGTTGCTTGTTGGCATCGGCCTGGATCAGGCTCGCATCAACCGCAAAGCCTTCGCCACCCACCAGGCCCGCCGCAATGCACGCCTCGACGACCCGTTCGAACATCCGGCGAAAAACATCTCCGTCGCGGAAACGCTCATTGCGGGCGCGTGAGAACGCCG
>NZ_SSNA01000120.1 GCF_004799445.1 Bradyrhizobium sp.
CGGCCGCGATAGGCTGGCGACAGCAATTCGCTCCACCTGCCGCGCTCCCGCTGGGGAACAGGAACCTGCGCCGGCAGGGTCGCGGGCGGCAACGCTTCGCTCGTCGCCGCGCCGGTTCGGTCGGAGGCGGCCTCCAGCCGCATGATCACCGCCTCGGCTTCGGCCAGACGTCCCTTGCCGATCAACCAGCGCGGGGATTCCGGCAGCCGCAACAACATCAGCGCGATCACCAGTCCCGGAATGCCGCCGATCAGGAACATGATCTGCCATCCCAGCAGCGGCACCAGCACCGCACCGACCTGCCCGGTGACCATCAGCCCGATCGGGAAGATCATCTCGTACAGCATGAAGAAGCGGCCGCGACCACGGGCCTTGGAGAGCTCGCTGATATAGGTGGCAGCGACCGGCATCTCGCCGCCGACGCCGATGCCCTGAATGAAGCGACAGATCAGCAGAACGCTGAAACTCCACGCCCCGGCGCAGGCGAGACTCATCAGCGCGTAAATGGCGGTTGCCGCGGCGGCACATCGAACCCGGCCGTAGCGTTCGGCACCCCAGCTGAAAGCCAGCGCTCCCACGACCTGGCCGAGGTAGCTGGCACCGATCATGAAGCCGATTTCCGGTGCCGTGATGTGCCACAGCGGCACCAGGATCGGCAAAACGAACGCGATCGACAGCGCGTTGAACGCGTCGAAGAACGTGGCACTCCCCATGACCACGCGGGCGCGAACAAACCAGCGCGACGTCGGTATTTGCTCCATGCGCGTGATCAGCGCGGCGGCAGCATCTTCGGAAGCGAATGGCGGCGCCGGCGACGAAACGGCGGGAGCCTCTGACCGCGACCCCGCGTTGACGACTGACAAAGGCTCACTCCCGTTCTTTTGTTCTTTGCTTTTTCGGCCCGCTTGATCGGCCTGCATGCGTAGCACGCAAGCCGGCCCGAGAGCAGGCTGGACGATTGGATCAGATATCGCGCGTCCGCCCCATCAACGCCAGAATTTTTTCGGCGCTCACTGCGGGCATTCGGCCGGAGTCAAGTGGCGGAGGTTTCCGCGTAGCGCGTCATTGCTCATGCCGCGGCCGATTTCCGAGTCGAGCCGGGGGTCGGCGCCGGCTCGTCGAGCGAGACGTTCCAGGCGTCATAGCCATAGAGCCAACTCGGATCGTCATTGCCGCCGCTCATCCAGGTGTTGGCGCTGGATATCTCCTGAATCTTCGAAGTTCGCGGCTTGCGGTGAGCCTCGAAACGCCTGAAGGCCGCCTCGATGCCGTCGACCGGCACGTCCTTCAGGCAGCGCGCCAACACAGCGGCGTCCTCGATCGAGGTGGCCGCGCCCTGCGCCATGTAAGGCGTCATCGGGTGGCTGGCGTCACCGATCAGGATGATTCGGCCCTGGCTCCAGGTCGGCAGCGGGTCGCGCTCAAGGATCGCCCATTTGTGGCAGTCCGGGCAGGCATCGAGCACCATCCGGACCTCGGAATGGAAACCGGCATAGGCGGCGCGCAACTCCTTCACGTCGCCCTTGGCCGACCACGACTCCTTCGTCATCCAGTCGGCCGGCTCCGGGACGCTGGTCACGAAATACAGCTGGCTGCGATCCCTGGTCGTGTAATAGATCACGATGTGGCGATCCTCGCCCCACCATTTGACGCGGGAGCGCGAGATCTCCTTTGGCATCAGGCTGGAATTGAACACCGAGCGGTAGGCGATGCGGCCGCGGTGCAGCGGCTTGTCCGGTCCGATGATGATGTCGCGTACCACCGAGTGGACGCCGTCGGCGCCGATCACGGCATCCGCCTCGACCGTCGTCCCGTCGGCGAAGAACAGCGTTACCGGTCCGCCGTTCTGCTCCAGCCCAACCAGTTTCTTGTTCAGGTGGACGATCTCGTTCGGCACGATCGAGGTCAGCGCCTCGTGCAGGTCCGCGCGATGCATGCAGAGGAACGGTGCCCCGTAAAGGTCTTCCGGCATCGGCAGCTCGCGCTTGAGCTCACCGGTGTCGCCGACGCGGTTGAGGTGGGAATAAGGCGCGAAGGCCCGCTCGCGCAACATGGCCTCGACGCCGATGCCGCGCAGCACCTTCATCGAATTCGGCAGCATCTGAATGCCCGCGCCAATGCGGCCGAACTGATGCGCCTGTTCATACACCTCGACGTCGATGCCCGCCTGTCGAAGCGTGCCGGCCGCGGCCATGCCGCCCATCCCGGCGCCAACGATTGCAATTTTGGGTGACGCCATGATTCCGCTGCTCCTACCCTGCAAAATAAAGGAGACCTTCGATAGGTCTCCGTTAGCGGCCACCATCGGCGCCGTTGTTAAGTGCATGAAATATATCTTTTATGTCCACACCGGGACAACCCTTCAGCGCCGGTCCGCACCTTCACCAGGGGGAACCGAAAGGCAAAGCCAATTCATTTGACAAATTGACAGTATTTGTCAAAATTGTCGAATGGGCTCGCCGGATCGCATCTTGTCGGCCGCGGAAAATATCTTCGCCAGATTCGGCTATCGGCGTGCGTCGATGGGCCAGATCGCGGAGGAAGCCGGACTGACACGGCAGGCCCTCTATCATCACTACGCGAGCAAGGAGGCGCTGTTCCGGGCGGTCGTCGAGCAATTGCATGAATGCGCCTACGAGGCCGAGGCAGCCTCCGGCCTCGATCAGGAACAGACCGGCGGCGGGCTAGCCGATATTCTGGCCGCGCAGATCGGTGCACGGTTTCGCTACTTGCTCGAATGTGTCGCGGAGTCACCGCAGGCCGAAGAGCTGTTGTCCGAGCATCAGCTTCAGACCCGCGATCTCTATCAGAGCTTCATCGAACATAACGCCGACCTGCGGGCCGAAACCATCGATCGTGTTTGCGCCAAACAGGGTCTTGTCCTGCAGAACGGCATGACATCCCGCGACCTTGCCCGCTGCATCCAGATCGCCATGCGCGGATTCAACGATCTGCGGCTGAACACCGACGTGCTGCGTGAACTTGACCGGATCGTACGTCTGCTCGTGGCCGGCGCCATCGCGCCCGCCGCACCCCAATCCCGCACCAAAAGGAGATCGCGATGAGCACAGTGACGATCAATGGTCGCGTTGAAACCTTGCCCGACGATCCCGAAGCGCTTCTGGTCGATGTCATCCGCGACAACCTGAGTCTGACCGGAACCAAGCTCGCCTGCGGCGCCGGCGTCTGCGGCGCCTGCACCGTATTGCTGGACGGCGTGCCGGTCGTCAGCTGCCTAATGCCCGCGAAGGCGGTTGCCGGCAGCATGATCACGACCGTCGAGGGCATTGGCGGCACAAGGCTGCATCCGATACAGCGAGCGTTCATGACGCTCGATGCCTTGCAATGCGGCTTCTGCACGCCGGGTTTCGTTGTCGAGGCGGTCGCCTTTCACGATGGCTGGCGCAAGGCAAAAGGCACCGCCGTTCCCTCGCGCGAGGAGATCGGCGCAGCGCTGTCGGGCCACCTCTGCCGCTGCGGCGCCTATGACAACATTTTGCGCGCGGTGGCTGAGGCCTGTAGCGGCCGCTTCGACGGCGACGAAACCGTCCCGCCGCGCCTTGAGGCGCGCGACAAGGTGACGGGGAGCGCGAAATATGCCGTCGACATCCACCACGATGGTCAGCTCGAAGGCCTGATCGTCCGTTCGCATGTCGCCCACGGGCGGATCGTCGAACTCGACCTTGCGCCCGCGCGCGCGATGCCGGGTGTAGTAGCGGTAGTATCCCTGCTCGGGGACGACCGCACCGTCCGCTATGTCGGCGAACCGATCGCCGCGAAGGACCACAAGACCGCGCGTGATGCTGCCGCAGCCATCGGGATCAAATGCGAGCAACTGCCATCGGTCGTGGGACTGGACGCGGCGCGCAAGCCGGGTGCGGCGCTGGTGTTCGAAAAATCGAGCCGCAAGAAGGCAGGCAACGTATCGGAGGGTTCGCCGGCGCCAGCCCCGTGGAAGCACAATGTGCGAGGTCCGTCCGGGGCGTTTTCGCACAAGGCCAAAAAGGTGCGGAATGCGATCGCGGCAGCGGCGCAAACGCATGACCCGCTTTTGGTCGAGGGCGTTTTCAGGACCGCGGGTCAATCGCACAGCTGCCTCGAGCCGCATGTCACCGTGGCCCGCTTCGACGGCGATCGCCTGACCGTGCACGTCTCGACCCAGGTGGTGTTTCATCTGATGGAGCTGATTGCGAAGCGATACAAGGTTGACCGTAACAAGGTGCGTGTGATCGCCGACCATGTCGGCGGCGGATTTGGCTCGAAGGCTAGTCTCGGCATCGACACCATCGCCGCGATCGAACTTGCGCGGGAAGCGAAGGCCCCCGTTCGCATTGCGATCGACCGGCACGACGAGTTGACCGTCACGGGCCATCGTCCGGCGACGGAAATCAACATTGCGCTGCTGCCGTCGCGCGAGGGCGGCCTCAAGGCCCTGTCTCTGACGGCCTATTCCGACAATGGCGCGGCTATCAACTCCACGATCGCGGCATTGGCGCGCCTGATCTATCCCGCCGAGGCAAAGGAGCTGGTCGACTTCGATGTCATCAGCAATCTGCCACCGGGCACGGCCTTTCGCGCGCCCGGTGGACCGCCGATGGCGTTCGCGCTGGAGCAGGCGGTCGACGAAGCCGCGCTGCGGATGCAGGTCGATCCGATCAGCCTGCGCAAGCGATGGGACACCGACCCCAATCGTCAGCGTCTTTATGACTGGGCGGCGGGGCTCGACGTCTGGCGCAACGCCAAGGGAGCGGCGGCGCAGAGCGGCCGCTATCGCCGCGGCGTCGGCGTTGCCGCGGGATACTGGCTTTATCTGTGGCAGCCCGGCTCGAAGGTCGAATTGGCGATCAAAGGCGGGCGCCTGGTCGCGAGCACGGCGATCCAGGACATCGGCACCGGCAGTCGAACGGTGATCGCCAACACGGTGGCGCATGAATTCGGGCTGGAGCCGCACGAGGTCGAGGTCCGGATCGGCGATTCCAATCTCATTGAGGGGCCGGGCTCGGGGGGCAGCCGGACCACGGCCTCGGTGGTGCCGCCGGCATTGCTCGCGATCCAGAAGCTGAAGGACGCCATCGAGAAGAATGCGAAACAAAAGCCCACCCCGGGCTCCAATGCGCCATGGCGGGAACTGATCGCAGCGTCCGCCGATATCAGCGTGTCGGCGACACGCCCGGAGGATAACAAGCCGACATTCCCCGGCGTGCGCTCGCCGCTGAAGGAAGCCGGCTTGATGGGAACCATCTTCGGCTGGATGATGCGCCGGTTCTCGAATCTCGCCATCGGCGCGGGCGTGCCGAGTTCGGTGCAGGTGATCGAAGTGGAGGTCGACACCTGGCTTGGCCATGTCCGGGTCCTCAACGTTCACACCGGCATCGCAGTCGGCAAGCTCGCCGCACCGGCGCTCGCGCGCAGCCAGGCGACAGGTTCGGTCATCCAGGGCATCGGCTATGCGCTTTACGAGGGGCGTGAGGTCGATCCGGCGAGCGGCGACATCCTCACCGCTGGGCTTGAGGATTACCGGATTCCCGGCATCGCAGACACGCCCAACATTGACGTGCATTTCGATGAAGCGGGTTTTGATCATGTGCTCGGCGGCAGCGTCGGCATTGGCGAGGTCGCGACCGTGCCGACGTCGCCGGCGATTGCGAACGCCATCCGCAACGCGATCGGCGTGCGCGCCTATGAGCTTCCGATCAGGCCCGCCCGGCTCATCGCCATCCTGAATCAGAGGAGCGTGGCATGAACAGCACATCAGCACCGGCCGAAGCGCAGCGGGCCGAATTCCGCGCCGCCGGCACCGATGTTTCGGAGCGCCGCCGCAGCGGCGTATCGCGCGGACCGCTAGTGGATCTGGTCCGACCCTCCGGCACCCCTGACATCGCCTGGGACGCGAGCGGCGCAGCCCGGATCAGCGCGTTCACCAGTATCGCGGCGATGGCCGG